>MSTD01000025.1:0-27912 GCA_001942045.1 Mycolicibacterium porcinum
CGGGCCGCGATCGCCATCGACTCGGCCCGCGTGGCAGCGCTGACCTGATCGATCAGCTCCACATCAGACACGGACTCAGTGTCGAACATGTGTTCGAGTATACCGCTGTGGGCCGACACGAGGGACGTGTTATCTCAGGACATCGGTGACAGTTCTGTATCAGGACATCGGTGACAGTTGGCGTGTCAGGACATCGGTGACGGTTCATCGTTGTTGGGGCGGCCGCCGCGGGGTCGTCCGTTGCCGACGTATCTCACCCGGGTGCGGGTCGAGTGTGTTCGATGAGGACCTTGCCGTCGAGGTCTGCCACGGTGATCTTGTCGCCGTCAGTGGCGACCAGGACCTGCGCTAGGCCGTGCTGGCCGTCGACTTTCGCGCGTTTGTGCAACTCGTAGAACGACTTTCGAGAGATGCCGTGCTCAGCGTAGAACGTCGAGACCGCCCCGCGGGCGCATCGTCAGGCCACTGCAAGATCGCAAGGCGGACGAGAGGATCGATGGGTTCATGAGCAGCCACCACCGAAACTTTGGGGCAGAAGTGTCACCACCAAAACCACCTGAACTGTCACCAATGTCCTGAGACATCACATACGCCGAAATGAATCCGACGGGACTACTCCGGATGCTCCCGCTCCCCGTGCAGGTCGATCACCCCAGCCCGGATCAGGATCAGGACACTGACGGCAAGCACCCACAGCGGGAACGCCAGCACGATCCACATACTGACATTGCCTGCGATCAGAAGGCCCACTGCGACAAGGTAAGTCGCGTACACGAGCGGGCGCGGCATCAAGCCGGTCTTGAGCCAGATCGTCGCCAGCGACATCATGAACACGGCAGCCATCCGGACGCCGTAGGTCTTGCTCAGCGCCATCAACACCATCTGCCCGAATGTGGCGACGTGGCTGTAGGCGTCGGCGTCCGAGATCCCGGCCCGGCTGGCGATCAGCCCGGCACCGACAGCTGAGGAAACGAACATCATCGCCAAGAACAGGATTCCGCTGCCGAGGAACACCGACGAGAAGAACCGATCCTCGTAGCGGCCGAAGCCGTCACGCACCACCCCGATGAACCACAAGAACGCGATGCCGGCGAACGGCATCAACACCGACGCCACGCGCAGCCGGGTGGTCGCGCCGTCGATCCATTGCGAACCCGGCTCGGCGCCCTCGGGCAGCGCGGTGCGGATCAGTACCAGGGCCACTCCGAACAGCACGGCGAACAACACGCCGGCCAGCGCAGCCGCCCGCGGCGTAGACAAGCGGTGCAAATGTTGTTGGACCACGCCGTCATGGTGACACCCAACGCCACAAAGTGCGGGGGCACGCGCCATTCGATGCCCAATCGAGTCCGGTATTTTTTGCCCCACGATGACCGCGGAGCCCAGGTTTTACCGTGGCGCGGTGCTCAGGTCGACGGCGGCCGCACGGCTCAGGGCTGGCCGGGCAGCAATCTGAGCATCAGGCCGTTTGCCTCGGCGAGCAGGTTCTCGTCGGGGTCACGGAGTTCGGCGTTCACAAATGCTTTGCGGCCCTCGGCCTCACGTACCCAGCCGCGTGCCGTCAACTCGGTGTCGATGGGCGTGACCTTGCGGTAGTCCACATGCAGGAACGCGGTGCGACTGATCGGCCGGCCCGCGGCATGAATCACCATGCCGAACACCGAGTCGAACAGCAGCGGGAGCACACCACCGTGCACTGCATAGTTGCCGCCGACGTGGAACCGGCTGAACTGGACCTTCAATTCGACGCCCTCGGGCTCGAACTTTGCCACGGTGAACGGCGGCATCAGCAGGCTGCCGACACCCGGCAGGGACGGCACCCGGTTGGCCGGGCCGACACCCTCGGCCGCCTCGTACGGCCCAAGCAGTTTGACGAGCTCTTCGACTCGGTCAGCCGCGTCGTCCCAGGTGTCGCTGTCCGGGTTGGCCGACACGGCCAGATCCTGCGCCCGGCGCATCGCAGTCAGGAAACGCGCGAAACCCGGTCCGGGATCAGCTGTTTCGAATACCGGGAATCCGCCGTGCTGCTCGAAGACAGATGGTCGCTCGTCTGTCACTTGGCGGCCAGGATGTCACGACGCACGATCGTCTGCTCGCGGCCCGGGCCCACACCGATGCACGAAACATGGGCACCGGCAAGCTCTTCCAGCCGCAGCACATAGTCCTGAGCCTTGGCGGGCAGATCCGAGAACTCACGGGCGGCGGAGATGTCCTCCCACCAACCGGGCAGCTCTTCGTAGATCGGTTCGGCGCGGGCGATGTCGGACTGCGTCATCGGCATCTCGTTGGTGCGCTTGCCGTCCACCTTGTAGCCGACGCACACCGGCACCGTCTCCAGGCTGGACAGGACGTCGAGCTTGGTCAGGAAGTAGTCGGTGATGCCGTTGACGCGCGTCGCGTACCGCGCGATCACCGCGTCGAACCAGCCGCAGCGCCGGGCGCGGCCGGTAGTCACGCCGACCTCGCCGCCGGTCTTGGCCAGATATGCACCGTGCTCGTCGAACAGCTCCGTCGGGAACGGACCGGACCCGACACGAGTGGTGTAGGCCTTGAGGATTCCCAGCACCGTGGTGATCCGCGTCGGGCCGATTCCGGAGCCGACAGCGGCGCCGCCTGCGGTGGGGTTCGACGACGTGACGAACGGGTAGGTGCCGTGGTCGACGTCGAGCAGGGTGCCCTGCGACCCCTCCAGCAGCACGGTCTCGCCGTTTTCCAGCGCCTGGTTGAGCAGCAGCCGGGCATCGGCGATGCGGTGCTTGAAGCCTTCGGCCTGGGTCAGCAGGTTCTCCAGTACCTCGGCCGGTTCGAGCGCCTTGCGGTTGTAGATCTTGACCAGCACCTGGTTCTTGAATTCCAGTGCGGCCTCGATCTTTTCGGCCAGCAACTGCTCGTCGAGCACGTCGGCGACCCGGATGCCGATACGGGCGATCTTGTCCTGGTAGCAGGGACCGATGCCGCGGCCGGTGGTGCCGATCTTCTTGCTTCCGGCGTATCGCTCGACCACCTTGTCGATGGCGACGTGATACGGCATCAGCAGATGTGCGTCGGCGGAGATCAGCAGGCCCGAAGTGTCGACGCCGCGTTCCTCCAGGCCCTTGAGCTCGGTGAGCAGCACACCCGGATCGACCACCACGCCGTTGCCGATGACGTTGGTGACCCCTGGCGTCAGGATGCCCGAAGGGATCAGGTGCAGTGCGAAGTTCTCCCCGGTGGGCAGGACGACGGTGTGCCCGGCGTTGTTTCCCCCCTGGTAGCGAACCACCCACTGCACGCGTCCACCGAGCAGATCGGTGGCTTTACCTTTGCCCTCGTCGCCCCACTGGGCGCCGATGAGGACGATTGCCGGCATGGCGTAATCTCCCGCCTAATCTTCCGCACTAATGTGATGCAGCCGGTAGGTCACCTTATCCCAGCTCACGCCAGGAACACATTTCTCTGACCCCGAGGAGCAGTTTTGACCACCTCAGACGGGGTTGCGGTGGTCGGTACGGGGCCCGTTCCGCGCCCGCTCCGCAACCTGCCACAACTAGATCTCGACGACCTCGGCACGGCCCGCAGACTGGTCGTGACCGGCGGTGAAGCCGAGCTCGCCGCCGTACTGAGCGCGTTGCTGCGGGCAGACCGACTCGACGTCGAGGTCGCCGCGGCCTCTGGCATCTGGTCGGCCCGCCGCGCCCTCAGGGCGCCCGCCCGGCGTGTCCCGCTGATCCGCGACGAGACGGGAACGGTGCTGGTCAACGCGGCGCAGTGGCGCGGACCCGATGGTGGACCCGTCGAGGGTGAAGCCATCGTCGACGACATCGTGCTGTTCGACGGCGAGGCGCCGGGGGTCCGGGTCGAACCCACGCTGAGCATGCCCGGACTGCGCGCGAGCGTGCTGTCGGACCGGGGCCGACCGCGCCGCTGGGTGGCCGGACGCGCCGCACAGCTGGGCACACCGGGTGCGCAGGTCATCCGCGACGGCGTGCCCGCGCCGCGGACCGTCCGACGCTCGACGTTCTACCGGCACACCGAGGGTTGGCTGCGCGTCGGCTGAGCTGCGCCCAAGGGGAGGCTGAGCCAGGCCGGATTGCCGTAGCGTCGAATCGTGAACATCCGCCCGCTGCATCAGTCGGTCCGGCCCAGCCCGGTATTCCTGGCCGTCGTCGCGCTCACCGCCGCGGGCGGGGTGGTGGCCTGGCTCGCGGCCGACAACATCAAGCCGCTGTCCTACGTCGGCGTCTTCATTCTGGTGATCGCGGGCTGGCTGGTGTCGCTGTGCCTCCATGAATTCGGCCATGCCTTCACCGCCTGGCGGTTCGGGGACCACGACGTCGCGGTGCGCGGGTATCTGACGCTGAACCCGTTCAAGTACTCCCATCCCCTGCTGTCGCTGGGATTTCCGGTGCTCGTCATCGCCCTCGGCGGCATCGGGTTGCCCGGTGGGGCGGTCTATGTCCGCACTTCGTGGATGACGGCCCGGCAGAAAACCCTGGTCAGCCTGGCCGGTCCGGCGGCCAACCTGGTGCTGGCGGTCCTGCTGCTCGGCGTCACCCGAATCTTCTTCGACCCGACCCACAGCGTGTTCTGGTCCGGCCTGGCGTTCCTGGGGTTCCTGCAGGTCACCGCGGTCGTGCTGAACCTGCTTCCGGTTCCCGGGCTGGACGGCTACGGCGCACTGGAACCGCACCTGAGCCCCGACACGCAACGGGCCCTCGAGCCGGCCAAGCAGTGGGGCCTGTTCATCCTGCTGATCCTGCTGTTCACGCCGACGCTGAACCGCTGGTTCTTCTCGGTGGTGTTCTGGTTCGTCGACCTCTCCGGCGTGCCCAGCCAGCTGGTGTCGATCGGCAGTCAGCTGACCCGGTTCTGGTCCGCCTGGCTCTGACGCTTGCCACATATGCGTACTTCCGCATATATTTCGGGACATGGGTGCCGGCCACGATCACAGCCACAGCAGCGATACCCGCGTCAGCAGGATGATCATCGCCGCGGCGATCCTCAGCGCGTTCTTCGTCCTGGAGTTGGTCACCGCACTGCTGATCAACTCGATCGCTTTGCTCGCCGACGCCGGCCACATGCTCACCGACCTGGTCGCGATGTTCATGGGGTTGACCGCGGTACTGCTGGCCAAGCGCGGCAGCTCATCGCCGGCCCGCACCTACGGCTGGCACCGGGCGGAGGTCTTCACCGCCGTGGCCAACGCCGCCCTCCTGCTGGGCGTCGCGGCCTTCATCCTGTACGAGGCGTTCGAACGGCTCGGCAATGCGCCCGAGGTTCCTGGCGTGCCGATGATCGTCGTCGCGCTCGCCGGTTTGGCCGCCAACGCGGTCGTGGTGTTGCTGCTGCGCTCGCAGTCCAAGGACAGCCTGGCGGTCAAGGGCGCATACATGGAGGTCATGGCCGACACCGTCGGCAGCATCGGCGTCCTGATCGCCGGCATCGTCACCGTCACCACCGGCTGGCCTTATGCCGACGTGGTGGTCGCGGTCCTGGTCGCCCTGTGGGTGCTGCCGCGGGCCATCGCATTGGCCCGCGCCGCGCTGCGAATCCTGAGCGAATCGTCGCCGCAGCACATCGACGTGAACGAACTGCGGACCGCGCTCGAATCGGTGGACGGCGTGACCGAGGTACACGATCTGCACGTGTGGACGCTCGTTCCCGGCAAGGACATGGTCACCGCGCACCTGACCAGCAGTGCCGACACCGCTCGAGTGCTCGACGACGCCCGCGCAGTACTGAACGCTCGCGGGCTGGCACACGCCACCGTTCAGGTGGAGCCGCCCAACTCAGCCGAAGACTGCTCCTGCGAAGCGAAGGACTGAGAGCCCTAGGCCAGGCCGAGCTCGCCGCGCGCGGACGGATCGCAGTCATCGAGCAGATCGAGACACCGCTGGAACTCGTCGGTCTCGCCGATGTCGTCGGCGGCCCGGGCCAGCGCGGCCACACATCGCAGGAAGCCCTGATTCGGCTCATGAGCGAACGGCACCGGGCCGAAACCCTTCCAGCCGTTGCGGCGCAACTGGTCGAGCCCGCGGTGATATCCGGTGCGGGCGTACGCATATGCGGTGACGGCTTTGTCGTCGGCGAGCGCCTGCTCGGCAAGCACCGCCCATGCGATCGACGCCGACGGGTGGGCGGCGGCCACCACGGCGGCCTTCTCACCCGCAGCCAATTCGTCCTCGGCGTCGGGGTCCCCGGGAAGGAGCACCGGATCCGGCCCCAACAAATCACCCATCCGTGTCATGGGCCTATTGTGCACCGACGGATAAGCTCCACCGGTACCGACGTACGGGAGGACCGCAGCAGGGATGTCGAACCCAACGGGACCTGACGAGCAGGCTGGACCACCCACCGATCACAGTGATACGCCGACCGAGCAGGTCGAGTTGCCCCGGATGTCAGACGGGACCGAGCCGGCCACCGAGATCATCGGCTCACCCGACGCTGTCACCGAGGCAGTGGCACGCAGCGAAGAGCGACGTTTCACCGCACCGTCCGGATTCGACGGGTCGACGCAGAAGATCGACACTCCTCCCGATCCGGAGACCGAGGTCTTCGCCCCACCCGCCGAGGGTGACACCGTCGCCGCCGAGGTACCGAAAGGCGCTGCCCCACAAGTCATCCCACCGCGCGAGGAGCAGGATCAGAAGCCAGCGCCCGCCGCCCGCCGGAGCTGGGGCTGGGTCGTCGCGGTCGTGCTGGTGATCGCGGCACTCGTGGCGATCGCGGTGCTCGGCACCGTCCTGCTGACCCGCAAATCGTCGTCGGCCGCCTCCCAGGAGGACGACGTCCGCGAGACCATCCAGAACTTCGACTCGGCCATCCAGCGCGGCGACCTGGCCGCCCTGCGGTCGATGACCTGCGGCACCACCAGCGACAACTACGTCAAGTACGACCAGAAGGCCTGGGACGAGACCCACGCCCGGGTGGCCGCGGCCAAGCAATACCCCGTGGTGGCCAGCATCGACCAGGTGGTCGTCAACGGCGACCACGCCGAAGCCAATGTCACCAGCTTCATGGCGTTCGCCCCGCAAACCCGATCGACCCGCAGCTTCGACCTCCAGTTCCGCGACAATCAGTGGAAGATCTGCCAGGCGCCCACCGGTTAACCTGATCGGGTGACGCTGCGCGGACCCAGGCTCTGGTTGGCATTGTGTGCACTCGGCGCGGTCGTCGTCGTGGGTCTGGCCGCCCTGTTGGTGCGGGATCCGGACTCCGTGCTCGACGTCCTACCCGGCAAACGCGTGGCCTTTCCCGAGCTCGACCGCGCCGCACTCGATCCGGCCCAGGCGCGCATCGTCGACGTGCTGCGCGCGCAATACGAGGACCAGCCCGGCGGCAGCCATTTTTCCGAGGGCATCGAGGAGCCGTGGTGCGCCGACTTCGTCAGCTGGGTGCTCAACGAGGCGGGGCAGCCACTGACCAACCCGAATTCGGGCAGCTGGCGGATCCCGGGCGTCTACACGTTGCAGGAGTACTACCAGGCAGCCGGCCGCTTCGCGGAACCGAACGGTTACCGGCCGCACACCGGTGACGTGGTGATGTACGCCGACGGCAGCCCGCTCGGGTTGCACACGAATTTCGTTGTGGCCACGAATGACAACGCGATCACCACAGTCGGCGGCAACGAGGAGGGCGGCATCCGCGTGCACACCCTCGACGACGCCGAGATCGCGGGCATCCTGGGGTACGGCAGGCTGGCCGCCTGAGTAGCTAGGCGCCGGTGACGCTGCGCCCGGCGCTGTGCAGGTCGTTGCAAGCCTCGATGACCCGTTCGGACATCGACGCCTCGGCCTTCTTCAGGTAGCTGCGCGGGTCGTAGACCTTCTTGTTGCCCACTTCGCCGTCCACTTTCAGAACACCGTCGTAGTTGGTGAACATGTGCGCCGCCAGGGGCCGGGTGAAGGCGTACTGGGTGTCGGTGTCGACATTCATCTTCACCACGCCGTACTTCAGGGAATCCTCGATCTCGGACTTCAGCGAACCGGACCCGCCGTGGAAGACGAAGTCGAAAGGCTTTGCGTCACTGCCCAATCCGAGCTTGGCGGCGGCGACGCGCTGCCCCTCGGCCAGCACCTCGGGCTTGAGCACGACATTGCCGGGCTTGTACACGCCGTGCACGTTGCCGAACGTCGCGGCCAGCAGGTAAGC
Organism: Mycolicibacterium porcinum; assembly: GCA_001942045.1. Classification (GTDB taxonomy): domain Bacteria; phylum Actinomycetota; class Actinomycetes; order Mycobacteriales; family Mycobacteriaceae; genus Mycobacterium; species Mycobacterium porcinum_A. The sequence continues at coordinate 8,134 of MSTD01000025.1, forward strand.
CCCCTGCTCACCGGCGCCCAGCGCGTCGATGGTCTTCTCGAAATCCTCCGAGGAGGTGTAGAGCTTCTCGTTGATCTCGGCTTCGACCCCGTCCTCTTCACCGCCGACCACACCGATCTCGACCTCGAGGACGATCTTGGCCGCCGCCGCGAGCTTCAGCAGTTCCTGCGCGATGGTCAGGTTCTCGTCGATCGGGACCGCCGAGCCGTCCCACATGTGCGACTGGAACAGCGGGTTGCGGCCCGCGGCGACCCGCTCGGCCGAGATGGCCAGCAGCGGCCGCACATAGGTGTCCAGCTTGTCCTTCGGACAGTGGTCGGTGTGCAGGGCCACCGTGATCGGGTACCTGTCGGCGATCACATGGGCGAACTCAGCCAGCGCCACGGCGCCGGTCACCATGTCCTTGACTCCCAGCCCCGAGGCGAACTCGGCGCCACCGGTCGAGAACTGGATGATGCCGTCGCTACCCGCGTCGGCAAAACCCTTGATGGCGGCGTTGATCGTCTCCGACGACGTGCAGTTGATGGCCGGGAACGCGAACGAATGCTCCTTGGCCCGGCCCAGCATCTCGGCATAGACCTCAGGCGTGGCGATCGGCATGGCTTGTCCTTCCATCTGGACGCGAGTTATCGCAGGTGAAGACCGCTGGTGGGGCCCAGGTACCCTTGGGAGTCGTGATCGACACCGCCCTCCCTGAGGCTACGACCAATCTGGCGCTCATGCCGGATTTCATGGATCCCCTGCACCTCATCGGATCCTTCGGCACCTGGGCCCTGGTGGGCATCCTCGTCGTCGTCTTCGTCGAGTCCGGAGTGCTGTTCCCCGTCCTGCCGGGTGACTCGTTGTTGTTCGTCGCCGGCATGCTCGCCGCGGGCACTGCCGCGCAGGGAACGGCCGTGGACGCCAACTTCGCGCTCTGGCAGCTGCTGCTGTTCATTCCGTTGGCGGCGATCCTCGGCGGCCAGGTCGGCTACTTCATCGGCCGGTTCATCGGTGTCGAGATGTTCAAGCCGGACGCCCGAGTGCTGAAGCAGAAGTACCTCGACGAGGCCCACGCGTTCTTCGAGCAGCGCGGCCCGTTCGCGATCGTCATCGCCCGCTTCGTGCCGATCGTGCGCACCCTGGCGCCGATCGTCGCCGGCGCCGCCAAGATGCGCTACTCGGTGTTCACGACGTTCAACGTCCTTGGCGCGATCGTGTGGGGCGTCGGCCTCGTGCTCCTCGGTTACTGGCTCGGCCAGTTCGAGATCATCCAGAAGCTGCTGGAGCCGATCTTCATCCTGATCGTCGTGGCCTCGGTGGCCCCGATGTTCTTCGAATGGCTCAAGCGCCGCCGGGCCGCCAAGAAGGCCGCTGCCGATCAGGTCTAGCCGGGAGTTACCCGAGACCCAGGGCGGCGGCGAGTTCGCGTAGCGCCGGGCGCGGGTCGGCCGTCGGGTTCTCCCCCAATGCCTGCACGACGACGTGATCGGCGCCGGCGTCCAGGTGGGCCGTGATCACCGCGGCAGCCTGGTCGGCCGAGCCCATGCCGACGAGGCGACGCGCCAGCCGGTCCGAACCACCGCGAACCAGGTCGGATTCGTCGAACCCCTGACGCAGCCATGAGTTCCGGTAATTGGGCAGGCCGCTGTAGACCTCGAGATGCTGATGCGCCCTGGCCAGTTGGTAGGCGTCGTCACCGCCGATGGCGACGGCCTGCTCGGAGACCACCCAGCGGTCCTGGCCCAGAATCTCGCGCGTCGTGGCGGTGTGCTCGGGCGTGACCAGGTACGGGTGCGCCCCGTCGGCGTGCGTGCCGGACAGCTCGATCATCTTCGGTCCGAGCGCGGCCACCAACCGGGGCGGGCGTCCGACCCCGGGTTCGATCTGCTCGGGCACCGCGGCCATCCGCTCCAGGTAGGTGCGCATCGTGGCCAGCGGCTTGGCGTACGTGCCGCCCAGGCCGCGCTCCACCAGAGGACCGTGGCTGACCCCCAGCCCGAGCACGAACCGTCCGGGGTGCAGCGCGGTCAAGGTCCGCGCCCCGGATTCGGCCGCCGACGGCACCCGGACGTGAATGTTGGCGATGCCGGTGCCGACCACGAGCCGCTCGGTGGCGGACAGGAACGCCGCCGACTGGGTCAGCGCCTCCTTGCCGACCACCTCCGGCAGGAACAGCGAACCGAAGCCCAGCGCCTCGATCTCCCGCGCCACCTGTTGCGCGTCCGGCATCGACCAGGTGTCGCTGGCCCACCACACGCCGATTCGGCTCGGGAAATCGATCCTGGCTCGTGTCACTGACCGCTCCTCAATTCACTCGGTTCGTTGTGTTCGTGATGAATACGTCCGCCGGTTTCGGTCAGCGGCTTGCCGCTGCCGCCCCAGCGTTGGGCGATGATCTCCGCAGCGATCGACACCGCCGTCTCCTCCGGTGTCCTGGCGCCCAGGTCCAACCCTATGGGGCTGGACAATCTGGCGAGTTCTGCCTCGGTCAGGCCGATCTCACGCAGCCGGGCCATCCGGTCTTCATGTGTGCGCCGCGACCCCATCGCTCCGATGTAGCCGATCGCCGGCAGCCGCAACGCCACCTCGAGCAGTGGCACATCGAACTTCGGATCATGGGTGAGCAGACAGACGACCGTACGGCCGTCGATCGCACCTTCCGCGGCCTGTGCGGCCAGGTATCGATTGGGCCAGTCGACGACGACCTCGTCGGCGGTCGGGAACCGGGCCGCCGTCGCGAACACCGGACGGGCGTCGCACACGGTGACGCGGTAGCCGAGCAGCGATCCCTGCCGTGCCACGGCGGCCGCGAAGTCGATCGCGCCGAACACCAGCATCCGGGGCCGCGGCGCGAAGCTTGCGACGAAGACGTCCATGCCCTCACCGCGCCGCTCGCCGTCCGGTCCGAACGTCAGTACCCCGCTGCGGCCGGTGTCGAGCAGGCCGCGGGCATCGTCGGTCACCGCATCGTCGGCACGGGCGGAACCGAGGGTGCCGCTCACCTCGTCGGCCCGGATCACCAGTCGGCGGCCGAGCCAGGTGGGATCGGGATGGGCGATGACGGTCGCGGTCGCGGCGGGGCGATGCGCCTCGATGTCGCCGACGAGTGCTTCCAGTTCCGGGAACGTCTGCCGGGACACCGGCTCGACGTACACGTCGAGCACACCGCCGCAGGTCAACCCGACGGCGAAGGCGTCGTCGTCACTCACCCCGTACCGCTGCAGCACCGGGGTGCCCGCCGCGACCACCTCGCCGGCCAGTTCGTACACCGCGCCTTCGACGCAGCCGCCCGATACCGACCCGGTCACCGTGCCGTCGGGGGCCACCACCATCGAAGCACCGGCGGGTCGTGGCGCGGACCGGAATGTGCGCACCACCGTCGCCATGCCCGCCGTGCCACCGGCACGCCAAACTGCCAGCAGTTCGGCGAGCACATCTCTCACAGTGCTTAACCTAGCCCCCGCTGAGCACCCGCTCAGTTCGGGGCCGTCACCGGCGTCACTCCGCCAGAGTGTGCGCGGCTTCCATCAACATCCAGCCCGAAACCTGAACCGACAGGTCACGTTCGGGGATCGCCGAGGCGCTCACCGCGCCGTCGATGAACTGCGCTTGCTGCCCTTCTGCCCCGGGCACCTCAGCGGTCTGGTCCCAGAACGCCCCGAACAGCGGCAGCCCGTCCACCGTCTGACGGTTGTCCCAGGCCGCTTGTGCGGATTTGAGGACGAGCGAGCGCGCCGTGTCGCGCGCGGCCTGATCCTCGGCGGTGTCCCCCGGCAACGTGTTCGCCACCAGCGCCAGGTATCGCGCCGTGATGCCGTTGAACAGCCCGCCGTCGCCGCCTCCGGCGCCCTTGATGACACCGTCGGTGGACATTTCCTTGGCGACCGCGGCCACCAGGCGACGCACCCGCTCGGCGTGCCGGGAGTCCTCGGTACGCACCGCCAGTTCGACCTCCAAGCCCAACACCACGCCCTGGCAGTAGGTGTACTGGGCGCGCACCATCGAACCGGCCTTGATGCCGTCGAACACCAGGTGCGTTTCGGGGTCGATCAGGGTGTCGTCGATCCAGTCGGCCATCTGCTGGGCGCGGCGCAACCGGTCGTCATACCGGGCCAGGAAGATCCCGGCCGGACCGTTGGCCGGAGCGTTGAAGAACTGGTCCTGCTTGCGCCAGGGGATTCCGCCGCCGTCCTCGGGCACCCAGGCATTTACGAACTGCGCGCAAAGCTTCTTGAGCGCACCGGATTTCTCGACGCCGACCAGCCGGCCGGCCCGTTCGAGGGCCAGCGCCAGCCAGGCCATGTCGTCGTAGTAGCTGTTGGTCCACGACAGGTTGTTGCGGATGTGGTGCGACCGGATCTGCCGTTCGATGCGGGTTTTCCGCTCGGGCTGCGGGTCCCGTACCTGCGCGTCGACCAGAGTGTCCAGAAGATGCGCCTGCCACCAGTAGTGCCAGGTTCCGAACTGTCGGTACTTCTTTGTCGCCGGCCAGGCCACCACGCCGAGCTGGGTGCCCGGCAGACCCCAGAGCTTCTTCAGGTGCCGTTGGGTGATCGCAGCTTCGGCGCTGGCCGCACGGTTAGCCCATAGCTGATCCATGCAGACGATCCTGCCTTACCAGGCCTTCGAATTGTCGGCATGTCGAACAGTTTTCCGGCTCACCACCCGGCCGTCGTGCACGACAAGTAGCCGCTCCGGATGGCCGGCCACCGCTTCTGCGGGGTTCGCTGCGGCGATCACCACCAGGTCAGCTCGGTTGCCGGGGGCCAAGCCGTAATCGGCGAGCCCGAGCGCCGCGGCAGCCGAATCGGTGACCAATGACGCGGCATACCCGAGTTCCTCGTCGGTCATCAGGCCGCCTTCGAGGCCGATGATCGTGGCGCGTTCGAGCATGTCGCCGGTGCCGTACGACCACCAGGCGTCGCGGATGTTGTCCGAACCGGCGAACACCCGCACACCGTTGTCACGCAGCCGCAGCACCGGCGGCATGGTTCCGGCCGGGCCGTTCGTCATCAGCGAAACCCCGGCGCCGGCGAGCGCTGTCGCCGTCCGGTCGACCGACACGTCGGAAACTTGCCCCAGGCAATAGGCGTGACTGACGGTCACTTTGCCGCTCAGCCCAAGGGTTTTCGTCCGCTCGGCGATCGCATGGAGTTGCCGGATGCCGAGGTCGCCACCGTCGTGCAGGTGGATGTCGATGCCGGCCCCGTGCCGTTCGGCCAAACCGAACACCACGTCGAGCTGACCGTCGACATCGCCGTCGAACCCGGCGGGATCGAGTCCGCCGATCAGATCGGCTCCCGCGGCCAGAGCCGCGTCGAGCAGGTCGGGCACACCGGGGGCGGTCACCACGCCGCTCTGCGGGAAAGCCACCAGCTGGATACTCAGCTTGTCGCGCAGGGCTTCCCGGACCTCCAGCAGCTGATGCAGGCCGTCGAGCTTCACATCGGGGTCGATGTCGACGTGCGACCGGACGTGCCCCGTGCCCAGCGACACCATGTGCTCGGCCAATGCGGTCGCGCGGGTCGTGACGGGAACCCCGATCCGGGCGCGCAATTCGCGTTCGTGAGCGATGCGTTCCCTCAGTGACCCCGAGGCACGGTGCGGCCGCCACGGTGTCCCCCAGAAGGTCTTGTCCAAATGGCAGTGGCCGTCGACGAATGCGGGCAGCAGCAGGGCACCGCCGCAATAGACAACGTGCCGGTCTGCTGCCGGTGTCGAAACCGCTTGCTGGTGATCTGCTATCGCACTGATCCGTCCGTCTCGCAGCGTGACATCGACGCGACGGCCGTCGGGCAGCATCACGTCGACGAGTGCGTCGACCATCGGGCCGGTCATGCGAAAACTCCTCGGTTCCAGGGCAACCGGGCGCCGAGCAGACCGTCGATGCTGAACCGGCCGGCACCGGTAACGATCAGCAGCAGCATCGGCGCCGCCAGAGCGAGCACCAGCTCGAATCCGCCCTTGGCGACGAACAAACCATGGCCGGTGTGGGCGATCAGGAACGCGCCGACCATGGTGGCGAACAGCAGAGCCGCGCAGACCGGGGTGGCCAGGCCGATGATCAACCCGATTCCGCCCACGAACTCGATGGTGGCCGCAACCACTGCCGACACCTCGGGGGCCGGGGCGCCCATGCCCGCGAATCCCTGCTGGGTTGCGGCGATCCCGTTGGTGACGAACTTCTGCCAGCCGTGGGCCACGAAGATGACGCCGAGCCCCACTCGGGCCAACAGGATCAGTATGTTTCGGACGGTCATTCTAAAAGTGCTCCGTTTCTTGGGTTTTCATCGTGAGCGCAGGATGGCTGCCACCTGAACCTGCCCGAGCCGCTCGGCGTTGTCGAGCGCGGTGCGTCCGGACCCGTCGCGAATCGACTGATCCGCGCCGGCGTCCAGCAGCGCACGCACCACGTGCTGGTACTTGACGGATCCGTCGCCGTACACGATGGCTTCGTGCAAGGCCGTCCATTGCGGCTTGTTGACGTGGTTCACGTCGACGCCGGCGGCGATGAGTCTGCGTACCGTGCTGACATGGCCGTGCTCGCTCGCGGGAATCAGGGCGGTCCCGCCATAGCGGTTGACGCTGCGCACGTCGGCCCCGTGCGACAACGTCAGCTCGAGAATGTCATCGAGGCCCTCGGCGCCGGCGTACAGATAGGCCGAGTCCTGCAGATCGTCTTTGGCATTGACGTCGGCACCGGCCTCGATCAACGCCCGCGCGGCGTCGGTGGCACCGTTCTTGGTGGCCGCGACCAGCGGAGTGCGTCCGCGTTCGTCGCGTACCTCGAGGTCGGCACCGCGCTCGATCAGGTCGCGCACCCGGGCTACATCGTTGTTCGAGGCCGCCGTCAGCAGGTCCGGACCGGGTACGGGCGCCACGGTGGTGGCGACGGTCGCGACGTCGGGCGCCGTGCAGCCTGCGACGGTCGCCGCGAGCACGGCAAGCGCGGCCGCAGCGCGGCTGATGGCACGAGGGGATTCCGGCATGTTTCCAACCTGCCGCGCATCAGCCATAGTGTCCAAGTCGCAGTTCTCATCACAGCGATAGGCGTTGCCTATACATTGAGCCGATGGAGCTGCGACACCTGCGCTACCTGCTGGCCGTCGCCGATCACGGCAACTTCACCAGGGCGGCCGAGGCCCTACATGTGTCGCAACCCACCCTGTCGCAGCAGATCAAACAGTTGGAACGAGAGGTGGGCACCACCCTCCTCGATCGCTCCGGCCGCTCTGTCCGACTGACCGACGCCGGCGAGGCCTACGCCCAGCACGGACGCTTGGCCCTGCAAGACCTCGATGCCGCCGAGCGGGCAGTCCACGACGTCCACGACCTGAGCCGCGGCCACCTTCGGATCGCGATGACACCGACCATCACCGCCTATCTCATCGGTCCGCTGGTGCGGCAGTTCCATGCCGCACATCCCGGTGTCACCCTCACGGTCATCGAGACCACCCAGGATCTGCTCGAAGCCGATCTGCTCGCCGACCGCATCGACCTGGGCATCGCCTTCGCCGGCCACCACGCCGCAGGGGTGGTGGCATCGGCGCTCTTCACCGAGACCCTCAGCCTCGTCGTGGGCGCCGCCCACCCGCTTAACCCCCGTGCCACGACGTTCGCGATCGCGGACCTGCCCTCCCAACCGCTGGCCTTGCTGAGCCGAGATTTTGCGACGCGCAACTACATCGACGAGTTCTTCGCCGCCCAGAACGTCACGCCCCGCATCGCGATCGAGGCCAACTCGATCAGCGCGTTGATCGAATTCGTCCGCCTCGGCACGCTCGCCACGGTGCTGCCGGACGCGATCACGCAGGAACAGGCCGACCTTCATCCGATCCGGCCCGATCCCCCGCTGCCGTCACGCGAGGTCGTGCTCCTGCACCGCTCGGCGGGATACCAGTCCGCGGCCGCGCGAGCTCTCAGCGCGATCGCGGAGCGATACTCCCGCCAGCGGTAACCATAGACAGCATCTATCGCTCCAATGGAAAGTAAGTATTGGACGCTATAGCAAATCGCGCGCAAGGTTGTTGGCATGTACGACCTTGCCGAGGGCATCGCCCTGTTCCAGCGCGACACGTTTCCCGCGAAGGCCGACCTGTTCGCCCACCTCGCCACCACACATCGGCCGCACACGTTGTTCGTCGGTTGCTCCGATGCCCGCGTGGTCCCGGAGTTGATCACCGGCAGTGAGCCCGGCGAGTTGTTCGTCATACGTACCGCGGGCAATCTGGTCCCGGCCTACCACCCAGCTGCGGACGGCATCGCCGCCAGCGTCGAATACGCCGTGTCGGCATTAGGCGTGTCCCGCATTGTGGTGTGCGGGCATTCCGGCTGCGGCGCGATGACCGCACTGGCCGAGAACCACGACCTGAGCGCCATGCCGACCACCGCTGAATGGCTGCGCCGAGCCGGCGCGAGTTCGACTGAAACCGTTGATACAGACAAGGTTTCACATCTGGTACGCGAAAACGTGCGGGCACAGGTGGCGAACCTCGCCACCCATCCCGCGGTGGCCCGCGCCCTTGCCGCCCACGCCATCACCCTGCACGGCTGGGTCTTCGACATCGCCAGCGGCATGGTCTCCGCTGTCGACAACCCCTGAACCCTCCCAAACCCCCACAAGGAAAGGACACCGAAAATGGTGCACGCCCAATTTGATCCGACCGCTCGCCAGGCCCTGGCCGCCGCCGCCGTGGAGGCCAAGACCCGCAAGGACCTCACCTGGCAGCAGATCGCCGATGCCGCCGAGCTATCACCGGCCTTCGTGACCGCCGCCGTCCTCGGCCAGCATGCCCTGCCGGCGCAGTCCGCCATCGCGGTGGCCGAGCTGCTCGGCCTCGACGATGAGGCCGCGATGCTGCTGCAGACCATTCCGACCCGCGGCTCCATCCCCGGCGGCATCCCCACCGACCCGACGATCTACCGCTTCTACGAGATGCTGCAGGTCTACGGCACGACGCTGAAGGCGTTGGTACACGAGCAGTTCGGCGACGGCATCATCAGCGCCATCAACTTCAAGCTCGATGTGCGCAAGGTCGCCGATCCAGAAGGCGGGGAACGCGCCGTCATCACACTGGACGGCAAATACCTTCCCACCAAACCCTTCTGATCAAATCCGATACCGAGGAGGCCCCATGGACTTCGCACAACGCACCATCGACATCGCACGGCAGAACGTCGCCGAGGGCGGCCGTCCGTTCGCAACCGTCATCGTCAAAGACGGTGAGATCCTGGCCGAGAGTCCGAATCTGGTTGCCCAGACCCATGATCCCACCGCACATGCCGAGATCCTCGCGATCCGCGAGGCGTGCACCAAGCTCGGCACCGAACACCTGACCGGGGCCACGATCTATGTCCTGGCCCAGCCCTGCCCGATGTGCCTGGGATCGCTGTACTACTGCTCGCCGGACGAAGTCGTATTCCTGACCACCCGGGACGCCTACGAGCCGCACTACGTGGACGATCGAAAGTACTTCGAGCTGAATACGTTCTACGACGAGTTCGCAAAGCCCTGGAACGAACGGCGGCTACCGATGCGTTACGAACCTCGCGACGCGGCGGTCGACGTCTATAAGCTCTGGCAGGAGCGCAATGGCGGCGAACGCCGGGTGTCAGGCGCCCCGACCGCTACCAGGCCCGCGAAAAATCCGCGTGGCGAGTGATCCACGCATGCATGGCAATTCCCGCCGCAACTCCGGCGTTGATGCTGCGGGTCGACCCGAACTGAGCGATGGAGACCGTCACGGCCGCGCCGGCCTGCGCCTCCGGCGTGATGCCGGGGCCTTCCTGCCCGAAGATCAGCAGACAGTCGCGGGGTAGTTCGGTCTCTTCCAGCCGCACGGCGCCGGGCACGTTGTCCACCGCGACGACGGTCAGCCCGGCGTCGGCGGCGAAGCACAGCAGTTCGGCGGTGGTGTCGTGGTGGCACAACCGCTGATAACGGTCGGTGACCATGGCGCCCCGGCGGTTCCACCGGCGCTTGCCCACGATGTGCACGGTGTCGACGGCGAAGGCGTTGGCGGTGCGCACCACCGCACCGATGTTCGCGTCGTTGCCGAAGTTCTCGATCGCGATGTGCAACCGATGCCGCCGCCGGTCGATGTCGGCGATGATCGCCTCCCGGGTCCAATACCGGTAGGCGTCGACGACGTTGCGGGTGTCTCCATCGCGCAGCAGCTCAGGGTCATACCGCGCGGCGTCGGGGCCGGTGGGCAACGGCCCCTCCCACGGTCCCACGCCCGGGGACTCTCCCCACTCGGTGGGGCCGACGGCCTCAACCACGGGTAGTCCACAGGGCAGCATGGGTGCCGATCACGGACACCGAGGCATACAGCAAGGCCGCCGTCATCTCCCCCTGCGTACACAGTGAGGCCCGCACGTTGACGGCCTCACGCGAGGCCTCCGGCAGGATCAGCACCGACGAGCCGTACGCCGAGCAGGCGCGGCTGAGCCCCGGCGGCGGCAGCGACGGGCCGGCCACCACCATCAGCGGACCGCCACGTGCGGCCGCATCGTCCGCGTAACGCTTTGCCGCGCCATCGATTTCGAGACCCAACAGCATATAGCCCTTGCCGTTGAAGGCGGTGGGATCACCCATCGCGGCCGGCGCCAACTGTCCCCCGTCGGCGCTGAACGCGTCCACACTGGTGGATTTGAGGGTGACGCCGGCATCGTCGACGCTGGTGGGCAGCACCCCGACCGGGAAAGCGGCCGGGTAGGCGATGGTGGTACCGGCGATGCGCTCGCGCGGCGAGTAGACATAGACGCCGCGTACCTGACTCTGGTCCCGCTGCGGCCCCAAACAGACGGTGCCGCTGAGCTTGTCGGGCGCCGACGCCGACAGCGGCCGCAGGCCCAGGTTGGCGATGCCGTCACAGCCGTGCAGCCCGTCGGCCTCGATCGGATGTGCCAGGGCGCCGTACAGGCCGAACCGGATGTCCTCGGGTTTGGCATGCGCATCGCCGGACGCCGAACCCTCGACGTCGACGAGTACGTGTTCGGAATCGAACCGCAGATCCGACACCTTCAGATTCCAGCCGAGGATGTCCAGCGATTCGCCGAGCTGGGCGGTCGACGCTTCATATGTGCGCGCCGGTTGATCGGATGAGCATCCCGCGGTGACGACGAGAAGTACCGCCATCACCGCCGCGATCAGCGCCCGCACCGCCACGTCAGTTCTGTTCTAAGTTCTCCCACGACCTTTTCCCACTGCTTTTGTCATGGCGCGCACCAGGTTTCGCGGAAACAGCCGGCCCCCGGTAGTGAGCACCTTGTACTGCAGGCCGGGCACGATGACCACCTTGCCTGCGGCCACGTCGGCCAGGCAGTCGCGCACCACGTCCTCGACCTGCAACCACAGGAACGACGGTGTGCCCGCCATGTCGATGCCCGCACGGGCATGAAACTCGGTGTGGACGAAACCCGGGCACAGCGCGTGCACGCCGACCCCGGTGCCGCCCAGCCCATTGGCCAGCCCCTCGCTGAACGAGACGACCCAGGCCTTGGACGCCGAATAGGTCGATCCGCGCCCGGGCACCAACCCCGCGACGCTGGCCACGTTGATGATCGTGCCGGTGCCCGCGTCGATCATCGACGGCAGTGCGGCGTGCGTCAGCTCCATCACCGCGGTGACGTTGACGTCCAACTGGGCCTGCAACTGGGCCAGATCGGCGGTCCAGAATTCCCCCGAGGTGCCGAACCCGGCATTGTTCACCAGCACCTGCACCCCGGTACGCACCCGGTCAGCGACTTTGGCCCGGTCCGGGGCGCAGGCCAGGTCGGCGGGAAGCACCTCGACGTCTGCGCCGGCCTCGTCACGCAGTTCGGCGGCGAGTTGTTCCAACCGCGCACCGTCGCGTGCCACGAGGACGAGGTCATAGCCGTCACGCGCATACCGGCGGGCGAATCCGGCGCCGAGACCTGAGGTCGGTCCAGTGATCAGCGCGACGGGACGAGGCATGCCGACAGGTTACTGAACTGTTCCGTTGCGCCGGTCAGCGCTGGTAGTGCGGTGCGTGACGCCCGTTGCGTGCCGGCGGCGGGGTCCGACGGACCACGTCCGGACGGCCGGGCTCCTGACGCGGTTGCGTGTAGCGGCTGATGTCACCACGTCCGGGCGCCGAGTCGGCCCGGCCCGGCGGCAGCTCCCGACGCCCGGCGGGGGTCGGTGCCAACGGACGGCTGGGCGAGCCTGCGCGACGGGCCAGCGCCGCTTGGCTGCCCTGACCCGACTGAGGTGCCACACCGTTCTGCGGAACCGGCGGCAGGACCCGCAGCAGGTCGTTGAACTGACGCACGGTGCGCAGTCCCTCGTCCCATTGGGCGCGGGTGCTCGTGACCGGCATGCTGACGAGCGTCCAGTTCTGCTCGTTCCACATGATCTCGGCACAGTCGGGCGCGGTGTGGGCGAACGTGACCATCCGGCGGTCGCAGGCACGGCGAGCGGCATCGAGGTTGGTGGAGTACACCATCCGCGGGCCGATCGCGCCGAGGAGCCAGATGTCGCTCTCCCTGGGTTCCTTGATGCCCTTGAGCCGCAGATCGACGACCACGTTCGTGCCGACCTTGCGGTGAAGGGCGATCACCGTCGCCACTTCTTCGATGTCAAAGATGAACACCGCCTCGCCACGGATCTGGCCGAGTACGACGTTCTTGGCCGTGACGTCACCGACGGTCGACATCACCCCGCGCTTCCAGCGCTTGAGGATCTCGTGCGACTCGTGCTCGTAATCGAAGCCATGCGACTTCGCCCACGACTTGCGGCGCCGTCCCAACCCACGTCGACGGTCGATGTCGACGTACAGCAGCACCGCCGCACCCACGAAACAGAGTGCGGACAGCGTGAACCAGAGCGGGACCATCGGGCCTAGCCTACTTGTTGACTGCGGGAAAGCCCCAGCCTTGTGAGGTCACAACCCGATTACTGGTGATCAGAGCGCCGTGACCGGGACTCCTCGAGGTACGCGACGATGGCGTTGGTGAGCCCCCGCCGGGCCACGTCGAGGTCGATGAAGCTGCCGAGTTGACGCTCCGAGGTGATGCCACGCATCGCTCCGGGGATGAACGCGGCGACCTCCCGCACCCGCTCGGGGTCGACACCGAGGTCGGCGAAGGCCTCCTGGCAAGTTTGCAGCCAGCCCTGTCCCCAGGACGACAGCTCCGCGGCAGTCTTCGGGTAGAGCCGTTCGAGTTCGGCGGGGTCCCGCGGCAGTGACGCCCGCAGATTCTCGATCGCCCGCGAATCGCCTGCGGTCAACCCGTCATAGAGCAGGTCGATGATGGCGGCGACACGTTGACGCAGGGACGCGGAGCTGTCGTGGTGACTGAATATTCCAGCCCGTCGCTCCGCGGTGCGCTGCAGCACGGCGGCCCAGAACCCGTCGATGTCGCCGAACTGGTACTTCACCGCACCCCAGGTGGCGCCGATGTCCTTGGCGATCCGGTTGGCCGAGACCGCGCCCGGGTCGCCGGTGGCCAGGACCTTGCGGGCGGCCTCCAGCATGCTCTCCCGGGTGGCTTCACCGCGCCGGTTGGTGCGGCGCGCAACAACGTCGGCCTCGGTCATCCCCAGAGGCTACTCCGTTTTCACAGAACCCTCTTCCAAAGTTTCACAGAAGCTCCTACGATTCCGGTCATGGCCAAACCACCGTTGTCGATGAAGCCGACAGGATGGTTCCAAGTCGCCTGGTCAGACCAGGTCGACGTCGGGGCGGTACACGCCATGAAGTACTTCGGCGAAGAGATGGTCGCCTGGCGCTCCGAATCCGGCCAGGTGACGGTGATGAACGCCTACTGCGAGCACCTGGGCGCCCACCTGGGATTCGGCGGCCAAGTGGTCGGCGAGGCCATTCAGTGCCCGTTCCACGGCTGGCAGTGGAACGCCGAGGGCCGCAATGTCTGTATCCCGTACCAGGACCGGCCCAACCGGGGTCGCCGCATCCGCACCTACCCCGTCGCGGAGCGCAACGAGGCCATCTACATCTGGCACGACGTCGAGGGGCGCGAGCCGTTCTTCGATGCGCCGGACGTTTTCGCGTCGTTCGCCGATGGCAGCAGCGCCGCCGACTACTACCCCCAGCAGCGGCTGTTCCGCGAGGGACTGGAGCTGCATCCGCAGTACGTCCTGGAAAACGGCGTCGACTTCGCGCACTTCAAGTTCGTGCACCAGACGCCGATCGTTCCGGTGTTCACCCGCCACGACTTCGCCGCACCGATCTCCTATGTCGACTTCACCATCACCTTCGAGGGCGACGATCAGCAGTCGATCGATGATGTGCGCAGTGGCGTCGAAGCGATCAACGGCGGCCTCGGGATCGCAGTGACGAAGAGCTGGGGGATGATCGACAACCGCACCATCTCCGCAGTAACGCCCGTCGACGAGTCCACCTCCGACGTTCGGTTCATGGTCTACATCGGCCGGACTCCCGGGAAAGACTCCGATCGCGCCGCTGCCAGGGCCGCCGAGTTCGGTGACGAGGTGATCCGCCAGTTCACCCAGGACATTCACATCTGGTCACACCAGCGCTATTCCGATCCGCCGGCGCTGGCCACCGCCGAGTACGAGGGTTTCACCGCAATCCGCAAGTGGGCCATGCAGTTCTATCCAGAGGCACGGAAGGTAGACACCCTATGACCGAGAAGATCCGGGTATTTCAGGTGGCGACCGGCAACGTCGGCACCGAGATGATCAGGCGCATCGGTAAGCGGCCCGATCTCGAGCTCATCGGATTGCATTGCTACACACCGGAAAAGGTCGGTCGCGATGCCGGCGAGATCGCCGGCATCGATCCGATCGGGGTGACGGCCACCGGATCGGTCGACGAGATCATCGCGGCCAAGCCCGATGTGCTGACGTTCCATGGCGTCTTCCCCGACGAGGACCTGTACGTGAAAGTCCTTGAGGCCGGGATCAACATCGTCACCACGGCCGACTGGATCACCGGTTGGCACCGCGACACCAACCACCCGCATCCGTCCGGCAAGCCGGTGTCACAGTTGCTCGCCGAGGCATGCGAGAAGGGTGGGTCGACGTTCTACGGCACCGGCATGAACCCGGGCGTCAACCAGATCCTGGGCGTGGTGTGTTCGGCCGACGTCGCCGAGATCGAGAACGTCACCACCATCGAATCCGTCGACGTGTCATGCCATCACAGCAAGGACACCTGGATCGAGGTCGGCTACGGCATGCCCGTCGACGACCCGTCGATCCCAGGAAAGCTGGAGAAGTACACCCGCGTGTTCGCCGACAGCGTGCTGATGATGGCCGACTGCTTCGGGTTGGAACTCGACGAGGTCAAGTTCAGTTACGAGCTCGGTGCCTGCACCAAAGACGTCGACCTGGGTTGGTACACCCTGCCCAAGGGATCGCTGGGCGGCAACTACATCAAGTACCAGGGCATGGTCGACGGGGTGCCGCGCGTCGAAACCCATCTGGAATGGCAGATGACCCCGCACACCGATCCGAGCTGGGACATCAAGGGCTGCTACATCACTCAGATCAAGGGGGATCCGTGCGTCTACAACAAGCACATGATCTTCCCGAAACCCGGTGTGGATCTGTCCGATCCGGACTCGTTCGCCTCGATCGGCATGACCGTGACGGGGCTGCCTGCGCTCAATGCCATCGCCTCGGTGGTGGCCGCGCCGCCCGGACTGCTGACGAGCGCCGACGTGCCGTTGCGCGGCTTCGCCGGCCGGTTCAACATCTAGCGCGAACACGCGAGAACCCCCTATTTCGCTAGGAAATAGGGGGTTTCGCGTCTCCTCGGCAGAGACTCAGCCCAGGACGAGGCTTTCGCCGTCCTCGCTGACGTTCACCGGCACCACGTCGCCGTCGTGCACCTCGCCGGCCAGCAGCTTCTTGGCGAGTTGATCGCCGATGGCCTGCTGCACCAGTCGACGCAGCGGGCGGGCACCGTAGAGCGGGTCGAACCCACGGTCGCCCAGCCACTTCTTGGCCTCCAACGACACGTCCAGCGACAGCCTGCGCTGTGCCAGCCGCTTGTCGAGCTGCTGCAGCTGGATGTCGACGATCGACACCAGCTCATCGGGCTTGAGCGCCTCGAAGATCAGCACATCGTCGAGCCGGTTGATGAACTCCGGCTTGAACGCGGCCCGCACTGCGGCCATCACCTGCTCCGGAGTGCCACCGGCACCCAGATTGGAGGTCAGGATCAGGATCGTGTTGCGGAAGTCGACCGTACGGCCCTGACCATCGGTCAACCTGCCCTCGTCGAGCACCTGCAGCAGCACGTCGAACACGTCCGGGTGGGCCTTCTCGATCTCGTCGAACAGCACCACCGTGTACGGGCGCCGACGCACGGCCTCGGTCAGCTGACCACCCTGGTCGTAGCCGATGTATCCCGGCGGCGCACCGACCAGGCGGGCCACCGAGTGCTTCTCGCCGTACTCGCTCATGTCGATGCGGACCATCGCGCGCTCGTCGTCGAAGAGGAACTCCGCCAACGCTTTTGCGAGCTCGGTCTTGCCGACACCGGTCGGGCCGAGGAACATGAACGAGCCCGTGGGCCGGTTGGGGTCGGCGACACCGGCACGCGACCGGCGCACCGCATCGGACACCGCGACCACGGCCTCGGTCTGGCCGATGACGCGCTTTCCCAGCTCCTCCTCCATGCGCAGCAGCTTGGCCGTCTCGCCTTCGAGCATGCGCCCGGCGGGGATGCCGGTCCATGCCTCGACCACATCGGCGATGTCGTCGGGGCCGACCTCTTCCTTGAGCATCACGTTCTCGCGAGCCTCGGCGACCGGCAGGGCGGCGTCGAGCTTCTTCTCGACCTCGGGGATGCGTCCGTAGCGCAGCTCGGCGGCCTTGGCCAGGTCGCCGTCGCGTTCGGCCCGGTCGGCCTCACCGCGCAGCGTTTCCAGTTGCTCCTTGTACTCGCGGACGACGTCGATGGCGCCCTTCTCGTTCTGCCAACGAGTCGTCAGCTCGGCCAGCTTCTCCTTGTAATCGGCCAACTCACCGCGCAGCTTCTCCAAGCGCTCCTTCGACGCGTCGTCCTCTTCTTTGGACAGCGCCATCTCCTCGATCTCGAGGCGACGGACCAGCCGCTCGACCTCGTCGATCTCGACGGGCCGCGAGTCGATCTCCATGCGCAGCCGGGACGCGGCCTCGTCGACCAGGTCGATGGCCTTGTCCGGCAGGAACCGGCTGGTGATGTAGCGGTCACTCAACGTGGCCGCGGCGACCAGCGCGGAGTCGGTGATCCGCACACCGTGGTGCACCTCGTAGCGGTCCTTGAGGCCGCGCAGGATGCCGACGGTGTCCTCGACCGAGGGCTCGCCGACCAGCACCTGCTGGAAGCGACGCTCCAGGGCGGCGTCCTTCTCGATGTACTTGCGGTACTCCTCGAGGGTGGTCGCGCCGACCAGTCGCAGCTCACCGCGGGCCAGCATGGGCTTGATCATGTTGCCCGCGTCCATCGCGGACTCACCGGTGGCACCGGCGCCGACGATGGTGTGCAACTCGTCGATGAACGTGATGACCTGGCCGGCCGAGTTCTTGATGTCATCGAGGACGGCCTTGAGGCGCTCCTCGAATTCACCGCGGTACTTGGCACCGGCCACCATGGATCCGAGGTCCAGGCTGATGACGGTCTTGTCCCGCAGGCTTTCCGGCACATCGCCTTCGACGATGCGCTGCGCCAGACCTTCGACGATCGCCGTCTTGCCGACGCCGGGCTCACCGATGAGCACCGGGTTGTTCTTGGTGCGGCGGCTCAACACCTGCACGACGCGACGAATCTCGGTGTCGCGACCGATCACCGGGTCGAGCTTGCCTTCCCGGGCGCGGGCGGTCAGGTCGGTGGAGTACTTCTCCAGCGCCTGGTAGCTGCCCTCAGGATCCGGGCTGGTGACGCGGGCACTGCCGCGTACCTTGACGAATGCCTCACGCAGCGCCTGCGGAGACGCGCCGTGGTTGGTCAGCAGCTTGGCGACGTCCGAACTTCCGGTGGCCAGGCCGACCATCAGGTGCTCGGTGGAGACGTACTCGTCGTCCATCTCGGTCGCGAGGTTCTGCGCGGTGGTGATCGCGGTGATCGATTCCGGCGACAGCTGCGGCTGCGAACTGGAGCCGCTCGCGCTCGGCAAGCGGCCGATGAGGCGCTCGGCCTCGGAGCGGATGGTTGCGGGCTCGACTCCGACCGCTTCCAGCAATGGTGCGGCGATGCCGTCGTTCTGCGTCAGCAACGCCATCAACAAATGGGCGGGGGTGATCTGTGGATTGCCTGCGGCGGTAGCCGCCTGCAACGCCGAGGTCAGCGCCGCCTGGGTCTTCGTGGTCGGGTTGAACGAGTCCACGACACCTCCCCTTCTATGTCTATCCACGGCCTTACGACTACGTGGAAAATGCTTGTCGCGATATACAACGTAGTCAAGGTTGAGTCTGTTCCGCTCAACTTTAAAAATTTTGAGCAGGCAGACTCGACCACGTGCACATCGCCGTCGTCGCCGCCTCCACTCCCAGTCACATGTACCCACATCTGGCACTCGTTCACGAACTTGTCCGCCGCGGTCACCGGGTGAGCTACCTGGTGAGCGGCCACATGTCGTGGCTGGTGCGCCCGACCGGCGCCGACGTCATCGAGTGCACGTCGGTGCTGCCCGGCGCCCCAGGGGCACCGGAAGGCTGGGGCGACGAGAACGATCCGGTGACCGGCATGCGAATGTTCCTCGACGAGGCCATCCATGCATTGCCTCAACTGCACTCGGCGCTCGATTCGGATCGACCCGACCTCGTGCTCTACGACATCGGCGGCATGGCCGGACCCGTCGCCGCCGAGCGGTGGGGCGTGCCTGCCGCCCAACTGTCGCCCAGCGAGGTCGCCTGGGAGGGCTACCACGACGACATGGCGGAGGTCCTGGATCCGATTCTCAACAGTCCGAGCGGTGTGTCCTATCGCCAGGCGTTCGACGACTGGCTGACCGATTCCGGCACCGGACTGACGTTCGACGAGGTGACCGGCGCACCCCGGCGCTGCCTGGTTTTGATCCCACGGGTGATGCAGCGCAACGCTGATCGCGTCGGTGACCGCTACCGATTCGTCGGCCCGTGCATCGATCCCCGTCGGGAAGATCCGCGCGACTGGTCCCCGCCTCCCGGCGACGGCCCGCTCGCCCTGCTCGCTTTCGGCACCGCCTATACCGACCGGGCCGACGTGTACCGCAACGCGATCGAGGCACTCGACGGGCAGGGCTGGCGCCTGGTGCTGGCCACCGGCCGCGCCGACGTGGGCCCGGTTCCATCGTGGGTTCAGTTGCGCGACACCGTTCCCCAGCCCGCGGTGTTGCGGCTGGCAGACTGCTTCATCACCCACGCCGGCATGGGTTCATGCACCGAGGGGCTGTGGTTCGGCGTGCCGATGGTGGCGATACCGCAGGCCGTCGATCAGCCGGCCAATGCCGCACGTTTGGAGGCCATCGGAGTGGGCCGGCACCTGACCGACCACGTGCCCAGCGTGGCGGACATGCGTGACGCGGTACTCGGTGTCGCCGCCGATCGACAGATCCGGAGCAACCTCGACAGAATCCGTGCGGAGATCCACACGCACGGCGGACCGGAACACGCTGCCGACGCCGTCGAGGACATCGTTGCGGGTTGCTAGGTTTTGCTCATGACGGAGAGCTGGGGTTCGGTTTTCGCCGAACTCATCCCGCTGGCCATGGTGGTGGCGCTGTCACCGCTGTCGATCATTCCGGCGGTGCTCGTGCTGCACACCCCCCGCCCGCGGCCGACGGGACTGTCCTTTCTCGCCGGCTGGTTCCTCGGCCTGGCTG
>MSTD01000025.1:27922-86967 GCA_001942045.1 Mycolicibacterium porcinum
TGGCTGCACTGACCGCCATCTTCGTCGGCGTCTCCGGCCTGTTCGGCCGGCTCGACGAGCCCCCGACGTGGGCGTCGTGGTTGCGCATCGTGGTCGGTGCCGCCCTGATCGCGTTCGGTGTGTACCGCTATCTGACCCGGGCCAAGTCAGAACACAGCCCCAAGTGGATGGCCAGCCTGAGTAAGCTCACGCCGGTCCGGGCCGGTGCCGCGGGGCTCGCACTCACCGTGGTGAACCCCAAAGTGCTGTTCATCTGCGTGGCAGCGGGATTGGCGATCGGCTCAGCCGGTCTCGGCCAGCCCGGCGTCTGGGCGGCGGGGCTGTACTTCGTGGTGGCCGCCGGATCGACCGTGGCCCTGCCGATCTTGGCGTACGCGGTGTCGGGTGAGCGCTTGGACCCCGCGCTGGCCCGGCTGAAGGAATGGATGGAACGCAACCATGCAGTCTTGGTTGCAGCGATTCTCGTGGTGATCGGCCTTCTCGTGCTCTACAAGGGAATTCACGCCCTATAGGCGACGCATTCGGCGCAAATCGGGCTACGGTGTGCGCATGTCCGAATCCGGTTTCGGTGATTTCGAATTCGAGCGGAAGTTCTTTGTCCGCGAATTGCCCGCGGCGGCAGCGTCGGATCCCGTGCCTGCGCTCATCGTGCAGGCCTATCTGTTCGCATCTGACGGATATGCGGTCCGCGTCCGGGTACAAGGGCCTGCGCCCGCGGAACTGAATGCCACTCCCGCCGACCTCGTGGCGACATTGGGCGAGGAATCGCTCGGAACCATGACCGCCAAAGGCCCCGCCGTCGGCGGCACCCGCTACGAGGCCGAACGCGAGCTCGATCCATTGATCGCGGCGCAGATCGTCGGCCGATCCGAACATGTGGTCGCGAAGGTCCGCTATTCGATGTGGCTGGGCGAGGACGGCTGGATCATCGACCAGTTCCTCGGCAGAAACGCACCGCTGCTGCTCGCCGAAGTCGAGCGCGGCGGCCCCGTGGTCGATCTCGCCATTCCGTCATTCTGTGTTTCCGAGGTGTCCGAGGACGACCGGTTCCGCAATGAGCATCTGGCGCATCACCCATTCGGCACCTGGGCCGACGAATACCGGGGCGAACTCGAACGCCGCGGCCCCAGCTTTGTAGAAAGCCTGGGGCAGAATCAGTTCGAAGGAAATTGACCGTAGGGCTGCTGCGGGCCACGGCCCTGTGAGATCGCATAGTTCATGGCGCTGTGGACTGTGGCGAGCATGCTCTGGTACATGGGCAAATTGCGGCTCGCTTCGTCGTACATCCCGCGAAACGGTCCGCGTTCCGGCCGCTCGCCCGAACTCAACTTCTCTTGGAAGATCTCGATGAGCCGCGCGCATCTGGTCGCTTCTGCTGCCAACTCCGCGTAGGGCGCCTCGAACAGACGGTTGTTCGGCCACCGACCCCAGAACGCTTCGGAATGGGTGTACAGCCGAGCCCGCTCGACATCCAACTGGTCGGCCGCGGTTGACGGCCACAGCATGGCGACAATGGCCATCGCGAGCAAAACAACGGAGATCACCACACCGATGACCACGAGCGCGGTGAAGCTGACGGGCGGATTTGAGCTGGCGACTACCTGGCCACTCATCGTCTGGCCACCGCATTCATCGCGTCGACGACGGTGGTGATCCAGCCGCGGACGGAAGCGATCTGGGCATCGAAGTCACTCTCGTGCCCCCGACGCGCGAGACCGCGTCGCGTCTCCAGGACGAAGACCATGCGCCAACAACGCTGGGCCTCCGCTTCGAGCTCGGCGTACGGCGCGTGCCACAACCACTGAACCGGCCAACGCGACCGGAACTGGACGGACTCGGCAGTGAGTCGCGCCTCCACTGCATTTAGTTCTCCGGAGGTTCGGCGGTCAGCCCAGAAGCCCACCAACTTCACTGTGGTGCCCACCATGACAACGGCGACCAGAATGCCGAGCCATTCCTCTTTTGTCGTCGGCACGTCCCCCCGCGCGATGAACTCCATTGCCAGCTTGTCCCCTTGCACGGCCACAGCCTAGCCTCAGGATCCGGCAACCCGGCTCCTATGCGCCGCAAGGCAATTCACGTGCGATAGTGCGGCGCCCGCGGACCCCTGCCTTGCGCAATCGCGTTACTCATAGCCTGGAGCAATGCGCCGCGTTTGGCCCGAAAACTGGCTCCCTCACGGTCGACGCGCCGATTGCTCTCGTGTGCATCAGCCTGCACCGCGGAACCACTTTCCTTCCCCACATAGTGTGGCGGCTTCAGGCCCATGCTTCCGAGGATCTCCTCGCACCTGGCCGCTTCAGCAGCCAACTCATCGTATGGCGCCACCCAAAGCCGCTCACCCGGCCACCGCACCCAGAACGCCGACGAAAATGTGTATAACCGGGCTAATTTCTGATATTCCGCTTTCTTGGAATACCATATGGCCACAAAAAGAATGAGCGCAAATGTGATCCAAACTCCGCCCATAATAGCCACCACGTCGGGAACCGTTCTGACCACCCGGGCCCGCAGGTCGAAATCGCCGGCCAATATCACTCGGAATACCCCCCGACTGCAGCCTGCTGCCCTCGGTCAGCAGCCGAGTTTAACGCCACCATAACTACATCCACCCAATGCCGCATGTCAGCGATATCGCTAGACAACGCTTCAGCGCCACCAGGAGATGTCTTCGAATCAACCGCATCTTCTAGCATGAGAATCAAAGCCCAACACCGTTGCGCTTCCTCGCTCAACTCAACGTAAGGCGCGTACGCCAGTTGTTCCCGCGGCCATCGCCCACGGAATTCGGCCGATCCCTTTTCTAGCCGTCGGCGATAAGCATTCGGTCGGTTGGTAAAGCACCACCACCAGAGTATGCGCACCACCAGGGCGGTCAAGGCCGCACTGATTACCACGGCGCACACGACGACGATCAGGATGGCTAGTGCTTCTTCAGGACTGTCCGGCCAACTACGCCCGCCCGCCATCGGTCCCATTGCTCCACCCAGACGCAGCATGGCGGCAGTCTACTGTGGCCTCACAAACGAGGGCGGCGGTCGCGATGACTTCGGAAACGGTCTCCATCCGTCTGAACATCCGGCAGCCGCGCTAACGCCGCCCAAAAAGAGGTGCATTGACGCGCCAGACGCCCCTGTTAGGCTTACTCAGTCGAGCGGAAAGTGGGGATAAATGGGCCTGACAGTCCTGGAGAATGCTAAGTCGTTCGCCGAATTCGTATTCGCCGTCAAGGGCACTGCCGAACACGTCGATGCCCTAGACTCGAAAACGCCAGAGGAATTGTATCTTGCTAAAGCAGGCCTAGCAGCGGACACTATTGGTGCCACCCAAATGGTCGGCGACTTAATCATAGACAAAGTCGGGCCTAAATACGTCGGTAAACTTGGGGAAAATATCAAGTTCCTCGGCGAATCTACCCCCGGATTAAAATCCGCATACAATCCGGCGCGCCAAATGAAAGGTCTGGGTACGCCCATCATCGGCGCAGCCTTATTGGCGATCAACACAATGCAGTTGACGTGTGGCTTCGGCGATTCAGATACCGGCGACCGGTTCACCAAGGGCGCCGAGCACTTCAACACGATCGCCGACGCTTTGCAGGGCGCAACGCCTACCGATCTGTGGCATGGCACAGGATCGAATGCCTATGCCGGCGAGAATAATCGGCAGCAAGAGCGTGCCGCGACGATGAGCAAGATCGACTCAGAAGTACAGGGCATCATCGCCAACCAGGCGGAGCAGATCGAGAAAACACGTATGGCGCTCGACATCGCGGCGACATACCTCGGCGTCTGCATCCCGATAGCGATTGTCATCGGGAGGATCCCGCCGACCGGACCGGCGAACCAGATGCTGTTCGAGATCAGCGCGGTCAGCATTGCGATGCCCCCAGCGCTCGCCGCGGTGACGGCAATGGGTTATCTGGCATTGGAGAACGCGCAAAAGTTCCAGAAAGCGGCCAGCGCCTACCAAGAGGTCGCCGCCGGTGCCAAGCCGGCCGGAGCGCCAGCAGCGTTCATGTCACCACCCGACGGGAATACGACGTCCACCCCGTGGAGCCCGTCCGACGGCTCAGCGACAGGTACCGGAGAGGGATCGATCGATGTCTGACGGCATACTCGGCGTCACTGCCCCCTACGTCCGGGAACTGTCCGGCCGCCAACGCACCGCGGCGGGCTATCTCAAGGTCGGTGCGACCATCACCGAGGGTGTCCCTGACTCGATGCTGGTCAACCACGGCACCATCTGCACTGCCAGCATCACCGCCCTGGTTTTTGCCAACAACGCCCGCGCGGCCGCGTGCGAGGCGATGGCATTCGTGTCGCAAGACATGTCTGAGAAGCTGACGGCCTCGGCCAAGCAGTATGAACGCACGGATAGCAAATCCGGAGCCGACCTCGGCAAGCAGATGCATCCACGGTGACAAACGCGACCAGGTATTCGTTGGCGGACCCGGAACAGGTATGACTGACACATGACGCCTCACGGTTCCGACGACTGGGACGATGACGACGACAGCGGGCTCCATGCGTTCGACTTCGGCGCACCCCAGGTCGACGATGACGCATCCGATCTCGATGCTCTGCCGGATTTCGGCAACCATGACGCAGTCGAGGAAGTCGAGGACGACGGTTTTGGTGCCATCGACGACGAGGCCGAACCTGAAGATGAAGAGCAGATCCCCGTCGTCCAGGCCATCAATCCGCCGGGAACTGTCACCGTCACGGCTTACCTCAATGGTTCCGTCGCCCAGGTGGACCTGGACCCGAAGGTGACCAGGATGACCGAGGCACAACTTGCCGACGAGATCCGCTTCGTGGCGGGTGTGGCCGCCACGAAGGCGACGGCGGTCGTGCACGTCGGCGTCGTCAACATGATGGTCGAGCAGGGCATGGACTTCCAGGAGGCACGGGACTTCGTGGGCACGAACATGCCGTTCGCCACCCCGGAGCAGGCCGGTGAGGCCGAACTGGCGCTCGTCGCGCGGCACTCCGACCCGCGGCACTGATTGGCTACAGCTCGGGCAACCCCAACTCCGCCGCATCGGCGGTGAGATAACGGGTCACCGTCGGGGCGAGCAGGCGTACGACCTCTTCACCGTCGAGTGTCGCCATGGGCGGCACGGCCATCACATAGCGCAGCATCGCGGTACCGACCAGGTTTGATGCGGCGAGCATGGCCCGCAATCGGGCCTGCTCGCCGCCACCCAATACTCCGGAGACCGCGGTGAGCACGTAGTCCTGCATGAACGTTCGAAATGCCACGTGCGCATCGGAATTCGAAGTTGCCGACTGCAGCATGACCCGCATGCTGGCCGCTGTGTCCGGCGTCTCCCACATCTTCAGGTACGTGCGGACCATGCGTTCGCCGATCTGCTCGGCCGGGCCCTCCAAGGCGGCCACCAGCACGTCGGGGTCCAGGATCAGGCGCAGCGATTCCCGGAACAGGTCGGCCTTCGAGCCGAACAGATAGAGCACCATCGACGCATCGACGTGGGCGTCCGCAGCGATGGCCCGAAGCGTCGTCTTCTCGTATCCCTCGGCCGCGAAGCGCAGCTTGGCCGCCGCCAGCACAGCGTCGCGAGACACCGGGTCACCCTGACGGCGCCCCCGCCGGGTGGCGGTTTTCCCTGGTGAAGCCATACATCGACCCTATCATTTCAATGACTGTTGAAAAGAATCGAACCGAGCGTTACCCTCACATCAACCGATTAATTCAACATCGGATGAAAAGAGGGAACGATGTTCTCACCCCAGGCCACGACACCCGTCCACCACGCCGCACCCGAACATGAACCGCCCGCCGCCCTGCGCGCCGCGGGCATTGTCGCCGCGTTGATCGTGGTGATCGCGATCATGGCCATCGCCTTCGGATTGCCGGCTTCGCGTTCCAAGCCCCACAACATCCCCATCGGCGCCGCCGGACCCCAGGCCGCCACCAGCCAGATCGCCGAGCGCCTGGAACAGCAGGCCCCGGGCGCCTTCTCGGTGACCTACTACCCCGGCGAGGAAACCCTGCGCGAGGCGATCCTCAATCGAAATGTCTACGGCGGCATCGCTTTCGGCCCGGAAGGCCCTACCCTGCTGACCGCCACCGGAGGCAGCCCCGCCGTCGCACAACTGCTCACCCAGATCGGCAACGGCATCGCCGTGCACTCCGGCGTGATCCTGCACACCGAAGACCTGGCCCCGCCCACCAGCCAGGATCCCCGCGGCACCGGATTGGCCGCTTCTGCCCTGCCGATCACCCTGGCCGGAATACTGCCGGCGGTCGCACTGGTACTGGTGCTACGGCGTGAGGTGTGGACCCGCCTGATCGCCGCGATCGTATTCGCCGCGGTGGCCGGTACGACCGCCGCGGCCCTGCTCCAGTACGTGTTCGGGTCGATCGACTCGAACTTCTGGGGAGTGGCCGCCGGCCTGACCCTGGGGATCGCCGCGGCCGGCCTCACCGTGCTGGGTCTTGGCTCGCTGTTCGGCAAGGTCGGCCTCGCCATCGGCGCGGCGTTGGCCCTGCTGGTGGGCAACCCGCTGTCGGGGTTGACGGCCGCACCCGAGATGCTGCCCGCCGGCTGGGGCCAGCTCGGCCAGTTGCTGCCGCAGGGCGCCACCGCGACACTGCTGCGATCCACCGCATACTTCGGCGGCGCGGGGGCGGACCTCGCGATCATCGTGCTCAGTTGCTGGGTGCTGGCCGGGCTGACGTTGGTGATCATCGCCGCTTTGCGGCGGCCGAGCCGCACCACGCCTATGATGCAGCTCCGTGGGACTCGATGACCGTCAAGCACTGGAGACACTCCGGAACGCTGTCGACCCCGAGCAGGGTTCCGCGCCCCTGATCCGCGACTTCTACACCCAGTGGTTCGCCACCGATCTGTCGGCCCGCGATCTGTTCCCTCCCGACATGGACAGCCAGCGCGACGTCTTCGCCCGCGCCCTCACCTGGCTGTTCGGGGAATTGATCGCGCAGCGCGCCGAGGAGCCGGTGGCGTTCCTGGCTCAACTCGGGCGCGACCACCGCAAATACGGTGTGACACAGAGTCATTACGACACCATGCAGGGGGCGCTCTACAACGCGCTGCACCGCCACCTCGAGCCCGAGTGGGATGACCGACTGGCCGAGGCCACCCGCGATGCGGTGGCACTGATCATCGGGGTGATGCGGGGAGCGGCCGACGCCGAGGACTCCCCCGCCTACTGCGACGGCACCGTGATCGAGCACCACCGCGTCACGCGCGATGTCTCGGTGATCCGGCTGCAACTCGACCAGGCGCTGTTCTATTACCCGGGCCAGTACGTCACCGTCCAGGTACCGCAGTGGCCACGCCGATGGCGTTACCTCAGCCCGGCCGTCCCGTCCGACCGGTCCGGAGGCATCGAGTTCCACATTCGGTCGGTGCCCGGCGGCATGGTGAGCACCGCGATCGTCGCCGAGACCAAGATCGGGGACCGCTGGCGCATGTCCAGCCCGCACGGCGGCCTGCAGGTGGACCGCGACGGCGAAGACGTGCTGATGGTGGCGGGCAGCACGGGCCTGGCCCCGCTGCGCAACATCATCATGGACATGACGTTGCACGGCGAGAATCCCCGCGTGCACCTGTTCTTCGGTGGCCGCTATCCGTGCGATCTGTACGACCTGAAGACGCTGTGGCACATCGCGTCGACGAACCCGTGGCTGTCGGTGACCCCGGTGTCCGAGTACAGCACTGACCCGCCCTGGGCCGGCCAGTATCCGAGCGTTCAGCCACCGCGCGGCCTGCACGTACGCCAGACCGGCACCCTGCCCGAGGTGGTGACCAGATACGGCAACTGGGGCGATCGGCAGATCCTCATCTGTGGTGGCCCGGACATGGTCACCGCCACCAAAGCCGCCCTGATCGAGCGAGGAGCGCCGGCCGAGCGCATTCAGCACGACCCGCTGACGCGCTGAGGATGCCAGACTGGCGCCATGACCGCGGTTGAACCAGTCACCTTGTCTGACCCGTCGTCGTCGCTGACCGCCACGTATGTTCCGGGCGCGGGCATGATCTGCACGTCCCTTGCCGACAACGGTGTCGAGTACCTGGGCCAGCGGCGCGGGCTGCAGGCCTACCTCACCGACGGTAAGACGATGGGCATCCCGATCCTGTACCCGTGGGCAAACCGGTTGAGCGCCAACGAGTACCGGGCAGGTGACACCACCGTGCAGATAACCCCCGGGGCCAATGGTGTCCGCACCGACGCGCACGGCGCACCGATGCACGGCGTGCTGGCCGCCAACCCGGACTGGCAGGTGGTCGACCAAACCGAGAACACGCTGACAGCCGAACTGGACTGGGGCGGCTATCCCAGCCTGCTGACGACGTTCCCGTTCCCGCACCGCCTGAGCATGGCGGTGGCCCTGACGGACCGGGCTCTCACCGTCGCCACGACGGTGGCGCCGACCACCGACCGGCCGGTGCCGCTGTGCTACGGCTACCACCCATACGTGACGATTCCCGGTGTGCCCCGCGAAGATTGGCAATTGCAGACCCCGACCATGCGGCACCTGCTCGTCGATGACCGAGGACTGCCCACAGGCGAAACCCGGCAGTGGCCGGGCGGGCCGAGACGGCTGGGCGCCACCGAACTCGACGACGGATTCGATGACGTCGCACCGGGTGCGGTGTTCACCCTGTCCGGTGGCAGCCGCCGGGTCGAGGTCAGCTTCGACGAGGGTTACACCGCCGCACAACTTTTCGCCCCGGGCAACGACGCCGTGGTGGGTATCGAACCGATGGCCGCGCCGACCGACGCGCTGCGCCGGGGAAATTACAGAATGGCCGCCCCCGGAAGTCCGGAGACGGCCATCTTTTCGATCAGAGTGGGCTAACGCGCGCCTCGACGCGGTTGCCACAGGACCACCGCTTTGGACGCCACCGAGACGTCGCGACGCTGATCGGTGAGTTGTTCGACCTGCTGGGTCAACTCGGAAACCCTTGTGCGCAGCGCATCGACCTGATTGGTCAGTTCGATGATGCGCTTGATCCCGGCCAGGTTGACGCCCTCGTCCTGCGACAGCCGCTGCACCTCACGGAGCAGGTCGACATCGCGCTCGGAGTAGCGACGCCCGCCGCCGGAACTGCGCTGCGGGCTGACCAGCCCGAGCCGGTCGTATGTGCGCAGGGTCTGCGCGTGCATACCGGCCAGCTCGGCGGCCACCGAGATCAAAAACGTACGTGCTTCCTCTTTCCGCTGGCTCATATGTTCCCTGCCCATCCGGCCCGCGGATCGAACCCGCTGGCCCGTTCGGCTTTCGCATAGGCCTCCAGCGCCTCCGCCGCTTCACCTTCCAGGTTCGGCGGCACCGCGACCTTCACCGTGACCAGCAGGTCACCGTGGCCGCCGGAGCGTTTGGGTACCCCACGCCCGCGCACCCGCAGGATCCGGCCGTCGGAGGTGCCCTTGGGCACCCGCACCCCGACCTTGCCGTCCAGCGTGGGAACGGAAAGCGTTGTCCCCAGTGCCAATTCGTGGAAGCTGACCGGAACGCTGACGGTCAGGTCGTCGCCGTCACGCCCGAACACCTTGTCCGGACGCACGTGCACGGTGACGTAGAGGTCGCCCGACGGCGCACCTCGCAGCCCGGCTTCACCCTGGCCGGCCAGCCGGATGCGCTGACCGTCCTCGACCCCCGGTGGGATCCGCACGTTGATCGTGCGGGTCCGGGTGGTGACGCCGGTGCCCTGACATTCGGCGCACGGGTGCTCGATGATCGAGCCGCTGCCCCGGCACTCGGTGCAGGGCTCGGAGAATCCGAACGCCCCCTGGTTGCGGTTGACCACACCTGAGCCGTTGCAGTTCGGGCACACCTTGGGGCTGGTGCCCGGGCGCGCACCGCTGCCGTGGCAGTTGGTGCACGGTGCCGGGCTGGTCAGCCGCAGCGGCATGGCCACGCCCTTGGTGGCTTCCAGGAAGGACAGCTCGGTCTCGGTTTCCAGGTCGTTGCCCCGGCGCGGCCGACTCGGCCGCGGTTGTGCACCGCGCCCGAACAACCCACCGAAGAGGTCACCGATGTTGGCGCCGCCGCTCTGACCGGCCGCGTCGAACAGGTCTCCGAGGTTGAATTCGGCTCCGTCGGAACCGAACCCGCCGCCGAAGTTTCCGCCCGTGTTGAACCGACGGCCACCGCCGGCGAACAGCCGACGGGTCTCGTCATACTCCTTGCGCTTAGCGGGGTCCGACAGGACGCTGTTCGCCTCGGAAACCGCCTTGAACCGCTCCGCCGCTCCCGCATCGGGATTGCGGTCGGGGTGCAGTTCGGAGGCCAGTTTCCGGTAGGCCTTCTTGATCTCGTCGGCGCTGGCGTCAGAGGAGACGCCGAGTTCTTTATAGAAGTCCTTCTCGACCCACTCGCGTTGGGCCATGCGCCACCTCCTTACCTCTTCTCTCTAGTTGGGTTGTCTATGTGTCTGATTCTGCGGCCTGATCGCCTGCGGCGTCGGCTTCTTCGGGGACCGTGTCGACCACGCCGACGAGGGCGTGCCTGACCACCTGGTCACCGATCTTGTAGCCCCGGCGCATCACGGTCCCGACGACGGGATGGGTGCCTTCGCCCTCGTGCTGCACAGCCTCGTGCAGCGACGGGTCGAACTCGTCACCCTCGACGCCGAATCCGGAAAGACCTTGTCCTTCAAGGGCGCTGACGAGCTTGTCAGCAACCGACTTGAGCGGCCCGGATTCCAGGTCACCGTGACTGCGGGCCCGGTCCAGGTCGTCGAGAACCCCCAGCAACTGGGTGATGACGGCGGCCTTGGCCCGGTCGGCGGTGACCTGCTGATCGCGCAGTGCCCGCTTGCGGTAATTGTCGTATTCGGCCTTCACACGTTGCAGCGTGGCCTTGAGCTCGGCAACCTCGTCGCTCTCGCTCGCCGGCGCACCGGCCTCGGAGGCGGCGGACGCCGGCCCACCAGGGGCCGGCGCCTGCTCACGAACCTCACCGGTGTCGGGATCGATGCGCCGTTTGTCGGTGATGGTCACCGGCTCGTGCGAATCGTTCTCGCTCACTTGGTCTCCTGATCATCGTCGACAACCTCGGCGTCCACCACGTTGTCGTCCGCGGCGGCACCCGAATCGGCTCCACCGGCGGCCTGCTCGGCCTGGGTGGCCTCGTAGATCGCCTGGCCCAGACCCTGCGACTCGACACCGAGCTTCTCCATGGCGGTCTTGATCGCGGAGATGTCGGAGCCTTCCAGCGCCGACTTCGCCTCGGCGATCGCACCGTCGACCTTGGCCAAGGTCTCCTCGGGAACCTTCGATCCGCCCTCGGCCTCACGCTGCTCCTTGACGAACTTCTCCGTCTGGTAGACCAGCGACTCGGCCTGGTTGCGGACGTCGGCCTCTTCGCGACGCTTCTTGTCCTCTTCGGCGTGCGCCTCGGCGTCCTTGATCATCCGGTCGATCTCTTCCTTGGACAGGCCGGAGCCTTCCTGGATCTTGATCGTGTTTTCCTTGCCGGTGCCCTTGTCCTTGGCGGTCACGTGCACGATGCCGTTGGCGTCGATGTCGAAGGTGACCTCGATCTGCGGCACGCCACGGGGCGCCGGCGGGATACCGGTCAGCTCGAAAGAACCGAGCAGCTTGTTGTGCGCGGCGATTTCGCGCTCACCCTGGAAGACCTGGATCTGCACCGACGGCTGGTTGTCGTCAGCAGTGGTGAAGGTCTCCGACCGCTTGGTCGGGATGGTGGTGTTGCGCTCGATCAGCTTGGTCATCACGCCACCCTTGGTCTCGATACCGAGGGACAGCGGGGTGACGTCAAGCAGCAGAACGTCTTTCACCTCGCCCTTGAGCACACCGGCCTGCAGCGCGGCACCCACGGCGACGACCTCGTCCGGGTTGACGCCCTTGTTGGGCTCCTTGCCACCGGTCAGTTCCTTGACCAGATCGGTGACGGCGGGCATACGGGTCGAGCCACCGACGAGCACCACGTGGTCGATCTCGGAGACCGAGATGCCGGCGTCCTTGATCACCGACTGGAACGGCTGACGGGTGCGGTCCAGCAGATCCTGAGTGATCTTCTGGAACTCGGCGCGGGTCAGCTGCTCGTCGAGGAACAGCGGGTTCTTGTCGGCGTCGACGGTGATGTAGGGCAGGTTGATCGAGGTGCTCTGCGAGCTCGAGAGTTCGATCTTGGCCTTCTCGGCGGCTTCACGCAGCCGCTGCATGGCCATCTTGTCCTTGGTCAGGTCGATGCCACTGGTGGCCTTGAACTTGTCGACCAGCCAGTCGACGATCCGGTCGTCCCAGTCGTCGCCACCGAGGTGGTTGTCACCGGAGGTGGCGCGCACCTCGACGACACCGTCGCCGATCTCCAGCAGCGAGACGTCGAACGTGCCGCCGCCGAGGTCGAAGACCAGGATGGTCTGTTCCTTGCTGCCCTTGTCGAGCCCGTAGGCCAGAGCGGCCGCGGTGGGCTCGTTGACGATGCGCAGGACGTTCAGGCCGGCGATCTGGCCGGCTTCCTTGGTGGCCTGGCGCTGGGCGTCGTTGAAGTAGGCGGGCACGGTGATGACCGCGTCGGTGATATCCTCACCGAGGTAGGCCTCGGCGTCGCGCTTCAGCTTCTGCAGCACACGGGCGCTGATCTCCTGCGCGGTGTAGTTCTTGCCGTCGATCTCGACGGTCCAGTCGCTGCCCATGTGGCGCTTGACCGAACGGATGGTCCGGTCGACGTTGGTCACGGCCTGGTTCTTGGCGGGCTGGCCGACCAGCACCTCGCCGTTGCGCGCGAACGCGACGACCGACGGGGTGGTCCGGGAGCCCTCGGAGTTCGCGACGACTACGGGGTCGCCACCCTCCAGAACCGCGACGCATGAGTTGGTGGTCCCGAGGTCGATACCGACCGCACGAGCCATGGTTGCCTCCTGATAGAGATATAGGGGTCTGAGCGGACTGCGCTCAAGCTTGCTCCGGGCGACCCTAGCTTGTCAACCCAGACTTGAGTCACTGTCACTCAACTTGTTGTCGATGTGGTCAACGGGGGGTTCCGCGGTTTTGTTCCCGAAGTTCCGGAAAATTCTCACGCCCCGACAATCAACACAGGATGGCCGCATATATCCGCAGACCGAGACGCCATCGAGGCGTTCTCGGCGCGACGTACCTGGCCAAACGACGTTCGACGAACGGATTCTCCGCGCCATCTGGTACCCGGCGCCCGCATCAAGACGGAACTCTGTCCTTCGGACTTCAAGTCTGGTTGACAGTGATGGATTGAACCCTGCCGCGGAAAAAATTGTTTACGAGGGCAGAACGCACCCACATGTTCCGCGCATGAGCCCATACGTGGCAATAAACGAAAACCAGGTACAACCGGTCAGCGCGTATCCGAAAGGCCGGTGATTCGTAGCCGAACAGAGAGTCGACGTAGAACGGGTCAAACCGGTATGAATCGTTTTCGAATTCACCAAACATGACGGCTTGATTGCTCCACGAGCGTCGAAAAGTGCGCAAGTCTTCGAACTGGTTGCCCCCGTCCATGTCCCAACTGCGCACTTGTATACCCATCCCCCCAGCGAGAGATGTAGAGGCGAATTCAGGCCTATTGGTCCAGCCATGAACGGCGTCATACACACCAGGCGAGATCCAGGCGAGCCCCTCAGGTCCCTTACCTTCGGCATAGCCGTCCACCCTGCGCATGAAGGTGGCCCCCACTGCGGCGGCGGAATGGAATGACCGCGATCCGTCGCCCGGGGCGATACTGGCGATCGTGCCGCCGGCGTACAGGTTCCCGAGACGTGGATCTGCCTGAGCGCCGACGATCGCCTGTACATTCCGCGTGTCAGTCCAGTAGAACCGGTAAGGCGGACCGAGAGTGACTGACGTCCTCGCCAAGGAACCGCCGGCCATCACTTGTTGACCGCGTTCCGCGTGCAGATCCGGTACGCGATGCCGAGCGCTCTCGATGAGGTCCGGACGCGTAGTCGCGTGCTCAACCAGACCATCAAGTCCACTGGCGACAGCGGCGTCAGATCTGAGCAACCGAACCAGTGCTGCGTGTATCAGGTCTTCAAATCCTCTGTCGCGCGATTGCGACTCGTCGAGATCCCGCGCAAACCGACAGAACTCGTCGGTCATCAACGCCTTCCCTTGCTGCACCACCGCATCGATCAATTCGCTGCGGGGGTACGAATCCTGGATCGTCACGGATTGCCTCCCCGTCATGTAATGGCTTGAGTCTTCACCACTGCCCACACGGTGACCTGAGTAGTCCGATACTTCATTTGTTCGAACCGACAGATTGGCGTCGGCAAAGCAGTAGTCGCGGGAGCGAATGCGATCGAATTCAGTCCACCGCTTAATCCGACGCTCCACTCGACATAGAGGAGTGGTGGAATTTTCTGACATCACCGCGAGAGCCAACCCTGTTCGAGGTCATGAACGGCTACTTGGGCGAGGTGAGGCGATGACCTCTCTATGCATCGTCCTCCCCTAGATTGAGCTCGCCGCCGCCGCTGGACTCGGCCCCACCGCGACCCGGTACCCTGCCCCATAATCAAATGCCGCCGGTCGCCTCGGCCACGGCTTGAAGTCCGGCGCACAGCGGCGGTGTCGGGGGGAATCAGCCACTTGAGGGGGATCGACCGGCGATGGCAGACGAGATAACGACGACGGGGTCGAACGTGCCCGCAGACAAGCCGGCCAAACGCGGCTACCAGCGGCGGGCGTTCAAACTCGACACCCCGATCGGCGAGATCGCCTTTGCGATCCGTACCCCGCGCAACCAACGTCCGCTCGTGCCGAAGCGGTTCGATCCGTTCGGCCTCACCGACCGCGCGCTGGACGCCGCGAAGACCAGCATGAAGCTGGCCGCCTGGGGAGAAGAGCAGTTGGCCACCCTGGTGAAGAACCGGCTGGAGGCCATCGAATCGGCACCGCGGCCGACCCCGGTGGCCACGCCGGAGGAACCGACGGCCGAATCGCTCAACAGCAAGATGGACCGGCTGCTGGACCGCGCCCTGGACCAGAGCACGGCGGGCAGCCAGGTCGAGCTCTATCACCGGCTGCTCGATCAGCTGGTCGCCGACGAGGCCCGGATCATCGGCGCCCTGTCGGAGGGTGCGGCTTCGCCGTTGGTCAACGTCTACACCTGGACGCGGGCCCGGACCCCGGGGCAGGCCGTGCTGGAGAACGCCTGCCTGATCGGTCGCACCGCCAATGTCGCGCTGCCGACGATGGTCCCGCAGTACGTCGGCCACCTGCTGTCGCTGGGTCTGGTCGAGACCGGGCCCGAGGATCCGTCGCAGAAAGCCGAGTACGAGGTGCTGATGGCCGAGCCCATGGTGCTGCGCGCGATCAAGAGCGCATCCCGCGGGCCGCTGACGGCCCGGGTGGACAAGCTGACGCTGACGCTGTCAGGTCTGGGCCGTGGCCTGTGGGAGGCCGCGGTGCTACGGGAGGGTTCGTAGCCGCATGGCCAGCGGCGAGAAGCCGAAGGCGAATCGCGCATGAGTACAGCCGAGACAATTCTCGCGATCCAGACCTGGCAGGAGATCAAGGCAGATTTCAGCGTCAACTGGCTGATCTATCTGTCCATGCCCTTCGTCGCGGCGTTCGTCGGGTGGAGTACCAAGATCGTCGCGCTCGAGATGCTGTACCGGCCGATGGAGTTCAAGGGGATCGGGCTGTTCGGTTGGCAGGGCATCGTGCCGCGCCGCGCGGGCAAGGTGGGATCGAAGACCATTGAGCTGCTCACCCAGAACCTGCTGAAACCGGAGGAGCTGCTGGAGAAGGTCGACGCCAAGGAGGCCGTCGACGCGTTGCGCGAACCGCTGACCCAGGCGGTCGACGACATCTCCCGCGACATCGCCGAGCAGATCCGCCCCGGGCTGTGGGATTCGCTGCCCGATGCCGCGCGCAAGGCGATCATGGCGCGTATCCACAACCAGACCCCGAAGGTCGTGGAGAAGATGCTCAACGAAATGCGGTCGGACCTCAACCGATTCGTCGACATCCAGTACCTGGCCGTCACGACGCTGGTCCGCAACAAGGACAAGCTCAACAAGCTGATGCGCGGGCTGGGCGACAACGCGATGGCCTTCGTCCGCCGCAGCGGCATCTACTTCGGGCTCGTGATCGGCGTGGTCCAGATGGTCGCGTGGGCGTTGTTCCAGAATCCGTGGATCATGCCGGCCTTCGGCTTCGGGGTGGGCCTCGTCAGCGATTACATTGCGCTCAACATGTTGTTCCGGCCGGTGCGGCCGACGAAGTACCTCGGCTTCATCCCGTTCCAGGGATTGCTGCACGCCGAGCGCGACAAGATCACCCAGGACTACGCGCGGATTCTGGCCGAGGACCTGTTCTCCCCCGAGATCCTGTTCGACGGCGTGCTGCGCGGCCCGGGCGCCGACAAGCTGTTCTCCTTGATCGGCAAAGAGGTCGAAGCCGCCATCGATGCGCAGACCGGCATCGCGACCCCGCTGGTCAAGTTCGCGGTCGGCACCCAGCGGTACAACGCGCTCAAGGACACGATGGTGAAGATGGTGCTGGAGCGGCTTCCCACCACCCTTGTGCAGGCTCAGGACTACGCCATGAACGCGCTGGACCTGGAGAAGACCATCATCGACAAGATGGGTCAGCTCACCAATGAGGAGTACGAGTCGATCCTGCGGCCGGTCTTCAAGGACGACGAGCCGACCATGATCGCGGTCGGCGCGATCCTCGGTGGCGTCGTCGGCGAAATCCAGGTGCAGGTCGTCGAACACTTCGGCAACGACCCCGAGGCCGTGGCGCTGCGCACCCTTCTGCACCACTAGCTGGGCGCGAAGCTACTTGCCCCCGGCCAACTGGTCGCGGGACTGCAGGGCCAGCCAGAGTTGGGCGATGTCCGCGGTGTCGGACAGACGCGCACCGGTGAGTTCCTCGACCTTGCGCACGCGGTAGAGCACGGTCTGCCGGTGGACGTTCATCGCCGCCGCCGTGCGTTGCCAGGACCGCTGGTTGGCCAGGAATGCCTCCAGGGTCTCGACCAGACCGGTCCGGTGCTGGGCGTCGTGCTCGATCAGCGGACCGAGCCAGCGCTCCACCATCGCTCGGGCGTCCTCGACACCGCCCATGCCGACCCACGAGGTGGCGGTGCCGTAGCGCACCACGGTATCCCCGGTCCGCTGCGCGGTGCCCAACGCCCAGGTCGCCTCGCGGGCCGATTCCGCCGAGCGGGCAACGGTTTTCAACACCCGGCCGGCACCCACCCTGGCCGTGGACCCGAGGGAAGCGGCGATGGCCTCGACCGCCGCATCGGTTCCCGGTACCACCGCGTGCGCGACACCCGACCGGAACGCGGACACATGCGGAATGCGGCGGCGCCACAACGCGACATGCAGATCCCGCAACCGCCGTTCGTCATTACAGGTGGCCGAGACGAACATCGATGTCGCCGGGTCCAGCCCCGAGGACAGCAGCTGACGACGCCCGACGCGCTGGTCCATCCGGCCGTCGATGAGTTGCGCGGTGAGCTCGGCGCCCGAGCGCCGGGTGTGTTCGAGGGCCAGGTGGGTCTGGGACAACTCCAGTGCGACGACGGTCGCAGCGTGCTGGATCAGCACCCCGTCCAGGGCGGCTCCGCCTTCGCGGATGACGGCCAGCACCGCGTCGTCATGCGTCGGTACCTCGCCGACCAACACTTCGACGCCGCCGCTGGTGAGCACCGATCGCGCCCCGGCCGCCAGCGTGCCCTCTGATGCGGTCCGCACCGTCTCCTTGACGTCTTCCGGCGGATGCGGACCGTCGGGGTGATACGCCTCGCCCGTCACCCGATCGCACACGTACACAGCGCATTTCAGTTCCTTTGTGAGTGCATCGGCGATGCTCGACCGCCCCGCATCGCCGGCCGTGGAATGGCGCAACGCGTCATAGATGCGGGCCGTGCGCATGAGCCTCTGGGACTGCTCGAGCAGGGTGGCCTCGGCGACCGCGCGCGAGATCGCCACGAACGGCATCGGATAGCGAATCCACAGCACCGGCAGCTCGAGCCGTTCGCTGGCGCGGGTGAACCGTTGGGTGAGCCGGGGGCAGAACATGTCCTCGCCGATCGCCAGTCCGCTGGCCCCCACCCGATGCAGCTCCTCGAGCAGGTGCTCCTGGTCGCCCGCCGACGACGGGAACGACATGCCGTTGGTCATCAGCAGTTCCCCGGCGCTGACCCACTGCCACGGCTCGGGCAGATCCGAGGTGTGTGTCCAGGTCACCTGGCGGTCCAGCCCGGACTTGCCGGAGTGCAGGCGCAGCTGCAGGTGCGGCATGTCCAGCAGCTCGCGCACCGTGATACTCACATGCCAACCGTATCGAGTCGCCGCCCTGGGCGGATGTGACTCGGTCTCAGCCGTGCAGGTGAAGCGGTGCACCGGACACCGCCATCAGCGCCTCACCCAACGCCTCGTTCTGCGTGGGATGGGCGTGCACGAACCGCGCGGCCTCGTCGGCCTTGACGCCCAGGTTGTACAGCATCTGAGCCTCACCGATGAGTTCCGAGACGCCATGGCCGATCATGTGCACGCCCGCCACGGCGCCGGCCGGGTCGACGACGAGCTTGATCGCACCGGAAGCCTTGAGGATCTGGCTGCGGCCGTTGCCGGCCAGGTCATAGGTGACGGTTTCGACGCCGTCGCCGTAGCGTTCCCGGGCCGCCTCTTCGGTGAGTCCCACCGAGGCGATCTCCGGGTTGCAGTACGTGACCCGAGGGATACCGAGGTCCGAGACCGGCTCGGGGTTGCGTCCGGCGATCTGCTCGGCGACGAAGATGCCCTGCTGAAAGGCCCGGTGCGCCAACTGGAGTCCAGCGACGACGTCGCCGATCGCATACACACTCGGCACGCTGGTGCGCAGCGCGTCATCCGTCACGACGAACCCACCGTCGAGCGTCACCCCGGCCTCCTCGAGCCCGAGGCCCGCAGTACGCGGGGCCCGGCCGACGGCGACCAGCAGCACATCGGCGGACAATTCGTCGCCGGATTCCAGGGTGATCCGCACGTCGTCGGTGTCGGTGGCGACCGCGGTGACGCGGGCTCCGGTCTTGGCGGTGATGCGGCGACGACGGAACAACCGCTCCAGGTAGGTGGAGATGGCGGCGTCTTCGTTGGGCACCAGCCGTGGCAGCGCCTCCACGATCGTGACTTTGGTGCCGAATGATGCCCAGAGACTGGCGAATTCGACGCCGATCACGCCGCCGCCGAGGATGATCGCCGACTCGGGAATGGTATCCAGGTCCAGCGCCTGGTCGCTGGTGAACACCCGATCGGAGGCCGTGATGAGCCCGGGGAGCTTCGGTGCCGATCCGGTGGCCAGCACGATCGATTTGCCGGTAATGATGGTGCCGTCGACCTCGATCGTGGTCGGCCCGGTGAGCCGGCCCCGGCCGTTGACGACGGTGATTCCGAGGGTGTCGATCAGCCCGGCCAGCCCTTTGTGCAGGCGTGACACCACGGTGTTCTTGAAGGCGTGCAGCTTCTCCGGGTCGACGCCGTCGAAGGTCGCGTTGACCCCGAATTGCGCTGCGGTGCGCGCGGAATCGGCGACCTCGGCCGCGTGCAGCAGCGCCTTGGTCGGGATACATCCGCGGTGCAGGCAGGTGCCGCCCACCTGGGCCTCGTCGATCAGGATGACAGACGAGCCGAGCTGCGACGCGCGGATCGCGGCGGCGTATCCGCCCGGCCCGCCGCCGAGGATGACGACATCTGCTGTGTTCACGAAAAGCTCCTTGAAAGTTGGGTTGCGGTGCGGGCTTGGGTGACGGTCATACCCGTCAGCATTCGACGACGTTGACGGAGACGTTGACCGCCAGCCCGCCCGTGGATGTCTCTTTGTACTTGGCGCTCATGTCCATCCCCGTGGCCCGCATGGTCTCGATGACCTGGTCCAGGCTCACCCGGTGCGTGCCGTCACCGCGCAACGCCATGCGGGCCGCGTTGATCGCCTTGCCCGCCGAGATGGCGTTGCGTTCGATGCACGGGATCTGCACCAGACCACCGATCGGATCGCAGGTCAGGCCGAGGCTGTGCTCCATGGCGATCTCGGCGGCATTCTCGACCTGCCGCGGTGTGCCACCGAGGATTTCGGCCAGGCCTCCGGCAGCCATCGACGCTGCCGAGCCGACCTCACCCTGGCAGCCCACCTCGGCACCCGAGATCGAGGCCCGCTCCTTGTACAGCGAGCCGATGGCCCCGGCGGTAAGCAGGAAACGGACGGTGGTGTCGTCCGGGTCGGCGCGCCCGGCCGAGGTGTAGCGCAACGCGTAGTGCAGGACCGCAGGGATGATCCCGGCCGCGCCGTTGGTCGGTGCGGTCACGATACGGCCGCCCGACGCGTTCTCCTCGTTGACCGCGAGCGCCACCAGGTTCACCCAGTCCTCGGCGAAGGCCGGATCACGTTGCGGGTCTTCGGCATCGAGCCGCACGAACCAGTCCTTGGCCCGGCGCCGGACCTGCAGGTTGCCCGGCAGGTAGCCGTCGCGGGACATTCCGTTGTCCTGGCAGGCGATCATCACGTCGCGGATGTGCAGAAGGCGTTCCCGCACCTCGGTTTCGCTGCGGCGCATGCACTCCTGCCGCATCATCGCCTGGCTGACCGACAGCCCGTCCCGTTCGGTCAGGGCCAGCAGTTCGGCGGCCGAGCGGAACGAGCCTTCGGTGCGGGCTGTCGCCTCATTCCCGGCCGGCGAGGTTTCGGTGACGACGAAGCCGCCACCGACCGAGAAGTACGTCTCGCGGTAGAGAACGTCATCGTGGGCCGAAAACGCCGTCAGTGTCATGGCATTCGGGTGCTGGTCGAGCCGTCGGCCCGGTTGCAGATGCATGTCGGATTCGGTCAGCGCGATGACGGTCCGGCCGGCCAGCAGGATCTTCCCGTCGGCGCGGATGGTCGCCAGCCGCTGTTCCATCTCGTCGGTCTCGATCGTCTCGGGCCGGTAGCCCTCGAGACCGAGCAGGATGGCCGGAATCGTGCCGTGGCCGGCACCCGTCGCTGCCAGGGAACCGAACAGATCCACCCTTACCTCGGCGACGTGATCGACCATGTCGCGGCCGACGAGCTCGTCGACGAACATGCCGGCCGCCCGCATCGGGCCGACGGTGTGTGAGCTCGACGGGCCGATGCCCACCGAGAACAGGTCGAACACGCTGACCGCCATGGCTACAGCCCCGGATACAGTGGGAACTGTTCGGCAAGCGTACGCACCTGCGCCGCAAGGTCTTCGGTGTCGGCGTCCGCCTCGGCGACGAGCGCGGCGGCGATAACGTCGGCGACGCGGGCGAACTCCTCGTCCCCGAACCCGCGGGCGGCCAGCGCGGGGGTGCCTATCCGCAGCCCGGAGGTGACCATCGGCGGACGCGGATCGAACGGCACCGCGTTGCGGTTCACGGTGATACCGACGGCCTCGAGCCGGTCCTCGGCCTGCTGCCCGTCGATGGCGGCGTTGCGCAGGTCGACCAGCACGAGGTGCACATCAGTGCCGCCGGTGAGGACGGTGATCCCGGCTTCCTTGACGTCGGGCCGGCTCAGCCGTTCCGCGAGGATCCGTGCACCGCGCAGCACGCGCTGTTGACGCTCGGCGAACTCCGGCTGGGCGGCCATCTTGAATCCGACTGCCTTGGCGGCGATCACGTGCTCCAGCGGTCCACCCTGCTGGCCGGGGAACACCGCCGAGTTGATCTTCTTGGCGATGTCGGCCTCATTGGTCAGGATGACGCCACCGCGGGGCCCGCCGAGGGTCTTGTGCGTGGTGGAGGTGACGACGTGGGCGTGCGGCACCGGCGACGGGTGCAGCCCGGCCGCGACCAGGCCCGCGAAGTGCGCCATGTCGACCATCAGGTAGGCACCGACCTCGTCAGCGATCTCCCGGAACCGGGCGAAGTCCAACTGCCGCGGGTAGGCCGACCAGCCGGCGATGATCAGCTGCGGCCGGTGTTCGCGGGCAGCCTCGGCCACAGCGTCCATGTCGATGAGGTAGTCCTCCTTGGACACCCCGTACGCGGCGACGTTGTAGAGCTTGCCGGAGAAGTTCAGCCGCATGCCGTGGGTCAGGTGCCCGCCGCAGTCCAGGGACAGGCCGAGGATCGTGTCGCCCGGTTTGATCAGTGCATGCATCACGGCGG
Source organism: Mycolicibacterium porcinum (assembly GCA_001942045.1). GTDB lineage: Bacteria > Actinomycetota > Actinomycetes > Mycobacteriales > Mycobacteriaceae > Mycobacterium > Mycobacterium porcinum_A. The sequence goes on from MSTD01000025.1 coordinate 50,025, forward strand.
CGTTGGCCTGGGCACCCGAATGAGGTTGAACGTTGGCGTATTCGGCGCCGAACAACGACTTCACCCGGTCGATGGCGAGCCGTTCGATCACGTCGATGTGTTCGCATCCGCCGTAGTAGCGCCGGCCCGGATAACCCTCGGCGTACTTGTTGGTCAGCACCGAGCCCTGGGCCTGCATGACCGCCAGCGGCGCATGGTTCTCCGAGGCGATCATCTCCAGGCCCAGCCGCTGCCGGTGCAGTTCGTCGCCGATGGCCGAGAAGATCTCGGGGTCGAAGTCGGCGAGACGTTCGTCGAGGATGCTCATGTCTAGACCTCGTTCTTCTCGGTGTATTCGGCTGCGGTCAGCAGGTTTCCGGCCGCGGTGGCCTGGACCTCGAACAGCCAGCCCTCGCCGTACGGGTCGGAGGTGACCAGGGCAGGATCGTCGACGGCCGCGGTGTTGATCGCTGTGACTGTCCCGCTGACGGGCGGGTACAGCTCTGAGACGGTCTTGGTGGATTCCACTTCGCCGCAGGTCTCGCCGGCGGTGATGCTGGCGCCGACCTCGGGCAGGTCCAGGTACACGAGGTCACCCAGCGCGGAGGCCGCGACCGAGGTGATGCCGACCTTCACCGGGGCGTCCGGCAGGCCGGCGCCCGGTGCGATCAGCACCCATTCGTGTTCTTCGGTGTAGCTGCGGTCATCGGGGATGGTCTGGCTGTTCATGTCGGGGGTCCTTTCAGCTGCGGCGGTAGAACGGGGCCGGGGTGACTTCGAACTGTTCTTTGTTGCCGCGGATGTCGACCTGCAGCTGGGTTCCTGGTTCGGCCAGGCTCGTGTCGAGGTAGGCCAGCGCAATCGGGTAGCCGAGGGTCGGCGACAACGCGCCCGATGTCACGGTTCCCACCTGGTGTCCGTCGGCGTTCTCGACGGGGTAACCGGCCCGAGCCGCGCGGCGGGTGGCGCCCTTCAACCCGACCAGAACGCGCGAGACCGGCTGCTCGGAAAGCCCTTGCAGCGCCTCCCGTCCGACGAACTCCTTGCCAAGACGGACAACCTTGCCCAGTCCGGCCGCGTAGGGGTTGAGCTCGCGGCTGAGCTCGTGCCCGTAGAGCGCCATCCCGGCTTCCAGCCGCAGCGTGTCTCGGCAGGCCAGGCCAGCAGGCAACCCGCCGGCCTCGGTGGTGGCGGCCAGCAGTGCCCGCCACAACGCGACGGCCTGCGCGTTGGGCACGTAGAGCTCGAAGCCGTCCTCCCCGGTGTAGCCGGTGCGGGCCAGCAGCACATCGATGCCGGCGACCTCTGCCGCGGTCACCGCGTAGTACTTCAGATGCGCCACCAGTTCCAGCTGCTCGTCGGGAACCAGTGAGCTGACGATGGTTTCGGAGGCGGGACCCTGAACGGCGATGAGCGACGTTGCGGCGGACTGGTCGTCGACATTGGCATCGAACTGCGCTGCCCGACTGACCAATTCCCGGGCCACCACCGGTGCGTTCGCGGCGTTGGCGACCACCAGGAAGTGCTCGTCGGCGAGTCGGTACACCACCAGGTCGTCGATCACCCCGCCGTCGGCGTCACACATCAGCGAGTACTTGGCCCGGCCGAGGCCGATCTTGGAGGCCTCGCCCACCAACGCGAAGTCCAGCGCGTCCGCGGCCTGCGGTCCGGTGATGGAGATCTCGCCCATGTGAGACAGGTCGAACAGACCGGCGGTCTCACGGACTGCCTTGTGCTCGGCCAGTTCACTGCCGTACTTCAGCGGCATCGCCCAGCCGGCGAAGTCGGTGAACGCGGCGCCCAGCCCGCGATGTTCGTCGAGCAGCGGCGAAGCCGGGGTGTTGTTGTCGGTCATGCGAAAACCTCCTGAAGACTGTCGGCGATGTCGGTCTGGAACGCCTCGGGTGCCGGGCACGAGCAGGCGAGATTGCGGTCGCCGTGTACGCCGTCGATGCGGCGGACCGGTGGCCAGTACTTGTTGAGTCGCAGCGAGGCAACGGGATACGCCGCGTACTGCCGGCTGTAGGGCAGCGTCCACTCGGCGTCGGTGACCTGCTCTGCGGTGTGCGGGGCCTGCCGCAACGGGCTCTGTTCGAGTTCCCACTCCCCTGATCCGACGCGGCTGATCTCGTCGTGGATGCTGATCATCGACTCGATGAACCGGTCCAGTTCGGCCAGGTCTTCGGATTCGGTGGGCTCGACCATCAGCGTTCCGCTGACCGGGAACGACAGGGTCGGGGCGTGGAAACCGTAGTCGATCAACCGCTTTGCGACGTCCTCCGCGGTCACGCCGGTGCGTTTGGTGATCTCCCGGAGGTCGAGGATGCATTCGTGCGCGACCAGCCCGGTTTCCCCGGTGTAGAGCACCGGGTAGTGCCCGGCCAGCGACGTCGCCAGGTAGTTGGCGCCGAGCACTGCGGCCTTGGTGGCGGCGGTCAACCCGTCGGGACCCATCAGTGCCAGGTAGGCCCAGGTGATCGGCAGAATGCCCGCTGAGCCGTAGTTGGCTGCCGACACCGGTGCCGGGCCGTCCTGCAGTGGGTCGCCGGGCAGGAACGGTGCCAGGTGGGCGCGCACCGCGACGGGGCCGACGCCGGGACCGCCGCCGCCGTGCGGGATGCAGAACGTCTTGTGCAGGTTGAGGTGTGAGACGTCGCCGCCGAACTCACCTGGTTTGGCCAGTCCGACAAGGGCGTTCAGGTTGGCGCCGTCGACGTAGACCTGCCCGCCGGCGCGGTGGACGAGATCGCACACGGTGCGGACGTCGGTCTCGTACACGCCGTGGGTGGACGGGTAGGTGAGCATGATCGCGGCGACGTTGCCGTCGTGCTCGGCGAGCTTGGCCTCCAGGTCGTCGTGGTCGATGTTGCCGTTGGCCGCCGTCTTCACCACGACGACCCGCATTCCGGCCAGGACGGCCGACGCGGCGTTGGTGCCGTGGGCCGACTGCGGGATGAGGCAGATGTCGCGGTGGTCCTCGCCGCGGGACCGGTGGTAGGCGTTGATGGCCAGCAGGCCCGCGAGCTCGCCCTGAGATCCGGCGTTGGGCTGCAACGAAACCCGGTCGTAACCGGTGATCTCGGTCAGCCAGGTCTCCAGATCGCCGATCAGCTCGCGGTAGCCCGCGGTCTGCTCGGCCGGCGCGTAGGGGTGGATGCCGGCGAACCCGGGCCAGCTGATCGGTTCCATCTCCGCGGCGGCGTTGAGCTTCATGGTGCAGGACCCGAGCGGAATCATGGTGCGGTCCAGCGCCAGGTCGCGGTCGGAGAGCTCCCGCAGGAAACGGAGCATCGCGGTTTCGGACCGGTGTGCGTGAAACACGGGATGCTGCAGGTACTCCGATGTGCGCAGCAGGTCGGCCGGAAGTGCGGCCGGAAGCTCGGTGGCCGTCGGAGTAGCGCCGAAAACGTCGAGCACGCGCGCCACGATCTCGTCGGTGGTGCACTCGTCGCAGGCGATGCCGACATGGTCGGCGTCGACCAGTCGCAGGTTGATGCCTGCGGCGTCGGCGGCCGCCACGATCTCGTGGGCGGTGCCCGGGGTACGCACCTGCACGGTGTCGAAGAACCGGTCGTGGACGATCTCGCGCCCCGCCGCCCGCAGGCCGTCGGCCACCGCCACGGCGTGCCGGTGAACGCGGGTTGCGATGGCGCGCAATCCTTCCGGCCCGTGGTAGACGGCGTACATGGCGGCGACGTTGGCCAGCAGTGCCTGCGCGGTACAGATGTTGCTGGTCGCCTTGTCGCGGCGGATGTGCTGCTCACGGGTCTGCAGCGCGAGCCGGTAGGCGGGCTTGCCGTCGACGTCGACCGAGACGCCAACCAGGCGCCCGGGCAGCATGCGCTCCAACCCGGACCGCACCGCCATGTAGCCGGCATGGGGCCCGCCGAAGAACAGCGGCACGCCGAATCGCTGAGCCGAGCCCACCGCGATGTCGGCGCCCTGCTCGCCGGGGGCTGTGATCAGGGTGAGCGACAGCAGGTCGGCGGCGACGGTGGTGAGCATGCCGCGCTCGCGTGCCGCGGCGATGAGCGGAGCGACATCGCGGACCGCGCCGCTGGCGCCCGGGGACTGGAAGACGACGCCGAACGCGTCGCCGTCCGGCAGTGCGTCGGTCAGATCGGCGCGCACGACGTCGATACCGACGGCCTCGGCCCGCCCGCGCACCACCGCGAGGGTCTGCGGCAGGCAGTCGGCGTCCAGGATCACGCGGTTGGAGGACGCGGTCTTGTTGGCCCGTCGCATCAGCAGCACCGCTTCCATCACCGCGGTGGCCTCGTCGAGCAGCGAGGCACCGGCCACCGGCAGTGCGGTGAGGTCCTCGATCAGCGTCTGGAAGGTGAGCAGCGCTTCGAGCCGGCCCTGCGAGATCTCCGGCTGGTACGGCGTGTATGCGGTGTACCAGGCCGGCGACTCGAGCATGTTGCGGCGCAGCACGGCCGGGGTGATGGTGTCGGAGTAGCCGAGGCCGATCATCTGGATCCGCTGCTGATTGCGGTCGGCCAGCTCGCGCAGCGCCGCCAACACCTCGTGTTCGGACCGGGCGGCGGGCAGCCGCAGGCCCTCGGGGCAGCGGATCTGCTGCGGCACCGCGCTGTCGATCAGGTCATCGGTGGTTGCGAACCCGAGAGCATCGAGCATGTGCCGCTCGCCCGCGTAGTCGGGGCCGATGTGTCTGTCGCGAAAAGAGTTGACGTCGTTGACTTTTGCGGTGCGCTCAGGCATGAGGTGACTCCGGTTTCGGGCACCGCGGTTACGCGATGCGTCGTGAAGTTTCACCTCCCCGCTCTGTCCTGAAACCTGAGAGCTTTAGCGCGTTGCGCCTGTCCCCTTCGGTAAGCGCGATGCGTGCGATCGCGCTGTTCTCCAGAGTTGTCTCGACACTGCGGTATTGGGCCTGAGAGATTCCCGGGGAGGAGTTGCTCCTACGGCGCCTCCGGATCGGAGGTTCTCCCACAGTGCGTCAACGACGTATTGAGTTATGTGACGGATGCTACTCGACTATGGCGCTGTGGCCGCAACTTCTCCGTTGACGGGCAGATTTGACACCCGTCCAGCGACCATCAGCGAAACGATGTCGAACACCACGGTGGCCGCGGCCACGCTGGTGATTTCGGCGTGGTCGTAGGCCGGGGCAACCTCGACCACGTCGGCGCCGACGATGTTGAGACCGGACATCTTGCGCAGCATCTTCAGCAGTTCGCGCGAGGTCAGGCCGCCGGATTCGGGGGTGCCAGTGCCCGGCGCGAACGCCGGGTCGAGCACGTCGATGTCGACTGACAGGTACACCGGTACGTCGTCGACCCGGCGCCGCACGACGTCGACGGCCGCGTCGGTTCCGATCACGTCGAGATCGCCGGCCCGGATGATCTTGAAGCCCATGCGAGCGTCGTCATCGAGGTCGATCTGGTCGTAGATCGGGCCGCGGATCCCGACGTGGATCGAATGGTCCTCGATGAGCAGACCCTCTTCGAAGGCCCGCCGAAAGATCGTGCCGTGGGTGACCGGGGCGTTGAAGTAGGTGTCCCAGGTGTCCAGGTGGGCGTCGAAATGCACCAGGGCGACGGGCCCGTGCTTTGCATGCAGTGCCCGCAGGTTCGGCAACGCGATGGTGTGGTCGCCGCCGATGGACACGATGCGGCGATCGCCGCCGGCCAGGATGTCGGAGGCGTGATCCTGGATCTGCTGGCAGGCCTCGGCGATGTTGTACGGGGTGACGGCGACGTCGCCGGCGTCGACCACCTGAACGTGCTCCAGCGGGGCGACACCGAGCTCCACGTGATAGCCGGGGCGCAGCGTGCGGGCGGCCTGGCGGACGGCCATCGGACCGAAGCGTGCACCGGGTCGGTAGGACGTGCCGCCGTCGAACGGGACACCGAGGATTGCGATGTCGTAGTCGGACACCTCGTGGATGTCGGCGATCCGGGCGAACGTGCCCTTCCCGGCATAGCGCGGGACCTCGGTGGCGGGCAGTGCGCCGATGATGCCGTTACGCATGCTCATCTGTGGTTTCCAGCCTTTCGACTCGCCGGGTGTTGAGAGTCAGCATCACTCCCGGCGCACACGTGGAGCGAGCAGTTAATGCCCAAACACTCACGGCTGCGTTTGAGCAATCGCACAACGGCTCTGTCGTCGGCTCAGGGACGTCGGAGCACTGCCGGAATACCTCCGCCGCCAATGCGGTTACATCGACCATCAACAACAACTAAACTGGACGTACAGTTCAGATAGACAGAGAACAGGTGGTCAAAGACATGAGCGTTTGGTTCATCACCGGAGCTTCCCGTGGATTCGGACTGCAGATCGCCCGCGACGCACTGGACCGTGGGCACCAGGTCGTCGCCACCGCGCGCGACGCGGCCGCCGTCACCGCCGCCCTCGGCGAGAACGACAACGTGCTCGCCGTCGCCCTGGATGTCACCAACGAAGCGCAGGCACAACAGGCCGCACAGGCCGCGGTGGATCGCTTCGGCCGCGTCGACGTGCTGGTCAACAACGCCGGGCGCGGGCTGCTGGGTGCGGTCGAGGAGGCCACCGACACCGAGGTGCGCGCGGTCTACGAGACCAACGTGTTCGGCCTGCTGACCGTGACCCGTGCCGTCGCCCCGGTCCTGCGGGCGCAACGATCCGGCACCATCGTCAACATCTCGTCGGTCGGCGGATTCGTCGGCTCGCCCGGCTGGGGTGTCTACGCCTCGACCAAGTTCGCCGTCGAGGCGCTGTCCGAGGCCTTGCATGCCGAACTGCAACCGCTGGGCGTGCACGTCATGGTCGTCGAACCGGGCTACTTCCGTACCGACTTCCTCGACTCGTCGAGCCTGCAGACCCAGCGCAACATCATCGACGACTACACCGACGGACCCGCCGGCCAGATGCGCGTGACCGCGGGCGAACGCAACCACGACCAGCCCGGCGACCCGGCGAAGGCCGCCAAAGCCATCATCGACGTCGTGGAAGCACCCCAGCCTCCGCTGCGCCTGCTGCTGGGCAACGACACCATCGCGGCGGTCGAAGGCAAGATCGCCCATGTCCAGGCCGAGCTCGCGCAGTGGCGAAGCGTCTCGGAATCAACGGATTTCGACGATGTCGCCGCGAGCTGAAACCGGAGTCGGCGGGGCGGGCGGGGATTTCGTCCGCCCCACCGGCGCGCGCAGCGACCGTATCCACCAGGCCATCCTCGACGCCACTGCGGAACTGCTCGACGAGGGCGGATACCCCGCAGCCACCATGGATGCGATCGCAGCCCGATCCGGTGCCAGCAAGGCCACACTGTACAAACACTGGCCATCGCGGACTGCCGTCGCGGCCGAGGCCTTCGGAACGATGATGGCCGAGGCACTGCCGCTGCCCGATACCGGCAGCACCGCAGGCGATCTCACCGAACAGGTGGTACGCGTGTCGGCGTTCTACGCGAGTGCGCGCGGTGAGGTGTTTGCCCAGCTGCTCGCGGCGTGCGTCGAAGATCAAACGGGCGCAGCATATTTCCGTGAGTACTTCCTGGGCGGACGACGCGCGGCGATCACCGAGCTGTGGCAGCGCGGGGTGGCTCGCGGCGACGCCGACACGGACATCGCGATCGACGACGTCATCGACATCTTGTTCGGGCCGTTGATCTTCCGACGCCTCAGTGGCCACTACGCGCTCACCGAGAAACACGCCCGGCAGTTGGCCGAGACCGCGCTGCGGGGGCTGCTTCGCGCCTAGCTCACGCGCATCCGCAGGTCTCCCCCACGCGCAGCGTCGGCGTGATGTCGTCGTCGGAATGATCGCCGAGCAATCGGCCCAACGCCAGGCGGGCGAGCGCATCGACCGGTTGTTGGATCGCGGTGAGCCGCAGCTGCCCGTAGTCGACGGCGGCGCCGTCGAAACCCACGACCCTAATGTCGCCGGGCACGCGCAGCCCGGCATCGATGATCGCGCGGACCGTGGCAGCTGTCTGACCGTAGGTCCCCACCACCAGGGCTCGCGGGGCGGGTGTCGCGCCGTTCAGAAAGGCGCTGACCGCGGCATACGCGCCAGACGGGGTGAGGTCGGTCCGGATGAGCGGGACCTCATGATCAACGCCGGAGGCAACACCCTCGAATCGCTGCTGCACGGTTTCCCGGTCGCCGTGGCGGACATCGTCCTCGGTGAACCCGCCGACGAACGCGATGTCGTGACAGTCGTGGACGTCGAGCAGGTGCCGGGTGAGGAGTTCGCCGGCGTAGGCATGATCGACCCTGACGATGTCGGCTTCGACGTCACCGCGGATATTGTGCATCCAGACCACCGGGATCCGTTCCTGCTGACAGAGCTCCGCGGTCTGCGGGGCGTTCGCCGCACCGACCACCAGCAGTCCGTCGACGCCGACCTCAGCGAACGCGGTCGCGAATTCGAGTTCCCGCTCGGGGTCGTATCCGGTGTTGCCGATGAGGGTCAGGTGGTCACGTGCCCGCGCCTCGACCTCGATACGTCCCACGAACTGGCCGAACAGCGGCAGTGTGAGGTCGGGAACCAGTAGGCCGATCTGCCGCCACCGCCGCGAGCGGCGCAGCGCCCTACCCCGCGCATCCGGCCGGTAGTTCAACTCGTCGATCGCACGGTTCACCTTGGACCGCAACAGCTCTGATACCGGCCGCGGACCGTTGTTGAGCACATAGCTCACCACGGCCGTCGAGGTGCCGGCGCGGCTGGCCACATCTGCCAGTGTCGGACGTTTCCCACTCACAACGGGTGGACCCTCCGCTCGTCGATGACCGCTCGAAAGAGTTTGAATCACCTCGATTGTGACGGTTCCATCCAGGTTTCGCCTGCCTCACGCTAATCGATTAGAACCGTAACGAGGAGGACCCATGGTTGTAACCGGACATTGGTGGAGTAACTGACATGGCATTTGTGCGTCTCGATGGAGTCAGCTACCTCGACCCCGACCTTGTCCACGACAGCTACGTCCTGTTCACCGGCGCCGACGGAACCACCCGGGTGATCGACCTCAACGGCACCGTGGTGCACGAGTGGCCGTATGCCGGTGTGCCACCGCGCATTCTGGACCCTGCGCTCAATGACGGCCGGCTCGGCGAAGTCGGGGTGCAGCTGTCCGACAGTGACGACGCCCGCGGCGGCATCTACGCCAACGGCACCGTCGGCCAACTCGACTGGAACGGCGAGATCGTCTGGGAGTGGGGCACGCAGGCCCCCGGCGGCGCGGCCCGGCAGAACCATGATTGGGAGCTGCTGCCCAGCGGCAATCGGTTGATCCTGGTCACTGTCCCCCGCGTCGTGCCCGGTCTCGGCGAGCACACCGTCGGAGATCAGGGGCTTTACGAGGTCACGCCCGGCGGCGAGATCGTCTGGCAGTGGCTGGCCGGCGACCACCTCGATGAGTTCGGATTCTCCGAGACGGGTTGGGAGGCCCTGCGCCAGACCGTCACCCGCGACCCCGACGATCCCTGGGGTTATCTGGAGATGAACAGCGCCAAGACCCTTGGACCCAACCGCTGGTACCTCGACGATCCGGCCTCCGTCTTCCACCCGGACAACATCCTGGTCAGCTTCCGCAAGGCCAACATCATCGCGCTGATCGACAAGTCGTCCGGTGCGATCGTCTGGAAGCTGGGGCCCTATTACGACGCCGAGCCCGGCGCGCAGCACCAGCGGATCAACGTGCACAAGGTGCCACGCCCGGTCGATCAGACCTCCGGTCAGCACAACCCGCACATGATCGCCGCGGGCCTGCCCGGTGCAGGCAACATCCTGGTGTTCGACAATCAGGGCGGCGCCGGATACCCGCCGGCCCCGCTGGGCATCTACGCCGGTTCCCGGATCCTCGAAATCGACCCGGCGACCAAAGAAATCGTGTGGCAGTACACCGCGGAGGACTCCGGCCTGCCGTCCTGGACGTTCTTCAGCTCGTTCGTCAGCAATGCCCAGCGCCTGCCCAACGGCAACACCTTGATCACCGAGGGGATGCAGGGCCGGTTGTTCCAGGTCACCCCCGACGGTGACGTGGTGTGGGAGTACCACAGTCCGTATCAGGGATATGGGGTGGCCGGTGAACCCGAGGTGAAGCAGACGCGGGTGCCCGGGGTGGACCGGCTCACCCGGACCGCGCTGGTGTACCGGTCGCAGGCGGTGCCGTTCGACTGGGTACCCGCCGGCACCCCGCGCGAACCACTGCGGGCCGTGGGTATCGAAGCGGGAAGCCGTCCATGACAGCCGGTTTAGCGGTCCGCACACCCGCGGTCAACCGCCCGCACAGTCCCGGCCCGGCACGGGTGCGGTCGGCGTTCGCCCGGTTGGGTGTCCTCGGGTGGACGTTGGCCGGGCTGGGGATCGCCGCGGCGTTGTGGTCACTGATCGTGGCGACCGGACGTTTCCCCCGCCAGTTGTTCCCGAGTGTGCCCGAGATCCTCGCGGCCGGGCACACCTTGTGGACCGAGGGCCTGCTGGCCGACGACATCGTCGCCAGTTTGCGCAGGGCGGCAGTCGGTTTCGCGATCGGCGCCACCGTCGGCATCGTCGTCGCGGTGTTCACCGCCACCACCGCGGCGGGCCGCAACCTGCTGCAACCGGTACTGCGAGTGTTCTCGCCCATCCCGACGATCGGTCTCGTCCCACTGGCGATCCTGTGGTTCGGTCTGGGCGAGAACAGCAAGCTCCTGGTGATCGCACTCGGCGTCTTCGTCCCGGTGTGGATCAACAGTCATTCCGGACTGGCGAGCACACCGGTCGACTATCTGAAGGCCGCCCGCTGCCTGGGCGCCGGCCGGTGGCAGACGTTGTCGAAGGTGGTCCTGCCCGAGGCCGCCCCCGACATCGCGTCGGGTCTGCGGGTGGGCGCCGCAATGGCGTTCGTGCTCATCGTGGTGGCCGAGATGACCGGCACCACAGCGGGTATCGGATATCGCATCTCACAGGCACAGCTGTTCTCGCAGGCCGACCGCTTGATCTTCTGCCTGATCGTCCTGGGCATCGTCGGTGCGCTGTGCGACCTGCTGGTCGCCTCCGTCACGTCCCCCTTCACTCGTTGGGCCCAAGAGGAGCGCTGAGATGGCCATCCAGACCCACGATCTCGTGGTGCAGTTCCCCGGCAAGCAGGAGCCAACCCTCAAGGGCGTCTCCCTGACCATCCCGGACGGGTCGTTCTCCGTCCTCGTCGGCGCCTCCGGCAGCGGCAAATCCACCCTGCTGCACTGTCTGGCCGGCCTCATCACGGCAACCTCCGGCTCGGTGGCCGACAACGGCGAGACGGTGACCGCACCGCATCCCCGACGCGGTGTCGCCTTCCAGCGGGACGTGCTGTTCCCGTGGATGACCGTTGCCGGCAACATCGACTTCGCCCTCGCCGCGCGGCGATTGTCAAAGCCGCAGCGGCGGGACAAGATTCACGAACTGCTCGATCTCGTGGGACTGCGGGACGAGGTGGCCGCCCAAAGGCCCGGCGAGTTGTCCGGCGGCATGCGGCAACGGGTCAGCATCGCCCGCGTCCTGGCCGGAGAGCCGGCCGTGATGCTGATGGACGAGCCGTTCGCGGCGCTCGACGCACTGACGCGGTTGCGGATGCAGGATCTGCTGATCGACCTGTGGACCCGGTTGAACCGCACGATCGTCTTCGTCACGCACGACATCGACGAGGCGATCCGGCTCGGCGACACCGTCAGCGTGCTGCGCGACGGGCAGATCGCCGATCAGATCACCAACCCGCTGAGCCGTCCCCGGCCCGCCGACTCCTTGGCCGATCAGCCCGGCTACAGCGAGATCCGCAAGACCCTGCACCATCAGCTCGGCATCGACCACGCCGTGCACTGATCCCCAGCCCCACAAAGGAATCCACAACGTGAAGACCCCTCTTCGGCGCATCGTCGCCGCCGTCATCGCCGCTGCCGCCCTCGCCGTGACAGGAACCGCCTGCACCGACTCGGGTACCGCGAACGCCGATCAACTCACCGTCGGGTTCGTCGTCGACCCGTCCTGGGCGCAGATCCCCGTCGCCGTCGACACCGGCGTGTTCGGCAAGCACAACGTGAACGTCAAGGTGGTGAACTTCCAGTCCGGCGTTGAGGCCCTGCAGGCCGCGGCCGCCGGTCAGGTCGACATCACCACCGCCGCCGACGTGCCGACCTCGGCCGCGCTGACCCGCACCCCCACCCTGCGGGTGATCGCCGACGGCTCTCGTTGGGAAGGCTCACGCATCGTGGCCCGGCGCAGCGCGGGCATCAACACGCTCGCCGACCTGGCCGGTAAGTCGATCGGCACCCCGCTGGGCACCAGCGCCGCCTACTACATCTCGAACGCCTTGGCGCAGAACAACATCAAGGCCGAGCTGGTGCAGGTCGCGCCGTCGGCCATCGTCACCGCCGCCACCCAGCGCAATGTCGACGCGGTGTCGATCTTCCAGCCTTACCAGGCGCAGACCATCAAGGCCCTCGGCGACGATGCCGTGGCGCTGACCGGCGGGACCTACAACCAGCACAGCCTCTTCGTCGCCACCGAATCAGCCATCTCGACCAAGGGCAAGGCGATCACCGCCTTCCTGGCCGCGCTGGGTGACGCCGGCACCGCTCTGGCCCAGCACGACAAGGCCGCCACCGACGCCGTGGCCAAGGCCACCCAGCTGGACCCTGAGCTTTTGGGCACGGTGCTCGGCGAGTTCGACTTCACTCTGCAGCTCAAGCCGGACCTGGCCGACAAACTGACTGAGCTGGGGGCCTGGGCCAAGACCCAGAAGTCGATCGACCCGGTCACGCAACTGCCGGACTACGCGAAGTTCCTCGACAACCATTTCCTGCCGCAACCGACCCAGTAGGCGGGCTCCCGCACAATGGGAGCCATGCCAAGACTTGTTCGTCGACTGACCGCAGCAGTGGCCACCACGGCGGTGGTGGCCGGCTGCGCTGCACCCGCCGAACCGGAACTGCAGCCTGGGCAGCTGCTCACCGCTCGACCGCTGGCCACCGCCGCTGCGCTGCCGAGCGGTGAAACCCAGCTGGTCACCTATGTTTCCGACGATTCCGACGGCAAACCGATCGTGGTGTCGGGCACGGTGTCGGTCCCCAAGACGCCGCCGTCCGAGGGCGGCTGGCCGGTGATCAGCTGGGCCCATGGCACCACCGGTTACGCCGATACCTGTGCTCCCTCAGCGGATTCCACCGACGGCCCGGCCCACGACTACCTCGGGCCGGTGACCGCGATGCTCGACACCTGGGTGGCCCGCGGCTACGCCGTCGTCCAAACCGACTACCAGGGGCTGGGCACCCCAGGTGGGCATCCCTACATCGACGGCACCAGCGAGGCCAACACGGTGACCGACATCGTGCGGGCAGCCCGCGATCTCAACCCCGACATCGGCGCTTCCTGGGTGGCGATCGGCCATAGCCAGGGCGGCCAGGCAGCGCTCTTCACCGCGCAAGATGCCGGGCAGCGGGCGCCTGAGCTCACGCTCAAGGGCGCGGTGGCGATCGCCCCTGGCGGGGTCGGGTTGAGCCAAGCAGTCAACTTCGTGCGCTCCGGCCGACCGGAAGCCGCTGCAGCCCAAGCCTTTCTGCCACTACTCGTGCTCGGCGCCGCCGTCGTGAATCCAGACATCACACCGGAGGAGATCTTCACGCCGCAAGCAGGACGGCTGCTGACCACGGGCCGCGCGGCGTGCCTGGCTCAGATCCGCGCCCTACCGCCGGTGCCGTCGGCCCAGGTTTTCGCGCCGAATGCGGACGTGGGACCGTTGAACGCTTACCTCGACCGCCAGGATCCGAGCCGCCTGACCCCGCGCGTGCCGGTCATGATCGCGCAGGGCACTGATGATGCCGCGGTGCCCCAAGCCGGTGTCGACGCGCTCACCAAGGCACTGTGCGGTAGGGATGCCGCGGTCGATTACCGGGTGTACGCCGCACAGGACCACCGCGGTGTGATCGGCGCGTCGCTGGCCGACGCCCAGGAGTTCGTGAACACCGTCATGGCCGGGCAATCGAGCGATACCTGTCCGCACTGACTCAGCCGAGGCGGACGATAGCAGCATGGACACCGATACCCGTGTCGACGAGATCGCCCCGGACATCTATCGGCTGTCCACCTGGATACCGGGGATCACCGAGCATGGCTTCACGTTCAATCAGTTCCTGCTGACCGGGGACGAGCCGCTCCTGTTCCACACCGGTCAACGGTTTCTGTTTCCGCAGGTGTCGGCGGCCATCGAGCGGGTGCTGCCGCTGACCCGGCTGCGCTGGATCTCGTTCGGACACCTCGAAGCCGACGAGTGCGGCGCGGTCAACCAGTTCCTGGCGGCCGCACTGCACGCCGAGGTGATCCACGGCCCGCTGGCGATCATGCTGTCGCTGACCGACATGTGCGACCGTCCGCCGGTCACGGCACCCGCCGAGGCAGCGCACGACATCGGTGGACATCAGCTGCGCTTCATCGCCACTCCTCACGTGCCCCACAACTGGGAAGCGGGACTGTGGTTCGACGAGACGACGTCGACGCTGTTGGCCGGTGACCTTTTCACCCACACCGGTCAATGCCCCGCCCTCACGGAATCTGATTGTGTGGCACCGGCATTGGAAGCCGAAGGACTGTTCCACGCCACCGGCCTGACCACGAATCTGGCGCCCACGTTGGCCCAACTCGCAGAGCTGAATCCAACGACCTTGGCGATCATGCACGGCGCATCGTTCCACGGTGACGGGGCCAGGCAGCTGCGTGCCCTGTCCGACGGTTACGCAGGGCTTTTCGGCGCGTCATAACCTGCTGCGCTGACTCACGGTGCGTAGCCTTGGCCCGGTGAAGGCGTGGCAACCGCTGAGCGCCCTGCTGGCCGCGGGTGTGCTGTTGTCCGGGTGCCAATCGAACATCGAAGGCACCCCGGCCACCAGCCCGCAATCACCGACCGAACCCAGTTTCCCCACCGCGCGGCCCACGCGATCCAGCCCGGCCCCCTCACCGAGTACCACCACCGCGGCGCCGCCCAGCACGTCCCGTGCGCCATCCGGCGCCACCGCGCTGGAGCCGGAGAACGGGTACGTCTTCATCGAGACCAAATCCGGCCGGACCCGCTGCCAGCTGTCCAAGCAGTATGTCGGCTGCGAATCGGATTTTGACGATCCGCCGGTGGTCGACGGGGAGCACGCAACCGGGGTCCGGCTCACCCCCGATGGCCAGATCAAATGGGTCGTGGGCAACCTCGGTGACATTCCGGTGGTCACCCTCGACTACCGCAAGTACAGCGCGGTGGGCTGGACCATCGATGCGAGCGAGGACGGCACCCGCATCAGCAATGACGGCAGCGGGCATGGAATGGTCATCGCTGTCGAAGGGGTGAAAACCTTCTAGGGCTCCTAGAGTTGAGCCATGACTGTCGCTCAACGGGAGCGTGCCGCCCTGGTCGAGTCCATGCGTGCCGCCGGACCTGATGCACCCACCCTCTGCGAGGGCTGGACCACCCGTGACCTGGCCGCCCACCTGGTGGTGCGGGAGCGTCGCCTTGATGCCGCCCCTGGAATCCTGGTGCCTCAGCTCGCCGGCTACACCGAACGGGTGCAGAGGCAGGTCACCGAGAGCACCGACTGGGACGAGCTGGTCGATCAGATTGCTGCGGGTCCACCGCTGTACTCTCCGTTCAAGTTGCTCGACGCGCTGGTGAATGTGGCCGAGATGTTCATCCACAATGAGGATGTGCGCCGGGCCCAACCTGATTGGAAGCCACGGGAACTCGATGGCGCGACGGTGTCCGCGCTGTCCCGCGGGATTGCTGCGATGGCCCGGATGACGATGGGCAAATCTCCGGCGCGGGTGACCTTGACAACGCCGCAGGGCAAGACGCTGGCCACCGTCGGCTCCGGTCCGGAGGTGGCGGTGACCGGAGAGCCCGGTGAGTTGTTGCTGTTCGCCGCCGGCCGCGAGCCGGCCCAGGTGACGTTCTCCGGTGACGACGCTGCCGTCGCCGCGCTGCGCGCCGCCCGACGCGGCCTGTAAAACACCAGGTAATCCGCGGCTTTACCGGTTCTTGATCCTGCGTTGAATCGTCACCCCGACGATTGTCGCGTGGGTACGCTTTCATCGGTGGAACTGGGGGTTTTGGGACCTCTACAGGTCCGAATGGACGGTGCGCCCGTCGCGATACCGGGCGCGAAGCCGCGCGCCATCCTTACGATGCTCGGACTGCACGGCGGTTCGGTGGTGCCGGCCGACGTGCTCACGGAACTGCTCTGGGGCGACGATCCGCCGCGCACCGCGGCCAAGGCCCTGCAGACGCACATCTCGTCGCTGCGTCACACCCTCGGCGACGGATTCGTGCTGACGGAAGGGACCGGCTGGCGGCTGAACACCGCCGGGACCGATGCCGCGCGCCATCAGTCCCTCACCAAATTGGGCCGCGAAGCCCTGGGCTCCGGCGACACCAGCGCTGCGCTCATCCGGTTCGACGAGGCGGCCGCGCTGTGGCGTGGCATCCCCGAACTGCCCGACAGTCGGCGGGGTGTGTCCGAGAAGACCCGGTGGATCGAGGCCCACTCGGCACTGGTCGAGGACCGGGCCGACGCGCTCCTGGCGACCGGCCGGGCCGCCGAGATCATCGGCGACCTAGAGGCCGCGGTGACGGAGGCGCCGCTGCGCGAGCGACGTTGGGGTCAGCTTATGCTCGCGCTCTACCGGGCCGGCAGGCAAGGCGAGGCGCTCGGCGCCTACCGGCGGGCCCGGTCGCTGTTGGCCGATGAGCTCGGCGTCGACCCGGGGCCCGAACTGCGGCGGCTCGAAGCCGCCATCGTCGCGCAAGACGCCGAGCTCGACATCCCTGCGACACAACATGTTCCCTCGGTAACACGGGCAGTCACCTTCCTACTGACCGATATCGAGGGGTCGACCGCCGCGTGGGAGGCCGACGCCGACGCGATGGCCCTGGCCCTGGCCCGGCACGACGAACTCGTCGAACAGGTCGTCACCTCCCGCGGCGGTCGGCTGATCAAGACTCGAGGGGAGGGCGATGCCACCTTCTCGGTGTTCGACCGTCCGTCAGCCGCCGCGGCCGCCGCGATCGAGTTGCAGGACGCGGTCTTTCATGAGCCGTGGGCGCTGGCCGAGCCCCTGCGCATCCGGATCGCGTTGCACACCGGAGAGGCCGAGTTGCGCGACGGCGACTACTTCGGCCGCGCCGTCAACCGCGCCGCGCGGCTGCGGTCCCAGGCCACCGGCGGCCAGACCCTGTGTTCGGGGGCGACGGCTGAGCTGGTGATCGATTCCCTGTCCGACGACGTCGCGCTCATCGACCTGGGGATGCGCCAGCTGAAGAACTTGGCACGGCCCGAGCACATCTTCGAGCTCCGCCTGCAGACTGACGAAAGTCCGCCGCCGACCGCTGATTCCCCCATCGAGCGGCCTGGCGTACCGGCGGTTCTCACGGGGTCCGGCCCATTCGTCGGGCGTGGTCGTGAGCTCGCAGAGCTACTCGCCGCGTGGCAGTCGACGCTCACCGATGGCACCCGCGCAGTCCTGATCGCGGGTGAGCCGGGGGTGGGAAAGACCCGCCTGGCCGGAGAATGGTCCCGGCAGGCCTACGCACAGGGCGCGGTGGTGCTGTACGGCCGTTCCGACGAGGATCTCGGTGCGCCGTACCAGCCGTTCGCCGAAGCCCTTCGCACGCTTGTGCCGTGCCTCGGTCCCGACCGGTTGCGCGGGATGCGCGGTGTGGAGGCCTTACTGCCACTGGTTCCCGGTTTGACCGATGCCCTCCCCGATCTCGCCGCACCGTCGCACGGCGACGCCGACACCGAGCGTTATGCCTTGTTCGACGCCGTCGTCGCGCTGTTGGGCATCGCCTCGGTAGACGTGCCCATCGTCCTGGTGCTCGACGACCTTCATTGGGCGGCCAAACCCACCCTGCTGCTGCTGCGCCATCTTCTGCGCTTCGGCGAGCATGCCCGGGTTCAGATCATCGGCACCTACCGCAGTACCGACCTCGACCGATCCCACCCCTTGGCGGCGATGCTCGCCGACCTTCATCGCGACGGCAGCGCCAATCGCATTGCCCTGGGCGGCCTAGATGAGGACGACGTGACCGCGTACGTCGCCGAAGCCGGATACGACGACGAAGAGTTGGCCCGCGCGTTGGCGTCGGTCACCGGGGGCAACCCGTTCTTCCTCATCGAGGCGTTGCGTCACGTCGACGAGAGCGGCGGGCACTGGGATCCGAGCACCTTGCCACAAGGTGTTCGGGAAGCGGTGAGTCGCAGGCTTTCCCGGCTACCGGTCGACACGAACAAGGTGCTGGCCGCGGCCGCGGTGGTGGGCAGTCAGTTCTCCCTCGATCTGGTCGAGCACGTGGTCGGCGAGGACCTGGTCGATGCGTTCGACGAGGCTCGCCAGGCCGGGATCCTCATCGAGGAGCCAGGTGGGCGCTACCGCTTCAACCACGCCATCGTCCGGCAGTCGTTACTCGCTGAACTGGCGTCCATGCGGCGCATGCGGCTGCACCAGCGGATTGCCACGACGCTGGAGACGATGCCAGGGGCCGACGACGAGCTCTTGGCCGAACTGGCACACCACTACTTTGAATGCGCCTGGGCGGGAAACGCTCTCAAAGCCGTGACGTACTGCCGGCGTGCGGCAGACCAGGCCATGGCCCGGTTGGCCTACGAGGGCGCCGCCGACCTCTACGACCATGCCTTGCACGCGCTGGACGAACTCGACGACGAGTTGCCCGACCGCGATGACCAGCGTGTCGAGCTTCTGGTGGCGCGCTGCGAGGCACTGCTGGCCGCGGGCGATGTGTCCTCGGCGGCAGGTGCGGTCTCGCAATTGCAGGCGGGGACAGTCGATTCAGCGCGTCTCGCCGCGTGGGCGACGTGCTTCGACGGTCAGCTCTCGATGCTGGTCGATCCCGAGCGTCTGGACGAGATCGACGCCGCGGTGAGTGCAGCCGCTGAAGTGTTGGCCGAATTGGGCGACGCGGCAGGGGAAGCCAAGGCGCACACGGTACGGGCCGGTTGCCTGGCCCGCCTCGGGCGCGTCGCCGACTGCGAGCTCGCATTGGACAACGCGCTCACTGCGGCGCGGCAAGCAGGTGAGTATCGGCTGGTCAACGAGGTGCTGGCGGGCGCTCCGTTGGCCGCGCTGTGGGGGCCGAACCCGGTTCCACGTGCGGGCGGACGATGCCTCGACGTGGTGCGACTGCTGCGGATCACGACCGATTCGCCCGCGGTCGAAGCGACCTCGACGCGATGTCAGGCCGTCTTGGAGGCGTTCCGCGGCCGGGGTGCTGCCGCCCGTCGGATGATCGACTCGGCGCGCCGCACAGTCACCGAGATGGGCTTGCGTCATGCGCTTCTCGAAGTCGAGCACTTCGCCGGCATCGTCGAGTTGGTGCTCGAAGATCCCGCTGCCGCCGAAGAACATCTTCGTCTGGCCTACAACGGTTTCCGCCGGATGGGGCTGGAGGCCGATACGGCGGAGGTGGCCGCGCTGTTGGCGCGCGCTTGCCTCTTGCTGGATCGAGGCGTTGAGGCGGACGAACTGTGTTCGGAGAGTGAGCAGCTCGCCGGGCACGCGCTGAAGGCCGCCATCGCCTGGCGGACGGTTCGGGCACAGCTGCTTTCCGGTGCGGGCTCCCACCAGGAGGCGCGGCGGGTGGCCGAGGAGGCCGTGGCCATTGCCGGGCGCACGGATGCACTGGTCGACCACGGTGATACGTGCCTGGCTTTGGCGACCGTTTTGGGTGCCGCCGGTGACGTTGCAGGCGCACGGGCTGCTGCCGGGCGGGCGGCGGAACTGTATGAACAGAAAGGGGCGGTGGCGCTTGCGGAGAAGGCGCGGGCGCTTGCCGGCGGGCGCACGGCTCCGGCTTCGCCAGCTCCACCTGAAGAACCGGTCCAACTCGACAATGCGTGCGTACGTAGTCTCCACAAGCTAAGCGACGCCATCGATCGCGAAGCCTGGACCGAGTACGAGCAGATGTTCGCAGCGGATGTGACTGTCGAAAGTCGCCGCAAGATCGTCGGCTTCCCCCGCACTGTGTTCTCGTCGGAGGAATGGACACAACGGGTGGCGCAACTCCGAGGCGTGGGTGCAGAGCGGCACCATCTTGCGATGGTCGCCACACGAGGCGAAAGCCTGGCCCTCTTCCAACTGACGATCACCACCGACGATCGAAGCCCCGGGGCACCTCAGGATGAAGTGCTCGAGCTACAGGGCCTGAACAACGAAGGCCGAATCAATCTCGTTATATTCTTCGACGCTGACGACAGGAACGCCGCGCTCGCCGAACTCGATAGGCAGCACACCCGATTCGAAGCATTGCGGCAACATTCGAAACAACAAGGGCTCCAGTACTATCCAGACACCCCCTGTACACGGGTAAGCGAACGTGCTGCCGCCGCTATCGAGGCCGGGGCGTGGGACGAGTTCGAGCAGATGTTCGCTCCCGAAGGGTCTATCGAAAGTCGGCGCAAGCTCGTCGGCTTCAAGCGGACCGAATTCTCACCACAGGATGTGGTGCACCAGACGAGGTGTGATCTCGAGAACGGGATCATGCGGTTGAACCATGCCGTTGTCGCTGTCCGAGGAGAGCGCCTCGCCCTCGCACACATCACCTTGGGCACGGTCGATGAAAGCCCCGGCGCACCGCAGGATGAGTTTCTCCAGCTGTACGCCATCGACGAGGATGGCCGCATCGCACGGCAGATATGGTTCGACGTCGACGACATGGACGCCGCGCTTGCCGAACTTGACGCGCAGTACGCGCGATTCGGCGAAGGGCATACGCAGACGCCTAGGCTGGAGAACGTCGCCAGTCACGTGTACCGGGACATCATCGCGAACTACGCCGTCCGCGACTGGCAAGCAATTCGAAGGGTCCTGGCCGAGGATATTTCAACCGAGGATCGCCGTCGGGTAGTCAACGCCGGCCCCAGAGCGGGGCGCGATGCAGTGATTGCCGAGATTTCGGCTATTTCGGAGGTCGGAGTCACAGAAGTCCGGTCTCACGTCATCGCGACCCGCGGCAGAAACCTCGTTTTGTGTCGCAGCCGAGCGGCGGCAAGCCAACAACCCGAGCCTTTCCACAGCGATCTTCTCGAGATCATTGAAGTGAATTCCGACAACCAGGTATCGACACGCTTCGTATTCGATGTAGACGACGTCGATGGCGCTTTTGCTGAACTCGAGGCTCGATACCGCGCCGGTGAAGCAGCGCCGTATGCGCGGATCTGGGCCACCGTCACGGACGCTTACGCCGCGTTTAACCGGCGCGAGATTCCTCCGACGACACCTGACTGGGTGAACATCGATAAACGTCACGCGGCAGCAGCGTTCGCGCCCGGCGACATGGTCAGGTATATCCAAGCCGCATGGGAAGATTCACCCGATACCAGGATCCATATCGAGTCCGTGCATCGGCTCACTGATCGCGGAGCAGTCGTCACCCATTTTGCCCAGGGGGTCTCGCATGACGGCTTCGCCGCCGAATGGCGAGACGCCCACCTTCTCACCGTCGACGGCGAAAAAGTCAGTCGCTCCGAGTTGTTCGACGTGACAGATCTGGACGCCGCACTCGCCGAGTTCGATGAGCTGAGTCGGCCTGCGCGACTGGGAAATGCGGCAACGCGAGTGATAGAACGCTTCCAAGTGTCCTTCGCGGACTGCAACTGGGACGCGATCGCGGACTTGCTGGCCGACGAAGTCTCAGCCGAGGACCATCGGCTGGTGATGCGTGCTGGACTACGACACGGCCGAGATGTCAATATCGCCGATTGGCAGAGCGTCGCCGAGGTTGGGCTCACTAAAATTGCGTCAACAATCATCGCGACGCGCGGGGAGCACCTAGCCCTGGGCCGCTTCGTCATCTCATCGAGCGATCGCGGGCCTGACCAGTTCCAAAACGATGTGCTCGGCATCGTAGAGATCGACACCGACAATCGGATCGTCGCATCGCTTATGTTCGACCTCGACGACCTCGATGCGGCGCTCGCTGAACTCGAGGTCCGTTACGGCGCCGGTGAATCCGTCGACCACGCGCATGCTTGGTCGGTCATCGCCCAGAACGTCGCGGCTTTCAACCAACGTGAGCCGTTGATTACAACGCCGGACTGGGTAACCATCGACCACCGGCGCGCGACAGCGTTCGAACCTGGTGACATCACCCCATACATCGAAGCGACCTGGGATGTAGCGCCGGACATCAACCTCTACATCGAGTCTGTACATCGGCTGAGTAGTTCAGGAGCACTCTTTACCCAAGTGTTGCAAGGGACCTCACAAGAAGGCTTCGATGCCGAGTGGCGGGACGTCATCATCCTCACCGTCGACGGCGAACAGCTCAACGGCTTGGAAGTCTTCGACGAGGCAGACCTCGACGCCGCGCTGACAAGGTTCGACGAACTCAGTCGACCCCCGCGACAACTGGAGAACACCGCCAGCCGCACGTACGACCGTTTCCATAAGTATTTGGCAAACGCCGATCTGAACGCGATGGCGAACATGCTGTCCGACGACATCTGTAGTGAAGATCGTCGTCATACTGTCAGCTCCGGCATCAGGCACGGTCGGGATGCTGCTCTCGAAGACGCCCGCGTGATCGCCGGGCTCGGCGGCGAGAACACCGCGACCACCGTCCTTGCGACACGCGGTGAGCGCCTGGCGCTCAGGCACTCTCAATACGCGATCGGCCACCAACACACCGATGCGTATCAAGTCAGCCTTCTCGAGGTCATCGTGGTGAATACCGACGGTCAGATCGCTGCAGTGGTCACCTTCGACCCTGACGATTTCGAAGCTGCTCTCGCCGAGCTCGATGCCCGGTACCTGGCATGCGAAGCGGCAGCGCATGCGCAGACGTGGTCGACGGTTTGTCGAATCTCCAATGCCTTCAACCATCGCAAAGCACCTGCTGTAATACCGAACTGGGTGAACATCGACCACCGGCGCACGACGGCATTTGCCCCGGGCGAAATGACGGAGTATCTACACGCCACGTGGGATCTGTCCCGGCAAGCCTCCCTTTACGTCGAGACTGTGCACCGATTGAACACTCTCGGGGCGGTCATTACCCAATCGGCTCAAGCCATCTCACGCGAAGGGTTCCACGCTGAGTGGCGGGTGATCAATCTTCTGACCGTAGACGGTGAATTAGTCAGCCGCTGCGAAGTCTTCGACGAGACGGACCTCGACAACGCGCTCGCCAGGTTCGATGACCTCAGCCGCCCTGCGCCACAGCTGGAAAACGCAGCAACTCGAGCCATAGAACGCTTCCAACGGTGCTTCGCAAACCGCGATTGGGACGCTATGGCCGCCACATTGGCCGTCGATATCTCAGCCGAGGACCACCGGCCGGTGGTACGGGCGGGCTTACATCGAGGCCGAGAGGCCAACGTTGGGATCTGGAGAAGCGTTGCGGACGTTGGGTTCACCGACATGACGTCAACAGTTATCGCGTCGCGCGGTGAGCACCTCGCCCTCGGCCGCTTTGTGATCTCAACCGGTGATCACGACCCTGACCGATTCCACAACGATGTGCTCGGCATCTGCGAGATCGATGCTGACGACATGATCGCCGCGTCGATGATGTTTGACCTCGACTGCCTCGACGCCGCGTTCGAAAAACTTGACGCCCGCTACGTTGCCGGGGAAGCCGCCGACTACGCGGAGGTGTGGTCGGTGATCGTGCAGGGCTACGCGGCACTAAACCGGCATGAGATGCCTCGGGTGACGACGGACTTTGTGGACATCGACCGCCGGCCCGGGATCGCTTTCAAGCCTGGCGACTTGTTTCCCTACCTCCAGGCCAGCTGGGACGTGTCGCCCGATCTGAAGATCCACATAGAGACAGCGCATCGCCTGAGTAAACTTGGCGCAGTCATCACCCATTCGGCGTACGGCAGTTCTCAACAGGGTTTCGACGCTGAGTGGCGGCAGATCGTGGTTTTCACGGTTGACGGCGACGCAGTAAGCCGATGCGAGATGTACGACGAGGCAGACCTCGAAGCCGCCCTCGCGCGGTTCGACGAACTCAGCCGACCAGCACCTCGCCTCCAAAACGCTGCAACGCAGGCGCTCCGACGCCTTGAAACGTTCTTCGCGGCGCGCGACTGGAGCGCCATCACTGAGATACTGACCAACGACATCCACGCAGACGACCGTCGGTCGGTGCTGAATTCCGGCCCGCGGCACGGCAAAGATGCCGAGCTCGCGAACATGCAGGCGATCGCTGAAGTCGGCAATCCGACGATCACCTCGACCGTCATTGCCACCCGCGGGGAGCGCCTTGCCCTCAGCCGTGCCCGCGTGTCGGCGCGAAACGAGCAAGCCGATGACTTCTACACCGAAGGACTCGTCGTCCTCGAAGCAAACGCAGGCAGCCGAATCGTGGCGCGCATCGTGTTCGACCCTGCCGACATCGACGCCGCCTTCGAGGAACTCGATGCCCGCTACCTCGCGGGTGAAGCCGCGGCCCATGCCCACACCTGGTCGGTGATCGTCACCGCATACGCTGCGCTGAATCGGCACGAGCTTCCGGCGACTACAGCAGACTGGGTGAACATTGACCATCGACGAGGGAGAGCTTGGACGCCCGGTGACATGACCCCGTACGTCCACGCCACATGGGATGTCACGCCGGACCTCAGCTACTACGCCGCAGCCGTCCACGCTTTGAGCGACGTCGGCGCGATCATCACGCGAGCGGCGCAAGGTACCTCTCAAGAGGACTTCTACGCCGAGTGGCGCGAAATCGCCCTTCTGATGTTCGAGGGCGACCTGATCAGCCGCTGTGAGATGTACGACGAAGCCGACCTCGACGCTGCCTTCGCCCGCTTCGACGAACTCACTCGACAGCCGGCCACCTGAGATCGCCGATAGGCTGGCCTCCGTGGACTTCCGTGTTTTCGTCGAACCCCAGCAAGGCGCTACCTACTCTGACCAGCTCGCGGTGGCTCGCACCGCTGAAGCTCTCGGCTACTCGGCGTTCTTCAGGTCTGACCACTACCTGGCGATGAGTGGTGACGGCCGGCCCGGGCCAACCGACTCCTGGGTGACGCTGGCCGGCATCGCACGCGAGACCTCGACGATCCGGCTGGGCACCATGGTCACGTCTGCCACCTTCCGCTATCCCGGGCCGTTGGCCATCTCGGTGGCACAGGTCGATGAAATGAGCGGCGGCCGTGTCGAATTGGGTCTCGGTGCCGGCTGGTTCGAGGAGGAGCACCAGGCCTACGCGATCCCGTTCCCGCCGTTGGGAGAGCGTTTCGACCGGCTCGAAGAGCAACTGCGGATCCTGACCGGCCTGTGGGGCACGCCGATCGGCGAGACGTTCGACTTCTCGGGCAAGCACTACACCGTCGTCGACTCCCCTGCGCTGCCCAAGCCAGCCCAGTCCGACCTGCCGATCATCATCGGCGGCATGGGCGCCAAGCGCACACCGGCGCTGGCCGCGGAGTTCGCCGCCGAATTCAACATCCCGTTCGTGCCGCTGGACACCCTCAAGACGCAGTTCGCACGGGTGGCCGACGCGGTGGCTGCGGCAGGCCGGGCCGCGGACTCCCTGACCTACTCGGCGGCGTTCGTGCTGTGCGCCGGCCGCGACGAGGCGCAAATCGCCAAGCGGGCCGCCGCGATCAACCGCGAGGTCGACGAGCTGCGCAGCAATTCACCGCTGGTCGGCACGCCCGCCGAGATCGTCGACAAGCTCGCCCCCTTCGTGGAGGCCGGGGTGCAGCGGGTCTACCTGCAGATGCTCGACCAGTCCGACTTGGATCACCTGGAGCTGTTCGCCGGTGAGGTCATCCGTCAGCTGAGCTGATCGAGACCGGCTCGGGGGCCGGGCATAGTATCGGAGCCCGTGACCGGTGACGACGACGATCAGGAGCAGCCCGAGGCGCCCTGGCATCACTCGACGCCGGCGGTGGCAGGGGCCAGCGCGGCGGCCCTGGCCGTGATCGGCCTGGTGGTGTGGGCAGCGATCGCGCTGACCGGCTCCGGCGGGCCAGAAGATGCGCCCATCGATTTCGTCCCGCCCACCTTCACGTCGACGACGGTGAAAACCACGAAGTCGACCACAACGCGCACCACCACCAGCCGTCTGCCCGTGACCACCGAGTTCGGTGTGCCCGGCGAATCGGACACCTCGACCACTTCGTCCTCGGAGACCTCCGGCACGTCGACCACGTCCGAGACGTCACCCACGTCGACGACCACGACAACCACCACCACAACAACGACGGAGTCGGGCAGCGCCGGCTACGGCGAGTACCCCACCACGACGCACCACCGGCCGCGTACCAACGTGACACGCACGCTGTATCCGCCGCCGGGCGGCTGAACCTGCCTACCATCGGCGAGTGTCGAACTATTACGACGACGGCGACGAGCCCACCCAGTACGCCCCCAGCTACGGCGAGTACTCCGAGCCACCCGCGCAGCCTGCTCCCGAGCCTGTTCCCTGGTACCGCAAGCCCGCCGCACTGATCGGCATGGGCGCTGCGGGGGCCGTCATCGCGGCGTTGGTCATCTATGCCCTGGTGCAGCTGTTCTCGTCGGACTCCCCGTCGACGACAACAACGACCACCAGTACGACTACGCCCACTACCACCACATCGGTCGCCACCACAGCCCCGGTGGTTCCGGCGCCGACTCATACCGTCACCGAAACCGTCATACCCACCACCACGACGGTTCACGAGACGACGACCACCACCGAAACCACGACGACGACCACCGAGACCACCACCACGACGACCGCGCCGACGACAACCACCTCTGCGCCGGAGACGACGGCTGAGCCGCCTGCAGATAACCCCTGACCTGGCTCGGCGAGGTTATCCACAGACCGTCGAATTCGTTCTAGCCGTCACCACACCGGTCCACGAATATCGAATGGGTGGACGTTGACAATGTGCTTCGCCAACAGGATGGGGTGATCTCGCGTCGGCAGGCGTTGGACGCGGGCCTGCGGGAGCACGAGATCCGGCGATTGCTCCGACGCAATGAGTGGGCCCGGGTCCACACGGGCGTATATGTCGACCACACTGGACCGCTGAGCTGGCCGCAACGTGCTTGGGCCGCAGTGCTTTACGCCGCCCCGGCCGCGTTGTGCTTCGAATCTGCTCTCGAAGCCGACACCCTGCCCATCCATGTCGCCGTCGCGCAACAGCGGCCGATGTTGACTGAACCGGCGGGAGTCCGCATTCACCACCTTGTGAATCTTCAAGAGCGGGTGCTGTGGAATGTCAGCCCGCCGCGGATGCGCTATGACGAAGCCGTGCTCGACGTCGCCTGCCGCGCCACGTCCGAACTCGATGCCATCGCGGTCCTGGCCAACGCCTGCCAATCGCGACGCACCACCGCGCATCGACTACTGCAAGTGCTCGATTCTCGGGCACGAGTCCGTCGTCGCCGGTGGTTGCGCGCGGTGTTGGTCGATATCGCCGACGGCACCTGCTCGGTTCTTGAGCACGGCTACCTCGTGCGCGTCGAACGGCCGCACGGTTTGCCACGCGCTGTCCGTCAGAAGCGGGCCGCGTCGTCGGTCGGCGTCTGCTACCGCGATGCCGAGTATGGCGAGCGGCTCATCGTCGAGCTCGACGGCCGAGTGCACCACGATTCAGCGACCAGGCGGGACGCGGACTTCGAGCGAGATCTCGACGCCGCGGTCGACGGCCGCTCAACCGTCCGGCTCTCCTACGGCCAAGTCTTCGACCGGCCATGTCGGACCGCGCGCAAGATCGCCCAGGTCCTGACGCGTCACGGGATCGCGGTGGCGGGCCATCCGTGTGGGCCAGGCTGTGCGTTCACTCGGCTCGACCGCGCCGCATAGTCATCAACATCTCGGATTCCAGTCAACATTGAGCAGGAATCCGAGATCTAAGTGTGGCTCACGGTGTGGGCGCAGCCGATGTGGGTGTGGGCGCCTGGGTGGGCTCGGGCGCCGCAGTGGGCTCAGGTGCCGCAGTCGGCGCTGGCGTATGCGTGGGCTCAACCGTCGGCTCTGGGGTATGTGTCGGCTCCGGCGTAGGCGTAGGAGTAGGTGTAGGAGTCGGTGACGGGCTGGGCTCAGGCGTCGGCGTCGGCGAAGGACTCGGCGACGGGCTAGGCGAAGGCGACGGCTCAGACACCGGCGGCTTGAACGTCGGGACCGGTAGCTGCGGAAGCGTCACCGGCGGAAACACCAGCGGCGGCACCGGAATCGGTGGGATCGCCGCAGGCGGAGGCGGAAGCGCAGGTGCCGGAGCGGGCGCGGCCGGTCGAGGTCGGGGCGCCTGCGGCGCCGGGGCCACCCGCTGCGGGGCTGGGGCGAGCGGTGCGCTCTGACGGCTCTGCACCAACCAGGGTGCAGCCGCCGGGCGGGGCGCAGCAGCCGGCGCGCCGGCTTTGGGGCCCGACCACGACGGATCACGGACCACCACGGTTCGGGTGGGCGGTGCGGCTGCGGCGGCCGGCGCCAATGGCGACTCAGCCGGAACATTGTGCGGCGCAGACAAACTGGAGCCTAGCGAAGCATCGAGACGGTCAGCCCGCGCCGAGAGCACCATGCCGACCGTGCCGACGACAGCCAGGAAGACCCCGGCGTAGGCCACTATGCCTCCCCGCCGATACCACGGAAGGCGTGGCGGAGCTGGCGGAACAGGCGGCTCGGAGAACACGAAATCGGGCCGGGCCGAATCGTCGGTCACCGACTCCGGGATGAACGCGGCGACCTCGGCTGCCGAATCAGACACCGACCACGCCAGCGCGGATGCCGCGACAGTAGACGTTCCCATGACGGGAGGAGGCGTAACCGCCACCTGCGTCGCGGTCTCGTCAGCTCCGCGACGGCCCAGCAGGGCAGCTCCGACTGCGGCGATCACCTGCGCCTGCGGCACGGTGGTGACCGGCATCCGGAAGGCCTCGGAAAGCCGTTGGGTGACAAGAGGTATCCGTGCACCACCACCGACGGTGACCAAAGCGGCCAGCTGTGCGGGGTGAATGCCGTTGCGGCGCAGCAGGTCCAGGAGCGCCTCGATCACGCCGCCGAGCGGACCGGAAACCACCGCGTCCAGTTCAGCGCGGGTCAGCCTGATCGCGCCGGCCGGCCCATCCAGGCTGACCGCGCTGTCATCGCTCAGCCGCTCCTTGGCGGCCCGGCACTCGTCGCGCAGCCGGCCCAGTGCGGCCACCGCAGCGGTGCCTGCCGGTTCGGCTTCCAGATTCCTCAGGACGTGGCGCAGCATCTCCTGGTCGATCAGGTCGCCGGAGAACTCCTCGTACCGCGTCGTCTGCCCGATGGTGGCGAACCCGGCAGAAGCGTCGGCAAGGGTCAGACTGGTGCCGGATCCGCCAAAATCGCACAGGGCGACAACACCGCGGGCGGGCAGGCCGGGATGTGCTTGGATCGCGGTGAGCGCGGCGACGGAATCGGGAATCACGCGGACGCCGGGCATCGCCCGCCGCACAGAATCGAAAGCCGCCGGGCTCCAATGTGCGGGCACCGTCACCACCGACACGTCGGGGCGATGCGTCGGGCTGGACTCCCGCGTCAGTGCCTCGACCGCTCCGGCCAACAACTGTTCGGCGTGATGCGTCGAGCCGTCGGCGGCAACCAACGGCACCGGGTCACCGACCCGTCCCACGAAATCGGTGAAAACCAACCCGCCATCGAGTGCGAACACCGTCGGCCGCACCAGCGGCGCATGATCGGCGATCGCCACCAGATTGGTCGCCCCCACGGACAACCCCAGGCAATCACGCATACCTGTATGTCGACGGAGAAGCCCGATTCGTTAGTACTGGCGTGACGAGTACTCCGCGACCAGCGCCTCGGCACTGCGCACCGCGGCCCGGCAGGCCCGGGTAGTAAATGGATCATTGAGCGGATGGTCGGCCCGCCGCCGCCAGCGTTGGGCCGCCGCGAAGGCCGAGCGGGGCCCGTCGAACGGAGCGTCCGGCTGCAAACCGAGCCTGCTGGCCGCATCCGTGCCCGAGCCGCCGATGATGCGGCGCAGCGAGGCCATCTCGTCCTCGTTCAGCGTCGTGGGGCGTGAGCGCAACAGGCTGAGCAAGCGCAGTTCCTCGAAGGCATGTGTGTCGGCGAGTAGCGGGTCGATGTCGGCCAGGATGTAGGGCGTCGCGTAGATCGGGTTGTGCTGCACGAACTGCCGCAACGACAGCAGCGCGGTGTGTGCCTTGAGCAGCTCTGAACGTTGCGCGAACTGCTGATCGATCACGTCACGCAGGGCGATCAGGCCGCTGCGTTCCAGCAGTTCGTCGGCGAGGGCGACGGAGTCGGACACCCCCGCGTGCATCACTGCGATGGAGATCCGGATGCCGAACATGCCGAACCGGTCCAGCAGCGCCGACCGCGTGGCCGCGTCCACCGGCAGCGAGCTGTCTTCACGGACGAATCGGTCCACCGAAAGCATCGCCTTCGTCAGCTGGGCCGGCTCGATACTTGCCAGCTTCTGCAGCGCGACGAACTCGCTCTGCCGCAGCGTGCGGGCGGTCAGGGCGAGCAGGCCGGACACCGGGACGACGGCCTGGCAGATCCCGGTTTTGTCCATCTCTTCGGTGAACCGCTTGGCCACGTCCTTGGCCGACATCATCGCGTCGATGCGTCCGGCCCCGATCTCGTCGGCTCGCGAGGCCACACCGATGACACCGAGTGCACCTGAAGACCCGCCGACGAGCTCACCGATCTGCTTGAGCAGCGCGATGTCGGCCGCGTTGAGGGTGCGCAGCAGGAACACCACCGCGTCGACGCGGGGTACGCCGTCCTCGGGGACCAACAGCCGGTGGGTTCGCAGCGAGACGTCACGCGACAGCGACGAGGTTCCCGGGGTGTCGATGATCGTGGTGTCGACGAGCTCGGCGGCTGGCCACTCGACGTCGAGGTCCATCACGTCGTCGGGGTTGAGCCCGGCGAAGCTGAAGGTCAGGCCGCGATCGTGCGGGTCCCGCGCGATCGGCACATTGGAACGGCGGCCGCCGCGGTGATTGGCGGTCACCTTGGGCGTGGGCCCGTGCCGGAACCAGGTGACGATGCGGGTCGCCTCGGTGGCGTCGGTAGGCGCGATGTCCTCCCCGACCAGGGCGTTGACCAGCGTCGACTTACCTGCCTTGAGCGTGCCGGCCAGGGCAATGCGGATCGGCTGGTTGAGCCTGCGGCCGATGCGATCCAGCTCGTTGTGGACGTCGGGCCGATTGCGGTAGGCCGGGTCGCCCCGGTACGCCTTGATGGTGCCGCCCAGAATCGAGCGCACCTGATCGGCCGTGCTCACGCTGCGGAGTCCACCTCTTCCAAACCAAAGACCCGGGATCGAAAACCAGCTTGGAGCTTAGTTCCCCTCGCCTGCCAGGCCCTTGGCGTGGTCGACCACCTGGGTCAGGATGTTCTTCTGCCGCTCCAGCTCCCGGATGCGGTTGTTGCGTTCGTTCTCCTCGACCTTCGCCGCGGCGAGCGTGGCCTGCAGCGACTCGTTGAGCGAGCGGGTGGTCTGGTTGGCGATGCCGCGGTAGTGATCGCGCAATTGCCGTTGGATGCCCTTGAGCCGGTCCCGCGATTCCTTACCGACGACGAAGGCGACGTCGTCGATGAACTTGCGCATGTTGGTCTTGGCCTCAGCACGCACCCGGAGCATGCGGTTCTCCATGTCCTCCTTGTAGGCCTTGCGGCCCAGCACCAGGCCGGCGCCCAAGGACAGCGGGTTGAACATGCCCAACCCGGCGAAGGAGGTGAGCATGCCGAACATCAGCACACCGCCGTAGGAGCCGCGCATGCCGGTGATGACCTTGTGCCCGGCCTTGATGGGTTTGGCCTCCAGCCGGGCCAGCGATTTCATCTCACCGAATCCGGCGCCCATGTCGCGTGCGTCGATCTGCGGCAGCTGCACCGCCTCCAGGCCTGCCTCGGTGAAGGTGCGGGCCACTTCGGCGGCGAGTGCCTCCGCGCGCTGGTAGGCCCAGACGAAGTTGTCGCCGACCGCGGTGGCCACGGCTTCCTCGAGCTCCGAGCCGATCTCGGCCCAGTGCAGTGTGGGGTCGCCGGTGTCGATCACCTTCTCGGCGTGCTGGGTGATGTTGCGGAACCGGTTGCGCAGGTCGTGGTCGACGTCGGCGGTCAGGTCGGAGATCCCGTCGTTGAGCACCTGCTGCCACAGCGCGGTCTGTTGCAGCGCGTCCTGGGCTTCCTGCTTGCGCCGTTCCAGCTCGGCGGTGAGTCGCTCGCGTTCGTCGGGATCGGTGAAGGAAGACAGCTCCGAGTCGACCGCCAACAGCAGATGCTCTGCGGCCGAATGGATTTCCGCGACCACCTGGTCGCGGATCCGGTCGCTCTCACGGTTCAGCACCCGGTCGGACAGGAACTTCACGATGGCCGGGAAGTTCGATTCCTCGTTGAGCTCTTTGTCGTTGAGCTGGATCGCATGGCTGCGCAGCACGCTGGAAACGGGCGTTATCGGCACGTGCACGCCCGCCCGCTGCAGGTGGGCGGTATTGGCGCCGACGATCTCACGCCAATGCGGGTAGAGATCGGTCTTGGTCGCGACAATCGTTGCCACCGGGCAGATCTCGATCGCCTGCCGGATGAACGTCATTTCCGGTTCGGTGAACTCCTGGCTGGTGTCGCTGACCATCAGCAGCGCGTCGGCGTCGGGCAGCAGGCCCAGGGTTGCCGAAAGATGCGGCTGCCCAAGGCCGCCGACCCCGGGGGTGTCGACGAACGCCAGTCCGCCCTTGAGCAGTGGGCTCGGCGCCGTCACCTCCACCCGCAACACCTCACGGCCGCCGGCCTGCGGGGCACGGCGCAGGTCGTTGGTCACCTCCGAGGGCGGGATCTCGATCAGTTCGGGTTCGGCCCCGTCGGGCCGGGCCACCACCAGCCGCGCCGACGGCTGCTCCCCGTAGGCGACCACGGTGGCCAACACGGTGGATTCGTCATCGCCGACGCGGGCCACCGGAATGTTGAGCAGCGAGTTCAGCAGCTGGCTCTTGCCCTGCTTGAGCTGGCCTGCGATGACCACCCGGATCTGCGGGTCGCTGATGCGCACCTTCGCCACGCGCAGCCGCTCCACGAGGTCGCCGCGGTCGTAGGTAGCGGCGATCGTGCTGGTGTGATCGATGAGTTCGACGATCACCTTGACCTTGCGTGGGTCGTTGGGCTGCGTCATTCAAGTCCCTCCTGCCGGGCTCAACGGTATGCGCGCCAAGAGGGCGGGGGCCACCCGCGTACGGATGACCCCCGCCCTGTGGATCGGATCAGAAGGCGTCGAACCCGGTGTCGGTCGCATTGTGCGACGCGACGTCGGTGTGCGACTGCGACTCGTAGCTGTTGCCGGAGCCCAGCGCCGAGCTGGTGTCGTTGTGCGACCCGAAGGACGTGTCGTTGTGTGACAACGTGTCGTTGTTCGACGCGAACGCGGTGTCGTTGTTCGACGCGATATTGGACGTGTAGCTCGACGAGTTGTCCTCGACGCTGTGCGTCGACTCGGTCTGCACCGAGGTGTGCGTCGAGTTGTCCTGGGTGTTGCGGCTGCCGTAATCACCGTCGACCGTGGTCTGGTTGCCGCCGACCGCGTGGGTCGAGGCATCGGTCAGGATGATCGAGCCGGCGTTGCCACCGTCGCCACCGGACGCACCACCGCTGCCGATCCCGATCAGGCTGTCGCCGCCGGAGGCGCCGCCACCGTGGCCGCCGCTCATGTCGACGTCCTTGATCACCGGGCCGTCGTTGCCGGACACCACGTCGCCGCCGGCGTGCTGCGAGCTGTCCTCGATGGCGTTGTCCTTACCCACATTGACGTGCGAACCGGAACCGGCCCAGACGTCACCGTTGTTGGTGGTGTTGCCGTCACCGAGCACGGCGCCGTCACCGCTGACGATGTCGCCCTTGTTCTCGCCGTCGACCACCACGCCGCCGTTGGTGGCGGTGTTGGTGCTCTTGTCGCCGAGGGTGATGTCACCGAAGCCGAGGTTGAACGCACCCTGCTGGGCGTTGGCGCCGGCGTCCTGGTTGGGGCTCATGATCGGAACGTTGTTGTGGCTGGCCAGGTCGGTGTCGTTGTGGCTGGCGAAATCGGTGTTGTTGCGGCTGGCCACCTCCGGCGCGAACTGGGTCTGCGGGGAGAACGGCGAGGCCACCTGGTTGGCGAACTGAGCCGGGATGCTGTGGTGGTCGGCGACCGCGCGCTGCAGGCCGAGCACCGGGTTACCGCCGCCGAGCAGGACGCCGGCCGGGGCCGCGGTGGCCGCGACGGCGTGCAGTTGGGCTGCCGTCACGTTCGGCAGGCCGGCGTCACGCAGGCTACCGTCCGGGTCGGCGATGAACGAGGCTGCCGAAGCCGGGCTGCGGAACAGGTCCAGGATGAAGTCGATCAGTGAGATTGCCATTGCTCCAACCCTTTCGGTTGTTGTGGGAAGTTCTTCCGAGTTCCCCGCCGGGCTGTCCGGCGATCTGGAGACCAATTTATGGATCTGCCACGGCCCCGGAAACGGGGTCGATTCCCCTCCCCGCATCTCCCCTACTCGGGGTGCAGGGGGTCACCCCAATAGGGGGTTAGGGGATGTGTAGGGGCTGCAGGTTCAAGCCCCGATACTATTGACGTTTCTGCAGGTAAACACAAAAAAGCGCACGACCGCTTGGGTCGTGCGCTTTTGCGACGCGGGACTGATCAGTCGAAGATGTCGAATCCGCCCGGGTCGTCGGTGTGGTGCTGATCGTCGATGATCGGCTGGGCCCAGTCGGGAGTCGGCGCCGGGTCGACGATCGGCACGTCGTCGATGACGGCCTCGTTGAGCTGCAGCGAAGGATCGTCCAGCGGTTGATTCAGCGGGCCGATGTCGTCGATGGCCGATGCCGAAGACACTGAAGTGGCGAGATGGTCCAGACCACCCGATTGGTCGATGACGTTGTTCGCCGTCGCGTCCCAGGCGTCGTTGGGGGAATCGAGCGGCACGTGATCGCCGAACGCGTCGAACGCCGCGGTCGCCGCGCCACTGGCCCACACGTTGCCACCCGGGTCGCTGGCGCCGAGGTCGCCGAACCCGCTGTTGGCGCCGGACGCGGAGAGCGACTCCGTGACGACGGGAATCAGGTTGTTGACATCTGCGCTGGTCACATCGGTCAGATTGGCGTCGGCAATGGCCTGCGCTGGATCCGCGGCATAGTGGGCAGCGGCGTCGGGATCGCGTACCAGCGACATCACAAAGTCCAGCAATGTGTTCGCCATGCTCCACCTCCTCAACAGTTCGATTTGAATGCTAGCCAGCTGTGAGCACGCTGGGATCGGTGCCGAACCCACCCCTGCCGGCCGGGCATTAGGGGGCGCGACATTAGGGGATTGACGCCACTAGGGGATCAATCCCGGGCTCCGGAGGTCTCAGCAGCTAGGGTGAGGTTTCGGCCGAGACAACAGGAGTGACGCCTGATGACCGACTCACTGGGATTGTCGATCGGGATGACCAACCTGGTGGCAGCCCGCGAGGGTCGCCAACCGGTGATCCGCCGATCGATCCTCACCCTGCACAACGACCGCGCCCCGGAAGTGGGCGAGTACACCGGCAACGGGCTGCCGCTGGCCGGTTTCGTGGAGCGGGTGGGTGACCCGGTTCCGCTGGTGGCCGCCGACGGGTCCCAACACCGTGGTGAGCTAGTGCTGGCCGAGGCGTTGGCCGCGATGGCACGCCTCGCCGGTGGCGGCACGCCGGTGGTGATCGCCGTCCCGGCGCACTGGGGTCCGAGCACCGTCAGCGCGCTGCGCGATGTACTGCCTCGTTATCCCGCACTGGCCCCCAACGGCGCTGCGCCGGGCCTGGTGCCGGATTCCCTGACCGCGCTGGCCGCCCTGCAGGCCGATCCGGGATTGCCCACCGAGGGTGTCGTTGTGTTGTGCGATCTCGGCGGCAGCGGTACCAGCGTGACCCTGGCCGACGCCGGTGCGGCGTTCGCCACCATCGGGCCGACAGTGCGTTATCCCGATTTCTCCGGCGACCTGATCGATCAGGCCTTGCTCAACCATGTGCTCACCGGAGTCGCCGCGGCCAACGATGCCGATCCGGCAGGCACCGCGGCGGTCGGATCGCTGGCCCGGCTGCGGAATGAGTGCCGTCAGGCCAAGGAGCAGTTGTCCGCCAACACTGCCGCGGTGATTCGCACCGAGCTGCCGGGGTTCAACTCCGATGTCCGGGTGACCCGTCCCGAACTCGACCAACTGATGACGGCGCCGCTGGCCGGCCTGCTGGATGCCATCGAAGACACGTTGCAACGCAACAACATTGCGTTGTCGAGTGTGAACGCGGTGGCCACCGTCGGCGGTGGCGCAGCGATTCCGCTTGTCACCCAACGGCTCTCAGAACGGCTACGCACAACGGTCGCCACCACTCCACGCCCGCAGTTCAGCGTGGCAGCGGGGGCCGCACTCGTCGCCGAGCGGGTCATCGACGCGGGCGCGCCCACCGGGATGGCCCCCATCGTGGCGGCCGCCGAAGCGCCGACAGGTTTGGCTCCCGAGGTCACCGCTGCCGACGCGCCGACGGGCATGGCCCCGACGAGCCAGGCCCCGGCAGCAGACTCGGGTAATTTCGGAGCACTGGCCTGGTCGCAGGACGACGCACCGGGCAACGAGCCGGTGCCATACGCGGGCGGGGAGTACGAGACGCCCGCGGGCTCGACGGCGGCACGTCCGTCCGTCGAATTCGCCCACGACGAGGTGATGTTCGACGCCGGCCCGGCTCCGCTCCCCTGGTACAAACGCCCGCCGATCCTGTTCGGCGCGGCAGCTGCGGCCGCGCTGCTGGCCGCGGGCGGCCTCGCGGTGACTTTGACGAGTTCCGAAGGCGATTCGACTCCGGTCACCGAGACCAGTACCACCTATTCGATGGAGGGCCCGCCGCCTGAGCCGGTCACGACCGTGACCGAGGGGCCGGACGGAGTCAAGACCACCACGGTCGTGGTACCGCCGCCTCCGCCGCCGGAGACGACGACCCCACCGCCGGAAACCACCACGACGACCAACCCGACCACCACCACAACGACGACCACCGCGAC
>MSTD01000026.1:0-40517 GCA_001942045.1 Mycolicibacterium porcinum
GTTGATGGCAGCTGCACAGCGCCACCCGGGTCGGCCGCGGCCTGCTGGATGATCGGGCTCAGGTTCTCCATCGCCGGCAGGCCGGGCGCCTGCAGGTTGTCGATCGGCAGCGGTGCCGGGTCGGCATTGGCGACGGCGCTGCCGAACAGCAACAGGGTGGTGGACCCGATCGCGGCGGCGGTGCCGAACATCATTTTCAGGGACTTACGCGGTGACATGGCTTTTCCCAATCGTTTCGGGCGGTCAGACCAGTTCGGGGATCAGGGCAGGCCGGCGGTCAGCAGCGGTGCAAGTGCTGCGACACCCGGATTGGCTCCGCCGGTAGCTGCGGCGGCCGGAGCTGCCACCGCCGGAGCCGCTGCGGCTGCCGGGGCCAACGGCGCAGCCGCAGCGGAGGCGGGCAGTGCCGTGTTAGCCGCGACCGGAGCCAGCGAGGCCAGGTCGCCGGGGATGTTCACCTTCTGGGGCAGCGGGATCGGCATCCCGGGCACCTGCGGGATCGTCACCTCGGCCGAGGGGATCAGCGAGGCGGGGCCGGCGGCGGGAGCCGCCGGAGCGGTTGCGGCCGGAGCGGCAGCGGGTGCGGCGGGCAGGCCCGGCACCAGCGAACCCAGCGGGGCATTGGCGGCTGCCGGTGCGACGGCCGTGGGCGCCTGCGGCAGTGTCACCGAGGCGGTGGCGCCCGGCGCGGGCGCCGGTGCGGCGGCGGGGGTACCGGTCAGGGCCGAGCTCACGCCCTGCAGCAGTTGCGGTGCGGCGGCCGGCACGCCGGCGAGCTGGTTGACGATCGGCAGGTTCGGCGCGCCGGGGATGGCCGGGGCCGGGGGCACCGGCTCGGCGTTCGCTGCGGCGCTGAGTGCCAACGCGACCGGGACTGCGCCGGCAGCCGCGATCATGCTGGTGGAAAGTGCTTTCCAGGTGAAGATCATGGTTCTCCCAATCGGTTGCTTGAACGACTGAGCACGAAACTATCCAGTTACTGGTGTTACTCAAGTGACACGTGTGGTGGTTACTCAACCGTGACTGCAGCGGTCGATTTCGTTATCGAGCAGTGCTCCGGGCGTGATGCGCCGGCCGCTGCCGACGTCCGGGTGCGGGCCGGGCCGCCCGCGGGCGGTCGCTAAAGTCGTGTCCGTTAACACCGAACCGGCCACCCAGCTCTCAGCAACCGCGCGGCTCTACCGTCTGGCGCCTGTGTTGCTGGTCCTCAGCATTGCGGCACGCCTGGCCTGGACGTACCTCGTGCCCAACGGCGCCAACTTCGTCGACCTGCACGTCTACGTCGGCGGCGCCGCCACGCTCGACGGTCATTCCGGTGCGCTCTACGACTACGTCTACGCCGACCAGACGCCGGATTTCCCACTGCCTTTCACCTATCCGCCGTTCGCCGCAGTGGTGTTCTACCCACTGCACCTACTGCCGTTCGGGGTGGTGGCGTTCTGCTGGCAGATCGGCATCATCGCCGCGTTGTACGGCGTGGTGCGGATGAGCCAACTGTTGCTCGGCGGGCCCGCGCCCCGGCGTGTCGCCATGTTGTGGACCGCCGTCGGCATCTGGACCGAACCGTTGCGCAGCACATTCGACTACGGCCAGGTCAATGTCGTCCTGGTGCTCGCCGTGCTCTGGGCGGTCTACAGCAATCGCTGGTGGCTGTCGGGGTTGTTGGTGGGCCTGGCCGCCGGGGTGAAGCTCACTCCCGCGGTGTCGGGGCTGTACTTCGTCGGTGCACGCCGCTGGGGCACCGCGGTGTTCTCTGCGGTGGTGTTCTTCGGGACGGTCGCGCTCTCGGTGTTGGTGATCGGGAACGAGGCACGCCGGTACTTCACCGACTTGCTCGGCGACGCAGATCGGATCGGACCGATCGGGACATCGTTCAACCAGTCGTGGCGGGGCGGGATCTCACGCATCCTCGGCCATGACGCCGGTTACGGTCCGGTCGTGCTGCTCGGCATCGCCGTCACCGCGGTCCTCGCCGTGCTGGCGTGGCGGGCCGTCGGCGGCAGCGCCGATCGGCTCGGCGCCATCGTGATCGTGAGCCTGTTCGGGTTGCTGTTGTCGCCGATTTCGTGGACGCACCACTGGGTCTGGCTGATCCCGCTGATGATCTGGTTGCTGCACGGGCCACTGGCCGACCGGTTGGGCGCGCGGATCCTGGGCTGGGGTTGGCTGGCACTGACACTGGTCGGGGTGCCGTGGCTGCTCAGCTTCGCCCAGCCCACGATCTGGGTGATCGGCCGACCCTGGTATCTGGCTTGGGCCGGGCTGGTCTACATCGTCGCGACGCTGGCGACGCTGGCCTGGATCGCGACTACCCGGGCTGGTCGGACAGAATCCGGTTGATCTCCTTGGCCATCTGAATGTCCTTCTCGGTGATCCCGCCGGCGGAATGCGTCACCAGCGCGAAAGTGACTGTGCGCCATCGGATGTCGATATCGGGGTGATGGTCCTTCTCCTCGGCGAACTCAGCCACGCGGCGTACCGCGTCGATACCATCGAGGAACGTCGGGAATTTGGTGGATCTGCGCAGGGCGCCCGCCGCACGTTCCCAGCCCGGCAGATCGGGCAGTGCGGCGTCGACCTGATCGTTCGATAACACGGCCATACCCGACGGTATACCGTCGGGCGCGATGGATGCGCAGATCGTGGTGGCCGGTGCCCTGTTCTCGGCGGCCGGGCTGTTGGTCGCCCAACGGCAGCGGCCCCCCGAGCTGGCCGGTCTGTGGGAGCTGCCGGGCGGCAAGGTGGCCGCCGGCGAGAGTGATGCCGAGGCCCTGGCCCGCGAACTGCGGGAGGAACTGGGCGTTGAGGTCAGCGTCGGTGACCGTCTCGGAGTGGACGTCGCATTGAACGCGGGCATGACATTGCGCGCCTACCGGGCCACCCTCACATCGGGCAGTCCGCAGCCACACGACCACCGGGCATTGCGCTGGGTGACGGTCGACGAACTAGACGCGCTGCCGTGGGTACCGGCCGACCGGGCCTGGCTCCCGGATCTGACCGAAGCGCTTTCTCGACCGAGCGATCGCGAAAGTACCTGAAACGACCTGAATTCGGGTATGTTCGCGGCTGTCCGCGCAATTACTGGGCCGCGCAACGGGATTAATTTCGGCATATCGATGTTGCGGATTACATTTCCATGAAACTGCCTGCAACGTTTCCGGGAAAATGACGCGACCGCAGGAACTTGATGTTTTGCTGTTGTGGTGACCACGGCAAGTGCGCCGTACCTGGGCCAAGGGCAGAGCATGAATCTTCTGTTGGCCACCTGGGTCTCGGCCATCAATTTCTGGGCCTGGAACATGATCGGCCCACTGTCCACCACATACGCCGGCGACATGAAGCTGAGCAGCACGCAGGCTTCCATGCTTGTCGCCACTCCGATCTTGGTCGGATCTCTCGGCCGGGTAGCAGTCGGCGCGCTGACCGACAGGTACGGCGGCCGCACCATGTTTCTCGCGGTGACGTTGGCCTCGATCGTGCCGGTGCTGGCGGTCGGGGCCGCCGGCGAGGCCAGGTCGTACCCGATGTTGTTGGTGTGCGGGTTCTTCCTGGGCATCGCGGGCACGATCTTCGCGGTCGGAATCCCGTTCGCCAACAACTGGTATGAGCCCTCCCGTCGCGGCTATGCCACCGGCGTGTTCGGCATGGGCATGGTCGGCACGGCGTTGTCGGCATTCTTCACGCCGCGGTTCGTCCGGTGGTTCGGTTTGTTCCAGACCCATCTCATCATCGCGGTCGCCCTGGCGCTGACCGCGGTGCTGTGCCTGGTGGTGATGCGCAATTCACCGGCATTCCAACCGAACACCGACCCGGTGTTACCCAAGCTCAAGTCGGCGTTGAAGCTCCCGGTGACGTGGGAGATGTCGTTCCTCTACGCGGTGGTGTTCGGCGGGTTCGTGGCGTTCAGCAACTACCTGCCCACCTACATCAAGAACGTCTACGAGTTCTCCTCGGTCCAAGCCGGTTCCCGCACTGCGGGGTTCGCTCTGGCCGCGGTGCTGGCCCGGCCGATCGGCGGTGCGCTGTCGGACCGCATCCCGCCCAAGTACGTGGTGCTCACCTCCTTTGCCGGCACGGCAGTGCTGGCCTTCATCGCGATGTTCCAGCCGCCGCCCGATCTCTGGTCAGCGGCAACGTTCATCGGGCTGGCCATCTTCCTGGGGATCGGTACCGGCGGTGTGTTCGCCTGGGTGGCCCGGCGATCACCTGCCAAGGAAGTGGGTTCGGTGACCGGAATCGTTGCCGCCGCAGGCGGTTTGGGTGGCTACTTCCCGCCGTTGGTGATGGGTGCGACGTACGACGCCGTCGATCATGACTACTCGGTCGGGCTTCTGCTGCTGGTGGCGACGGCATTGGTGGCCTTCGGCTACACGGCCCTGCGACTGCACGCCCACGAACCCCAGCCCAAGGAGGCGCGTCAATGACCAAGCCCCACATCGGCGGATCGATCGAGGAGTTGCTCGAGCGTAGTGGAAGGTTCTTCACCGCCGGTGAGTTCTCCGGCGACCTGCGCACGGTCACACGCCAGGGGGGCCGTCAGGGCGACGTGTTCTACCGCGACCGGTGGAGCCACGACAAGGTCGTGCGCTCCACCCACGGGGTCAATTGCACGGGATCGTGCTCATGGAAGATCTACGTCAAGGACGGGATCATCACCTGGGAAACCCAGGAGACCGACTACCCCTCGGTCGGGCCCGACCGCCCCGAGTACGAGCCCCGCGGGTGCCCGCGGGGTGCGGCCTTCTCCTGGTACACCTACTCGCCAACGCGGGTGCGCTATCCGTACGCGCGTGGCGTGCTGGTCGAGATGTACCGGGAAGCTAAGGCGCGCCTGAAGGATCCGGTGTTGGCCTGGGCCGACATCCAGGGGGATCCGGAACGCCGCAAGCGCTATCACCGGGCCCGCGGCAAGGGTGGCCTGGTCCGGGTCAGTTGGACCGAGGCGACCGAGATGATCGCCGCGGCGCATGTGCACACGATCAAGACCTACGGGCCGGACCGGGTGGCCGGTTTCTCGCCGATCCCGGCGATGTCGATGGTGTCGTTCGCCGCCGGCTCCCGGTTCGTCGAACTCATCGGCGGCGTGATGACGTCGTTCTACGACTGGTACGCCGATCTGCCGGTGGCCTCCCCGCAGGTGTTCGGCGATCAGACCGATGTGCCGGAGTCCGGGGATTGGTGGGACGCGTCGTACCTGATGATGTGGGGCTCCAATGTCCCGGTGACACGCACCCCGGATGCGCATTGGATGGCCGAGGTGCGTTACCGCGGGACCAAAGTGGTGACCGTCAGCCCGGATTACGCCGACAACACCAAGTTCGCCGACGAGTGGATGCCGTGCGCGGCAGGCACCGACGGTGCGCTGGCGATGGCGATGGGCCACGTCATCCTCGACGAATGCTTTGTGCAGAACCGGATTCCGTATTTCGTCGACTATGTCCGCCAGTTCACCGATCTGCCGTTTCTGGTCAAGCTGGAGGAACGCGACGGTGCGCTGGTTCCCGGGAAGAACTTGACTGCCGCCGATCTGGGCGGGCCGGTGGCCGAACAAGAGAATGCGGCGTTCAAGCCGGTGCTGCTCGACGGTGCCAGCAACAGTGTGGCGGTACCGCAGGGCTCACTCGGATTCCGTTACGGCGCCGACGGTGTCGGCAAGTGGAATCTCCATCTGGAGGATCTGGTTCCGGCCCTGACCGTGCTCGGCGACATCTTCGAGACCGCCGAGATCACTTTGCCGCGCTTCGATACCGTCGACGGCAGCGGAGCGACCATGCAGCGCGGTGTGCCGGTGCGGCGGGTCGGCGAGCACCTGGTGTGCACGGTGTTCGACCTGATGCTGGCCCAGTACGGTGTGCACCGGCCGGGCCTGCCCGGCGAATGGCCCACCGGATACGACGACGCCACCCAGCCGTACACCCCGGCCTGGCAGGAGCCGATCACCGGGGTGTCGGCTGCCCAGGCGATCCGCGTCGCGCGTGAATTCGCCCGCAACGCAGAGGAATCCGGCGGTCGATCGATGATCATCATGGGTGCCGGCATCTGCCAGTGGTTCCACGGCGACGCCACCTACCGGGCCGTGCTGGCGTTGCTGCTGCTCACCGGCTCGATGGGGCGCAACGGTGGCGGCTGGGCGCACTACGTCGGTCAGGAGAAGTGCCGGCCCGTCACCGGGTGGGCCGCCATGGCGATGGGCACCGACTGGTCGCGTCCGCCGAGGCAGATGGCGGGCACGTCGTACTGGTACGCCCACACCGATCAGTGGCGCTACGACGGGTACCGCGCCGACGCGCTGTCCAGCCCGGTGGGGCGGGGCCGGTTCCGCGACAAGCACACCATGGATGTGATGAGTTCGGCCGTGGCAATGGGATGGACGCCGTTCTACCCGCAGTTCGACCGGTCCAGCCTGGACGTGGTCGACGAGGCCAAGGCGGCCGGCCAGGACGTACCGGATTATGTGGCCGAGCAATTGGCAAGTGGCGGGTTGAAACTCGCGATCACCGACCCGGACGATCCGGCGAACTGGCCACGCGTGCTCAATGTCTGGCGGGCCAACCTGCTCGGCTCGTCGAGCAAGGGCAACGAGTACTTCCTGCGTCACCTGCTGGGCACCACCTCCAACGTGCAGGCTGAGCCCACCCCGGAGGGGTTGCGGCCCAACGATGTGATCTGGACCGACGACATCCCGGAGGGCAAGCTCGACCTGTTGATGTCGATCGACTTCCGGATGACGTCGACGACGCTGCTCTCCGATGTGGTGCTGCCCGCGGCGACCTGGTACGAGAAGGCCGACCTGTCCAGCACCGACATGCACCCCTACATCCATGCTTTCAGTCCGGCGGTCGACCCACCATGGGAAACCCGTTCGGACTTCGAGGCTTTCGGTGCGATTGCCCGGGCCTTCAGCACGCTCGCCACCCGGCACCTGGGCACCCGAACCGACGTCGTGATGGGGACGTTGCAGCACGACACCCCCGGTGCGATGGCGTATCC
Source organism: Mycolicibacterium porcinum (assembly GCA_001942045.1). Lineage (GTDB taxonomy): Bacteria > Actinomycetota > Actinomycetes > Mycobacteriales > Mycobacteriaceae > Mycobacterium > Mycobacterium porcinum_A. The sequence continues at coordinate 6,991 of MSTD01000026.1, forward strand.
CGGTGGTACCGAACACGATTGGCGGGTCACCGGCGAGACACCGGTGCCGGGCAAGACGATGGGACCGCTGGTCGTGGTCGAGCGCGACTACACGGCGATCGCCGAGAAGTGGGCGACACTGGGCCCGCTGGTCGAGAGTCTCGGCCTGACCACCAAGGGCATCACCACCCACCCCGACCAGGAGGTTGCCGAACTCGCCGCGAAGTTCGGGGTGATGGATTCGGGTGCGGGCCAGGGCCGCCCCGCGATCACCACGGCCGAGCGGATGTCCGATGTGATCCTGGCGCTGTCCGGCACCTCCAACGGCCGGCTCGCCGTGGAAGGCTTCCGCGAACTCGAACGACGTACCGGCCGCAAGCTCATACACCTGGCCATCGGCAACGAGGAGCGCCGGATCACCTACGCCGATACCCAGGCCAGACCGGTTCCGGTGATCACCAGCCCCGAGTGGTCGGGCAGTGAGACCGGCGGCCGACGCTACGCGCCGTTCACGGTGAACATCGAGGAGCTCAAGCCTTTCCACACCCTCACCGGCCGGATGCACTTCTACGTCGACCACGACTGGTTGGAGGAACTCGGTGAGCAACTGCCGACCTACCGGCCGCCGCTCGACATGGCGCGGCTGTTCGGTGAATCGGCACTCGGGCGGGACGGCATCGGGCTGACGGTGCGGTACCTGACTCCGCATTCCAAGTGGTCGATCCATTCGGAGTACCAGGACAACCTGTTCATGCTCTCGCTGTCGCGGGGCGGGCCCACCATGTGGATGAGTCCGCTGGACGCGGCGAAGATCGAAGTGAAGGACAACGATTGGATCGAAGCGGTGAACCGTAACGGTGTGCTGGTGTGCCGCGCCGTGGTCAGCCACCGCATGCCGGAAGGCGTCGTGTACGTCTACCACGCACAGGAACGGACCATCGACGTACCGCTGAGCGAAACCACCGGCACCCGTGGCGGTATCCACAACTCGCTGACCCGGCTGTTGGTCAAGCCCAGCCATCTCGCCGGTGGGTATGCCCAGCACTCGTTCGCCTGGAACTATCTGGGCCCCACCGGAAATCAGCGTGATGAGGTGACGGTGGTGCGCCGCCGCTCGCAGGAGGTGAAGTACCAGTGAAGGTCATGGCCCAGATGGCGATGGTGATGAACCTCGACAAGTGCATCGGGTGTCAAACCTGTTCGGTGACCTGCAAACAGGCCTGGACCAACCGGGCCGGCACCGAGTACGTCTGGTTCAACAACGTCGAAACCCGTCCCGGGCAAGGCTATCCGCGTACCTACGAGGACCAGGAGAAGTGGCGTGGTGGGTGGAAGCTGGACCGGCGCGGGCGGCTGCGGTTGCGTGACGGCGGCCGGTTGGCCAAGCTCGCCCGGATCTTCGCGAACCCGAAGCTGCCGTCCATCGACGACTACTACGAGCCCTGGACCTACGACTACGAGAACCTGACCTCGGCTCCGCTGGGCGAACACATCCCCACCGCGCCGCCACGCAGCCTGATCACCGGTAAGCCCATGAAGGTGTCGTGGTCGGCGAACTGGGACGACGACCTGGCCGGGTCGCCGGAGATCGTGCCGGGGGATCCGGTCCTCAAACAGGTCAGCGAGCAGATCAAGCTCGAGCTCGAAGAGACCTTCATGTTCTATCTGCCCCGGATCTGCGAGCACTGCCTCAACCCGGCGTGCGTGGCGTCCTGCCCGTCGGGCGCGATGTACAAGCGTTCCGAGGACGGGATCGTGCTGGTCGATCAGGACCGCTGCCGCGGCTGGCGCATGTGTGTGTCCGGATGTCCCTACAAGAAGGTGTATTTCAACCACAAGACCGGCAAGGCCGAGAAGTGCACGCTGTGCTACCCGCGCATCGAGGTCGGCCTGCCCACGGTGTGCTCGGAGACCTGCGTCGGCCGGTTGCGTTACCTCGGCCTGGTGCTCTACGACGTCGACCGGGTGCTGGAAGCGGCGTCGGTGCCCGACGACAAGGATCTCTACGAGGCGCAGCGGAAGATCCTGCTCGACCCGACCGATCCCGAGGTGATCGCCGGGGCCCGGGCCGAGGGTATCTCCGACGAGTGGATCGAGGCGGCCCAACGCTCACCGGTGTACAAGCTGATCCACACCTATGGTGTTGCGCTGCCGCTGCATCCGGAGTTCCGGACGGTGCCGATGGTGTGGTACATCCCGCCGCTGTCGCCGGTGGTCGACGCGGTCAGCCGCGACGGACACGACGGTGAGGACGTCGGCAACCTGTTCGGCGCGTTGGAAGCGCTGCGCATCCCGATCGAGTACCTGGCCGGGTTGTTCACCGCGGGGGACACCGCGGTCGTCGAGGGCGTGCTGCGTCGGCTGGCGGCGATGCGGTCCTATATGCGTGACATCAACCTCGGCCGTCAGACCCAGCCGCACATCCCGGCTGCGGTAGGGATGACCGAGGAACAGGTGTACGAGATGTACCGGCTCCTGGCGCTCGCGAAATACGAGGAGCGCTATGTCATTCCGACCGCGTACAGCACCGAGGGCATACCCGGGACCGAGGAGCCGGGCTGCTCACTGTCCTTCGAAGGCGGGCCGGGAATGTACGAGTCGGGTCCCTTCGGCGAGGCCAGCGGTGGGCCGATACCGGTGGCCGTGGAGACATTCCACGCGCTGCAACACCGGCAGACCAGTGGCGGCATGGCGGCCAACGCCGACCGGCCGTCGCGCGTCAATCTGCTCAACTGGGACGGCAGGGGAGTGCCGTCGGGCATGTTCCCGGGTGGTGATCAGTGATGAAGCGTCGCAACCGAACCCGCCACAACACGATGCAGGACCGGCTGGTGTGGCAGGCGGCGTCGCTGATGCTGGCCTATCCCGACGACGGTCACGTCGACCGGCTGCAGACCGCGGCACGCCTGCTGGACCACGTCACCGGCGAAGCCAGGGAGTTGCTCGGTGAAACGGTTGTCGGGCTGAGTCGGCGGTCCGCCATGGAGCTGCAGCAGGAGTATGTCGACACGTTCGACCTGCACAAGCGGTGCACCATGCTGCTGACCTACTGGACGTCGGGGGACACCCGGAACCGCGGTGCGGACATGGTCGAGTTCACCCAGACCTATCGTGCTGCAGGTGTCGAGATACCGAAAGGTGAGGCACCCGACCATCTCCCGGTAGTTCTGGAATTCGCCGCCACGGTCGACCCGGAGGCGGGACGGCGGCTGCTCGCCAAGTACCGCGTGCCCATCGGCGTGGTGGCCAAAGCGCTGGCCGAGCGGAGGTCGCCCTACGCGCCCGTCGTCGCGGCGGTGGACGCTACGCTTCCGTCCCTGGCCTCGCTGGACGACGTGTCGCGACTGATGATGTCCGGACCGCCCGCGGAATCGGTGGGACTGCAGCCGTTTCAGCTGACCGTCCCGCCCCGGCGGGTACAGGAGGTGCTCTGATGTCGGGCTGGGAGATCTTCTGGGATGTGGTTCCGTACGTGACGCTGGCGATCGTCGCCGTCGGCACCTGGTGGCGGTACCGCTACGACAAGTTCGGCTGGACCACGCGCTCGTCGCAGCTGTACGAGTCGCGACTGCTGCGCATCGCCAGCCCGATGTTCCACTTCGGCATGCTGGTGGTGTTCATCGGACACGTCGTCGGCCTGTTCATCCCGGAATCGTGGATGGACCTGGTGATGAGCGATCACATCTATCACCTGCAGGCGGTGATCCTCGGCGGGATCGCGGGCATCGCGGCTCTCGTCGGCATCGCACTGTTGATCTACCGTCGTCGTGCCACGGGTCCGGTCTTCATGGCCACCACCGTCAACGACAAGACGATGTATGTGGTCCTGGTGGCCGCTATGGTGGCCGGGTTCGCCTGTACCGCGATTGGAGCGACACCCGAGGGCGCCGAGCACGACTACCGCGAAACTGTGTCGCCGTGGTTCCGCTCGATCTGGATCCTGCAGCCCCGCGGCGATCTCATGGTCCAGGCGCCGCTGTACTTCCACATCCACGTGATGATCGCGCTGGTGCTGTTCTGCCTGTGGCCGTTCACCCGGCTGGTGCACGTCTTCAGCGCGCCGATCGGCTACCTGTTCCGGCCGTATGTCGTGTACCGCAGCCGCGATGTCGCCAAGGAGAGTGAGCTGGTCGGATCCCGCCCGCAGCGCCGGGGTTGGTGATCCCAAACCAAACTCGGCAAGCCGTATCGCGGACTTAGAATTTTGCCGTGTTCTCGGAGACGCGCTATGCGACGAACGGCGAATTGCGCGTCGCATACCGCGCCTCGCGCCACGGTGCTCGCGACATCGTCGTTGTCCCGAACTGGTTCACCAACTGTGAAGTGATCCCGGAGTTACCGTTCATTCAGGGGTGGCTCGATGCGATGACGTCGCTCGGTCGCCTCATCTTCTTTGACCAACCAGGCACGGGAGCATCCGATCCCGTCACACCGGACGCACTGCCGACCTTGGAGCAATGGGCCGACAGCATCGCCGCGGTGCTCGACGAACTCGGGAGCAGCGAAGCGGTTCTCATCGCGCCGAACGCCGCGTTCGCGACGGCGGCGCTGTTCGCGGCGACCCATCCGTCTCGCGCCACCGCGCTGGTCTCGCTCGACGGTTTCGCAGACGCCGGTGGCACCCCGCTACTTCAAGACGAATCCAAGGCCGCGACGATCCGCAACTGGGGAACCGGGAGGCTCCAGGCTGTGGTGAATCCGGACATGCCGTGGAATGAGGAGATCAGGGCGGGGTGGGCTCGACTGGAACGTCTGTCGGCCAGCCCGAGGACGCTGGCCCTCGTGACACCGCTCGCGTTCGAACTGGACGTGCGGGCGGTCCTTCCGACCGTCCGGGTGCCGACTCTTGTTGTTCAGCACGCCGACAGTGTGCTGGTCCCGCCCGCGAAGGGCAAGTACATCGCCGAGCACATTCCGAACGCGAAATATGTTGAGGTGCCAGGACGTAACTGGCACCACATCGTTGAGCCGTGGCGCGAGTCCTTTCAGGAGATTGCCGAGTTCCTCACCGGACAGCGGGCCGAGGTGGCCGATGATCGGGTGCTGGCGACGGTGTTGTTCACTGATATCGTCGGGTCGACGCGCAAAGCCGCGGAGATCGGCGACCACGACTGGCACGCGTTGCTCGACGCGCATGATGCCGTGGTGCGGTCACTGCTGTCGCGGTTCCGGGGCCGTGAAGTAGATACTTCGGGCGACGGCTTCCTGGCCACGTTTGACGGCCCGCAGCGTGCGATCCGCTGCGCGATGGCGATTCGCGACGCGGTGCAGGTGCTCGGCATCGAGGTGCGGGCGGGGTTACACACCGGCGAGTGCGAGGTCCGCGGCGATGACATCGGCGGCATCGCTGTACACATCGGCGCTCGGGTCGGTGCGTTGGCAGGGCCGAGCGAAGTACTGGTGTCGAGCACGCTGCGCGACCTCGTGATCGGGTCGGGACTGCTGTTCGAGGAGCGCGGTGCTCACGAACTCAAGGGCGTGCCCGGCCAGTGGCACCTGTTTGCCGTCGCGTCTCCGTAGCCCGTGGCAACACTGAGGACTTTCGGCCCTGCCAGTGGATACGCAGCCGGCGGACGATTGGTTTATGGAGCAGCTGACTGCCTTGGACGCCGGCTTCCTGGAAGCCGAGGACTCCGACCGCCACGCGAGCTTGGCGATCGGGGCGATCGCCGTGCTCGACGGACCGATGCCCAGCCCCGAGACCATCGCGGCCGGCCTGGCCGAACGCGCGATGACGGTGCCCCGGCTACATCAGCTGCTCCACACCCAGCCGCTCGATCTCGGGGCGCCGCAATGGGTAGAGGACACCAACTTCGATGCCGCCCACCACATTCACCGTGCTGCGCTGCCACTGCCCGGAGACGATGCGGTGTTGCACCGGTGGGCCGCCGACGTCATGGAACGCCGCCTGGACCGGGACCGTCCCTTGTGGGAGTGCTGGATCGTCGACGGACTCGAAGGCAACCGGTGGGCGCTCCTGCTGAAAGTCCACCACTGCATCGCCGACGGGGTCGCCGCGACCCGGCTTTTGAGTCGGCTCTGTGACGGCGGCGACGTGGTCGATAAAGCTGTTGTGCGTCAAGATGCCAGGGGGACAGCGGCTTTCAGCCCGGCTGACTGGCTCGGTGACGCATGGCGCATCTCTGCCGGGCTGCCCGTCGCCGCCATGCAGGCCGTCCGCGGAGCCCTCGACATCGTCACCGGCCTGCTGCGTCCAGCAGCTGCCAGCTCGTTGACCGGACCGGTGACCAGCATGCGCCGTTACGCCGCCGGCGAGGTGTCGCTGGATGACGTCGACACGGTGTGCCGGGAGTTCGGCGTGACAGTCAATGATGTCGCCCTGGCAGCGATCACCGACAGCTTCCGTAACACGCTGATCCGTCGCGGAGAGAAGCCGAGGCGAGACGCGCTGCGCACGTTGGTGCCGGTATCGGTGCGCTCCGACGATGCGAGTGACCGGACGGACAATCGGGTATCCGTGATGCTGCCGTACCTACCCGTCGACAAGGCCGATCCCGTGCAGCAGCTACGCGCCGTGCATTCCAGGCTCGCCAGAGCCAAAGCCAGCGGACAGCGGGAGGCGGGCAACATCCTGGTGTCGGCTGCCAATGCGATTCCGTTCCCGCTGACCGCGTGGACCGTGCGGGCACTGACCCGGTTGCCGCAACGCGGTGTCGTCACCGTCGCCACGAATGTGCCCGGACCGCGGAAGCGGTTGCGCGTCATGGGCTGTGACGTGGTCAGGTTGCTGCCGATTCCGCCGATTGCGATGCAGCTGCGGACCGGTATCGCCATCATGAGTTATACCGACCGCCTGGTATTCGGCGTTATCGGCGACTACGACTCGACACCTGACGTCGACGAACTGGCGAAAGGCGTCGAGCGTGCCGTCGCCCGTCTGGTCGACATCAGCGTCGGCCACTGGCGCGTCACCCCGGTGGGAACACTGCAACTCGTACAGGGAGGTTGATCGATGAAGGGACAAGAACTCGGCGTTCTCACCCGCAGGCAATGCCTGGATCTGCTGGAACGGGTGCGTGTCGGACGCCTGGTGTTCACCGAGGACGCCCTGCCGGCGGTACAGCCGGTCAACTTCCGGGTGTGGCACGACGATGTGGTGATCCGGGTGGCCGGCGGACCGAAACTGACCGCCGCCATCGAGCATCAGGTGGTGGCGTTCCAGGCCGACGAGCTCGACCCCGACCTACGGACGGGCTGGAGCGTGACGATCGTCGGGCATGCCGAGCCCATCACCGACGTGGACGAACAGGTGGAGGTCGCCGGGACGTTCGTGCAGCCGTGGGCCGAGGGGCGGCGCGATCACTTCGTGCGGATCCGCGCCGAGAAGGTCACCGGGCGTGAGCTCCGGGACCATGCGATGCCGCACTACGGGGTCGGTTAGTACCGCAACCGGTCGTTGACGACCCGCACGGCGTGGCCCGGGTGCTGCGTCGCGTACAGCGGATGCAGCAGCATCGGGTGGCGGCAGTGCGCGCAGGAGGCCTGCGGCCGGTTCGCCGACGCGAAGGTGAGGTGGTGGCATTCGCTGCAGCGGACCATGTAACAGGCGCCGATCCAGTTGGCCATGCCCACATAGATCGCCACCGTGGTTCCCGCGGCGAGCACCATGATCAAAGCGACCGTGAGCGCTTCGTAAACCGTCATCCTGGTACCTCCAAGCACGCCCATAGCAACGTGACGGATACCTAAAACGGTACGCCCGAACGTCAGGTTTTCCTGGCCCGTTTGAAGACCTTGTCCAGTTCTTTACCGCTCACTCCGTGGTGCTCCGCCTTGCGGACCTTGTGTAGCACCAGGGGGCAACGCTTGCAGCGCGGTTTGCTCTTGCAGCACTTTTTCTTGGGCTTGAGCCCCGCGATTTTTGCGGACTTCAACGTGACGGGGCTCTCTCGTTTTCGTGATCGACCGGCCAGCCTGCGAGAATGTCCGGGTGGATTCACGCCCGAGCTTTCGCAATGTCGCCATCGTCGCCCACGTCGACCACGGCAAGACGACCCTAGTCGACGCGATGCTGCGACAGTCCGGTGCCTTGACGCACCGCGGCGACGACGCGGTCGAGCGCCTGATGGACTCCGGTGACCTTGAGAAGGAAAAGGGCATCACCATCCTGGCCAAGAACACCGCGGTGCACCGGCACCATACGGACGGCACGATGACGGTGATCAACGTCATCGACACCCCTGGTCACGCCGATTTCGGTGGCGAGGTGGAGCGCGGCCTGTCCATGGTCGACGGCGTGGTGCTGCTGGTCGACGCCTCCGAAGGGCCGCTGCCGCAGACCCGGTTCGTGCTGCGCAAGGCCCTGGCCGCCCACCTTCCGGTGATCCTGGTGGTCAACAAGACCGACCGGCCCGACGCGCGGATCGCCGAGGTGGTCGAGGAAAGCCACGACCTGCTGCTCGACGTCGCATCCGACCTCGACGAGGAAGCTCAGGCGGCCGCCGAGAAGGCGCTGGACCTGCCCACGCTGTACGCCTCGGGCCGAGCCGGTATCGCCTCGACCACGCAGCCCGAAAACGGCCAGAACCCCGACGGCGAGAACCTCGACCCGCTGTTCGACGTGCTGATGGAGCACATCCCGGCACCGTCCGGTGACCCCGAGGCCCCGCTGCAGGCCCTCGTCACCAACCTCGACGCATCGGCCTTCCTCGGCCGCCTCGCGCTGATCCGCATCTACAACGGCCGGCTCAAGAAGGGCCAGCAGGTTGCCTGGATGCGTGAGGTCGACGGCGCACCGGTGATCACCAACGCCAAGATCACCGAGCTGCTGGCCACCGAGGGCGTCGACCGCAATCCGACCGAGGAGGCCGTTGCTGGCGACATCGTCGCGGTCGCGGGCATCCCCGAGATCATGATCGGCGACACCCTGGCCGATCCCGAGCACGCGCATGCTCTGCCGCGCATCACGGTCGACGAGCCCGCCATCTCGGTCACCATCGGCACCAATACCTCACCGCTTGCCGGCCGGGTGTCCGGGCACAAGCTGACCGCCCGCATGGTCAAGAACCGGCTCGACTCCGAACTGATCGGCAACGTGTCGATCCGGGTCGTCGACATCGGCCGGCCCGACGCCTGGGAGGTCCAGGGCCGTGGTGAGCTGGCGCTGGCCATCCTCGTCGAGCAGATGCGCCGCGAGGGCTTCGAGCTGACCGTCGGCAAGCCGCAGGTGGTCACCAAGAACATCGACGGCAAGCTGCACGAGCCGTTCGAAGAGCTGACCATCGACTGCCCCGAGGAGTTCGTCGGCGCCATCACCCAGCTGATGGCCAACCGCAAGGGCCGCATGGAGCAGATGACCAACCACGCCGCCGGGTGGGTGCGCATGGACTTCGTGGTGCCCAGCCGTGGCTTGATCGGCTTCCGCACCGACTTCCTGACCGAGACCCGCGGAACCGGCATCGCCAACGCGGTGTTCGAGGGCTATCGGCCGTGGGCCGGGGAGATCCGGGCCCGCCACACCGGCTCCCTGGTGAGCGACCGGTCCGGCTCGATCACCCCGTTCGCGATGATCCAGCTGGCCGACCGTGGCCAGTTCTTCGTCGAGCCGGGCCAGGACACCTACGAGGGCCAGGTCGTCGGGATCAACCCGCGTGCCGAGGACCTCGACATCAACATCACCCGCGAGAAGAAGCTGACGAACATGCGGTCGTCGACCGCCGACGTCATGGAAACCCTTGCGCGGCCTTTGGAATTGGGCTTGGAGCAAGCCATGGAGTTCTGCGCCGAGGATGAGTGCGTCGAGGTGACCCCCGAGGTCGTCCGGGTGCGCAAGGTCGAGCTGACGGCCTCGCTGCGGGCGCGGGCGAAGGCTCGGGCCAAGGCGCGCGGGTAGTTTTCTGCACGCTGACGCTGCGTCCAGGGCGCAAAAGTACAAGTGTTCAGCGCCCTGACCGCAGTCTCAATGCCGCTGCTGCAGAGCGACGGTGGGCCTAGTCGCCGTCGGACTCGGCTTTGACGCGCGCCGGTTCCTTCTTGCCGGTCAGGCCTTGAGCGGCTTTCTTGACGTCGGAACCGATCTTGTCGACGGTTGCCGAGATGCGGTCGCTGATCACCGACGCCATCTTGGGTGCCTCGCCGCGATGTTTGCCGCCCAGCCCGGTTTTACCCGGCACCGCCTTCGCGCTGTGGCGTACGAGTGTCGCCTTCTCTTCCTCCGGTGCCCGTTTGATTTCGGAGGCTGCAGTGCCTGTAGCGGTTTCGCTCTCGATGGCGGCGATCCGGTTGGGTCCCGGTGCCTTTGCGGCCGGCGCACCCTCGGGAATCTCCCGGGGCGGCGCCCCGAGGGCCTCAGCGATGGTTTCTCGTGCCAGCACCAGATGTTTGACGAAGCCGTTGATCAAACCCGGGCTATGTCCGCCCTCGGCGATGTCACCGATCAGGAGTCCGCTGGCGATGTTGGCGGGTGCGACGAGAATCGCGTTCGCCACGGCCGTCGGGTCACCGGAACCTGCCGCTTCGACAATGCTGCCGACGGACGCCGCTGCCGCGGCCACAGTGTTGTTGGCTGTCGACAGGACGTCAAAACCTAATTCCAGCAACGTGGTTGGGGCGGCGGCGGCCACGTTGGCGATGTTCTGGGTGATCGTCATAGGGATCGCCAACGAGGGAACCAATGGCAGCGCGACGCCCGCGACGAGTTCGACCGGGATGCGGTCCCACAACGTCATGATGGCCGCTTCGGGGTCACCAGCCATCAACTGTGCCGCTGCAGTGCTCAGATACTCGGGCACATTCGACAGGGTCCACGCGATGTTCGTCGCCCCGGTAACCGTGCCCATTACCAGCAGATTGGCGTACCAGAACTGATTGGCCAGGACCTGATTGAGGATCGGCGTTGGGTTGCTGACGATCGGGGCGACGGCGTCCATCACATAGGCCGCGGTCAGCATCGCGAAGTACTGATAGGCCTCCGCCGGCGACAGCTCCGGCGGTATGGAAGTCGCCACCACCTCGGCGGCCGCTGCATCGAGAGTTTGTACGGACCCGGTGAGGTGGACGGACGAATATTCGACCGGGGGCTCCGGAGGGGGAGTCGAAAGCGGCGTGACGGCGATGACGCTGGCGCCTGCGATGGCGATGCCGGCCGTCACGTAGGGCCGCAGTGCTTGTGGCAACGGTGTCTCCTTCCCGATGTGTGATGCCGGTCACTCCGGCTGACCGGCGAACGGTATCTGAGAATCGACTGAGATAGATGCAAAAAATGCGAACCTCGACGAGTTCGCTGCTGTCCACTTGGCCCATCGGGCCAGATATACGCAGCTCAGCGGCACAATAACTGGCAGTGTCCGGTTTGTTGCGCCTTGAAAGAGTTGGATCGATAACGTCCTTGTGTGTAGCTGTAGAGCGGCTCGGCGTGCAGTGCCGGTGCGCGGCGGGGACGGCTTGAGCCGGTCGATACCCTGAGTAGCGTGCCGACACCCCTCCGCCGCGCCCGCCTGACAGTCGGCGCGCTCATTTCGGTGCCGGCGCTTCTGTTCAGCGGCTGTACGGTCAGCCCGCCGCCGGCCCCTCAGAGCACCGAGACCACAGAGACGACGCCGCCGCCTCCGGTGAAGGCGACGCAGATCATCATGGCCATCGATTCGATCGGCCCCGGGTTCAATCCGCATCTGCTGTCCGATCAGTCCCCGGTGAATGCCGCGGTGGCCTCGATGGTGCTGCCGAGCTCGTTCCGGCCGGTGCCCGACCCGAAGTCTCCGACGGGTTCGAACTGGGAGCTCGATCCGACCTTGCTGGAATCGGCCGAGGTGACCAGTCAGAACCCGTTCACGGTCACGTACAAGATCCGTCCGGAAGCGCAGTGGACCGACAACGCACCCATCGCTGCCGATGACTACTGGTATCTGTGGCGCCAAATGGTCAGCCAGCCAGGCGTCGTCGACCCGGCCGGCTACGACCTGATCACCGGCGTGCAGTCGGTGGAGGGCGGCAAACAGGCAGTGGTGACGTTCTCGCAGCCCTATCCGGCGTGGCGGGAGCTGTTCAACGACATCCTCCCCGCCCATATCGTCAAGGACATCCCGGGTGGATTCGGCGCCGGTCTGGCCCGTGCGATGCCGGTCACCGGCGGTCAGTTCCGGGTGGAAAGCATTGACCCGCAACGCGATGAGATCCTGCTGGCCCGCAACGACCGGTACTGGAGCGTGCCGGCCAAGCCCGATCTCGTGCTGTTCCGGCGAGGTGGCGCGCCGGCTGCGCTCGCCGACTCGATCCGCAACGGCGACACTCAGGTTGCCCAGGTGCACGGTGGCGCAGCCACTTTCGCGCAGTTGAGTGCGATCCCCGATGTGCGCACGGCCCGGATCGTGACGCCGCGGGTGATGCAGTTGACCCTGCGCGGGCAGCAGCCCACCTTGGAGCAGGCTCAGGTGCGAAAGGCGATCCTCGGGCTGATTGACGTCGATCTGTTGGCGTCGGTGGGTGCCGGCGACGACAACACCGTGACTTTGGCGCAGGCTCAGGTGCGGTCTCCGTCGGACCCCGGCTACGTTCCGACAGCACCCCCGGCGATGTCGCGGGAAGCCGCGCTGGATCTGTTGCGCGGCGCCGGTTACCAGATCGAGTCGGCCGCCGAGCCGCCCGCACCGGGCGCGCCGCCGGCACCCGATAACGGCAGGCAGCGCATCACCAAGGACGGCGCCCCATTGACGTTGGTGCTCGGCGTGGCCTCCAACGATCCGACCTCGGTCGCGGTGGCCAACACCGCGGCGGATCAACTACGGAACGTGGGAATCGACGCGTCTGTGCTGGCGCTGGATCCCGTTGCGCTGTATGGAGATGCGTTGACCAACAATCGCGTCGACGCCGTCGTCGGCTGGCATCAGGCCGGGGGAGACCTGGCCACCAGCCTCGCCTCGCGGTACGGCTGCCGCGCACTGGAGGCAACCGCCGTCTCGACCGCGGTCCCCGGCGTCGCGCCCTCGCCGTCGTCACCGAAGCCGACCACGAGCGCCGCGCCTGCGCCGCCCACCACACCGACACCCACCCAGCCGATCCCGGCGCCCGACCCGGGTGAGCTGGTGCAGGCGCCCAGCAACATCACCGGCATCTGCGATCACAGCATCCAGCCGAAAATCGATGCAGCACTGGATGGTTCGCAGAACATCGCCGAGGTGATCCAGTCCGTCGAGCCCAAGCTGTGGAATATGGCGACCGTACTTCCCATCCTGCAGGACACCACGATCGTCGCTGCCGGACCGAGTGTGCAGAACGTCAGCCTGACCGGCGCGGTACCCGTCGGCATCGTCGGCGACGCGGGCAGCTGGACCAAGGGACGGTAAAGAACAGTGGGCCCCCTCCTCAGAGGAGGCCCACTGAGCCGTGGTGGATCAGGCTGCGCCGCTGGAGCTTGCGCCGCTCGATCCTGGTGATGACGACCCGCCCGCCTTCGCGTGCTTGCCGGTCTTGGTGCTCTTGCCGCTGAGCCCGTCGGCGGCTTTCTTGATTCCGTCGGTGACGTTCTTGACGGCACCCTGGAGGTTCTCGCGGACCTGTTTGGCCGGGGCGGAGCGTTTGGTCGACAGGGTCTTGCCTGGCTCGGCCTTGAGGCTGTCCTTGACGACCGGGGTGCCGACGTTGGCCGACGCGACAGAGGCCGGGGAATCCTCTGCGGCAGGACTTGTTTCGGCCGGTGCCGCCTCAGCAGGTGCGACTGCCGCAGTCTTCGGGCCGACATCGAGCGTCACGACTTTGGCTGCCGGGGTCAGGGAGGCGTCGGCGGCCCAGCGTGCCTCCTCTTCGGGCGGCGGCGGCGTGATTGCCGCAGCGATCATTTCGCGGGCTTGCCGCAAGGTGGACAGCAGCCCGAGGTTGGGACCGAGGATGCCGCCTCCGAGGTCGCCACCGTTGATGAGCGCATTGGCGAGAACGGCAGGACTGCTGAGCACGGTGTTGGCGACGCCGAGTGGATCGCCCGCCTTGATCGAGTCGACGATCGCCTGACCGACATTGCCTGCCGCGGTAACCGTGCCGTAGCCGACGTTGAGCACCGCCAGAACCGGAAGCAACACGGCCGCTTGGGTATCCACCACATTGAGCAAGTTCTGTATGGGCTGTCTGATGGCGGCGGTGAGCGGCTCCAGCAACGGGAGCCCGGCGTACAACACCGGACTGAGCAAGGCGCCCCAGGCATTCGACACCGCACCATCGATATTGCCCGCCAACAGGTCCTCGAGGGCCAGCCTCAGACCATACGGAATGCCGCCTGGATAGTCCGGGTCAAGGATGGTGGCGATACCCTCGGCCGCGCCCTGTAAGCCCGCCGCCATCGCCTGGGCGCTGGTGACCTGGTTGGCGATTACCTGCTGCAGGATCGGTGCCGGGTTCTCCAGCTCATTCCCGATTATGGTCTGCAGGTTGGTGAAGGTTGTGGTGAACAGAGCGGTGTAGGCCTCGATTGGATCGACGGCCGCCGACAGGCTTACTTCAGCCGATGAGACCGCCGGCACGGTGATGTCCGGCATCGGTGGCGCGACCGGACTTACGGCTATCGCACCGGCTCCGATCAACGCGACGCCCGCAGCGAGATAGGGATGGGCTACGTCTTGCATTGCTTCTCCTCTGAATCAATCCAATCCCCCGACGAGGCAGAAGCTACCTGAGAGTAGCTTTACAAATTGACGAATTTGAAAAGTCGATTTTTGCCGATGTCGGCTGGCTAACGAGCTCGTAAGCAATGTGAACTAGCTGGTCAAGTCGATAGTGAGCAAAGTTAAGTATTTTCGCCCGTTGACAATAGCTTTTGCGATCAAAACCAGATGGCTGTGAATGCAAGCGACTCCCCGCCGCGTTGCGACGGGGAGTCGGATACCTAACCGGGTGAGTAGTGGATCAGGCCGCGTCGTGCGAGCTTGCGCCCGAGTTCGACGACGACGCGCCGCTGGGCTTCTTGGCTGTGCTCTTGCCGCCGAGCCCTTCGGAGGCCTTCTTGATTCCGTCGGTGACGTTCTTGACGGCTCCCTGAACACCTTCGCGGACCTGTTTGGCCGAGGCGGAGCGCTTGGTCGACAGGGTTTTGCCCGGCTCCGCCTTGAGGCTGTCCTTGACGACCGGGGTGGTGACATTGGTCGACGTATCCGAGGCGGCGGAATCCTCTGCAGCAGGGCCGGTTTCGGCCGGTACCTCCGCTGGCGCCGCCTCCGCGGGTGCCGCCTCGACCGGCGCAGTAACCGGTTTCTGTGGTGCGACGTCCAACGTCACCGTGGTGACCTTCGCCTGGGGTGTTGCTGCCACCGTGGCAGTTTCGGTGTCTGGTGGAGCGATGAGACTGGCGACGTACTCGCGGGTGTTACGCAATATCGCGACCAGTCCCGAAGTCCCAAGCAGCCCTTCGTTGATCATGGCGTCGCCGATGACGGCAGGAGCGGCCGCCATCGCGCTCAGGACGCCCATCGGATCGCCCTCCTTCGCGGCATCGACGATGTCCTGAGCGGCGCTCGCGCTGGTACTGAGGGTCGCATAGACCGGGACGAGTAGTCCGATGACCGGCCCCAAGAGGACTTGTGGGTCCGAGAGCACCTTACCGAGATTGACCACAGGTTGTGCGATGGCGTGCTGCATGGCCGGCAACAGCCCTGCGAGACCCAGGGCGTTGAGGAGTACCGCTTGCCATACCGAACTCACCGCGCCTTCGATGTTGCCCGCCGACAGCTCCTCGAATGCCTCCTGGAATTTCGCGGGGAAGCTGAACGGGTTCGACGGGTCCAGAGATTTGGCCAGCGATTCGCCGGCCGCCTGCAGCGCGGTGGCGATACCGGTGGCACTGTCGATCTGATTGGCCACGACCTGCTGCAGGATCGGTGCAGGATCGGCAAGTTCGTCGCCGATGCGGGCTTGCACATTGGTGAAGGTGTTCGTGAACAAATCGATGTAGGCCTGGATCGGATCGGTTGCTGCCGAGAGGTTCACCGTGGCAGACGACACCGCGGGCACGGTGATGTCCGGCATCGGTGGCGCGACTGGACTTATGGCGATCGCGCTGGCTCCGAGTAGTGCGACGCCGGCAGCGAGATAGGGACGGGCTGCATCTTGCATGGGCTTCTCCTCTGGATGGATCCAATCCCCCGACGAGGCTGAAGCTACCTGAGAGTAACTTTACAAATTTGCGCTTTTGAAAACTTGCATCCATTGTCAATTTTTCCGCTAACGGATCCGTAAGCGGGGTGAACTAGCTGATAAAGTCAGGTGGTTAGTTGATCTCGATAGATGACCAGGTGCCGACATGTAATAGTGTCGCCGCTGTCGCAAACTAGTGACATTAAATGCAATTAGTTCGCTGCTTCTGGCACGGTGGCACAGAAATAGGGGAATGCAGCGGGCTGCATGATGCTGCGATCTTTTGCGCAGTCAAAGTCTTGCCTCGAGGCGTGGTGACACTGCAGGGCAGTCGGTGAGGCGTCTGAAACGCCTGTCCGATCGGAAGGCGGCGCCTCGCGCCGGTGTTCGCTCAGTTATTGCCTAAGCAACCAAATGTCGTAGTCCGCCACTTTGCGGCATGGTGCGGGGTGCGCGTCACGGCGACGCATCTGTCTGAGCGACAGCTGAGAACTTCCTCAGAAGCGCAGGCCCCTTCATCGGGTCGATGAAGGGGCCTGTCGGTGGTGCAGTGGTTACTTGGTGTCGCCACCCTTGGCGGAGTCGGTGGACGATTCGGCCTTCTTCGGGGTGCTGGGCTTGTCTTTCTTGAGACCGTCGGTGAGCTTCTTGACCGTGGACTTCACCTGATCGCGGACCGCCTTGGTGGAGTTGGCCTTCGCCTGGCCCTTGGCTGCCTTCGGTGATGCCTTCGTCGACAGCTTGCTGACGGTCGGGGCGGCATCGTCACTGTCGGTCGCAGGCGACGTGCTCGACGACGCGGCTGCTTCTTCGGCCGCAGACTCCTGCGTCGTCGAAATCGATTGCGATGCAGCGGGTGCCGCGCTGATCTCCGTGGGCTTTGCGACGTCGAGTGTCACCGTCTTGGCGGCGGGGGCCAGTGCCGAAGTCACCGAGACCGTTTCGGGCGCCGTGCCGAAGGAAGGCAGGCTGCCGAACAGGTTGCCACGGTCCGCGCCCGGGGTCGCGAGTGTGTCTGCCAATTGAGACAACGTGCTCAGCACCGTTGAGATGGCCCCGGCGCCTGAGCCCCACTGGTCCTTGGGGGCGCTCAGGAGGCCGGGGATGAACTGCGAGCCGAATTCCCCGGGGAGGTCGAATCCGTTGAGCAAGGCACCGGTGATCGTCGCGGGGGCATTCACCAAGGTGGCGGCAATCTCGGCCACATCTCCGGTCTGCCCGGCAGCGGCCAGCTGCTCGAGCACGGATCCACTGGCGGCTCCGCTCGCGGCCAGTGGCTGTAGGACGCCGTTCAGGAACAATGCCGGTACACCTTCCGGCAGTGCCGTCACCACATTCGCCAGGTTCTGAAGCGGCTGCGCTATCACCGACCAGGCGCCGGGTGCCCACTGGTTCCCTACGAAGGAAAGGAGCGGCAGGCCGAGCATGAGGGGGCTCATCAGCAGGGTGGTGAAGCCCTGCGTGAACTGCCCTGCAGCGATCTGGTCGGCGGCATCCTTGAGGGCGGCCTGGATGCTAAAGGAGTTCTCGGGGTCGAGGGCGGCAGCCATGCCCTCGATGAGTCCCTGAGTCGCTGTGCCAAGGACGTTCGCGCTGTGCAGCTGGTTGGCGATGATCTGCCGCAGGATCGGGGCGGGATCCGCTGCCAACTGTTCACCCAGGCCGCTCACGTTCTCGAAGGCCGCTCCGATGACTTCGGCCCACAGCTCAAGGGGATTGGCGGAGGCGGTGAGGTTCACCGCGGCGGATGAGGCGTCAATCGCTGGAAGGTGAATATCCGGGGCGGGCGGGGCAAGCGGGCTGACGGCGATGGCGCCGGCGCCGACCAGCGCCACACTTGCGGTCAGGTACGACCGAGAAGCGAGCTGCATTGGATCTCCTTACGGGACTTGGTCAACTGCGAATAGTGAGGGTTTCGTTGACGAGGTTCGCTCGTCATCGGAGTGCCGCCACCGCGTCGATCTGTCACGCGCTGAGCGATTGAGTGGGAGCGGCAGGGCCCCTTCACCGATCTGATGAAGGGGCCTGCCGGTGGTGCCGTGGTTACTTGCTGTCAGCGCCCTTGGCGGAGTCGTTCGACGACTCGGCCTTCTTCGGGGTGCTGGGCTTGTCTTTCTTGAGGCCATCGGTCAGCTTCTTGACCGTGGACTTCACCTGGTCGCGGACTGCCTTGGCGGAGTTGGCTTTTGCCTGGCCCTTGGCGGTCTTCGGCGACGCCTTCGTCGTCACCTTGCTGGCCGGCTTGGCCCCGGCTTCGGCGTCGCCGTCGGCACCCGAAGCATCGGCTGCCGGCGTGGCGGCGGGGTCAGCTTCAGTGCCAGAAGCATTGTCGGCGTTGGTGACTGGAGTCGATTCCGGCTTCTCGGCCTGGAGCGTCGAGACCGCGACCGCGACCGCGGCCGGGGCTGGGGCCGGCGCGGCCAGCGCCTTCGCCGTCGGCAGCTCGATCGGTGGGTCATACGGCTTTGGCTTGAGCTGCTTGAGGGCGTCGGCGTAGACGTCGACTATGGAGTTGGCCATACCGACCGTCTGGTCCAGCTGGCCGATTGCATTCGCGATGAAGTCGGCGGTGCTGTGCTGAACAGCGTTCACAAGCTTGATCGGATCGCCGGAAGTCGCCGCGTTCGACACCTGCTGGACTGCGGTTACGAACTGCTGCACTATCGGCTGCGGCCCGGGAAGTTCGAATCCAATACCAACGGTCGAGGCGGCCACGGCGAGTCCGACGCCGATGACTGCGTTCGCCGTCGCATCGAGAAGCGGTTTCGGAATATTGAGCAACGTGCCGACCGCGTCGATCTCGGAGTTTGTCGCGTTCAAGATGTCGATCAGCGGTTGGAGAGTCGAAAGCACGACGGTGTTGATGCCGCCGTTGATATTGCCGGCTTCAATCTGAGCTTGCGCGGCGGTCCAGGCCTGAGGCAGCGCATCGCCGATGGCGCCGAGTGCGTCGCTGATCGTTGTCCCGGCGGCAGATGTGGTTTCACCGAGAGCCGCGAGGTTGGGGCCGAAGTTCTGTGCCGCGATGACTCCGTCGGCGAGGACCTTCGCGATCTGCCACACCGGTGGCGTGCTCAGCGCGACCTGGTACCCGGCGATCGCGTTCTCGACAAGCTGCTTGGCGATGGGGGCCGGGTTGGTGGTCTGGCGTTCGATGATGTTCTTGACCAAGGTCTCCGTGGCGGTGGCCACCGGCTCGAACACGGTCAGTGGGTTGTCCACGGCCGCCGTCAAGGCGACGGGTACGTGCACCTCGGGGACGGCCGGAGCCATGGGACTGACGGCGATGGCACTGGCGCCTACGAGTGCCACCCCGGCGGCCAGGTACGACCGAGCAGCGAGTTGCATTGAATCTCCTTACGGGGGCGTAACTAAGGTCGGCGCAGAAGTTACCCCAAAGTAAGTTGGGTTGTCTGCAAAGTTTCTTAACTAATTTTCAGCTCGTCGAAGCCGGTGTAGCGCTCCGCAAATGAACCATCGGTATCCGAGATATTGCTGGTAGTCCGCATTTCCCGAGGTGGGAACGCTTACTTGCGATACCCTAAGTAGCGATATTCGCCATGGTGCTGGGGCTTATGTAGCAAATAAGTGACAGGGCACGTCAATTGATTGCTAGCGAAGTGTCGAGTCGCGGGGGCGGTGAGGTTACCCAGCGGTAATGCCAACGCGCCGGCGATCTGAAAGTTAGCGCGGACACACTGGACACGAAGGTGTGATCTGTAAAACAACCGCGCCGGGGATGCGGCGCGGGACACTAATGGGACCGTCGGTCTCGGTATTCGCGCAGTGCTTGCATTGGCAACCAAGTGTCAGTCTCGGTCAGTTCCAAAAAATACGGATTCCGTTGTCCGCGGTTTGCCCTCGTGTCGCTCACTCGACCATCACTTCGCTGCGCCGCTCGGCGAGTGACTGGAGCCCATGTGCGGCCAGCGCGGCCGCAAGGAACGGCAACAGGACCCACAGCGGCGGCCGCGCCAACTCCCAGACGAACAGCGCGGCCCAGATGGGTGCGCGCTGGGTCACCGCGAGCACACCGGCCGCACATGTCAGCGACACCGCCGCAACGCTGACCTGGCGCAGGTCCAGGCTGTTGATCGCCAGCGCGATGAGCGAACCGAGCGCGGCACCGGTCGCGAGGGCGGGCGTGAGCATGCCGCCGACCGCGCCGGCCCGTAGGAAGATCGCCGTGAGCACAGGCTTGAGGACGAGGATCACCGCGGCAGCCCCGAGCGTCATGCCACTGGCGAGACTGACCGTCAAGATGCTCTTGCCGTTGCCGGGGAGTTCCGGCCACCAGACCGAGCCAAGGCCGACGAGCAGGCCCGCCGCGGCAATGCCCGGGATGATGAGCCACGACGTCGGAGTCGTCGCGGGTCGCGCCTTCGCCATGATCCGGTTGAAGGCCGTGCCCACCGCGAACGCCAGGGGCGCCAGGACCAACGCGAACCCGGTCAGAAAGTACGACAGACTCGGATCGGGCCAATCGAGCGGCGCCCGAACATGTGTCACCGGTGCCGCAACGGCGACGGCCAGCGCGGAGGTGATCAACGCAGCGCCGACCGCCCGTGGATGCCAGGTGTGCAGCATGATCCGGATCGCGAACAAGGCGCCGCCGACCGGCACGCTGTACACCGCCCCGAGACCGGCTCCCGCGGCGCAGGCGAGCAGGATCTGACGGTCCTCGGGCGTCAGCGCCCACCGCGAGGTGCCGGCGTCACCGAGCACCACCGCAACCTGACGAGGCGCGCCCTCACGACCCAGTGAGGCGCCGGAACCCACCACCAGTACCTGCAGCGCGGCGTCGAGCGTCAGCGAAACCCGGGGGATGGCACGGTGATTGGCGATGGTCGAAGCCAGGCCGGGTACCTCGTAATGCCGACGCAGGATCCACCAACCGAATCCGGCCAGCGCCCCGCCGATCATCGGGCCGACCGCACGGCGCACCGGGCTGCTGCCGGTGACACCGTCCAGCAATGAGCCGAACGAGTAGGCGTACGTGAGGTGCTCGACGAAATGCAGCAGAACCGTCGTCGCCATACCCGCCACGCCCGCCAACAGCCCGACAACGATGATGCTGCAGCCGAACTCAAGCTCACGCCGGGTCACGTGAGTGAATGTATGCGCGATAACCAGATTCGTCAGCGTTGTGCGAATGCCGGTGACGTGGGTCTTCCCGCGCCGTCGCCGGCACCCGGCTATCGTCGGTCACGATGCCCAGCGAAACGCCCCGCCTGCTGTTCGTCCACGCCCATCCGGACGACGAAACCCTCACGACCGGTGCCACGATCGCGCACTACGCCGCACTCGGCGCCGAGGTGCATGTGGTGACCTGCACCCTTGGCGAGGAAGGGGAGGTGATCGGCGACCGCTACGCGCAGCTGGCCGTGGACCACGCCGATCAGCTCGGCGGATACCGGATCAGCGAGCTGACCAAGGCACTGAGCGCGCTCGGCATCGGCGCACCGCAGTTCCTCGGCGGCCCCGGTCGATGGCGCGACTCGGGCATGGAGGGGTCCCCGGCGCGCAAGCAACAACGGTTCATCGACGCCGACTTCGGCGAGGCCGTCGGTGCACTGGTGCAGATCATCGAGAACCTGCGCCCGCACGTCGTCGTCACCTATGACCCCGACGGCGGGTACGGACACCCCGACCACAAACAAGCTCACCGCGTCACCACCGCAGCTGTCGCCGCGTCCGCCTGGAAGGTTCCCAAGTTCTATTGGACGGTCATGGCCAGCTCGGCGATGCGGGCTGGCCTCCAGGGCATGCGGGACGTTCCCGAGGACTGGATCCGGATCGACGTCGGCGACGTTCCGTTCGGGTACCCCGACGACAAGATCGATGCCGTCGTTGACGCCACCGCCCAGCTGCCCGCCAAGGTCGCCGCGATGCGCGCGCACGCCACGCAGGTCACCGTGGCCCCCGACGGCCGAGCATTCGCGCTGTCCAACAACCTCGCCCTTCCGCTGCTCGGCGAGGAGCACTACGTGCTCGTCTCAGGCGACGCGGGGGAGCGCGACGCGCGTGGATGGGAAACCGACCTGCTGCGCGGAGTGAATCTGCAATAGCCAAAACTGGACGCGGTAAGCTCCGGTGAATCAGAGGCGTCGAAGGGACATTCATGGACCCCGATCTGGATCCGAACCTGCAGCACTGGCAGGACCGTGCGGACAACTTCCAGTGGGTGGTGGGTTCGCTTGTCGGTCTGCTCGACAGCATCCCGACCTGACCCCGCCCCCGGACCCCGTGCTGGGTCGCATCGTCCTGGCACTGCTCGCGGTTGACGGCGTCATTTCGGCCGTCGTAGGTGCATTACTGCTGCCGTCATATATCGGATCGATCCCATTTCCGGTGAGCGCACTGGCCGCCGGGGCGCTCAACACCGCACTCGTATGGTCTGCCATGCACTGGACCGACTCCATGCGCGTGGCGGCGCTGCCGTTGTGGACCTGGCTGGCCACCGTCGTGGCGATGACCTTCGGTGGACCGGGCGGCGACATCATCTTCGCCGGTAATGGGCTGATGGCCTTCGGCTCGCTGATACTCATCGCCGCCGGCGCGTTACCACCGGCGGCGATGCTGCGACGGCACTACCGCCGCTGACCTACTTCTTGTCGTTCTTGCTGCCGTTGTCCTTGGAATCCTTTGACGACGACGACGCTGCCTTCTCCTTGGCCTGTGGAGCGGTCTTGGTCTTGGGCTTCGGGGTCAGATTCCGCACGGTGTTCTTCACGGCGTCGCGCGTATCGTCACCGGCTTTCTTCGCCGTATCGACCGCATCCTTGACGCCGGCCTGCACCCGCGTCCGCACTTGAGTCGCACGGTCTTTCGCGCGGTCCTGGACGGCACCCGCCGCAGTGTCGGTATCGACGGCGGCCTTGGCCGGTGCCTTCTCTGCGGGCGCCGGTGCAGACAGCAGCGACGCCCGAGCCGACGGCGGAATGGTGGTCACTTCCTTGGTGTCGGTAGCCAGCCGACCGGGGGTGAAGTAGTCGATCTGATCGTCGACGTAGGTACCGACCGCGTTGAGTGCACTGCTGCCGTGGCTGGCGATGCTGTCTGCGACGTTTCGCGCCTGGGTGCCGAGTGCCCGGATCGGACCCTCACCGTTCTCCAGGACATCGTGCAGATAGTCGTCCGGAACCTGGATCAGGTCGGTGGTCAGATCGACACCTTGCGCCGACAGCGCGCTCACCAGCTTGTAGTTGATGTCGATCTGCTTGCTGATGAAGTCGAGGCGCAGTGCGTCGAGCACATTGTCGGCGCCGTTGACCACCGAGCTGGTCGCGTTGTGTACGAGGTCGTACGCACCCTCGATGGTGTTGACCGCAGCGCCGGTGACGAAGTCCGCGGGCGGCAGGACGACGTCGCCGACGAGTTCGCGCAGACCGGGGAACAGGGCTCCCGGTGCGGCCGCGGCCAGCGTCTGGGTGGTGGCGAGGGTGTTGAACGGCCAGATCGGCGGAGGCCCGGGCAGTGGCGGGATGATCCAGCCGAAGAAGTAATTGAACTCTTGCACCCCGAAGTTGATGGCGTCATTGACCGAGTAACCGATCGCGTTGGCGATGCCGTCGATCCACACGATGAGGTTGAGTGGATTGTTGACGACCGGGACAACCAGCTGATCGAAGATATTGTCGGCGATTGGCCGGATCAGGTAATCGTAGAAGAGGCCGATCTGGTCGCCGATCAAGCCGGCGAACGGCACGCCCCATCTGGCCAGGTACCAAGCGACCTGTTGCGCGTAGTCCACGCCCCAGTCGACCCAGCTCTGAATTCCGTCGTAGGCCCACGTGAGCCAATCACTCGCCGCATTCTGGACACCGACCTCACCGGTCGTCGCTGCTGCGGGAGCCACCCCGAGCGCAGGTGCCGCGCCGGATTCAGAAGGCAGCTTGGGCGTCACCGCGGCCGTCATCCGGCTGGCCGCGGCGAGCAGATCGATCATGGCCTGCGTCAGCTGCGGCTCGGCGGAGGTCGGGTGTGCGGGGACGGCGATGTCGGCTGGAGCTGCCTGAACAGGGGTGAGGGCGATGGCCGTGGCGGTGGCCGCGGCGGCACCCGCCACTAGATACGTACGAACGCTTGTGGACATCACGGCTCCTTCGGTATCCCCTTCCCGACGGGAATAACTTACGCGGTCGGCAACTCGTTCGTTGCACCTTTATGTTGTGTGTCCACTAAGGGCCTCGCGCCGCAATGACGTGCTAGGTCTATCGTGGCCGGTATGCCGGGCGCATTGGTTTCAGAATGTGAGACGCGTGGATGATTGTGCAGAACGACGGGGTTACACGGGAGTGGCTCTGAACCCCCAGCACGGCGCCGATCTGCCTATCCCGGTTGTCCCACCGAAATCCACGGTGCCGACTGCGCCGACCACCTCGGGGGCCCTACGGCGGGTGTTGCGCCGGGCTCGTGACGGTGTGACCCTCAATGTCGACGAGGCCGCGATCGCCATGACGGCCCGCGGCCAGGATCTGGCTGATCTGTGTGCCAGTGCGGCCAGGGTGCGTGATGCGGGCCTGGAATCGGCCGGCCGGCGCGGACCCAGTGGTCGCCTTCCGGTCAGTTACTCGCGCAAGGTGTTCATCCCGGTGACGCATCTGTGCCGTGATACCTGCCACTACTGCACGTTTGTGACGGTGCCGGGCAAGCTGCGGGCGCAGGGCATGGGCATGTACATGGAGCCCGACGAGATTCTCGAGGTGGCCCGCCAGGGTGCCGAGTTGGGTTGCAAGGAAGCCCTTTTCACGCTCGGGGATCGCCCCGAGGATCGCTGGGATGAGGCTCGGCAGTGGCTCGATGAGCGCGGGTATGACTCCACGCTGGACTACGTGCGGGCGATGGCGATCCGGGTGCTCGAAGAGACCGGGCTGCTCCCGCATCTGAATCCCGGCGTGATGAGCTGGTCGGAGCTGTCGCGGCTCAAGCCCGTCGCGCCGTCGATGGGCATGATGCTGGAGACGACGTCGCGACGCCTGTTCGAGGTCAAGGGCGAGGCGCATTACGGCAGTCCGGACAAAGACCCAACGGTGCGGCTGCGAACGCTCGACGACGCCGGCCGGCTCTCGATCCCGTTCACCACCGGGCTGCTGGTCGGTATCGGCGAGACGCTGACCGAGCGGGCCGAGACGATGCATGCGATCCGTAAGTCGCACAAGGAGTTCGGCCACGTTCAGGAAGTGATCGTGCAGAACTTTCGGGCCAAGGACCACACCGCGATGGCGTCGACGCCCGATGCCGGGATCGACGACTTCATTGCGACGATCGCGGTGACGCGTCTGGTGCTCGGGCCCAAGATGCGGATCCAGGCCCCACCCAACCTGGTCTCGCGCGACGAATGCCTGGCGCTGATCGGCGCCGGCGTCGACGACTGGGGCGGCGTCTCACCGCTGACCCCCGATCACGTCAACCCGGAACGGCCCTGGCCGGCGCTGGACGATCTGGCCGATGTCACCGCGCAGGCCGGTTATGACCTGGTGCAGCGGTTGACCGCGCAGCCGCAGTACGTACAGGCGGGCGCGGCATGGATCGACCCGCGGGTGCGTGGCCACGTCGACGCGCTGGCCGACCCCGACACCGGATACGCGCTCGACGTCAACCCGGTCGGACGGCCCTGGCAGGAGCCCGATGAGGCGTCCGAATCGTTGGGCCGCATCGACCTGCATTCCGCGATCGACTCCGAGGGCCGGCTCACCGAGACCCGCAGCGACCTGGACAGTGCGTTCGGCGACTGGGAATCGATCCGCGCCAAGGTGCACGAGCTGGCCGCCCGGGCCCCTGAGCGCATCGACACCGATGTGCTGGCCGCGCTGCGCTCGGCCGAACGAGATCCGGGTGGGTGCAGCGACGACGAGTACCTCGCGCTGGCCACCGCGGACGGCCCGGCGTTGGAAGCCGTTACCGCCCTGGCGGATTCGTTGCGCCGCGACGTCGTCGGCGACGACGTCACGTTCGTGGTCAACCGCAACATCAACTTCACCAACATCTGCTACACGGGCTGCCGGTTCTGCGCGTTCGCGCAGCGCAAGGGCGACGCCGACGCCTACTCGCTGTCCACCGACGAGGTGGCCGACCGGGCCTGGGAGGCCCACGTCGCCGGCGCCACCGAGGTCTGCATGCAGGGCGGCATCGACCCGGAGCTGCCCGTCACCGGTTACGCGGACCTGGTGCGGGCGGTCAAGGCCCGGGTGCCCTCGATGCACGTGCACGCCTTCTCGCCCATGGAGATCGCCAACGGGGTGACCCGCAGCGGGCTGTCCGTACGGGAGTGGCTGACCTCGCTGCGCGAGGCCGGGCTGGACACCATCCCGGGCACGGCCGCCGAGATCCTCGACGACGAGGTGCGCTGGGTCCTGACCAAGGGCAAGCTGCCGACCTCGGAATGGATCAACGTCGTCACGACCGCGCACGAGGTGGGGCTGCGGTCGTCGTCGACGATGATGTACGGCCACGTCGACACCCCGAAGCACTGGGTGGGGCATCTGAACGTCCTGCGCTCGATTCAGGACAAGACCGGCGGGTTCACCGAGTTCGTGCCGTTGCCGTTCGTGCATCAGTCCTCGCCGCTGTATCTGGCCGGCGGGGCACGGCCCGGGCCGACCCACCGCGACAACCGTGCCGTGCACGCATTGGCCCGGATCATGTTGCACGGCAGGATCTCTCATATCCAGACCAGCTGGGTCAAGCTCGGGGTGGAGCGCACGCAGGTGATGTTGCGCGGCGGTGCGAACGATCTGGGCGGCACGTTGATGGAGGAGACCATCTCCCGGATGGCGGGCTCCGAGAACGGGTCGGCCAAGACCGTAGCCGAACTCGTCGCCATCGCCGAAGGTATCGGCCGCCCCGCCCGTCAACGCACAACGGATTACTCGCCGCTCGCGGCGTAACTTTCTGCACCGCGAGCGCGCGTACCGCTCGACGTCAGTATTCGAGCACGCTCGGGGGTTACGGGAGTGCGCTTGCGCGAGTCAGGCAGGTCACGTCGTGTCCGTCGCCGGCGGTTCCCGAATCGATCAGCCGACCGCTGACGATCTCGCAGGACAAGCTCGCGGCGTCGCCGATGACCGGGTCGGCTCCGATCATCTGGTCACCCACGCCGGAACTGAACAACGTCGCCTGGCCACCGCAATGTGTGCCGGTTTGCAGGGTGCCCGCCGGCCCAGACGGGGCGATGATGTCGATGCAGTTGGCTCCGGCCCACCTGACGACCGTGGTGTAGCCGCCGCCTCCATTTGCGGCCGGACCCGCTGCGACCGCGGGCTGCCGTACAGCGGCAGTCCACTGCTCCCTGAACCGCCGCCGGAAACCGAACCTCCGCCAGACGCCGAACCGCCGCCGGTCTCACACGCGATGCCGTCGCCGTCTCGGTCGAGCTTCCGGCTGTATCCGGGCTGCCCCGCATAGATCGGCGCGGCACCTGCGGCGCGGGCCGCGGCGCAGTTCGGGTAGGCGTGGGCGACGGGTGCTGCGAGCAGGCCGCTGGTTGCTGCGGCGCAGGCAATGGCGAGCGTAAGTATGTGCATACCAGCGGCTCCGATCTTGAAATTAACTGTAGAGAAAATTGCTGACCAGAGCATGCGCCTTTGGATTCAAGATCGATGCCAAAAATCTCGAACAGATCGGGAATTGATTCGGACCGTGGTCCGGTTAGTTCTGGGTGAAGGCGCCGGATCGACCGGCTTCGAACCGAGAACCAAGAACCAAGGAGACCCCATGACCGTCGCAGTAGCCACCGACCTGACAGCAGGCACCTGGGCCATCGATCCCGTGCATTCCTCGATCAACTTTTCGGTCCGCCACCTCATGGTGAGCAAGGTCCGCGGCAGCTTCGAGACGTTCAGCGGTGCCATCACCGTTGCCGAGGACGGCACCCCGTCCGTCAGTGCCACCATCGACGTCACCTCGATCGACACCCGCAACGAGCAGCGCGATGCCCACGTGCGCTCAGCAGACTTCTTCGACGCCGAGAACTACCCGACCGCCACCTTCGTCTCGACCGGTGTACGTCCCGACGGTGACGACTACATCGTCGACGGCGATTTCACCCTCAAGGGTGTGACCAAGCCGGTTTCACTGAAGCTCGAGTTCAACGGCGTCAACCCGGGTATGGGACAGGGTGCGGTGGCCGGTTTCGAGGCCTCGGTCGTGTTGAACCGCAAGGACTTCGGCATCGACATCGACATGCCGCTGGAGACCGGTGGCACCGTCGTCGGCGACAAGGTCACCATCACGCTGGAGATCGAGGCCCTCAAGCAGGCCTGATCGCGCTCTACAGTCGAGCGGCCAACTCGGTGCCCTGTTTGATCGCACGTTTGGCATCGAGTTCGGCCGCTACGGCAGCGCCTCCGATGATGTGCGGCTCAATCCCGGCGTCGCGCAACGCATCCTCGAGATCGCGGACCGATTCCTGCCCGGCGCAGATCACCACGTTGTCGACGGGGAGCACCCTCCGGTCGCGGCGCTCGGAACCGAAGCTGATGTGCAGGCCCTCATCGTCGATGAGCTCGTAGTTCACCCCGGAAAGCTGATGCACCCCTTTGGCTTTCAGGGAGGCCCGATGTACCCAGCCGCTGGTCTTCCCGAGATTGCGGCCCTGCGGCCCTTTGGTGCGCTGCAGCAGGTACACCTCGCGGACGGCGGGCGCGGGCAGGGGAGTGGTGAGTGCGCCCCGGGCTTCCTGGGGATCGGCCGCGCCCCACTCGGCCTTCCATTCCTTGAGATTGAGCGTCGGTGACTCGTCCGTCGTGAGGAATTCGCTGACATCGAAACCGATTCCGCCGGCTCCGATCACCGCGACGGACTTGCCCACCGGCGCACCGGTGATGGCCTGCGCGTAGGTGAGCACCTTCGGATGGTCGATGCCGGGAATGGCGGGAAGCCGCGGCGTGACCCCGCTGGCCAGCACTACGTCGTCGAAACCGGACAGGTCATCGACCCCGGCCCGGACGCCCAGTCGCACGTCGACCTCGAGCTTGTCGAGCATGGTGGTGTAGTACCGGATGGTCTGGTTGAACTCTTCCTTGCCGGGAATCCTTCTGGCCAAGTCGAATTGGCCGCCGATTGTCGGCCCCGCCTCGAACAGGGTGACCCGGTGACCACGCTGGGCGGCGCTGACCGCCGCCGACAGCCCGGCCGGGCCGGCGCCGACGACTGCGACGGACCGGGCCCGGCGCGTCGGGCTCAGTACCAGCGTCGTTTCCCGGCCGGCCCGCGGGTTGAGCAGGCATGACACCTTCTTGTGCACGAACGCGTGGTCGAGGCAGGCCTGATTGCAGGCGATGCAGGTGTTGATCTCGTCGACCCGGTCCTCGGCGGCCTTGAGCACCCAGTCCGGATCGCTGAGGAAGGGCCGGGCCATCGAGATCAACTGCACGTGAGTGTCGGCCAAGGTCTGCTCGGCGGTCTGCGGCATGTTGATCCGGTTGGACGCCACCACGGGGATGGAGAGGTGTTCGGCCACCGCACTGCTGATGTCGACGAATGCGCTGTTGGGTACGGACGTGACGATCGTGGGCACCCGGGCCTCGTGCCAGCCGAACCCCGAGTTGATGATCGTCGCCCCGGCGGCCTCGACTTCGGTTGCCAGCGCGATGATTTCGTCCCAGCTCTGACCGTCTTCGACGTAATCGGCCATCGACATGCGGTAGCAGATGATGAAATCGGAGCCCACCGCCTCACGTACCCGGCGCACGATCTCGACCGGGAAGCGGCGGCGCTTCTCCGGGGTGCCGCCCCAGGCGTCCTTGCGCTTGTTGGTGCGCGGCGCCAGAAACTGATTGAGCAGGTAGCCTTCGCTGCCCATGATCTCGACACCGTCATAACCGGCCTCGCGGGCCAGCAGTGCGCAGCGGACGAAATCGTCGATGGTGCCTTCAACGTTACGGAGTCGTCGCGGCGTAAATGGGTTGATGGGGGCCTTGATCGCCGAGGCGCTCACCGAAAGCGGATGGTAGGCATAGCGTCCCGCGTGCAGGATCTGCAGCAGGATCTTGCCGTCCGCCTCGTGTACCGCGCCGGTGATGCGGCGATGGCGCCGGGCCTCTGAGGATGACACCAATTGCGAGGCGAACGGCAGCAGCCAACCGGTCTTGTTCGGTGCGTAGCCGCCGGTGATGATCAACCCGACGCCGCCGCGGGCCCGCTCGGCGAAGTACTCGGCCAGCTTCGCCGTGTCACCGGCGCGGTCCTCCAGGCCGGTGTGCATCGAGCCCATCACCACGCGGTTGCGCAGTGTGGTGAACCCGAGGTCCAGCGGAGACAAAAGGTTCGGATAGGCCAGCCCCATGTCGGCAGGGTAGGTGGGACCAGCGGTCCTATGCAACTAGTTGTATGACCGCGCCGCGGTGCAAGTAATCGGCCGTGGCGACTAGGCGAGGGGTATCTGCGACGTTTAGTATCAGTTACTACGCGCCACCCATAACTGGGTGGTGTGTCAAGTTAGGGCACACTGAGACGAGCGTCCAAGTATGGGCAACGCATACTGTGACGTCGACTCATCAGAGTCCCGAACACCGAGCCCAGCAGCCCACTGGACAGGAGAGACATCAGTGACGTACGTCATTGCCGAACCCTGCGTCGACGTCAAAGACAAGGCATGTATCGAGGAGTGCCCGGTCGATTGCATCTACGAGGGTGCACGCATGCTGTACATCCACCCCGACGAGTGTGTGGACTGCGGCGCATGCGAGCCGGTCTGCCCGGTCGAGGCCATCTACTACGAAGATGACGTCCCGGACCAGTGGAGCAGCTACGCGCAGGCCAACGCCGACTTCTTCTCCGAGCTCGGCTCGCCCGGCGGTGCTTCCAAGGTCGGCCAGACCGACAATGATCCGCAGGCGATCAAGGACCTGCCGGCCAAGGCCGAGGACTGAGCACCCTCGAAACCGGCTTCGAGACTGACGTGGTGCGACAGCGTCGTTCGGCGGCACTGCCAGAGTTCCCATGGGACACCCTGGCCGACGTCACGGCTCTGGCCCGGTCGCACCCCGACGGAATCGTCGACCTTTCGGTAGGCACTCCGGTTGACCCGGTGGCGCCGGTGATCCGGGATGCGCTGGCCGCCGCCAGCTCGGCTCCCGGCTACCCGACGACCGCCGGCACCCCGGCCCTCCGGGCCTCCGCCGAAGCCGCGCTCCGACGCCGGTACGGCATCACCGACCTGGCGCCGGACGCAGTGCTGCCCGTGATCGGCACCAAGGAGCTGATCGCGTGGCTGCCGACGCTGTTGGCGATCGGCGCCGGCGATACCGTCGTCGTCCCGGAATTGGCGTACCCCACCTATGAGGTGGGCGCCCTGCTGTCCGGGGCGCAGGTGCTGCGGGCTGACTCGCTGACCCAGCTGGGGCCGC
Source organism: Mycolicibacterium porcinum (assembly GCA_001942045.1). GTDB lineage: Bacteria > Actinomycetota > Actinomycetes > Mycobacteriales > Mycobacteriaceae > Mycobacterium > Mycobacterium porcinum_A. The sequence goes on from MSTD01000026.1 coordinate 38,394, forward strand.
AGCGTCCCGCCCTGATCTACCTGAACTCACCGAGCAACCCCACCGGCAAGGTGCTGCCGCTGGACCACCTGCGCAAGGTGGTGTTCTGGGCGCGCGAGCGCGGCGTGGTGATCGCCTCCGACGAGTGCTACCTCGGCCTGAGCTGGGAGGCCGAGCCGCTCAGTGTGCTGCACCCGTCGGTCAGCGACGGCGACCACACCGGGCTGTTGGCCGTGCACTCGCTGTCCAAGACCTCCTCGCTGGCCGGCTACCGCGCCGGGTTCGTCGCAGGTGACCCTGCCCTGGTGGCCGAGCTGCTCGCGGTCCGCAAGCACGCCGGGATGATGGTGCCAGGGCCGGTGCAGGCCGCCATGGTGGCCGCCCTCGACGACGACGAGCACGAGGCCGTGCAGCGCGAGCGGTATGCGAAGCGTCGCGCGATCCTGTTACCCGCGTTGCAGGCGGCGGGGTTCACCGTGGAGCACTCCGAGGCGGGGCTGTACCTGTGGGCCACCCGAGGCGAGCCGTGCCGCGACACCGTCAAGTGGTTGGCCGAGCGCGGGATCCTCGCGGCACCGGGCGAGTTCTACGGCCCGGCCGGTGCACAGTACGTGCGCATCGCGCTGACCGCGACGGACGAGCGGATCGCCGCAGCCGTCCAGCGCTTGTCAGCGCAGTAATCCCAGCGACATCGCTTTGGTGACCGCCGCGGTGCGGTCGGACACCCCGAGTTTCTGGAACGCCCGCAGTAGGTGCGTCTTCACCGTGGCTTCACTGATGTGCAGGGCGTGGCCGATATCGGCGTTGGTGGCACCCGTGCCGACCAGTGCCAGCACCTCCGCCTCGCGTGTCGACAGAGTCACCGACGGTGCGCGGACCGCGTTCACCAACCGGTCGGCGACACCGGGAGCGAGTACCGTCTTGCCGCGCGCGGCGTCGCGCACGGCGCGGGCCAGCTCGGCGCGTGACGCGTCCTTGAGCAGATAGCCCGTCGCCCCGGCCTCGACGGCGCGCAGGATGTCGGTATCGCTTTCGTAGGTCGTGACGACGACGATGTGCGTCGACGGATTGTCGGCCAGGATCCGCGCGGTGGCAGCGACGCCGTCGATGCCGGGCATCCGCAGGTCCATCAGGATGACGTCGGGCCGCAGCGTGTGGGCCAGCTCGATCGCCTCCGCCCCGGATCCGGCTTCCCCGACCACGCTCAGGTCGTCCTCGGCGTCGATCATTCCGCGCAGTCCCTCCCGCACCACGGGATGGTCATCGACCAACAGAACGGTCGTCATACCGGCACCGCCACGACCACCCGCACCCCGCCGCCGTCGGACGTCGACAGCGTCAACGTGCCGCCGACCTGGTCCAGCCGGGCCCGCATACCGCGCAGGCCGAACCCGTCGACGTGATCGCTCGACAGGCCGATACCGTTGTCGGACAGGGAAAGTCGCACGCCATCCGGCACCGTCTGCAGCCGCAGGTGAAGCTCACTGGCATGGGCATGCCGACGCACGTTCGCCATCGCCTCCTGCGCGCTGCGCAGCAGCACCACGTTGGTCGCCATACCCAGCTGCGGCAGGTCGTCGTCGATATGCACGGCGACGGCGATGCCGGTCTCGGCGGCCAGGCTCTCGGCCTGACGGCGCAGCGCGGCCGGCAAGGTGCCTTCCTCCAGTACCGCGGGGGTCAACCCGGTGACCATGGTGCGGGCCTCGGCCAGATTGTCGCGCGCGGTGGTGCGGATCAGCTCGACGTGGCGGGCGGCGGCCGCCGGATCGCCGGCGCTCTCGGCCTGCACGGCCTGGGCCAGGGCCACGATGCTGGTGAAGCCCTGCGCCAGGGTGTCGTGGATTTCGCGGGCCAGCCGTTCCCGCTCCGCGGCCACCCCTGCCTCGCGGGACAGCCGAGCGGTCTCTGCCCGGCTCGCCGCCAGTTCAGCGACCGTCTCGGCCAGCTGTTGCCGCTGTCGCAGGGTGGTCATGATCGTGGTGCCGATGATCGGGGCTGCCACCGCGCCCACCAGCGTCACCGCCGCCACCGGTGGCAGGCTCGGCCACCCGGGCCCGTGGATCGCCACGGCAAGGCCCAACGGCGCCAAAGTGACCGCGAACGTCAGCGTCAGTGCCACCGTCAGCGGCAGCGTGGCGAAGA
>MSTD01000026.1:40527-84544 GCA_001942045.1 Mycolicibacterium porcinum
GCCGGGTTCGCGGCGACGGCCGGTGCCGCTGCCAACAGCGCGAGCAGCCACAGGCCGATCACCACTGCCACAAACATCGCCGCGCGTGCCCGCACCGGACCGGCAATCGGGTCCGCATCGTGAATGATGTTGCGCCCGAACACCAGAACGATCACGACCATCGCCGCGAGTGCGCCGCAGGCCACCGGGACGTTGCCGCCGAGCGTGGGGCGCAGCAGCACCACCGCGACGATCGCCGCGATGCACAGCCCACAGACGTAGGTCTCCCACATCCAGTGCCAATCGGAAGGCTCGCCGACAGGCGGACCGGTTTCGGTCATGAGCCGATGCTAGCGGTCGGACTCCACCCAGTTGCCGTGGAAGCCGTGCGGAACCCGGACCGGAATATGCACGGTGGCAACGGGTGCCAGGCTTTGACCGTCGAGCAAGACGAGATCGCTGCGGTTCTCGGCCCGGTCGTAGACGAATCCCATGACCACACCGTCGTTCTCGTCAGCATCCGGCCCCGCCGGGACGAACACGAATTCACCGGGTTCGCGCCCGGGCCCGAAGTCGATCCGCTCGCTGGCGCCGTCGCGCAGGTCGTGGCGCAGGATGGCGGCCGGTGCCGCCTCCGGGTCCGACGGGAGGCTGACCGTGTAGCCGTACCGGTGCTGCCGTCCGGTGAGCCGGTCGTCGATGCGGGGGAACTCCTGGGCAGAATCGTCGAGCCGCTGCTCCTGTACCCGGCCGGTGCGAAGGTCAATAGTCCAGCGGTCCAACGTGATCGAGTCGGTGAACAGCCGGTCCCCGGTGGTGAACACCTCCGGATGTCGGACCACGTCGAGCACCACCTGCTCGCCGTCGGGCCCGGTCTGGTCAAAACCGTTGAGGGCGTGGAACACGTAGCACGGTGACACGTCGAACCAGCGGATGTCGGCGGCCGAACCCTCGCGCGGCAGCACCCCGACCCGAGCACCGTGCTCCGGTGCCCACCGGTAGGGCATCGCCGTCGTCGGCAGTGCGGCGCGTTCGGAACCGCGCATCGCCGCGCGCAACACGAAGTCCGGTGCCGCGTGGCGGGCGGCGAAGCCGGTCAGCAGTCGCGCCGCGGCCCGCGCCGGAGCGCTCTTCACCATGCTCGACAGGTCCAGCTGCACCGGCAGGTCGTAGATCACCACGTACTTTTCGGTGAGGGTGAAGTCGTGCATCATCGTGTGCGCGGGCAAGGTGATATCGACGGTCCGGCGGACCCGGCCGTCCACCCCGGTGACCGAGTAGGTCACCAGGTTGCCGCGCAGCGGATTGTATGAAACGGCATGCAGTTCACCGGTTTTCGGGTCGTGCTTGGGATGAGCGGTGAATCCGCCGAACAGGGTGCCGCAGAAATCGGACGGGCCCACCGTGTCGAGTTCGTCGGTGAGTTCATAGGGGCGCGCACCCGCCTCCGTGATCACCAGCGTCTTGCCGGCATGGCCGATGATGTTGGTGTTGGCCGGGAAATCGAAGCCGCCCGTGTGCGCGCCGCCGGCCCACTTCTCGCCGAGCTGACGGGCCACCGAGCTCGACCGGATCCATCGGTTGCGGTACCAGGTCGCCGCGCCGTCGCGCAGCCGGATTCCGTGCGCCATTCCGTCGCCCAGGAACCAATGGTGGCGCCGGGGATCGGGAGCCCGCAGCGGGTTGGGGCCGGTGCGCAGATAGCGACCGTCGAGATAGTCCGGGATCGTCCCGGTGACCGCCAGGTCGGTGACGGTGACCTCGTCATGCACCGGTGCGAAGTTCCCGCTCAGAAACGGATGTTCGGATTCCTGCTGAACCGCTTCGGTAGTCATACCCCTACGGTGCCCCTGCGGGCGCGTCAGCGCGACGACTTCACGGCTGATTCGTCTGTCAACCGAACGGTGGACAGGGCGGAGGAGTACTCACGCCGTGGCGCGCAGACTCAACGCGAGCAACAGCCGCACATCGGCATCGTTGAGCGAGGCCCCGAGCAACTGCTCGACCCGGCGGATCCGGTAGCGCACGGTGTTGGGGTGCACATGGAGATGCTGGGCCGCCGCGGCCACATCACCGAAGCAGTCCAGATACACGCCCAAGGTGTCCGCGAGCACCGGCTCGTCGGCCCGCAAAGTCTGTACCCGTGGGTCGATCAGCCGCTCGTCGGCGGCGATCGCGGTGACGATCTCGTCGAGCAGCACGGTGGTGCGTGCCTCGGCCAGTGAGGTGACCGCGGCCAGGGTCCCGGGATGACGCTCGGCGGTGTCGAGCACCCGGTCCACATCGGCGCGGGCGCCGGCCGCACCGGCCAGCCCGACCACCGGGCTCGCGACCACGGCATGCAACTGCAACCCCAACTCGGCGCATAGCGCCGCCACGGTGCCGCGCACCCACGACGTCACCGCTTTACCAGTGCTGGGGAACAACACATAGACGCGCGAACCCACCGAAGCCATCTGCGCGTCATGGCGAAATGCACTGGCGCTCAACGCCAGAACATCGGCGAGGCGGGTGCCGGTGGTACCGCCGTCGAACCCGATGACAGCGGCTCGGCCGTCCGCGGCCACGCCCAGCTCCCTGGCGATCAACTCGACCTCGACGGGAGCATCCGTCTCGCCCAACCCGAGCAGTTCCTGTACCCGCACCGCGTGTGTCGACGGGGCGGCGGCCAACCGCGCCATGATGCGCGCGGCGAGCACCGCGGCGCCGCGCAGGACGTCCTCGGAATCGTCGGCGAGCGGGCGGCTGCCCTGTTGCACCCAGATGGTCCCGATGAACGCCGGAGCCCGGCGCTCGTCGACGGCCGGCGCGAAGATGCCGATCGCCAGCCGGGGGCGTAGTCCGAGCTCGGGGCGCTCGGCCACCCGCACCGCCTCCGGCCGGGCCCGCAGCGCGTCGAAGATGCCCCACTGCGCGATCCAGGCCAGATGCTCCGGCGGCCCGGCCCGGCCGAGAATCGACAGCCGCCGCAACTCATCGGCCTCGTCGCTGGACGCCGAGTAGGCCAGCACGTGAGACTGGGCGTCCTCGATGCTGACCATGCCGTGCGTGCGCTCGGCCACGGATTGGGCCAGGCTGAACAGGTCGGTGCCCGAATCGTGCAGCGCGCCGTCACCGTGGTGCTCGAAGACGTGGTTGACCAACCGATAGAGCCGCTCCCAGCGCGCCCGCGGATCGACGGCGACGACCGCGGTGCCGGCGGCCACCGCACGTTCGACGACAGCGTCCGACGGTTCCTTGATGAAGATCGCGGTGGGCGCGCGGCGCACACTCTGCTGTTCCACCCACCGCAGCGCGTCGTTCTCGGAGACGCCGAGCAGGAAGAACAGGTCGGCGGCCCCTGCGGACGGCGCCAGGCCGAGGCGCACGTCATCGGAGTCGATCAGCGCGGCCGAGGCCACCGGCAGGTCCAGGCCGCGTGGTGCCTGCACCAGCCGGACCAGCGTCGCATCCAGCGCCAACAGCAGTTGGCCCAGGCTGACACCCGTCGTGCGCATATTGTCGGATTCTACCGATTGATGCGATAAGCCTTGTCTGATCAGACAAATGTTGCGTGGGTCACGTCAGGGATTCTTGAGTCATGGATGCCATCACCGACGTGCCCTCGCCGGCCAACGAGCCGGTCCACGACTACGCACCGGGCTCGGGCGAGCGCGCCCGGCTCATCACCGCGCTCGGCGACCTGTCCGGCGGCCCGATCGACCTGCCGCACGTCATCGGCGGCAAACACACGATGGGCGGCGGCGCACGCATCGACGTGGTGCAGCCGCACTGCCACAGCGCCCGGCTGGGCACCCTGACCAACGCTGAACACGCCGACGCCAACGCGGCCATCGACGCCGCATTGGCCGCCAAACACGAGTGGGCGGCGCTGCCGTTCGACGAACGGGCCGCCGTGTTCCTGCGGGCCGCCGACCTGCTGTCCGGACCGTGGCGGGAGAAGATCGCCGCCGCCACGATGCTCGGCCAGTCCAAGACCGCCTACCAGGCCGAGATCGACGCACCCTGCGAGCTGATCGACTTCTGGCGGTTCAACGTCGAGTTCGCCCGTCAGATCCTGGCCCAGCAGCCCATCAGCAGCCCCGGCGTGTGGAACCGCACCGACCACCGGCCGCTCGAGGGCTTTGTCTACGCCATCACCCCGTTCAACTTCACCGCGATCGCCGGCAACCTGCCCACCGCCCCGGCGTTGATGGGCAACACCGTGGTGTGGAAGCCCTCACCCACGCAGACTTTCGCGGCCTACCTGACCATGCAGCTACTGGAGGCCGCCGGACTTCCGCCCGGCGTGATCAACCTGCTGACCGGCGACGGGATCGCGGTTTCCGATGTGGCCCTGGCCGATCCGCGACTGGCCGGCATCCACTTCACCGGATCGACCGCCACGTTCCAGCACCTGTGGCGGGAGGTCGGCGCGAACATCGACCGCTACCACACGTACCCGCGGCTGGTCGGTGAGACCGGCGGCAAGGACTTCGTCGTCGCGCACGCCTCGGCCCGCCCGGATGTACTGCGCACGGCCCTGATTCGCGGCGCCTTCGACTACCAAGGCCAGAAATGCTCGGCGGCCTCCCGCGCCTTCATCCCGCGGTCGGTGTGGCACAAGATGGGTGACGACTTCCTCTCGGCCACCTCGGACCTCAAGTACGGCGATGTCACCAACCTCACCAACTACGGCGGAGCCGTGATCGATGACCGCGCCTTCGCCAAGAACGTCGCGGCGATCGAGCGGGCCAAGGGCGCCGCGGGCGTCACCATCGCCGCGGGCGGCGAATACGACGACAGCGAAGGCTATTTCGTACGGCCTACCGTCCTGCTGTCAGACGATCCGACCGACGAGGCGTTCTCCACCGAGTACTTCGGCCCGATCCTGGCCGTGCATGTCTACCCGGATGAGGACTACGAGCGGATTCTCGACGTCGTAGACACCGGCGCCCGCTACGCGTTGACCGGCGCGGTGATCGCCGACGATCGCGCCGCGGTGGTCACCGCCGCCGACCGGCTGAGGAACGCGGCAGGAAACTTCTACATCAACGACAAGCCGACCGGCGCGGTCGTCGGGCAGCAGCCGTTCGGCGGATCACGAGCCTCGGGAACCAACGACAAGGCCGGCTCGGCGCTGAACCTGTTGCGCTGGACCTCGGCCCGCTCCATCAAGGAGACGTTCGTGCCGCCCACCAACCACACCTACCCGCATATGGAGGCCTGAGATGGGCGTGTTTCAGCGGGTAGCCCGCCCGACGATCCTGGCCGCGTCGCACTCCTCGCGGCTACGTCACACCGCCGAGCGTCTCCCGATCACCCGCCGGGTCGTCGACCGCTTCGTCGCGGGGGAGACGGTGCCGGATGCGCTCGACACCGTTGGTGCGCTGAGGGATTCGGGACGCTTCGTCACCGTCGACTACCTCGGCGAGGACACTACGAGCAACGAGGACGCCGAGCGCACCGTGCGGGCCTACCTCACTCTGCTCGACGGGTTGGCCCATCGCGGCGACGTCGATGCGGCAGTGCGGCCGCTGGAAGTTTCGCTCAAACTGTCGGCGCTCGGCCAGGCACTCCCTCGCGACGGCGAGAAGATCGCATATGAGAACGCACACACCATCTGCGCCAAGGCCCGCGACGTAGGGGCCTGGGTGACGGTGGACGCCGAGGACCACACCACCACCGACTCGACCTTGTCGATCGTGCGCGACCTGCGAACCGAATTCGATTGGCTGGGCACGGTTCTACAGGCCTACCTGCACCGCACCGAGGCTGATTGCCGCGAGTTCGCCGCTGCGGGAGCCCGGATCAGGCTGTGCAAGGGCGCCTACGACGAACCGGCCTCGGTGGCCTACGGCGATGCCGACGAGGTCACCGACTCCTACCTGCGGTGCCTGCGGGTGCTGATGGCCGGATCGGGCTACCCGATGGTGGCTTCACACGATCCGGTGATCATCGACGCGGTGCCGGGCCTGGTCGACGAATTCGGCCGCGGTGTAGACGGTTTCGAGTACCAGATGCTCTACAACATCCGCGACACCGAGCAACGCCGACTGGCCGAGGCGGGCAATCATGTCCGGGTGTACGTGCCGTTCGGCAACGAGTGGTACGGCTACTTCGTGCGGCGGTTGGCCGAGCGCCCGGCCAACCTGATGTTTTTCCTGCGGGCCCTGGCCGAGCGCCACTGAGCCGGCCTCACCCGGGACTCAGGTCGTAGGCGAGCTTGAACTTGTTCAGCAGGTAGGGCCCGGATGTCACCGGTTCATACCGCGGTGGGTTGTCCGGGCCGGCACACGTCGGAATGCACTCGATCACGGCGTCGAAGTTGGGTTGGTGAAAGAACGGCAGCGTGAACCGTTCAGCGGTGGGCGCTCCGGTACTCACCACGCGGTGCACGGTGCTCACCCACCGGTCGTTGGTCCACCGGGCCAACAGGTCACCGATGTTGATGACAAACGCGCCCGGCACCACCGGCACGTCGAGCCACTCGCCGTCATCGCCCCGAACCTGCAGCCCGCTCTCGGATTCGTCCTGCAACAGAATCGTCAGGTTGCCCCAATCGCTGTGCTGGCTCAACCGGATATGGCCGGCCGGCTGATCGTCAGCCGGGTAGTGGTTGGCCATCAGGTTGGAGTTGTGCCGGTCGATCTTCTCGTCGAACCAGTCCTCACGCAGGCCTAGGGCCAGAGCGAACAGTCGCGACAACTCGGTCGCAAGCACGCTCATCTCGTCGTAATACCGTTGGTAGGCCGTGCGGAATCCTGGTAACTCGGGCCATCTGGGCCGGTCGAACCCTTCCGGATTCCCCAGCGGGAAGTACACGAATTTCTCGACCTGGTCCGGCGATTCGTGTTCGGCTGCTGGGTCGGCTCCGTGATTGGTGGCTGCGAGATTGCCCGCCCTGCTGAACCCGCGGGCCAGCGGATCGGCGGGATCCGCCCGGATCTGCTCTTTCACGGCTTGAGGAAGCGAGAAGAACTTGCGCAGAGCGCGATTGACATCGGCGATCACCGCATCGGGGACTCCGTGGCCGACGAGTAGGAGGAACCCGCTGGTTTCGCAGCACCGGCCGATGGCGTCGGCCACCACCTGACGCCGGCGCTGGTCGCCGTTGCGCGCGCTGCTGATATCGATCAATGGGACGAAGCCGTCGCGCAGGACAACTTTGTCGACTATCACCTCTGATTGGCTCACGCGCTTGACGCTAGAACCTCAACCTAAGTTGATGTCAATGCTGAATTCGCCTCTCGCGCAACAGCAGAAATGTCAGCGCGGCGATCGACTGGGCATCGGTGATCTCACCGTCCTGGATCATCCGCTCAACGTCAGCGCGAGAGAACCAGGCGCTGTGCATGTCCTGCTCCTCGTGCTCGCGTTCGTGCTCACCTTCGGTGAGGCCCGTCGCCAGGAACACCCACCCACGCTGGCTGCTCATCCCAGCCGCGACGTCGAGCCGACCGATCCGTTCCACGGTTTGCGCGCGTAGCCCGGTCTCTTCGCGAAGTTCGCGGTGGGCCAAGGTTTCCGGATCCAGATGCTGCTGCTCGGGTGCGGTGCCCTGCGGGAACTCCCAGCGGCGCAGCCCAAGCGGATACCGGAACTGTTCGACGAGGTGTAACCGGTCCTGTTCGGGATCGAACGGGATCACCAGGGCATAGGTGGGTTTGTCCACCACGGCGTATATGCCGGTGCTGCCGTCGGGCCGGACGATGTCGTCCTCCCGCAGCGTCAACCAGTTGTTCCGATACACCTCGCGCGTCGCCGTCCGACGGATCGCGGACGAGCGCAGGCGGACCTGTAATCGGTCGTCGGTGACGTCGCCTCCGTCGACGTCATCGGCCAGCGCCTCGGCGTACCCGACCAAGCCGGCCACGTCGACGTCATAGGGCGCCGGTCGGCTGACGAGAGAGAGCCGCGCCGCGGCTCGTCTCAACAGGGCGGCTGCACCGGTCCGGTTGCCCCGCTGCACATGGGTGACGCCCACGGCCAGCTGAGCCAGCCCCTGCCAGAGCGCACGCTCGTCCTCCGGGCCGTTCTTCCACGCCGCTTCGAGTACTTCATGCGCGCTGAACGCCTGACCGCGGTCCAGCAAATCTTGGGCGTAGGCCAGCGTCTCCGCCGGCGAGAGCTCAAGGTCGTCGGGAATCCGTTCGACCCCCGCACTGCCGTAGGGCAGCGGCCGGCCGAGTGCGTCTCGCGGACGCGTACTGCGAGGCCGGCCCGCATCGTCGCGATCACGTTCAGCTGTGGCCATGAGCACCAGCCTCGCCGCAACTCCGCATCCTGTCGAGTACGCCTGCGGTCGCCCAGTGCCGCGGCGGTAGCCTCACAAGCGTGTTGCTGGCCTCCTTGAACCCCGCAGCCGTCGCCGCCGGTGCCGAGCTCGCCGATGCCGTGACGATCGACGGTGCCGTGCTGAGTCGCAGTGATCTCGTCGGTGCCGCCACCTCGGTGGCCGAGCGAGTGGCCGTCGCGCAACGGGTCGCCGTCCTGGCGACACCGACCCCGACGACCGTGCTGGCCATCATCGGGTGCCTGATCGCCGGAGTGCCCGTGGTCCCGGTTCCGGCCGACGTCGGTGCGGCCGAGCGCAAGCACATTCTCGCCGACGCCGGGGCCCAGGCCTGGCTGGGGGAGAAGCCGGCGGAGCCCGAGGGGCTGCCGCACATCCCGGTGCGGCTGCACGCCCGGTCCTGGCACCGCTATCCCGAACCGCCGCCCAATTCGACCGCGATCATCATGTACACCTCCGGGACCACCGGGGCGCCCAAAGGCGTACCGATCAGCCGCCGGGCCATCGCCGAGGACATCGACGCGCTGGCCGCGGCGTGGCAGTGGACCGCCGCCGACACCCTGGTGCACGGGCTGCCGCTGTTCCACGTGCACGGTCTGGTGTTGGGCCTGCTCGGATCACTGCGGATCGGAAACCGCTTCGTACACACCGGGAAACCGACCCCGGCCGCGTACGCGCAGGCCCAGGGCACGCTGTACTTCGGGGTGCCGACGGTGTGGTCGCGGGTGGTCAAGGATCTCGACTCGGCCCTGGCGCTGTCCACGGCCCGGCTGCTGGTCTCCGGCAGCGCGCCGCTGCCGGTTCCGGTGTTCGACGAGTTGGTGCGGCTGACCGGGCACGCCCCCGTGGAGCGCTACGGCAGCACCGAATCGCTGATCACGCTGAGCACCCGCGCTGACGGTGAGCGCAGGCCCGGCTGGGTCGGGTTGCCACTGGCCGGCGTCCAGACCCGGCTTGTCGACGACGACGGCACACCGGTGCCGCACGACGGCGAGACCATCGGACGGCTGCAGATCAAGGGCCCCATGGTGTTCGATGGCTACCTCAACCGGCCCGAGGCCACGGCCGAGGCCTTCGATTCCGACGGCTGGTACCGCACCGGGGATGTCGCGGTGATCGATGCCGACGGCATGCACCGCATCGTCGGGCGCGAGTCGGTGGACCTGATCAAGTCGGGCGGCTACCGCATCGGTGCGGGCGAGATCGAGACCGTGCTGCTGGGCCACGACGACGTCGAGGAGGTGGCAGTGGTCGGGATGCCCGACGACGATCTGGGCCAGCGCATCGTCGCGTTCGTCGTCGGCAATGCCGCACCCGAGGCGTTGATCGAGTTTGTCGCCCAACAGCTTTCAGCGCACAAACGACCCCGCGAAGTGCGGCTGGTGGACAGCCTGCCGCGCAACGCCATGGGCAAGGTGATGAAAAAGGAACTGGCGCAATGGGGTTGAGGTTCTCTGAGATCTGCATCGACGCGCACGACCCCGCAGCGTTGGGCGCCTGGTGGTCGGAAGTGCTCGGCTGGCCCGCGCACACCGATGCCGACGGCGACGTGATCCTCACCCCGCCGCCCGGCGCCGGCCCGACCTGGTTGTTCACCCCGGTGCCCGAGGACAAGGTGGTCAAGAATCGCCTGCATCCGGACTTCACCCCGGACGATCAGCAGGCCGAGGTGGACCGACTGATCAGCCTCGGTGCCCGCCACGTCGACGTCGGTCAGGGCGAGCAGACCTGGGTGGTGCTGGCCGACCCCGAGGGCAACGAGTTCTGTGTGCTGGCTGCCCGCTAGCCCTGGCAGCCGCGCGATCCGTGAGAAATCCTGGGCCCCGCCCGCGTTAACAAAAGGCGTACGGTGGGCGATAGAGGGATTAGAAAAGCGCACGTCAACCTGCCGATGTTTGGAGGCCACACGTGAATCTCAAAAAGATCGCGGGAACAGCAATGATCGCCGGTGCGCTGGGTGCCGGATCCCTCGGGTTGGGTGTGGCCTCAGCGCAGGCCGACCCTGGCCCCCGCATTCCGTGGGTTCCGGGTCCGGGCTGGGTTGACTGGAATCCGGGCCCGAACCTTCCGCCGGGGCAGATCAAGAAGTGGTGCCCCTGGCAATCTCCGCCTGGTCACTGGATCGGTGGCCCGCACGGGATTCCCTGCACCTGATCCGCGCTGAGAGCCGAACGTTGGCTTGCGTGTCAGATATTCGCGAATTTTGACACACAAGCCGACATTCAGCGTTCGAATCTAGTTGGCGTGCAACGCCTCGTTGAGCGTGATGCCGGTGCCGTCACGCTTGACCACCTCGACCGCGCCCGACAGCGAGTTCCGGCGGAACAGCAGGTTGTTGGCGCCGGACAGTTCGATGGCCTTGGTGGTCTGCCCGTCAGCAGTAGTCACCTTGGTGCCGCCGGTGACGTAAAGCCCGGCCTCGATCACGCAATCATCGCCCAGCGAGATGCCGAGGCCCGAGTTGGCGCCCAGCAGGCAGCGCTTGCCCACCGAGATCACCTCTTTGCCGCCGCCGGAGAGCGTGCCCATGATCGACGCACCGCCACCGACATCGGAACCGTCGTCGACCACGACCCCGGCCGAGATCCGGCCCTCCACCATCGAGGTACCCAGCGTGCCTGCGTTGAAGTTGACGAAGCCCTCGTGCATGACCGTGGTGCCCGCGGCCAGGTGCGCACCCAGACGGACCCGGTCGGCATCGGCGATCCGGACACCCGACGGCAACACGTAGTCGACCATCCGCGGGAACTTGTCCACGCCGTACACCGCGACGGCCCCGCGGCGGCGCAGCTTGGCGCGCACCGTCTCGAAGCCCTCGACCGCGCACGGACCGAAGGTCGTCCACACCACATTCGTGAGCAGGCCGAAGATGCCGTCGAGGTTGGCCTCGTGCGGCTTGGTCAGCCGGTGCGAGAGCAGGTGCAGTCGCAGCCACACGTCATGCGTGTCGACCGGCTTGTCCGCAAGGTCGGTGATGGTCGTGCGCACCGCCACCACCTCGACACCGCGGTCGGCGTCGGAGCCGATCACGTCGGAGAACTCGGCAGGAACATCCTCGCCGGTCAGCTTCACCGTGCCGGCCTCGCCAGAGGCGCTCAGCTCAGGGGCGGGAAACCAGGTGTCCAGGACGGTCCCGTCGGCGGTGATGGTGGCCAGGCCGACGCCAGATGCTGCAGTCACGTTGGCCTAGGTTACTGGACTAGCCTCGGAGACCATGGGGCTAGACCTGCGAGCCGATCCGATCGCATTGACCGCTGCCTTGGTGGACATCCCCAGCGAGTCGCGTCATGAGCAGCGCATCGCCGACGAGATCGAGGACGCACTGCGGGCGCAGGCACCCTGGTTCGAGGTGATCCGCAATGGCGACGCGGTGTTGGCCCGCACCCACCTGGGCCGCGCCTCGCGGGTGATGCTGGCTGGACACATCGACACGGTGCCCGCCGCCGACAACCTGCCCAGCCACATCGAGAACGGCGAGCTGTGGGGCTGCGGAACCTCGGACATGAAGTCCGGCGACGCGGTGTTCCTGCACCTGGCCGCCACGATCGCCGAGCCGAGTCACGACATCACCCTGGTGATGTATGACTGCGAGGAGATCGAGTCCAGCGCCAACGGGCTGGGCCGCATCGAACGCGAGCTGCCCGACTGGCTGCAGGCCGACGTCGCGATCCTCGGCGAACCGTCCGGCGGTTTCATCGAAGCAGGCTGCCAGGGCACGATCCGCGTCGTCATCGGCGCCACCGGCACCCGCGCGCACTCGGCGCGATCTTGGCTGGGCGACAACGCAATTCATAAACTCGGCGCCGTGCTGGACCGGCTGACGGCGTATCAGCCCCGCAGCGTCGACATCGACGGTTGTGTCTACCGGGAGGGGCTGTCGGCGGTACGTATCGACGGCGGTATCGCGGGCAACGTCATCCCAGACGCCGCCGCGGTGACCGTCAACTTCCGGTTCGCCCCCGACCGCAGCGTCGAGCAGGCCGTCACCCACGTACACGAGGTGTTCGACGGGCTCGACGTCGATATCGAACTGACCGACGCCGCCGCCGGAGCCCTGCCGGGGCTGGCCAGACCGGCGGCCGCCGCGCTGGTGGCCGCGGCCGGGGGGCAGGTCCGGGCCAAGTACGGCTGGACGGATGTGTCCCGGTTCGCCGCGCTCGGCATCCCTGCCGTCAACTACGGGCCGGGGGACCCCAACCTCGCCCACAAGGTCGACGAGCGGGTCGAGCTCGCCCAGATCTCCGCGGTCACCGACATGCTGAGGCGCTACCTGACATGAGCACGGTCCGCGTCGACAGCTGGATCTGGGCCGTGCGCATCACCAAGACCCGGTCTGCGGCGGCGGCCGCCTGCCGGGGCGGACACGTCCGGGTCAACAACGTGCCCGCCAAACCGGCGCAGCACGTGAGCCCCGGTGACGAGGTACGGGTCCGGCTGGATGGGCGGGAACGGATCGTGGAGGTCATCCGGCCCATCGCCAAGAGAGTCGGTGCCGCCATCGCATCGGAGTGCATGATCGACCGCAGCCCGCCACCACCGCCCAAAGAAATCCTGGCGTCGGTCCCGGTTCGCGATCGTGGCGCCGGGCGTCCGACGAAACGTGAACGGCGACAACTGGATCGGCTGCGCGGCACGTTCTAAATGGACTTCGGGCGACGTCTGCTCGCCCGGCGCCACCATGTTCGCGGCAGGGTTCCAAACGAATTTAAGCGGACTACCAGCGAACTTTCAAAAATTTGCACAAGAGGCCGTGAAATGGCTTCCATATCGCGTTATGGTGGCCTCACGGCTTGGCTGCAGGGGTCTGGAGAAAACTTCCCTGGCGCGTTGAACGCCGTATGACGTGCCGTTTTCGGCAGACGGTCCGAGTCGTGTCCCACAACTCGACAAAGGAGAAGTCCAGTGTCATCCGCCAACCTGGCGATCGATTTCGAGGGGGGAGTCTCCGAGGCCTGGACCTCGGTCGCAACCTTCGTCCCGAAACTCGTCGCCTTTCTCGCGATCCTTGTCATCGGCTGGATCATTGCCAAAATCGTTGCCAGGATTGTCAAAGCGATCTTGAATCGCATCGGCTTCGACCGCGTCGTCGAACGCGGTGGACTCAAAGATCTGCTGGCGCGAAGCAACTACGACGCATCGGGGATCCTCGCAAAGCTCGCCTACTATGCGATCCTGCTGATCACCCTGCAAATGGGGTTCGGGGTATGGGGCCCGAATCCGGTCAGTGAGTTGCTCGCCGGTGTAGTGGCTTGGCTGCCCAAGCTTTTCATCGCCTTGGTGATCATCGTGATCATCGGTGCGATCGCCAAGGGCGTGAAGACTTTGATCAGCAACGTGCTCGGTGGGTTGTCCTATGGTGGCTTGCTGGGCACCGTGGCGTCGTTGTTCGTCTGGGGCATCGGCATCATCGCGGCGCTCAACCAGATCGGTGTCGCCACCACGGTCACCACACCGGTTCTCATCGCGGTGCTCGCCACGATCGGCGGCATCGCCGTCGTAGGCGTCGGCGGTGGTCTGGTCCGACCGATGCAGGAACGTTGGGACCGGTGGCTGGGCAATATCGAGGCCGAGATCCCGGCCATGCGTGACCAGGCCGAGGCCAACCGAGCCAAGCAGACCGCCAATCAACCGGTCTACGATCAGCCCACGCAAAACTATGCGGCCCAACGGAATCCGGCGGCGCAAGCAGCCCCGCAGCATTCGCGACATGTCGAGTATGCGCAGGCGCCGGTCTACCGCGAGCCGTACCAGGAGCACGGCCAGTACCCGGGCAATGAGCACGGACAAGGCCGCGGGGGCTTCCCGCCACCGCCCCAGGGTGGCTACCCGCCGCAGCGGTGACCCCGCGTCGTGGTCGGTGACCCCGCCAGGCCACCGACCACGACGTCCGGTTAATCGGTTGCGCCGGTGCGTACTATGGATCTCGCATCTGCTGTCAACCGAGGTGGGCCGAAAACATGCTGGGAGCTGACGAGATCTCTGGGTGATCCCCGAGAGTCGATTCGTCATCCTGTTCCTTTTTGCGGTGCCTGATGCCCGCATCACCTTGGAGTCCCAGCATGTCTATTGTCTGTTCTCATTTGTCGTTCGCCTGGCCCGATGATGTCGAGCTGTTCACCGACCTGTCGTTCTCCGTCGGCCCTGGCCGCACCGGGCTTGTCGCGCCCAACGGTGCCGGAAAGAGCACGCTGCTCAAGCTGATCGCGGGGGAGTACCGTCCCACGACCGGCTCGGTCATCGCTGACGGTGCGGTCGGCTACCTGCCCCAAAGCCTGCCGTTCACTGCCGATCTCACCGTGGCCGCGGTGCTCGGAATCGCTCCGGTGCTCGACGCACTGGCGGCGCTGGCCGACGGTGATGCCAGCGACGAGGTGTTCACCACCATTGGCGAGGACTGGGACATCGAGGAACGCTCCCGTGCCCAGCTGGACCGGCTCGGCCTGGACGGCCTGGCGCTGGACCGTCGGCTGGGCACCCTTTCCGGCGGGGAAGTGGTGTCCTTGGGGCTGGCTGCCCAGCTGCTCAAGCGGCCGAGCGTGCTGCTGCTCGACGAGCCGACCAACAACCTGGACAGTAGTGCCCGACACCGCCTGTACGACGCCCTCGACAGCTACACCGGTTGCCTGCTGGTGGTCAGTCACGACCGTGTGCTGCTGGACCGAATGGATCAGATCGCCGAGCTGTATCGCGGTGAAATCGTCTTCTACGGAGGCAATTTCACCGCGTACCAGGAAGCCGTCGAGGCCGCGCAGGCCGTGGCCGAGGGCAATATCCGCAACGCCGAACAACAGCTCAAGCGTGAGAAGCGGCAGATGCAGGAGGCACGCGAGCGAGCTGCCCGACGCTCGTCGAACGCGGCGCGCAACGTCAAGGACGCGGGGTTGCCGAAGATCGTGGCGGGCAAGCTCAAGCGCGATGCCCAGGAATCGGCGGCCCGCGCCGACGATGTGCACGCCAAGCGAGTCGACGATGCTCGAACCCGACTCGATGAAGCCGAACGAGCCTTGCGTGATGACCGGGTGATCGCGCTGGACCTGCCCGACACCGTGGTGCCCGCCGGCCGCACGGTGTTCACCGGGGACGGGCTACAGATCAGTCGTGGCGGTCGGAAGCTGTTCGCCGACAACGGGATCGGATTGTCCATCCGGGGTCCGGAGCGGATCGCCTTGACCGGCCCCAACGGCGCGGGCAAGTCGACGCTGCTCCGGATCATCGACGGCACACTGGAAGCCGACGCCGGGACGGTGCAGCGGGCCGACGGGCGTATCGCGTCCCTGTCTCAGCGCCTCGACCTGCTGGCCGAGGACCGCACGGTGGCCGAGAGCTTGGCGACTGCTGCGCCGAGTCTGTCGCACACCCGGCGCATGCATCTGTTGGCGCAGTTCCTGTTTCGCGGCGACCGTATTCACCTGCCGGTGGCCGCCCTGTCGGGTGGGGAGCGGCTACGGGCGACGCTGGCGTGTGTTCTCTATGCCGAGCCCGCCCCGCAGCTGCTGCTTCTCGACGAGCCGACGAACAACCTCGACCTGGTCAGCGTGGGACAACTGGAGTCCGCGCTGAACGCCTACCAGGGAGCGTTCGTCGTGGTCAGCCACGATGAGCGGTTCCTCGATGCCATCGGTATCGACCGCTGGCTGCGGCTGGACGGAGGAGAGTTGAGCGCTACTGCCGCCGCGGGTTGATGTGGTTGATCTGGGGCGCCACCGGGCCGACGCCGAAGCCGTCCTTCGCGGCGGCCCCGGCCGACGCCGCCGTGCCGTGCTCACGGTCGTCCTTCTTGTCGTCCTTGTCGTCGACGGGCTCCTGCTTGCCGTCGCCGGGTTCTTGGCCGCCGGCATCGGCACCCATGGCAGCAGCGTCGCCGGCGCCGCCGGCCGCTTGGGTGGCGGTCTCGACGATGCCCTGCACGCCCTGCATGACCTGCTGCGGCACCTGTGTCATGGCTTGGGTCAGGCCTTGGAGCGGCTGGGTGATCGACTGCGCCATCTGCCCGGCCATCTGGCTGAACTGGCCCACCATCTGGCCCGCACCGCCCGCGGCCGAACTCGCGGATTCGGAGGTGCCCGAGCTGCCGACCGCGGATGCCGGCGAGCTTCCACCACCCAGCGCATCGGCCTGCGCCTTGAGCCGTTCGGCGGCAGCCATGTCCCCGCGCGCATACGCCTGTGAGGCCTGCCCGAGTAGTTCGGACATCCTGCCCGCTGCCACCTGGGTGGCGCCGAGCGCGCTGTCCCGCGCTGACTGGGCACCACCATGCGCGTTCTGGAACGGAAAGGCGATCGGGCCGAGCGTGGATGCGAGGTCCGTTGGGCCCGAGAACGCGTTCTTGAAGTTGTTCATGTCTTCACCGACGCTGTCGAAGGTCCCTTGCAGGCCGGTGATGGCGCCCGTATCGGCGATGAACTGGTTCATCGAGCCCCCTGAAGATCATGCGGTCTGACTGCGCATTCTACTGTCGGCGCGGATGGGCGCCGTGCGGGAAGCTCAGTGGGCCTGACGTGCGGCATCGTCAGCCGCGCCGATCATCCCGGCGTCGCGATATCGAGCCGAGACAGCGTGCAACGCCGCACCATCGCCGGCCGCCAGCGCGCGGGCGTGCGCCAGCGTCAGCTGTTCGAACGCGCAATCGAGATCCACCCGCGCCAATGCGTCGACGGCGCGGGTGTCGCCCAGTCGCACGGCGTCGTGCAATGCCCGCAGCATCACCGCGGATTGGCCGCCACGCTCTGCGGCCTTGGCCGCCTGACGAGCTGCCGCCACCGCACCCACCGAGTCGTTGCGGGCAGAGCAGGTCCAGGCTCGGGCCAGCGCCAACTCCGGCGCGAACAGCATCGACTTGAGCCCGTGCCGGGATTCCGCACGGGACAGTGCCTTTCCGGCTTCGACGGGCATGCCGCGTTGACCGACAGCCTGCGCCAACAACATCCAGGCCAGCGGACCCCAGGAATACCCGGTCGGGGCCAACGCCGCAGTTGCCTTGCGCAACAACGTGATCGCCTCGTCATATCGGCCACGGACCAGCAGCACGTCGGCCATCAGCACCTCACCGATGGAGCGGCCGGGCTGCAGCAGTTGGGTGAAATCGGTGATGCGCTTGGCCATCTCCTGGGCCTGATCCAGCTGACCGGTCATCAGCTGCGCCGTGGTCTGGCCGAACCCGCTGGTGAACCGCAACAGGCCGGGGTGTCCGGCCGCGAGTGCGCGCTGCGCCATCGCGTCGACCTGATCGAACTGACCGGTCCGAGCGAAACTGAGCGCCGCCGTCGACCCGGCCCAGCCGATCGCGGTGTCGTCGGCGGCGGGGGAGGCCAGCACCTCCAGTGCCAGGCCCAAAGCCCGTTGTGGCGCACCGGCATTCATCGCGAAGGTGGCCGCCAGGGCGTCGAGCGTGGTCTGAGCCGTCGGCGTCGAAACCCGGCGACGGGTGGCGCGCAGGAACGCGGTGGCGCGTTCGGGTTCCGAGAGCATCCAGAACTGATTCGCCGCCTGCGGCAGTGCCCATGCCATCAGTTGGTCCTCGGACAGGCCGGCCGGATCGATCTGTCCCAGGACGGCGTCGGCCTCACGACCGCGGCCCTGCCAGGCCAGCGCGTACGCCAAGGTGAGCAGCGCGGTGAAGTCCGAGCCGAAACCGGCAGAAGCCAAGGCGGCCCGCGCCAGTCGCTCACTCAGTTCGAGGTCGCCCAGCCGAAGTGCCTCGCCGGCCGCGGCGCTGAGTTCGTCCCCGGGCAGGGGGACGTCGCTGTCGAGGGCCAGCACCGCCACCCGCAGCCGGTCCACCACACCGGGGCGGGGTGCGGCGGCGAGCCGCTCGACCAGCGCGCTGCGCAACCGCCGCAGGCCGGGCCCACCGATCGTGGCGCGCATCGCGCTGAGGAACAGCGGATGCACACAGCGCGCCATTGCCTCGTCGACCCGCACCACGCCGCTGTGCTGCGCCTCCTGCACGGCCTCGGTACTGGTCAGCGCTATCAAGTCGGCGACCGGCAGCGGATCGTGCACCGACAGCTGGCGCAGTACCGCGACCGCACCGCCGGGCAGATCGGACAGGAACGTGGCTACCTGATCGGCCAGCCGGGCGTCGTCATGACCCGGCGGCGACATCACGACGCGACTCACCAGACCGTCACCCCACAACGCGGCGACGTCGTCGGGCGCGTCGGCCTCGGATGCGGTGACGATGAGTTTGGCCGCCCCACTGACCGCGAGTTGGTACACCAGGGCCGCCGACAGGCGGTCCAGCAGATGCGCGTCATCGACGATCAGCAACAGCTCGGACCCGAGTGCCTCACGTGCGGCCCGAAGTACGTCGGCCGTCCTGCCCGTCGAGGGAATGTCGATCAGGTGGGCAACCGCGGCGAACGGGACGGCGGCCGCCGATTCGGTGCCGGTGATCCACACGACGCGACGGAAATCGCTCGCGAGATGTTCGGCCGCGGTGCGTGCCACCGAGGTCTTGCCGACACCCGAAGGGCCGAGGAGAGCGGCGCCGCAGCGTTCCTGCAGGCCGGCCTCGAGGCCATCGAGTACGCGGTCACGCGGTGCGATCACCCAGTCGACAGCCATCCATCGAATCCTATGGGGGAGGGTGGCCGTTCAACGCGGAATCGAGGTCCGGGTGCGCCGACACCGCGTCGTCCATGCCGCATTCGGCGATGATTCGCCGGATGCTCGGCTGGCGGATGACAAGCCGCACCGTGACGCCACGCTGGCGGCTGTCAACAGCCTGTTTGGCCAGGGCGACCAGCGCCCCGCAGCTCATGAAATCCAGCGATCCGCAGTCGACGACGAGCAACGAGCCCTCGGGTACAGCGGCGGCCGACTCGTCGAGCATCCGCTGCCAGTCGGATTCGTTGTGGGCATCGACCTGTCCGGAGACCTGAACGATGAGGCCTCCGGGTGTGGGGTGAGCCATCCAGTGCAGCTCGTGATCCTGCTGGTTCGATTCCACGATGAAACCGAGCATACCGATCTTGGTTTACGTTGTAAACGAAGCTGCTCAGTGCTACTACAGCCAGGTTTCGATGCGATCAAGCAGGGCCTCCATCGCGTCCTCGAACTCGTCGGCGCTGTGGTCCTCGGCCAGCATCGGCTGCAGCCGCCGCAGGTTCGGGTAGTCGGCCAGGGACGTGTCGGGCCGCGCCGCATCGTCGAGAGCCGCCTCGTCCGGGCTGAGCGCCACCCCGCGCGCAGACACCTCGAGCAGCAACTGGCCCACCAGGAACGTCGTGTACGTCCGATAGGCGGCCACGGCCGCATCGTCGCTGAACCCGTAGGAGATCAGCGTCTCGAGGAACGTCTCCATCCAGCGCAGGCTCCGCAACGGCGGCCGTACCCACGGGGCTTCCGGCGCTTCCGTCGCCACGAGCGGAAACACCTCGGGATGTTCGATGGCGATCCGGCGCACGCCGTGTCCGAGCCGGATCAGGAAGTCCTGCCAGCCGTCCTCCTGCCGGCGCGCGGCCAGCTGATCGGTGTACAGCCGGTCCACGATGTGGTTGACGACGCCGGTCAGCAGATCGCCCCGGCTGTGCACGTAGCGGTAGAGCGCCATCGCCTCGACACCGCAAGCCCCGCCGAGCCGCCGCATGGTCAACTTCGTCAAGCCCTCGCGATCGATCAACCCGATCGCGGTATCCAAGATGAACTCGCGACTCAACCTTGTCGGCTGATCGACATCGTCACTCACCAGGACCGTCCCTCCGCGTTCAGCCCAGTGTCCCCGCGAGCCGCGGCCGAGTCCATCACCAATGGCGCCCACCCGTCATCGGCGGTTCACCGTCACCCTCTAGTTTGTGTACGTGTCCGGTGAAACTGACCGCGAGTTTGCGGTGTGTGTCTATTGCGCTTCGGGGCCCACCCATCCCGAGCTGCTGGCATTGGCCAGTGAGGTCGGGGTGGCCATCGCCAAGCGCGGATGGACGCTGGTCTCCGGCGGCGGCAACGTCTCGGCCATGGGCGCGGTCGCCCGGGCCGCGCGCTCGTCCAACGGCCGCACGGTGGGCGTGATCCCCAAGGCGCTCGTGCACCGGGAACTCGCTGACGTGGACGCCGAAGAACTCGTGGTCACCGACACCATGCGGGAACGCAAGAAGGAGATGGAGGACCGCTCCGACGCGTTCATCGCGCTGCCCGGTGGCATCGGCACGCTCGAAGAGTTCTTCGAGGCCTGGACGGCCGGATACCTGGGGATGCACGAGAAACCCGTGGTGTTGCTCGATCCGTTCGGTCACTACGACGGATTGTTGACCTGGTTGCGCAGCCTCGTTGACTCCGGCTACGTGAGTAGCCAGGCCCTGGACCGGCTGGTCGTCGTCGACGAGGTCTCCGCTGCGCTCGAGGCGTGCGCGCCGCTTACCTAGAACCGGCGGTAACGGCGGTTACCAGCGCGGCTATGGTGTTGGCCACACGAGAGCCATCTCGAGACCCAAACAACGCGCAGGGGGAGACCGCATGACCGACCAGAAATCGGGCACCAGGAGCAGTGTCGGCCTACTCGACCTCGCCAGCCAGGTACCCGGTCTGCTGATGGATGCGCCGGTCATCGCACGAGGCGTGCTCACCGGGATGATGGCCCGGCCGACGGCCAAGACCTCGATCGGCAAGGTGTTCCAAGAGCGGGCCGCGCAGTATGCCGACCGGGTTTTCCTGAAGTTCGGCGACGAGCGGATCACCTACCGCGAGGCCAACGAGACGGTGAACCGCTATGCCGCGGTGCTCGCCGCCAAAGGCGTCGGCCACGGCGACGTGGTCGGGGTGATGCTGCGGAACTCGCCCGACGCGGTGCTGCTGATGCTCGCGATTGTCAAGTGCGGCGCCGTCGCGGGCATGCTCAACTACCACCAGCGCGGCAAGGTGCTGGCCCACAGCTTCGGGCTGCTCGACGCCGCGGCCGTGGTGGCCGAGTCCGACCTGATCGAGCACATCACCGAATGCGGTGCCGAGGTCAACGGCCTGATCACGGTCGAGGAACTGCGCCGGCTGGCGTCCACCGCGCCCACCACCAACCCGGCCAGCACGTCGGCTGTCCTGGCTAAGGACAAGGCGTTCTACATCTTCACCTCGGGCACCACCGGCATGCCCAAGGCCAGCGTCATGACGCACTACCGCTGGCTGCGCGCCCTGGCTGGATTCGGCGGCCTGGGACTGCGGCTGCACAGCGACGACACCCTGTACTGCTGCCTGCCGCTCTATCACAACAACGCGCTGACCGTCTCGGTCGGATCGGCGCTGAACTCGGGTGCCGCGCTGGCCCTCGGCAAGTCGTTCTCGGCCTCGAGGTTCTGGGACGACGTGATCGCCTACGACGCCACCGCGTTCGTCTACATCGGCGAGATCTGCGGCTACCTGCTCAACCAGCCGCCCAAGCCGACCGACCGTGCGCACAAGGTCCGCGTCATCGTCGGCAACGGACTGCGTCCGGCCATCTGGGACGAGTTCACCCAGCGGTTCGGCATTCCCCGCGTCTGCGAGTTCTACGCCGCCAGCGAGGGCAACACCGCCTTCGTCAACGTCTTCAACGTGTCGAAGTCCACGGGCATCTGCCCGAGCCCGGTCGCCTTCGTCGAATACGACGCCGACAGCGGCGAACCCGCCCGCGGCGCCGACGGCCGGCTGCGCAAGGTCAAGCGCGGCGAGCCGGGGCTGATGCTGTCGAAGATCAGCGCGCTGCAGCCGTTCGACGGGTACACCGATCCGTCGGCCAGCGAGAAGAAGCTGGTGCGCAACGCGTTCAAGGACGGCGACGTCTGGTTCAACACCGGCGACCTGATGCGGTCGCAGGGCCTGGGCCACGCCGCGTTCGCCGACCGGCTCGGTGACACCTTCCGGTGGAAGGGCGAGAACGTGGCGACCACCGAGGTGGAGGCGGCGCTCGCCGGGAACCCGGCCGTCGACGAGTGCACGGTGTTCGGTGTCGAGGTGCCCGGTGCGGGCGGCCGCGCCGGCATGGCCGCCATCCAGCTCAAGGCCGACCACGAGTTCGACGGCAAGGCGATCGCCGACGCGTTCTATAGCCACCTCCCCTCATACGCTGTGCCGCTGTTCGTCCGCGTCGTCACCGAACTGGCCCACACCTCCACGTTCAAGAGTCAGAAGGTCGAGCTGCGCAAGCAGGGCTACGGATCGGACATCACGGATCCGCTGTACGTGCTGGCCGGCCGGGACGAAGGCTACGTGCCGTTCTACCCCGAATACCCCGACGAAGTGACGGCCGGCAAGCGGCCCAAGTAGTCGGGGGCGGATAGCGCCGCGCCGATTTCCACGCCTGGGTCGTCGATCGCGTCCGGCGACGACCAACAGGTAGGAAACGACGCGAAGCTGGCGCGAATACTGCGGCGGATGCCGCACCAGGCACTATGGAGGCGTGTTGTCGACGTTCTGTGGTCGCCCGGTCGCGGCTGACCGCGCGCTGATCATGGCGATCGTCAACCGGACGCCGGACTCGTTCTACGACCGCGGGGCCACCTTCACCGACGACGCCGCCAAAGAAGCAGCGCGCCGCGTCATCGACGAGGGGGCCGACGTGATCGACGTCGGCGGGGTCAAAGCCGGTCCCGGCAGCATGGTCGACGCCGACGAGGAGATCGCGCGCGTCGTGCCGTTCATCGAATGGCTGCGCACCACCTACCCCGATCAGCTGATCAGCGTCGACACCTGGCGCGCCGCGGTGGCCAAGCAGGCCTGTGCGGCCGGCGCCGATCTGATCAACGACACCTGGGCAGGTGCGGACCCGGGGCTGCCGGAGGTCGCCGCTGAATTCGGCGCCGGGCTGGTGTGCTCCCACACCGGCGGCGCCGTGCCGCGCACCCGGCCGTTCCGGGTGAACTACGGGATCACCGAACGCGGCGTCGTCGACGACGTCATCGCCGAGGTGACCGCCGCGGCCGAGCGGGCGGTAGCAACGGGTGTGCCGCGGGATCGGATCCTGATCGACCCGACCCATGATTTCGGTAAAAACACTCATCACGGTCTTAGTTTGTTGCGCCACGTAAAAGATCTTGTTAAGACCGGATGGCCGGTCCTGATGGCGCTGAGCAACAAGGATTTCGTCGGGGAGACTCTGGGTGTGGATCTGACCGAACGCCTGGAGGGCACCCTGGCCGCGACGGCACTCGCCGCCGCGGATGGAGCCGCCATGTTTCGGGTACACGAAGTCGGACCCACTCGGCGCGTGCTGGAAATGGTCGCGTCGATCCAGGGAGTGCGGGCACCCGCACGAACAGTGAGGGGGCTCGCGTGACCGCAATACCTGAACTGGACGTCACCGACGGAGTGGTCGGCCACCGGTGGCTGACCGACCACAGCTGGAACCGGCCGAGTTGGACCATTGCCGAGCTGGAGGCCGCCAAGGCCGGCCGCACGGTCTCGGTCGTGCTGCCCGCCCTCAACGAGGAAGAAACCGTCGCCTCCGTCGTCGAGACCATCACGCCGCTGCTGGGCGGGCTGGTCGATGAGCTGATCGTGCTCGACTCGGGCTCCACCGACGACACCGAGATACGCGCGGTCGCCGCCGGGGCCCGGGTGATCAGCCGCGAGGTCGCGCTGCCCGAGATCGCGCCGCAGCCGGGCAAGGGTGAGGTGCTGTGGCGGTCGCTGGCCGCCACCACGGGCGACATCATCGCCTTCGTCGACTCCGATCTGATCGACCCAGACCCGATGTTCGTCCCCAAGCTGCTGGGCCCGCTGCTCACCACCGACGGCGTGCACCTGGTCAAGGGCTTCTATCGGCGTCCGCTCAAGGTCAGCGGCGCCGAGGATGCCAACGGCGGCGGCCGGGTCACCGAGCTGGTGGCACGCCCGCTGCTGGCCTCGCTGCGCCCCGAACTGAACTGCGTGCTGCAGCCGCTGGGCGGCGAGTACGCGGGCACGCGCGAGTTGTTGACCTCGGTGCCGTTCGCGCCCGGTTACGGCGTGGAGATCGGCCTGCTGGTCGACACCTACGACAGGCTGGGCCTGGACGCCATCGCCCAGGTGAACCTGGGGGTGCGGGCCCACCGCAACCGGCCGCTGACCGAGCTGGCCTCGATGAGCCGGCAGGTCATCGCGACGCTCTTGTCGCGGTGCGGGATCGCCGATTCGGGCGTCGGGCTGACGCAGTTCTACGCCGACGGTGACGACTTCACTCCGCGGGTGTCGTCGGTGTCGCTGGCCGACCGCCCGCCCATGGTCACCCTGCGCCCGCGCTAGATGTCGCACGCGTGAGGCAGTATCGAGGGCGTGACACTGATACTGCTGTACCTGGTGGTGCTGGTTCTGGTGGCCACGGTGCTGTTCGGTCTGGGCAGCGTCATCTTCGGCCGGGGTGAGTCGCTGCCGCCGTTGCCGCGAGGGACGACCGCGACGGTCCTGCCCGCCTCGGGCGTCACCGGTGCCGATGTGGATGCGGTCAAGTTCGCCCAGGTGGTTCGTGGGTACAAGACCAGCGAGGTGGACTGGGTCCTGGACCGGCTGGGGCGCGAACTGGATGCGGTGCGCGGGGAGCTTGCCGCCGTCCGCGCGGCCTACGGGGTGCCCGCCGACTTCGGCGACGAGGACGACGCCGACGAGGACGAAGAAGTGTCGGCCACCGCAGGCGAGGTCCGCACCTCGGAGGAGCCATGACGGCCGACGACGGCCGGATTGTCGGCACCGCCGACGACGGTCGGATTGTCGGCACCGCCGACGACGGCCGGACCCGGTGTGGCTGGGCCGTGCAATCGGGCGACGCCCTGTACCGCGACTATCACGACACCGAGTGGGGCCGGCCGCTGCGGGATTCCGCGGCGCTGTTCGAGCGGATCAGCCTGGAGGCCTTCCAGAGCGGGCTGAGCTGGCTGACCATCCTGCGCAAGCGGGAGAACTTCCGGGCCGCATTCGACGGGTTCGACGCGGCCACGGTGGCGAAGTACACCGACGACGACATCGAGCGGCTGATGGCCGACGCCGGCATCGTGCGCAACCGGGCGAAGATCGTCGCGACGATCGCCAACGCCAGGGCGGTCACGGACCTCGACGTCGATCTGGGTGAGCTGCTGTGGTCATTCGCCCCGCCGGCCCGGCCGCGGCCCGCTGACCTGGCACAAGTGCCTGCGGTGACGCCGGAATCGACCGCCATGGCCAAGGAGCTCAAGCGCCGGGGCTTCAAATTCGTCGGCCCCACCACGGCGTATGCGTTGATGCAGGCCACCGGGATGGTCGACGATCACATCGCGTCCTGCTGGGTTCCCGCGACCGCTCAAAAGTGACATCAGTCGGTATCCGAAGGGTCTTTGCACAAGCATCGGCGCGGATAAGGAACAATAGGGGGAGTTCAGTAGCAGTTCAACGCCGGGTGCCGCCAACGAGTGGGCGGCTTCGGCCCCAACCTGGCCCGCTGACGCGGGTCGGCGAAGTTGGAGGGAGCACTCGATGGCGGCGATGAAGCCCCGGACTGGTGACGGTCCACTGGAAGCAACCAAAGAGGGGCGAGGGATCGTGATGCGAGTACCGCTGGAAGGCGGTGGGCGCCTCGTTGTCGAACTGACTCCCGACGAGGCTGCTGCGCTGGGCGACGAACTCAAGGCCGTCACCAGCTGATCGACTTCGCAAGGTGTCCGCTCAGGCGGACACCTTGCGGTATATCTCCAGGGTCTGCTCAGCGATGTGCGCCCAGGAGAATTCTGCGATGCACCGCCGGCGTCCGGCCTCGCCGTACTTGCGGGCGGTTTCCGGCTCGGCGACCAGTGCGTTGACCGCGTCGGCCAGCCGCATCTCGAAGAAGCGCGGGTCCGTGGCGTCATAGTGCACGAGTAGGCCGGTCTGATGGTCGGCGACGACCTCAGGGATACCGCCGACGTCGGAGGCCACCACCGGCGTCGAACAAGCCATCGCTTCCAAGTTCACGATGCCCAGCGGCTCGTAAACCGACGGGCAAACGAAAACCGTGGCAGCGGAGAGTATTTCGCGGATCTTGTTGATCGGCAGCATTTCGCGCACCCAGAACACGCCGGTGCGGGCCCGGGCCAGCTCGGCCACCGCCGAGGACACCTCGGCGGCGATCTCCGGGGTGTCCGGCGCGCCGGCACACAACACCAACTGCACGTCAGGACTGAACCGGTGGGCCGCGGCCACCAGGTGGGCGACGCCCTTCTGACGGGTGATGCGCCCGACGAAGGCCACGATCGGGCGGCTCAGGTCGACGCCGAGTTCGGCGAGCACCGAGTCATGGTCGGCCGGCGGGGCCGGGTACCAGACGTCCGTGTCGATCCCATTGCGCACCACGTGGACCCGGTTGGGATCCAGCGCCGGGTACGTCCGCAGCACGTCGTCGCGCATACCGGAGCTCACGGCGATCACCGCGTCGGCAGCCTCGATCGCGGTGCGCTCCACCCACGACGACACCCGGTAACCCCCGCCGAGCTGTTCGGCCTTCCACGGGCGCAGCGGCTCCAGGGAATGCGCGGTCAGCACGTGAGGAATGCCGTAGAGCAGACCGGTCAGATGCCCGGCCATCCCGGCATACCAGGTGTGCGAGTGCACCACAGTGGCCGCCGCCGCGGAGTTGACCATGTTGAGGTCGGCGGACAGCGTCGACAGCGCCGCGTTGGCGCCGCGCAGCGCAGGGTCGGGCTGCGCCACGAAGACCCCGTCCCGCGGGGCGCCCATGCAATGGACGTCGACATCGCACAGATGACGCAACTGTGCGACCAGTTCGGTCACGTGCACTCCGGCACCGCCGTACACCTCGGGTGGATATTCCCGAGTCATCATGGCCACCCGCATATCCGAGACGGTAGTAGGTCGCGGTGGGTCCAGCTACACGCCGCACACTTGAAGTTGCCATTGGCTGGCCGCGTTGCTGGTTGGCGGATAGGTTTGGACGCATGAGGGAGTTGCCACATGTGCTGGGCATCGTTCTGGCCGGGGGAGAGGGCAAACGGCTGCATCCGTTGACAGCCGATCGGGCCAAGCCGGCAGTTCCCTTCGGCGGCGCCTACCGGCTGATCGACTTCGTGCTGTCCAATCTGGTGAACGCCCGATACCTCCGGATCTGCGTTCTGACGCAATACAAGTCGCATTCACTGGACCGTCACATCAGCCAGAACTGGCGCCTGTCGGGTCTGGCCGGTGAGTACATCACCCCGGTGCCGGCCCAGCAGCGGCTCGGGCCGCGCTGGTACACCGGATCGGCGGATGCGATCTATCAGTCGCTCAACCTGATCTACGACGAAGACCCGGACTACATCATCATCTTCGGCGCGGACCACGTGTACCGCATGGATCCCGAGCAGATGCTGCGGTTCCACATCGACAGCGGGGCCGGCGCGACCGTGGCCGGGATCCGGGTGCCGCGCGCCGAGGCCAGTGCGTTCGGCTGCATAGACGCCGATGACTCCGGGCGCATCAGGGAATTCGTGGAGAAGCCGGCCGATCCGCCGGGCACCCCCGACGATCCGGAACAGACCTTCGTGTCGATGGGCAACTACATCTTCACCACCAAGGTGCTCATCGACGCGATCCGCGCCGACGCCGACGACGACCACTCCGACCACGACATGGGCGGCGACATCATTCCCCGGCTGGTGTCCGACGGGATGGCGGCGGTCTACGACTTCAACAACAACGAGGTGCCGGGCGCCACCGAACGTGATCACGGCTACTGGCGCGACGTCGGAACCCTGGACGCGTTCTACGACGCACACATGGATCTGGTGTCGGTGCACCCGGTGTTCAACCTGTACAACAAGCGCTGGCCGATCCGCGGTGAATCGGAGAACCTGGCTCCGGCCAAGTTCGTCAACGGCGGATCGGCGCAGGAGTCGGTGGTCGGCGCCGGCAGCATCATTTCGGCTGCCTCGGTGCGTAATTCGGTGCTGTCGTCCAACGTGGTGATCGACGACGGCGCCATCGTGGAGGGCAGTGTGCTGATGCCGGGGGTGCGGATCGGCCGCGGCGCGGTGGTACGTCACGCGATCCTCGACAAGAACGTGGTGGTCGGTCCGGGCGAGATGGTGGGCGTGGACCTCGACAAGGACCGGGAACGGTTCGCGATCAGCGCGGGCGGCGTCGTGGCCGTCGGCAAGGGTGTGTGGATCTGACGCGACCCGTCGTCAACCCGGGTTCACTCCCAGGGGTCCACCGCGGCCGGTCGTGGCGCTGCAGTGGTACGGGCGTTGACGCCGACCTTGGCCTCGTTCCGGTGTCTGCGCCATCGCCACAGCCGCCATGCGCCCCAGATCAACACCAACAGCGCGACGAGCACCAGGATGGGCAGCAGGATCGCCACGAAAACCAGACCGACGCTGGTGACGTCCTCGACGGTGGACAGCACAGGTGCGGCGACCCCGGCCGTGGCGACGTTGGCCGCCGGTCTCACCGTCGATTTGGTCAATGACACCACGAGGGCGGTGAGCGCACCGATCGCCACCGGAATCCATTGACCGGACTGGGCGAACGCGCCCGGGTCGGCGACGGCGGCGGTCTGTGACGCGGTACCCGAGCCGAAGACGATGCCGCCGGCAGTCGGGCGGACGAAAGTCTGGATGGTGTCGTTGACGGAGTCGAGCGCGGGGATCTTGTCGGCGACCACTTCGATGATCAGCAGCACCGCGACAATCGCCATCACCCAGCCGTTCTCCAGCCAGGACCATCCCGCCGGTAGCGACACCAGGTGGGTGAAGCGTGACAGCAGGCCCAGCGCCAGCAACGGGATGTAGGCGTTGAGCCCCGCCGCCGTGGCCAGGCCGAAGCCGGTCAACAGTTCCATTACTGCAGTATGCGGCGAATTCGGCGCCGCGCCGGGTAGTTCGCCGTTATCGGCCCGGGTGGTGGCTCACCAGACGTAGGGCAACAGCCGGTAGCGGACCTTCCGGGTGTACTCGTCGTAGCCGTCGAGTTCGGCGCGCAGCATCTTCTCCTCGTCGCCGATGCGAAGCGCGAGCAGGGCCAACCCGGGGATGAGGAGCAGCAGGGCCCAGTAGGAGCCGAGAGCCAGTGGTATCCCGATCATCATGATCACGTTCCCGAAGTACATCGGGTGCCGGACGAGCCCGTACAGGCCACTGGACACGACCGTCTGCCCGGTCTCCACCTTGACGTTGGCGGCCGCGTAGCTGTTCTGGATGACGACGAGCATCGCGATACCGAGTCCCGTCGCCACCAACACGTCTCCGAGCACCGAGATGGCCGCGGGCACGGCAGACCACCCGAGCCGATGGTCCAGCGCGCCGGCCGCGATCATGACCGCGAGCAACAGGAAGGCCATGGTGCTCGCGAACTTCTGCACCGTGCGGGTCTCGGCCGTCGGACCGGCCTGCATTCGACGCCGCAGAGCCGCCGGATCGTGTGCGGCGAGGTAGATGCTGGGCAATGTCGACGCGGCCGCGAACACCGCGATGAACACCCAGCCCTGCCAGTAGTCGAACGTGCCGGCAGGCCCGAACACGAGGATCGCGAAGACCGCGAAGCCGACGACCGTGGACACCGCCGCTTGCAGGCCGAGTTTCACAGCGCCGGTCACCAGACGTAGGGCAGAAGCCGGTAGCGGACCTTCTGGGTGTACTCGTCGTAACCGGCGAGCTCGGCGCGCAGCATCTTCTCCTCGTCGGCGATCCGCACCCCGAAAATCGGGACCGCCAGAATGGACACGAGCAGGCCCCAGTAGGAACCCAGCGCCAGTGGAGTGCCGAACATCATCAACACCGCGCCGAAGTACATCGGGTGACGAACCAGGCCGTACAGACCCGTCGAGACGAGCGGTTGTTCGTCCTCTACCTGGATGCTCGCGCCGGCGAAGCTGTTCTGGAAGACCACCGCTTGCGCGAGGATGAGCCCGACCGCCACCAGGATGTTACCGAGGACGACGACTGCCACCGGCACGCTCGACCATCCGAATCGGTGGTCGAGGGCACTGAGGACGAACGCCGCGAACGCCGAGCCCGTGACCGCCCAGATGACGATCTTCTGCACGAGCCTGGTTTCTGCGGTCGGGCCACCGTGCAGGCGGCGTTGCAGAGCGGCGGGGTCTCTGACTGCGAGATAGATGCTCGGGACCATGGTGGTGGCCATGAACACCGCGACGAAAACCCAGGCCTGCCAATAGTGGAACGTACCTGCCGGCCAGAACAGCGCCACGGCGAAGAGCGCCAGGCCGAACACACCCGAAGCAATGGTCTGTAGTGCGAGTTTCATCTGCTGCCTCCTGTCCGGTTCACACCGCGTCGCGGTTGCGATAGATCCAGCCCGCCGTGGCGGCCAAAGCTGTTGCGACGACGAGCATCACGATCAATGCCACGGCCGGGAAGTCGCTTGGCACGGTGGTCTGGCCCACCGGCGACAGCTCGATCAGCCAGCGCGGTAAGCGCAGCAGCGCCCCGAGATACAACGCGGTGATCACGAAAGTCACTGCCAGCCAGGCGGTCCACGGTGCGCGCAGGGCTACGGCCAACGCCGCGATCGCGGCCAACACGGCGAGGGCGGGCAGGTAGGCCAGCGCGGACAGGGTGAGCCGGATGATCGTGCTCGGCTCTCCGAGCGTCAACCCGGCGCCGAGGCCGTTGCCCAGCCCGGCGCAGAACATCAGCACTGCCGCCCCGGCCAGTGCGCAGCCCACCGCGCCCAGCAGCCACCGCCGGCGCGACACCGAACCGGCGAGCACCGGCTCGCCCAGCCCGTTCTGCTCGTCGGCGTACACCCGCAGCACCGCCGAGACGACGTAGGCACTGGCTGCCGCGGCCAGGAACTGGGTCATGGTGGTGTAGATGCCGTCGTTGCCCGTCGTGGACAGCAGTCGGGCGATCAACTCATTGGTCTTGGCCGCGTCCAGCAGCGCCTTCGTCATCGATCCGAACACCAGCCCGGCGGCGAACAGCCCTACGGCCCAACCGATCGTCTGGCCCCGCTGCAGCGCCAGGTGCAGGCGCAGCGGGCCGGTGATGGCGGGGGCGTCGGGTTTCTCGCCCGCGGAGGTGATGGTGCCAGCATCGTATTGACGACGGCTCTCCAGCGCCGCGGCCACGGCCATCAACGCGACGGCCAGCACGACCAGCAAGCCGAACGGCCACCAGCGCAGGTCGACGAACGGCCGCATCTGCTGCGCCCAGGCGATCGGCGAGAACCAGCTCAGGACGCTGCCCGAATTGTCGATGACGTCGCCGGCCCCGCGCACCAGTGCGGCCACCGCCAGCGTCGCCATCGCCGCGCCCGACGCGGTGCGGGCCTGCCGCCACAGCTGTGCGGTGACGGCCGCGACCGCACCGAACACCATGGCCACGCCCGTGATGCCCAGACACATGGCAGCGGTGTCGACGACCGCGAATCCGGTGGAGGCCATCGCCAGGGTCATGGTGAGCGCCAGCACGGCGTTGAGTCCGCCGACCAGGATCAGGGCCGCGGCGGTGCGGGCATACCGGCCCACCACCGAGGAGAGCACCAGTTCGGCGCTGCCATTCTCCTCTTCGGCCCGGGTATGCCGAATCACGGTGAGAATCGCCAGGATCGAGGTGGCGATGGTCAAGGTGAGCGTCAGCTCGTTGGCCATCATCACGCCGAGGTCGGTCTCGTTGACGCCGAACATCGGGCCGCCGAGCATCATCCCGGCCGGGGTCTTGAGCAGGTTGACCCGGGCCAGCCGCTGCTCCTCGCCCGGATAGGCCAGCCGAATCGCGTTGGGGGCGTAGACCATCATCAACGTCAGCACGGCGAGCCACACGCTGAGCCGTACCCGGTCGCGGCGCAGCGCCAGCCGCAACAGTGTCGCCGTACCGGTGAACGGTGAGGTGGTGGCGGTTGCCATGGTTGCCGCGGTCATCGCATCGTCCCCTGGTACTCGCGCAGGAACATGTCCTCCAGGGAGGCCGGCGCGACCGTGAGATCTTCGATGCCGAGATCGGCGAGGTGTTCCAGGGCGAACTCGATGTCGTTGCGGTCCACCGAGAAACTCACGGCGCCGTCGCGGCTGGTGAAGTCGTGAACGTAGGGGGTGTTCTGCAGCGCCCGGCCGTCGGAGCGGGTGCGCGCAACGACCTTGGTCCGCATAAGATGTCGCAGCTCGGCCAGCGTCCCAGACCGCACCGTGCGTCCGGAGCGGATGATCGTCACGTTGTCGCAGAGCTTTTCCACCTCCGCCAGGATGTGGCTGGACAGCAGGACCGCAGCGCCCTGGCGGGCGACTTCGGCCACGCAACGCTGAAATGCCCTCTCCATCAACGGGTCCAGTCCTGAGGTGGGTTCGTCGAGAATGTAGAGCTCGGCATGGCAGCTGAATGCCGCGACGATGGCGACCTTTTGGCGGTTGCCCTTGGAGTAGGTGCGGGCTTTCTTGTCCGGGTCCAGCTCGAACAGGTCTATGAGGTCGTCGCGTCTCCGGAGGTATGACTGGGTGTCGACGCCGTTGCCGCGCAGCCGGCACAGGAAGTCGATGGCCTGCATGCCGGTCAGATTGGGCCACAACGTGACATCGCCGGGAACATAGGCGATCCGGCGGTGCAAGGCGACCGCATCGCGCCACGGGTCCCCGCCCAGCAGTCGCACGGTGCCCCCGTCGGCACGTAGCAGGCCGAGCAGCACCCGGATCGCGGTCGACTTCCCAGCTCCGTTGGGCCCGAGGAAACCCGTGACATCGCCGGGGGACACGGTCAGGTTCAGGCCATCGAGAGCCTTCGTGTGCCCGAAAGATTTTGACAGTCCACGGATTTCGACGGAAGCAGATTGCTTGGCCATGCGAGTCCTCCGGTCAGGCGTAGGTGGCGCCGAGTAACCACACGGCCAAGGCGCCGACGACGACGAGAGCCATGCGGGTGGTCTTGATGCGGGTTTCGTATTTGGTGTTCTTAGAGATCTCCGGCCAGGCGATGACGATCACGCCCTTGATCAGGGCCAGCCAGCCGAAGATCGTGATGAGCACGTGCCAGTTCAGTTCCCAGACGTTGTGCAGCAGTACCGATGTGAGTCCGAGGAACAGTGACAGGTAGCCGTAGGTGAGCCCGAACGCCCGATTCTCGACGATCAGGTGTTTGACGTCGTGCAGGGCTTGCGGGCGGATGAAGAACATGGCGACGACGATCACCGTCAACCAGCCCCAGAACAGGGCGAAGAAGGTTTGCGTGGTCACGCGGGTTCCTTTCTGTCGGTGGAGTTTTCGGTGCCGGCGGATGGTGAACTGAACGGGATTCCCTGCTCGCGTTGGCGCAGGAATGTGTCGTACATGGTCGAGTCGGTCATCAGGCCCTCGGTGTAGAGCTCAAGGGCGGGCAGCATCATGTCCTCGCCGTAATCGCGCAGTACTCGGCGCAGATCCGTTGGGTCGTCATGCATCTGCAGGTACAGCAGAAACCCACCGCCGCTGCAGATGGCCATGAACCTGGCGCGCGCCTTCGGGTCGCGGCTGGGTCTGAGTAGGCCGGTGCGGACGCCCTCTTGCAGGTACTCCTCGGCGTTGGTGACCATGGTGCGCCAGAAGGTCTTCGCCAACTCGCTGCCGGACTGCATGCTGCGGACCAGATAGGCCATCAGCGGTGCGTATGACTCGATCTCGGCCATCTGGGCCATCCACGTCGCGGGGTCGGCGCTCTGCAACGACTCGGTCTTGGCTTCGCGCACCACCTCGGCCACGTGGGCATCGCACGCCTTGCGCAGGCCCTCCTTGGACCCGAAGTGGTGGATCACCAAGGCGGCGCTGACGCCCGCCGCCTCGGCGATGCTGCGGAGTCCCACGCTGAATCCGTGCTGCCCGTACTGCTCGATCGCGGCGTCCCGAATCCGGGCCATCGCC
Organism: Mycolicibacterium porcinum; assembly: GCA_001942045.1. GTDB lineage: Bacteria > Actinomycetota > Actinomycetes > Mycobacteriales > Mycobacteriaceae > Mycobacterium > Mycobacterium porcinum_A. The sequence continues at coordinate 74,511 of MSTD01000026.1, forward strand.
GTTCGATCATCGACTGAACGCATGTTTAGTACGCTAAACACTCGTTCAGTCGTCGGTCAAGGGGTGAGCCCGTCAGGAATCCGTAAAGAAAAATCCGGCCCCACCCCAAGAAGAGGGGGAGGCCGGACGAAAAGGCGAAAAGCGCGAAAGGTCAGTCGCGAGCGGCGGCGAGCAGGCCGTCGCCCAACGGGATCAGCACCGGGGTGAGCCGCTCATCCTCGGCGATCAGCCGGGCCGCTTCACGCACCGCGCTGACCTCGGCATCGTTGGCCGACGCGTCGCCGGCCCGGCCACCGAGCGCGGCGCGGTGCAGCACGATGGCGCCGCCGGGACGCAGGAGGCGCACCCCCTCGGTCACGAACTGCGGCTGGTCGATCGGCTCGGCATCGATGAACACCAGGTCGTAGGACTCGTCGGCCAGCCGGGTCAGCACCTCCTGGGCGCGCCCACTGATCAGCCGGGTTCGGCCCGGGCCGACGCCGGCCTCGTTGAAGCCTTGCTTGGCGATGCGCTGATGCTCGGGTTCGACGTCGATCGTGGTCAGCACGCCGTCGTCATTCATGCCGGACAGCAACCACAACCCGCTCACCCCAGCGCCGGTGCCGACTTCGACGACCGCCCGGCCCCCGGTGAGGCGCGCGAGCACGCTCAGCAACGCTCCCACCGCCGGGGTGACCGCACCCGCGCCGAGTTCATCGGCCCGCTCGCGTGCGGCCGCGACGATCTCGTCCTCGGAGATCGACCGTTCGGCATGCGTGACGATCGCCTCGGCGCGACCGGGGTTGGAGCTGACCATGCCCGCAGCGTAGGCCAGACCCCCGGGGCACCGTCGCGACACGCCCGTGCGTGGCGCTTATCACCGACCGAAATTCGCTGGTTCGGGCAGGTAACCCCGCATATCGTCGGCATTCTCAGGGAAAGTTCAGATTGCTCATATCTCCGCCACACCGGGATCAGGAACGGTATCCGCATGGAACACGGCGCCCGCTGGCGCACCGCCCAGCACAACCAGGACAGCAATCGGAATAACGAAGTCATCAGTCGTGTTGAGCAGAGTGAAATCTGTGATCAGGAGGATCCGACGAGCGCGAACGCTGTTACCTCGAACCCCGCAACCCAGGCCGCCCCGGTGTCCATGGCCCATCTGGAGCAGTTCACCACCGGCGAATGGGTTGAGCCGTCCGACGAACTGACCGGGACGGCGGTCTTCGACGCCACCGGTGATCAGGCCGCGATGCCGTCCTGGGACGAATTGGTGCGTCAACACGCGGACCGGGTGTACCGGCTGGCCTATCGGCTCTCGGGTAACCAGCACGATGCCGAGGATCTGACTCAGGAGACCTTCATCCGGGTGTTTCGCTCGGTGCAGAACTACCAGCCCGGAACCTTCGAGGGGTGGTTGCACCGCATCACCACCAACCTGTTCCTGGACATGGTCCGCCGGCGTGGCCGCATCCGCATGGAGGCGCTGCCCGAGGACTACGACCGGGTGCCCGCCGACGATCCGAACCCCGAGCAGATCTACCACGACTCCCGATTGGGAGCCGATCTTCAGGCCGCCCTGGATTCACTGGCGCCGGAGTTCCGTGCCGCGGTGGTCCTGTGCGACATCGAGGGTCTGTCCTACGAGGAGATCGGCGCCACGCTCGGCGTGAAGCTCGGCACCGTGCGCAGCCGCATCCACCGCGGTCGGCAGGCGTTGCGCGAGTATCTGGCGAAGAACTCGCCGGAAACCGCGAAATCCGCATAGCGGTGGTTGGTGTTCAGCGCGCCCGGTCGCGCTACATTCGGGTCAGGACATTTGGGCGTGGTGAGAGGAGCTGGGTGATGGTCGACCCGGGACATGTGTTCCGTCGGGCATTCTCCTGGTTGCCTGCGCAGTTCGCCTCGCAGAGTGATGCGCCCGTCGGGGCACCTCGTCAGTTCGGTTCCACCGAGCACCTCTCGATCGAGGCCATCGCGGCTTTCGTCGATGGCGAGTTGCGGATGAGCGCCCATCTGCGGGCCGCACACCATCTGTCTTTGTGCCCGGATTGCGCGGCTGAGGTCGATGCCCAGGGCCAGGCCCGGGCCGCATTGCGGGACTCCTGTCCGATAGCCATTCCGAATTCCCTGCTGGGACTGTTGTCGCAGATACCGCACCACAGCCCGCAGCCTTCGGCCGAGGTCGACGAACAGCCCCCGTTTGCTGATGACCCGACGCGGAGCCGGCGTAAGCGCCGGTAGGCTGGACACAAGGCGATCAGTGACCGGCGTCGGCCTATGTGGCTGGGGCGGGCGCTCCGATAGAGAGTGATACACCGGTGACCAACCAGGACCAGTCCGACGAGAGCGGCCGTCTGGAACCGCGCCCTGTCGAGCGGCCTCCCGTCGACCAGTTGTCGCAGCGCACCTTCGGCCGTCCCGCCGGGGTTGATGGCTCGTTCCAGGGTGCGGAGAAGTACCAGGATCAGGGTGAGTACGCGCCCAAGGACCAACCGCCGGATCCCGTGCTGGCCGAGGCCTTCGGCCGTCCCGGCGGCGCGAGCGACTCGCTGCAGCGCCATCCCACCGATGCCGGTGCCCTGGAGGCCGAGAAGAACGCCGGTGACGACGATTTCGACGATCCGTGGCGCGACCCGGGCGCCATCCCCGCACTGGGCACGCCTGCCCAGGCTCCGACTGCACCGGCGGTCGTGGCCGCCCCGATCGGCAAGCTGGGCGCCCGCGAGGTGCTGTTCGGCGGCCGGGTGTCCTGGCCGTCGCTGTTCATTCTGTTCATCGTCGCCGGGTTGATCGCCTTCATCGGCGGTTGGGTCGGCCAGAAGACCGCAGGCACCGTCCAGGCCTTCACCACCTCCAAGGTGACGCTGGAGACCGGCGACCTGCCGTCCCCGGACGCCGGCCGGTTCGCCACGGTCGCCTCGGCCGTCGAGGACTCGGTGGTCACCATCGAGGCCAAGAGCAAGACCGAGGGCTCGCAGGGTTCCGGCGTCGTCGTCGACGGCAAGGGCTACATCGTCACCAACAACCACGTGATCTCCGACGCCGCGAGCAAGCCCGCGGACTACCAGATCACCGTCGTGTTCAACGACGGCAAGGAAGTGCCGGCCAACCTCGTCGGCCGCGACCCCAAGACCGATCTGGCGGTACTCAAGGTCGACAACGTCGACAACCTCGTCGTGGCGCGGATGGGTGACTCGGAGAAGGTGCGGGTCGGCGAGGAAGTCATCGCCGCCGGCGCTCCGCTCGGCCTGCGCAGCACGGTCACCCACGGCATCATCAGCGCGCTGCACCGGCCGGTGCCGCTGTCGGGTGAGGGCTCTGACACCGACACCGTGATCGACGGGCTGCAGACCGACGCCTCGATCAACCACGGCAACTCCGGTGGCCCGCTGATCAATATGTCTTCCGAGGTGATCGGGATCAACACGGCCGGAAAGTCGTTGTCGGACAGCGCCAGTGGCCTCGGCTTCGCCATTCCGGTCAACGAGGTCAAGCAGGTCGTCGAGAACCTGATCAAGGACGGCAAGGTGGCCCATCCGACGCTGCTGCTCAGTGCCGTCACGGTGAGTAACAGCGTGGCCTCGGGTGCGCAGGTCCGCAACGTCAACGCAGGCGGCCCGGCGGAGAAGGCCGGCATCCTGGAGAACGACGTGGTGGTCAAGGTCGGGGACCGCAAGGTCGCCGACGCCGATGAGATGGTGGTCGCGGTGCGTCAGCTCAAGATCGGGCAGGAAGCCCCGATCGAGGTGCTCCGCGACGGTCGGCCGATGACATTCATGGTCACGCCGATCGGCGACGATCAAAAAGCGCAGTAGCGATGTTCGCGAACATCGGGTGGGGAGAGATGCTGGTCCTGGTGATCGCCGGTCTGGTGATCCTGGGGCCGGAGCGGCTGCCCGGTGCCATTCGCTGGACGTCCGGTGCCCTGCGCCAGGCCCGTGATTACGTCAGCGGCGCCACCAGCCAGCTGCGGCAGGACCTCGGCCCCGAGTTCGACGATCTTCGGCAGCCCCTGGCCGAATTGCAGAAGCTGCGCGGCATGACTCCGCGCGCCGCGATCACCAAGCACCTGCTCGACGGCGACGATTCGTTCCTGACGGGTGCCTTCGACGACGGCAAGACGACGCCGGCAGAGGGCACGGCGAAGCCCGCAGGCGACACCGCCGCCAAGCCGGCTGACAAGCCGACCGGCACGACGTTCGATCCCGACGCGACCTAACGGCGCGCGGTATCCAGACCCAGCGACATACCGGCCAGGCCGCGCTTGCGCGCCGACAATCCCTCGGCGATCTTGCGCAGCTCGGCGCCTGCCGCCGAATCGGGCGCTGACAGCACCAACGGAACCCCGGAGTCACCGGCCGCCACGAGCGCCGGGTCCAGCGGAACCTGGCCCAGCAGCGGCACCTCGGCGCCCACCGATCGGGTCAGCGAGTCGGCCACCTGACGGCCACCGCCCTCGCCGAACAGCTGCATGACGGTGCCGTCGGGCATCTGCAGTCCCGACATGTTCTCCACCACGCCCGCGATGCGCTGACGGGTCTGCAGGGCGATCGCGCCGGCCCGCTCGGCCACCTCGGCCGCGGCCATCTGCGGCGTGGTCACCACGAGGATCTCGGCACCCGGGATCAGCTGGGCGACTGAGATGGCGATGTCGCCGGTGCCGGGCGGCAGATCGAGCAGCAGCACGTCCAGATCGCCCCAGTACACGTCGGCCAGGAATTGCTGCAGGGCCCGGTGCAACATCGGCCCGCGCCACACCACGGGCGTGTTGCCCTGGGTGAACATCGCGATCGAGATGACCTTCACGTCATGGGCGACGGGAGGCAGGATCATCGAGTCGACCTGGGTCGGCCGATCGCCGGTGCCCATCATGCGTGGCACCGAATGGCCGTATATGTCGGCATCCAGCAAGCCGACGGACAACCCGCGGGCGGCCATCGCGGCGGCCAGGTTGACCGTCACACTTGACTTGCCGACCCCGCCCTTGCCGGACGCCACCGCGTAGACCCGGGTCAGAGAGTTGGGCTGGGCGAACGGGATCACCGGCTCGCGGGAATCGCCGCGCAGCATCTTGCGCAGCTCGGCGCGCTGCTCGTCGTTCATCACGTCGAGGCTCACCTTGACGGCGCCGGTGCCGGGTACGTCGGTGACGGCGGCCTTCACCAGGTCGGCGATCTCGTTCTTCTTCGGGCAGGCCGCAGTGGTCAGGTAGATCTCGACGTGCACACCGTGGTCGGCCTCGATCGAGATGTTCTTGACCATGCCGAGTTCGGTGATCGGCTTCCGCAATTCGGGGTCGATCACCTTGGCCAGCGCGGCGCGAACCGCGGATTGCAGCTCAGTGGCAGATTCGGACATCACCGCTGAGTCTACGGCGGTGCAACCCGTCGCCGGATCCAGGCCAGCGTCAGGCCGGCCCCGGTGCGGGACCAGGGGCGGGGCCGGGTGCCGGGCCCAGTCCCGGAACCGCGGGCGCGGCCTCGATCGGCGGACCAACCGGTGCGGGGCCCGGCGCGGGCGCGGGAGCCGGGGCCAACGGAGCGATCGGACTAGGCGCCGGCGGCGGTGGCGGCGCGAACGGCCCGGGCGGCGGAGGAGGAGCCTGCTCACCCAGGCAGAACACCACGCACGTGGGCTGACGCGGTTGCTCCCAGGGCGGCACCCACGGCGGTGGGGCGGCCGGTGTCTCCGACGGGATGGCTTGCGCCGGACCGGGCAGCGGGCCGAGCACCTGCCCGGGCGCGAAGCCCGGAACGTTCTGGGTGCCGGTCTCGTTGCGGTTGAGCAGCGGAATCAGGGCCAGCGGGTCGCCCGCGGGCAGCCCGGTGGCGTCGGCCGGCAGGCCAGGGCCGAGGCCCTCCGGGTTGTCCAGATGGGAGTCGCCGATCGGGGGGATGGACCCGGTGATCTCGGGCAGGTCCACCGGCACCACGCCCGTGGCGTATGCCGCGGCCCAACCCAGCACGTTGCGGGCGTAGGCCACCGAGTTGTTGTACCGGAGGATGGCCGACATGACCTGCGACTGATCGCGCAGGTTGAGCCCGCCGCTGCACAGGTAGCGGGCGGCGGCCAGCGCCGAGTCGAACACGTTCTGCACGTCCGCCTTGCCGTCACCGTCGCCGTCGGAGGCGTAGCGCGCCCATGTCCCGGGCAGGAACTGCATCGGGCCCATGGCCCGGACGTACGAGATCCGCCCAGCCTGAGCGCTCTGCACGATGATCTCGTTGCCCGGCAGGGTGCCGTCGAGCGCGGGGCCGTAGATGGGGCGGACGGCGGTGCCGCGGGCGTCGGTGGCGCCGCCGTTGGCGTGCCCGGATTCGATCCGGCCGATACCGGCGAGCAGGTTCCAGCTGATTCCACAGCCGGGGTAGGCGGCGGCCATCATCCGTTCGGCGTTGCGATAGGCCTTCAGCGATGTTCCCGGAATGCCAAGGGCGCCAGGGGTATTGACTACGAACGCCGGAGGGGGAGCCGAGATGGTGGTCATCGGCTGGATCCGGAAGTTCGTCGGGGGCCGGGCCGCGGCGACCACCGCGGGGCCCGAGCGGTCGACCCGGGGCGCGACGGCGGCCAGCGGGGTGACCGCGGCGTTGGACACTTCGGCGCCCGGGGCGGCGGATCCGGCGCCGGCCACCAGCACGATGGGGGCCAGGACGGCGACACCGAGCGCGGGCGAGCGCACGAGCTGGCTCATACGGCGCCGAGCGGTTGCGATCGCCGCTCCTCCCCCTACGCGCACTTACCCATCCTCAAGTCAGCTTTGGCCATGTTGTGAACCAAGTCACCATACATAGTCGAGGTTTCCGTTGTTACGACAATGGTCGACACCGTGATCAACCACTGCGTTTGGACCTGCGTTCGCCGGCGTCGGCTTTGCTCGCGTGGCTGCGCTCGGCATCGGTCTGCGGGCCGAGTTCGATCAGCAGCTCCCGCAGCTCCTCCAGCTCGCGGCGCAGGTAATCACGCGTGACGACCTCGCCGACGGCCAGCCGCAGCGACGCCAGCTCGCGGGCCAGGTACTCGGTGTCGGCCTTGGTCTGTTCGGCCCGGCGCCGGTCTTCCTCGAGCGCGACCCGGTCGCGGTTCTCCTGGCGGTTCTGCGCCAGCAGGATCAGCGGGGCGGCGTAGGCGGCCTGCGTCGAAAAGGCCAGGTTGAGCAGGATGAACGGGTACGGATCCCACTCGAAGGTGAAGACACCGATGTTCAGCGCGATCCAAACCACCACGATGATCGTCTGGATCGCCAGGTAGCGGCCGGTGCCGAGGAACCGGGCGATCGATTCGCCGAACTGGCCGACCGCCTCGACGTCGACGTGCAGCCCGAAGCCGCGCGTGCCACGGGGGGTGTCCAGCCGTTGACGCGCTGTCGATTCGCTCATGCGGCCCCCTCGCAGGCTCGGTCACCGCATGCTGCGTCGATGATTCGCTCGCAAGCTTCGCTCATGAGCCCGCCACCGGAATTTCGGGCTCGTCCCGCTCGCGCCAGTCGTCGGGCAGCATGTGGTCGAGCACGTCGTCAACCGACACCGCCCCCAGCAGGTGGTTCTCCTCGTCTACTACGGGCCCGCAGACCAGGTTGTAGGCGGCGAAGTAGCGGGTCACCGCGGCCAGCGAATCGACCGGGCTCAGGCTGGGCAGATCGGTGTCGATGATGCCGCTGACCAAGGCCGCCGGCGGTTCGCGGAGAAGTCTCTGCAGGTGGACACAGCCCAGATACTGGCCGGTCGGGGTGGCGCTGGGCGGCCGGGTGACGAAGGCCATCGATGCCAGCGCGGGGGTGAGGTCCGGGTCGCGCACCTGTGCCAGCGCCTCGGCGACCGTCGTGTCGGGGGCCAGGACCACCGGCTCACTGGTCATCAGACCGCCCGCGGTGTCGGGCGAGTGGGCCAGCAGGCGTCGCACGTCCTCGGAGTCTTCGGGGTCCATCTTCCGCAGGAGGGTCTCGGCGTCGGCCGGGGTCATGGAGCCCAGCACGTCGGCGGCATCGTCGGGGTCCATCGCCTCCAGGACATCGGCGGCGCGCTCGGTGTTCAGTTGGCGAAGCACCGCGGCCTGCTCGTCCTCGGGCAGCTCCTGCAGCACGTCGGCCAGGCGCTCGTCGTCGAAGGCCCGGTACAGCTCGTAGCGCCGCTTCACGGGGAGTTCGCGCAGCGCCTCGGCCACCTCGACCGGGCGCTGGCCCTCGAACTGCTCTAACAGTGAGGCCACACCCTGGTCCGGCATTGCCAGCCCCGAGGGGGTCAGCCCGTGCACGTTCTGCCACTCGACGACGTGGATGTTGCTGCGCCGCCCCAGACGTCGCTGTGGACGCACGGCCACCCGCGTCACCACCCAGTCGCGGGTGCGGGTCTGCTCGATGCCCAGATCGACTACCACGACGTCGATTCCGGCCAGCTGTTCCAGGTCGGGATCGTCGACCCGGACCCGGGTCTCCAGCACCTGGCCCAACACCAGGACCTCACCGGGCCGTTGCGCGAAGCGGCGCAGGGACACACTGCCGGTGGCCAGCGTCACCGAACCCGGCTCGATCGCGGTCACTCTCAGGATGGGAACGAAAATCCTTCGGCGGGTGAGCAATTCGACCACCAGCCCGAGAACGCGCGGTTGCTGGCGGACGATGCTGATGCTGATTACCACGTCGCGGACACGGCCGATGGACTCCCCGTCGGGGCCCAGCACGACCATCCCCGCCAGCCGGGCCGCGTAGACCCTGTTCACCGCCGCCATGAAACAAAGGGTAGAGACTGTGGTCGTGGAGAACACGTATCGACCCCGTAGAACGTGCCTCTCGGTTCCGGGAAGCAGCCTGAAGATGATCGAGAAGGCCAAGAGCCTGCCTGCTGACGAGGTGTTCCTCGACCTGGAGGACGCGGTCGCTCCCGGCGCCAAGGAGTCGGCCCGTGCCCAGGTGGCGGCCGCGCTCGCCGACGACGGTTGGGCGGGACAGCTGCGCGGAGTGCGGGTCAACGACTGGACCACACCGTGGACCTACGCCGACGTGATCGAGGTCGTCTCGGCGGCGGGGGCGTTTCTCGACTTGATCGTCTTGCCGAAGGTCACCGAGGTGTCCCACGTCCAGGCCCTCGATCTGCTGCTCACCCAACTGGAGGCCACCCACGGCTTGGAGCCGGGCCGGATCGGCATCGAGGCGCAGATCGAGAACGCGCAGGGGTTGACCAATATCGACGCGATCGCGGCGGCCCCGCGGGTTCAGGCGCTGGTGCTCGGCCCCGGGGACATGGCGGCCAGCCTCAACATGCGCACTTTGGAGGTCGGTGGGCAGCCCGACGGCTACGACATCGGCGATGCCCATCACCACGTGCTGATGCGCATCCTGATCGCGGCGCGCAGCCGGGGCATCAACGCGATCGACGGCCCGTACGTGAAGGTGCGCGACGTGGACGGGTTCCGCCGGGTGGCCGGCCGTTCAGCGGCGCTGGGTTACGACGGCAAATGGGTGTTGCATCCGGACCAGATCGAGGCGGGCAACGAGATCTTCAGTCCGCGCCAGGCCGACTATGACCATGCCGAGCTGATCCTGGATGCCTACGAATGGCACACCTCGCACGCCGGTGGGGCCAGGGGAGCGGTGATGCTGGGCGACGAGATGATCGACGAGGCCAGCCGCAAGATGGCGCTGGTGATCGCGGGCAAGGGGCGGGCAGCGGGCATGCGCCGGCTGGCCGAACCGTTCCGGCCGCCGAGCTGACACGGGTCGTGTGGTGCCGCAGGGTAATTCGATGCGGTCGCTACGTGGAGAGCATGGCGGCCACGAAGTACAGCAGCCAGCCCACACCGATGAGGCTCCCGATCGCGCCCATGACGATCCCGGCGATCGCGAGACCCTGCCCTGGTTGGCCGTTCCGCTTGATCTGGGACAGCGCGGTGATCCCGAGGCCGAGTCCGACGAGGCCGGCGAGCAGCCCGATCCCGCATATGGCGAACAGGAACAGCGACAGGATCGAGGCGACGAGGCTGCCGATCGCCATGGTGTTCGTCGTCGCCGACGGCGCCATCCCGTAGCCGCCGGGGTATCCGGGGTAGCGGGG
>MSTD01000027.1:0-47080 GCA_001942045.1 Mycolicibacterium porcinum
CGGTGGCATCGGCGCTGGCGATGCCGGCGCCGGCCAGGCTGCCGGCCACTGCACACGCGGCCACGCCGGTGCGGATCAGGTTTTTCAGCATGTCACTCCAAAGTCGTTCAGTGCGCGGCTTGTTCGTAGACGAACCGCTGATCGGGGCAGTAGTAGTTGATGGCGGTGCCCAGGAACTGCCACGACTGGGCGTCGGTGCTGTCCTTATCGAGTTGCTTCTTCACGAAACCGACCGAGTCCTGGGCGGTGTGGTCGACGCCGTTGTGCAACCGCTTGCACATGATCTTGCCGATCCAGGCGTTGTAGTCCTTCTGTCCGTAGATCCCGAAGGTGTGCAACTCGTTGGCGAAATCCGTGTCCGGATCGGCGTAGGCCGGCGCCGCGACGGCCAGACTTGTTGCCGCGCCGAACATCAGGGCGATGAGTACTCGCTTCATCAGACCACAGCCTCCTGGGGGTCTCGTTGGATCGGTTTCGGCCAGGGCTGCGGCAGCGGACGCTGCCGGACCCGTTGCGGCCACCAGAACCAGCGGCCGAGCAGCGTGGCGATCGACGGTGTCATCAGCGACCGGACCACGAGGGTGTCGAATAGCAGGCCCAGGCCGATGGTCGTACCCACTTGACCGATCACGATCAAACTGCTGACCGCCATCGATCCCATGGTGAAGGCGAAGACCAAACCTGCCGAGGTGACCACGGCACCGGTGCCGACCATGGCCCGGATGATCCCGGTCTTCAGCCCCGCGTGGATCTCTTCCTTTATTCGTGAGACCAGCAGCAGGTTGTAGTCCGCGCCCACCGCGAGCAGGACGATGACCGACATCGGCATCACCATCCAGTGCAACGGGATTCCCACGATGTGCTGCCACAGCAGGACCGACAGCCCGAACGCGGACGCGAGGCTGAGCACCACCGTGCCGACGATCACCGCTGAGGCCACCACGGCACGGGTGAGCACCAACATGATGATGAAGATCAGGATCAGTGCCGCCGCGGCGACGATGATCAGGTCATAGTCGGCGCCTTGCTGCATGTCGGCGAACGTCGCCGAACTGCCGCCGAGGTAGATCTTGGATCCCTCCAGCGGTGTGCCCTTGATCGCGTCGGTCGCCGCGACCTTGAGCGGGGCGATGCGTGCGGTGCCTTCCGGTGTCAGCGGATCGCCCTGGTGAATGATGGTGAACCGCACCGCATGCCCGTCCGGCGACATGAACAGCTTGAGGCCACGCTGGAAGTCGTCGGTCCCGAAGGCTTCCGGTGGCAGGTAGAACGAATCGTCGTTCTTGGCCGTATCGAACGCTTCGCTCATGGCGGTGGCGGTGTTCTGCATCGCCATCGTCTGATCCTGTTGAGCCTTCTGCACCTGATACTGGTTCAGCAGAATCTGCTTCTGGTTCTTCATGGTTTGGATCTGCGCCGGCAACACGGCGACCATCCGCGGCATCAGGTCGGCCATGCGCTGCATCTCGGGAACCAGGTCCTGGAAGTCGTCGGACATCGTGTTGATGCCGTCGAGGCTTTCGAAGATCGACCGCATCGACCAGCAGACCGGGATGTCGAAGCAGTGCGGTTCCCAGTAGAAGTAGTTGCGGATCGGCCGGAAGAAATCGTCGAAATCCGCGAGGTGGTCGCGTACTTCGGACATGTCGCCCGACGTGGTCTTCATCTTGTCGGCCATTCGCTGCGACACTGCGGCCAGTTCGGTCTGGATGTTCATCATCTCGGTCATCGAGTCGATGCTGGTTTGCAGGTCGTTGGCCTGCTTGAGGATGTTGTCCAGATTGTTCTGCAGGTAGTCGTTGTTCATCAGCTGGGTCGTGCCGCTCTGGCCCAGCGTGTACGGGATCGTCGAGTGCTTGATCGGATCGCCGTCGGGACGAGTGATGGTCTGCACCTGGGCGATACCGTGCACGTTCTTGAGTGCCTTGGCGATCTTGTCGATCACCAGGAAATCCGCGGGGTTCCGCAGATCACGGTCGGACTCGATCATCATCAGGTCCGGGTTCATCTTGGCCTGCGAGAAGTGCCGGAACGCGGCGTCGTATCCGATGTTCGTCCCGACGTCCTTGGGCAGGAAGATGCGGTCGTTGTAGGTGGTGTGATAGCCGGGCAGGGCGAGCAGACCGACCAACGCAGCCACGATGGCGCACACCAGGATTGCGCCCGGCCAGCGGACGGTCGCGGTACCGACCCGGTGCCATCCGCGGGACTTCGAATGCCGCTTGGGCTCAAGGGTTTTGCCGAACCGGCTGGCAACCGAGATGACGGCCGGCCCCAGGGTCAGCGCCATGGCGACCACCATCGTCATTCCGATCGCCAGGGGAATGCCCATGGTCTGGAAGTACGGCAGGCGGGTGAAGTGCAGGCAGAACGTCGCACCGGCGATGGTCAGGCCCGAGGCGAGCACGACATGGGCCGTGCCGTGGAACATGTCGTAGTAGGCAGCTTCTTTGTCCTCGCCGGTTCTTCGTGCTTCCTGATATCGGCCGATCAGGAAGATCGCGTAGTCGGTGGCCGCGGCGATGGCCAGGGTCACCAGCATGTTGGTCGCGAACGTGGTGAGGCCGAAGAAGTTGTGATAGCCCAGTAGCGCGACGAGGCCACGGGCGCCGGACAATTCGAGCACGACCATCAGCAGCACGATCAGCGTGGTGATGATCGATCGGTAGACGCCGAGCAGCATCACCGCGATGACGCCAAAGGTGACGAGCTCGATCAGCTCCATGCTCTCGTCGCCGACGATGTTCTGGTCGGTGCTGGAGGCCGCCGACCCGGTGACGTACGCCTTCACGCCATCGGGGGCGGGGCTTTCGGTGGCGATGCGCCGCACCGCCTCGACCGACTCGTTGGCCAGCGTCTCGCCCTGGTCGCCGGCGATGTACACCTGCACGTAGGCGGCCTTGCCGTCGCGGCTCTGGGCGCCCTTGGCGGTCAGGGTGTCGCCCCAGAAGTCCTGCACATGCTGCACGTGGGTGGTATCAGCGCGCAGGTCACGGACCATCTGGTCGTAGAACATGTGCGCTTCCAGGCCCAGCGGCTTGTCGCCTTCGAGCACGACCATCACCGAGCTACTGGTGTCGTACTCCTGGAACTTCTTGCCGACCTCTTTGATCGCGATCATCGACGGCGCGTCGTTGGGACTCATCGACACCGCGCGCATCTTGCCGACGACCTCGAGTTGCGGCACAACGGTGTTGAGCAGCGCGACGATCACGATCCAGATCAGGATGATCGGCAGGGCGAACATCCTGATGAATCGCGGGATCGCCGGGCGCGGAGGTGCCTTGTGGCGCCCCGTCGGGATGGTGTCGGTCGGGGTGTCGTCCGTGGGCGCGCTCATGCTGCCTTCACAAAGCAGAAGGTTTGTGCGTTCAATCCAGTAGCCGTTCTCTCTTCTTTGACCTCGTCATCGACAGTGACTCGGCAACTGATGCTGTCCCCGTCGCCCTGGGCCATGATGTTGGGCTGCACCGACGGCAACGTCGTCTGCAGCGTCAAAGTCCATGGCAGCGGCACGGTTCCGGTGCGCTGGGGTTTGCCTTCGAGATCCATGTAGTTGATGACGGCAGTGCCGCCGTTACCGAAGATTTCGTACTTCACGAACTTGGGGTTGAAGTCCTCGGCGTTGTCCGACGTGGTGTCCGTGATGATCACGGGGTGTGCGCCGAAGACCTTGCGGACGTTCATGACGATGAGCACGCCGGCTCCCATGGCGATGACGATCAGTATCGGGAGCCAAATTCGGCTGATGACCTTCAGCATTTTGGCTGGAAGGGGAATGCGGCGAAGTGGTGCCGCGCCTGGACGGCTGTCATTGATGGGCCTCCCGACGTGTTGTTGCGTACGCGACGACCTGCTATTAGGCAGCCTACGCAGTTCGAAGGGTAAAGTTAGCCGAATAAGTGGATATGATCAATCCACTTATGACCCCGATCACTTAAGCTGAGGGATATGACCGAGGAAACACGTCCCGTGCTGCGCAGGGATGCCGAACGCAATCGGCAGCGTGTGCTCACCGCAGCGCGGGAACTGTTTGCCGTCAAGGGGCTCGAGGCGACGCTGAACGACGTCGCACGGCACGCCAATGTCGGAGTGGGCACGGTGTACCGGCGCTTCGCCACGAAGGAAGAGCTCATCGAGGCCATCTTCGTCGATGGTATGGAGCAGCTCACCGCGCTCGCTGAAACCGCACTACAGCAAGAAGATTCATGGGCGGGGTTCGCCTGGTACGTCGAGAGCATGTGCGAGATCACGGCGACCGACCGGGGGCTGCGGGAAATCGCGTTCAGCAAGGCCTATGGCGGGGACCGGGTGAAGGCCTGCCAGGAACGGCTCGTTCCGGTGCTGACCAAGCTGGTCGAACGGGCACAGGGCGACGGTCATCTGCGTCCCGAAGTGTCGTCGACGGACATGCCGCTCTTCGGGCTGTTGTCCGGCACCGTGAGCGAATTCGCCGGCAATGTCGACCCGGAGCTCTGGCGCCGGTACGTGTCGCTCCTTCTCGAAGGCATGCGCTATCACGCCGATCAGTCACCGGTTCCGGTGAACGCGCTCGACAGTGAAGCGCTCGACACCGCGATGAAGTCGTGGGAGCCGGCCGGGCCGCCTCGCTGACGCCGCGCCGATGTGGTGCTGACGTTTCGGAAACGCTTGTGTGGGCACAATATCCACGTGGCTATCAACGGTGACTCAGGTGTGGACTCATCGCAGCTGTTCTGCGGTGTGGATCTGGCCCGGCGTATCGAGAAGGCCGAGGCGGACCTCATCTCGGCCGCGACGCACGCCGCCGGCCATCGTGGCGCTGACGGGCTCGTCCTGCCGGTCGCCGGCGGATACGCCTGTTTCGCTGAAGCCGAGTCACCGATGAACAAGGTGGTCGGCCTCGGATTCGACGGGTTGCCCGACGAGGCGGTGCTCGGTGAGATCGAGCGGGCCTTCGCCGCGCGCGGCGCCGCCACCCGGGTGGAGCTGGCCAACCTCGCCGATCCGGAGATCACGGCATTGTTGTCTCGACGCGGCTATCGCCTCATCGAGTTCGAGAACGTGCTCGGCAGGCCGATCGGTATCGAGGAGCCGCCGTCGACCGAGGTCGAGGTGCGCCGGGCCGATGACCTGGGCGCCTGGGTGAACGTCGTGGTGGAGGGCTTCGCCCATCCAGACGGTGAGGGGCCGGTGAGCCATGAGCAGTTCCCCGCCGACATCATCGAGCGAGCCGAACGGGATATGGAAAAGGCCGGGGCCACCGCGTATATCGCGCTGCTCGACGGAGTCGTCGCCGGCGGCGGCATGATGCGACTGGCCGGGCCGATCGCTCAGCTGGCCGGGGCGGCGACGGCGCCGGCCCACCGGCGCCGCGGGGTACAGGCCGCGCTGTTGGCAGCGCGGCTGGCCGAGGCTGCCCACACCGGATGCGAGATCGCCGTGGTGACAACGGCGCCCGGCTCGAAGTCCCAGCACAACGTGCAGCGCAGCGGTTTCCAGCTGCTCTACACGCGGGCGATCCTGGTGAAGCCCGTCGAGGCGGTTCAGTAAAGGATCTTGCGCAGGTTGTCCTCGCTGTAATACGCGTCGAGTTCTTCCTGGCTCTGATCGGGTTTGAACGCCTTGGCCATCTGCGCCACCGAGGGCACGGCCGTCGGATCCCACGTCTCGGGCTTCCAGGTGTTCGAACGCAGGAATGCCTTGGGGCAGTGGAAGAACACTTCTTCGATGGCGATCTCGAGCGCCAGGATCGGCCGCTTGCCGTCTATTGCCATGGCGTCGAAATAGTCTGCATCCGAGAGGATTCGGCCGGTGCCGTTGATCCGCAGGGTGTCGCCGCGGCCGGGGATGACGAAGACCGTGCCCACGTGCGGGCGTTGCAGCACGTTGAGGAAGCCGTCGACGCGCCGGTTGCCGGGCCGTTCCGGGATCGCGATCGTGGTGTCGTCGATGATCTGGACGAAACCGGGCGGGTCGCCCTTGGGGGAGACGTCGACGCGGCCGTGGGCGTCGGTGGTCGCCACGAAGCCCAGCGGTGACTGCTTGAGCCAGCCCTGCTGCGCTTCCGACAGGCGGTCGGTCACCTTCTTGGCGACGGCGGCGGTGGGTTGCCCGACGATGGCGCGCAGCTCATCTGCGGAGGTCACTTCTCGGCGCATGTCTCCATCATGCCGAAGTCGACAAATGAATTGTCTGGACGGGGAACGGGGCCCAGCTCAGCTCGTGTACCGGGCGGCCAGCGCACGTCGGTCCAGCTTGCCGATGCCGCGCCGGGGCAACTCGTCGACGATGTGCACCTCCCGCGGGGCCGCGGTGGCATCGAGGCTCTCCGCCACGTGGGCCCGCAGCTCGGCCACGTCGGGAGCCGACGCGCCGGGGGACAGCACCAGTGCGGCCACCACCCGTTGACCGAGCCGCTCGTCGGGGACGCCGAACACCGCGCAGTCCGCGATCGCCGGATGGCCGGCCAATGCCGATTCGACCAGTTGCGGCAACACGGTCAGCCCGCCCGTGCTCACCGCGTCATCGATACGGCCCAGGACCCGCAGTACGCCCGAATCATCCACGGCGCCAAGGTCGTCGGTGCGGAACCAGCCTGGTTCGGCAAACGGGTCCGGGCTGACCGGGTTGCGATAGCCCTTGGCCACGGTGGCCCCGCCGAGCAGGATGCGCGAGTTGTCTATCCGGACGGAGACGCCGTCGAGCGCCACCCCGTCGTACACGCAGCCGCCCGCGGTCTCACTCATCCCGTAGGTGCGCACCACGTTGACCCCCGCGGCCCGCGCGCGTTCGGCGACCCCGGCCGGCATGGGGCCGCCCCCGATCAGAACGGCGTCGAGGTCGGCCAGCGCAGCCGCGGCGGCCGCGTCGTGCAGGCACTTGTCCAGCTGTACTGCCACCAGCGAGGCGTAGCGGCGGCCACTACCCAAAGCGGCTACCGCAGAAGGTAACTCGGCCGGGTCGAAAGATGCCGAGACGGTGACGGGCGCGGTGCCCGCCAGCACACTGCGGACCAGGACCTGCAGGCCGGCGATGTGATAGGCGGGCAGGGCCAGCAGCCAGCGCCCGGCGCCGCCCAACCGGGCGTGGGTGGCGGTCGCGCTGGCCCGCAGCGCGTCGGCGGTCAGCAGCGCGCCCTTGGGCTTGCCGGTGGTGCCCGAGGTCGAGATCACCAGGGCGACGTCGTCGTCGATGTCCTCGCCGGCGCGCAAAGTGCTTGTCAGCAAAGAACTCTGGCGTTCGTCATCGGCGGGGACCGGCAGGATCGCCGGGCCCCGTCCGGCCAGGACCTCGTCGAGGATTGTCAGCAGTTCGTCGGTCGCGGAACCGGCGGTGATGGGGCGAAGGATGGCTATGCCAGGCCCCCTGGCTCATTCGGGTCGTCGCTGCGACGGCCGGCGTCGTCGGAGTCGAGGGTGTCGTCGGCATCGCGCGGATCGTCCAACGGCCATCCCTTGGCGGCCAGCCGTTCGCGCACCCGCTCGACATCCTCGGTGCGGGGCAGTTCGTCGGTGATCTGGGTGATCAGCACCCCGATATCGATGTGATCGAACTCACCGCGATCGATGAGATCTTGTGCCACGGCTTTGACTTCGTCGTTGGTCAGGCGCCGGGTCAGCAGCGCCAACAGCGGCACCCGGTCTGGCCCGGGCACCCCCTCGGGGTACCCGGCATTGAGCCAGGCCGCGATCTTCGCGAGAAAAGCGTTCACTGTGCCTACTCCTGATGCACCCGAGCGAGGTTCCTCCGGACATACGAGTTTGAGCCGGAAGACGGCATTGATGTTAGTGCCGTCCGCCGACTCTGGCTCGCAGTGAACTTATAGCCCGCTCTGGGATCGGCAAACCGCCCCGGCGAACAATCCGGGGTAGACAGATGAACACTCGGTGAACTCATTCGTAGCGTATTCGAATTCCCAGCTCAGCGAGGTGTTTCCGGCTGGTCAAAATCGCCAGTGGTCCGACAGAATTACCGCCATGAGCGCTGAGCTGATCGTCCTGGTGCTGTTGATAGCAACGGCACTGGCTTTTGACTTCACAAATGGCTTTCACGACACCGGCAACGCCATGGCCACCTCGATCGCCACTCGCGCTCTCAAGCCGAAGACGGCTGTGCTGCTGGCCGGGGTGCTGAACCTGGTCGGTGCGTTCCTGTCGGTCGAGGTCGCCATCACCGTCACGAGCTCGGTGCTGAAGATCCAGGACTCCAAGACCGGATCCCTGATCCCCTCGATCGACGCCTCGACCGGGCTGACGATCATCTTCGCCGGCCTGATCGGCGGCATCCTGTGGAACCTCCTCACCTGGTTGTTCGGCATCCCGTCGAGCTCATCGCACGCACTGTTCGGCGGCTTGATCGGCGCCGGCCTCGCCGCGATCGGTCTGGCCGGGGTCAACTGGGCCGGCGTCACCCAGAAGGTGCTGATCCCGGCGGTGGCCGCCCCGGTGATCGCCTGCCTGGTGGCCGGCTGCGGCACCTGGCTCGTCTACCGCATCACCCGCAACGTCGCGCAGAAGCGCCGCGAGGCCGGGTTCCGCTGGGGACAGATCGCCACCGCCTCGCTGGTCGCGCTCTCGCACGGAACCAACGACGCGCAGAAGACCATGGGCGTCATCGCGCTCGCGCTCATCACCACCGGCCACCTCAGCGGTGACGTCAAGAACGACGGACTGCCGTTCTGGATCATCGCCTCCTGCGCACTGGCCATCGGCCTCGGCACCTACATCGGCGGCTGGCGGGTCATCCGCACCCTGGGCAAGGGCCTCGTCGAGATCGAATCCCCGCAGGGCCTGGCCGCCGAGGCGTCGTCGGCCGCGATCATCCTCAGCTCCAGCGCCGCCGGCATGGCCCTGTCGACCACTCACGTGGCGACCGGTTCGATCCTGGGCAGCGGCGTTGGCAAGCCCGGTGCCGAGGTGCGCTGGGCGGTCGCCGGACGTATGGCGGTGGCCTGGTTGGTGACGCTTCCCGCTGCCGGCATCGTTGGCGCGCTGGCCTTCTGGCTGTCCCACGGGGTCGAGTCGCTGACCTCCTCGGCGCTCGCCGGTGACGGGCTGATCTTCCTGGTCCTGGTCGCCCTGTCCGGATACATGTGGTGGCGCGCGCAGCAGCAGAAGGTCGACCACAGCAACGTCAACGCCGATTGGGACCACTCCACCAACTCGGTGGTGCCCGCCGACGTGCGTGAGGCAGCCAAGCCGACCGCACCGAGCGCTGAGAAGAAGCCCGGCGCCGACAAAGCCAGCGTCTGATCGCCTGAGACCACACAGCGGACACAAGGAATCGCAATGACTTATCTGGAAGCCATTTTCAAGGTGCTCGTGGTCGGGCTGATCCTCGGCGCCGGTCTGCCCGCGGTGTTCGCCGCGGGGCTCGTGGCCTACTCCAACGGTGCCGGCGGCGCGAACGCCGACGGCACCACCCATGCCCCCAACCCCGCGTTGAAGTTCCTCGGCATGGCGTTGTTCTTCTTGGTCGGCTTCGTGATCCTCGTTGCCATCGCGTGGATTACGCGGACCACGATCATCCACCACACCGGCGTCGACCTCTTCCCGTTCCTGCCCAAGAAGTGAGCTGAGCATCGTGACCGAGACGACGAGCTTCCTGGACAACGTCCTGAACTGGCTGCGTGCGGGCTACCCCGAGGGCGTGCCGCACACCGACCAGTTCGCCCTGCTGGCCCTGCTGACGCGGTCGCTGTCCGAGGACGAGGTGGTTCAGGCCACCCACGACATCCTGCGGTCCAGCACCGGCGACAGCCCCGTCACCGATGACGAGATCCGCCTGGCGGTGCGCAATGTCATCGACAAAGACCCGAATCCCGAAGAGATCAACCAGGTCGCCGCACGGCTGGCCTCGGTGGGCTGGCCGCTGTCGACACCGGCGCGCTGAGCCCGGCTGTTGACTTTGAACCCACGCACACCGCTACTCGCACAAGTGCAGCGTCGGTTCTAAGTCAACGCGTGTCTCGGCGCAGGGGATGCGTGTCGGGAACTTGTACGAAGATCAGGGTGATGCCGTCGGGGTCGGCCACGTGCATCTCGTGCAGGCCCCACGGCTCCTCGGCCGCAGCCCGGGCGATGGCCACCCCGCGACCTTCCAGTTCGGCCTGGGTGGCGTAGACGTCGCGCACCTGCAGCCACACCGCGCCCGGGAACACTCCGGGCTCGGTCGGACTGTGGTGTCCGGCCAGCTCGATGAGTGACTGTCCGGCGTAAAAGACTGTGCCGGCACCGTATTCGCGGGCGATGGCCAGACCGATCCCGTCACGGTAGAACTCGACCGACTTGGGGTAGTCGACCGGCCGGATCAGCATCCGGCTGGCCAGGATTTCCATGTCCCTTGTCTACCACCGCGGCCCGATCGGCCGCGGGACGACACGTCAGGCCGGCTGGACCCGTTGCCGTTTCATCACGGCGTCGACCAGTCCGGGGGCGACGGTGTTGAGCGCCTTGGCAGTCACGGCCATGCGTGGGGCGATCTGCACCGGGCGGGTGCGCGCCGCGGTCAGCATCCAGTCGGCGGCCTCGGCGGCCGACAGTCCGGGTAGCCCGTCGTAGGCCCGGGTGGGTGCGATCATCGGGGTCTTCACCAGCGGGTAGTAGAGCGTGGTGGAATGCACGCCGTCGGATGCCCATTCGGTTTCGATGACTCGGCTGACCGCGGCCAGGGCGGCCTTGGACGCGTTGTAAACCGCGAACAGCGGGGCGGATTCGTTCATCACGCCCCAGGTGGCGACGTTGATGATGTGCCCGTCACCGCGGTCGCGCATGCCCGGAGCGAGTCCGCGGATGAGCCGCAGCGGCGAGTAGTAGTTCAGCGTCATGGTGCGCTCGACGTCGTGCCACCGGTCCAGCGATTCGGCCAACGGACGCCGGATCGACCGGCCCGCGTTGTTGATCAGGATGTCGACTCCGCCGAGGTCGCGTTCGACGGTGGCGACGAGTTCGTCGATGGCATCGAGGTCGGTCAGGTCCACGGCGTGGGCGCGGGCGTCGCCGCCCTTGGCGGTGATCCGGCCGACCAGATCGTCGAGCAGTTCCTGGCGGCGCGCCACCGCGACGACGGTGGCACCCTTCGCGGCGAACTTCTCCGCGGCCGCCTCGCCGATGCCCGACGAAGCTCCGGTCAGCAGGATTCGTTTGCCGGCGACGTCGACGTCGGCACGGGCCTGCAGCCGTTCGGTCAGCGGCGGACGCATGCTGGTCAGCAACAGCTGCTCGGACAGCCGGCGCAGCGGGCTCTTGCTCATGCGCCGAGTTTAGGTCGCCTACCTTTCCGCGATGACTTGTGGGCCTCTCCCCAGTCGGTATGGGTATGACCATCACGGGCAAGCTTGACCAGCGCTTCAGCGAGGCGACCGAAGCGACGAGTTGGGATTCCGCCGCGGCCGCACTCACCGCTGCCGGGCTGTACTGGCTCACGACCGTGCGCGGTGACGGGCGCCCGCACGTCACACCGTTGGCCGGGTTGTGGATCGATGAGGCGTTCGTGTTCTGCACCGGGGCAGGCGAGCAGAAGGCGCGCAATCTGAGGGCCGGCACGGCTGTCGCCGTCACCACCGGTACGAACACCTGGAACGCCGGCCTGGACATCGTCGTCGAGGGCACGGCGGCACGGGTGACCGGACGTGATCGGCTGAAAGTGCTCGTCGAGGCGTACCGGGCGAAGTACGGCGACGACTGGTATTTCGATTGCGACGACGAGGTTTTCGACCCGAAGGGGCAGGCCGCGATCGTCTACCGGGTCATCCCGGCCAAGGTGCTCGCGTTCGCGAAGTCGCCGCATGGCCAGACCACTTTCCGCTTCTAACCCGCGATTTGGGTGCGTTCAGCGGCGCCGACCGCCGCCAAACGCACCGAAATCACTCAGAAGTAGCGCGGGAAAGCGCTCCAGTCCGGGTCGCGCTTCTCCAGGAACGCGTCTCGGCCCTCGACGGCCTCGTCGGTCATGTAGGCCAGCCGGGTGGCCTCGCCGGCGAATACCTGCTGACCCACCAGGCCGTCGTCGATCAGGTTGAACGAGAACTTGAGCATCCGGATCGCCTGGGGCGACTTGCCGTTGATCTCGGCGGCCCACTGCAAGCCGACGGACTCCAGCTCGGCGTGGTCGACGACCTCGTTCACCGCGCCCATCTGATACATGGTCTCGGCGTCGTACGCGCGGCCGAGGAAGAAGATCTCGCGGGCGAACTTCTGCCCGGTCTGGCGGGCCAGGTACGCGCTGCCGAATCCGCCGTCGAAGCTGCCCACGTCGGCGTCGGTCTGCTTGAACTTGGCGTGCTGACGGCTGGCCAGGGTCAGGTCGCAGGTGACGTGCAGGCTGTGTCCGCCGCCGGCCGCCCAACCGTTGACCAGACAGATCACCACTTTGGGCATGAAGCGGATGAGCCGCTGTACCTCGAGGATGTGCAGCCGTCCGGCCCGCGCGGGATCGACGGTCTCGGCGGTTTCGCCTGCGGCGTACTGGTAGCCGGAGCGGCCGCGGATGCGCTGGTCCCCACCGGAGCAGAAGGCCCAGCCGCCGTCCTTCGCCGACGGGCCGTTGCCGGTCAGCAGGACCACGCCGACGTCGGGGGACATCCGGGCGTGGTCGAGCACGCGGTACAGCTCATCGACGGTGTGCGGCCGGAAGGCGTTGCGCACCTCGGGCCGGTCGAACGCGATCCGGACCGTGGGCTGCCGAGCGCCGTCGGCGACGTGGCGGTGGTAGGTGATGTCGGTCAGATCGTCGAAGCCGGGCACCGGCTCCCAGACTGTCGGGTCGAACGGGTTGTCTGCACTCACGTGCTCGACTGTAGAGCGAGTGCGACTCGAGGTTTCACAGGTACCGTCGCCGGGTACGAAACCCGGCGCGATGATGCGTACCGCGCATCACCAGGACAGAGGGGACCACGATGAAGCGGTCAGTGAGTGTGTTGATGTCGGGATTGGCGACGGGCCTGGTGCTCGTCGGATGCTCACCCGCGATCACCGGTGGCGACACCAAGTGCAAGGACTTCATCGGGCAGGACGAGAAGACGCAGAACGAGGCCGTGGGCAAGATGCTCAAGGATGAAAAAGGCACCGACGCGGCGCAGCTGGAGATCACCGGAACCCGGTTGGCGGTGCAGACCTTCTGCCAGACGGTCGGCAAGCAGGACTCCAAGATCAAGGAGGCCCCGCACCTGAGCTGAGCGTGGCTAGATCGGGTCCAGCCGGAACACCGGGCAGCGTCCGGCCAGGGCCTCGAATTCGTCGGGATTGGGCCCGGTCACCAGTCCGGCGTTGCGCATGAAACCCACGCCGGTCGGCACCAGGACCGGGAACTGACGCAGCAGCGGCCGGGCCTCCTCGACGGGGATCTCCACGACGCGTACCCGCTGGTCCTTGCGGCCCTGGTGCACGGTGGCTTCACCGGCGGCGCGGGCGTTGGCCGCCCAGTCGCCTTTCGGTAGCCCGCCGACGATGTAGCGGTGGCCGTCGATAGTCATCGGGGTGACCGGCGTGGAGCGGGGTTTCCCGGTCTTGCGGCCGGTCACCGTGAGCACCACGGGTCCCTTATCGCCGCCGACGCCGAGCTTGTTCAGCCCGATCATCACCTTGTTGACGTATTTCAGCCACCACGGTGGCCGGATGCGGTCGTCAGCCATGACTCCACCCTAGGCGCGGATACCCACGCTGTGCAGGGCCGCGATGAGTCCGGCGGGGCGCTCGGTGGTGGGCAGCGGGTCGACCAATGCGAACTGGCAGCCCACCGCGCGAGCTCCGCCGTCGGCCTCCTCGCTGTCACCGACCATCAGCGCGTCCGCAGCGGCCACCCCGAGGCGGTCCAGCGCCGCGGTGAAGATCGCCGGGTCGGGTTTGATCGCACCGACTTCGAAGGACAGCACGAACGCGTCGACGTGCTCGGCGGCGCCGATCGCGGCGAACGCCGGCCGCACGTCGAAGGCGATGTTGGAGACGACGGCCGTCCGGATGCCTTGTGCTTTCAGGTTTTTGAACACGCGCGCGGTGTCGGGGTAGGCGGTCCAGCTGGCCGGGTCGATCACCCGGTTGTACAGCGATTCCGCGTGGTGGTCGGCCAGCCCGGATTCCCGCAGCACATGCAGGTAGGCCTCGCGATGCAGGTGCGGCGCCAGGTCGCGGTTGGCCCAGGCCCGGTACTGCTCGTCGGTCATCGCCACCGAGCGGCCGGTGGGGGCGGTCAGTCGGCGCATCAACTCGGTCTGGACGTGGCCGTCGACTTCCTGTTCGTCGACGGACATCCCGGCGAACCAGCTGTCCTGTTCCTCGAGGCGAAACAGGGTCCCGGAGTAGTCGAACAATACGGCCGCCACCATGCCTGCCATGGTGCCATGACGCTAGTCGGTATCAGCCGCGTTCGCGGGCGGCCTTGTCTACCAGCACCTGTCGTTCGCGTTCGTTGTCGGCCAGGGTCGCGGCCCGGTCGAACTGCTCGGCCGCGTCGCGGTGCCGGCCCAGCCGGGACAGCAGTTCGCCGCGCACGCTGGGCAGGAGGTAGGAGCCGTCCAGGCCCTCGATGCCGTCGACGAGCTCCAGCGCCTCCTGCGGGCCTGAGCGCATCGCGACGGCCACCGCGCGGTTGAGTTGCACCACCGGCGACGGCGAGATCTGCAGCAGCGCGTCATAGAGCGCCACGATGCGGGCCCAGTCGGTGTCGGCCGCGGTCGGGGCGACCGCGTGGCATTCGGCGAGCGCGGCCTGCAGCGCGTACGGGCCCCAACCTCGTTGTTGCCGTGCGGCACTGGATCGTTCGAGGGCGGCGACGCCTCGCTGAATCTGCGCGCGGTCCCAGCGAGCCCGGTTCTGGTCCTCCAGCAGGATGGGCCGGCCCTCGGCGTCGGTGCGGGCCGCGAACCGTGAGGACTGGAACTCCATCAGCGCCAGCAGGCCGTGAACCTCGGGCTCGTCGGGTATCAGGGCGGCCAGCACGCGCCCCAATCGCAGTGCCTCGGTGCACAATTCGTCACGGATCCAGCGCTGGCCGAACGACGCCGAGTGGCCCTCGTTGTAGATCAGGTAGATGACCGACAGCACGGCGGACAGTCGCTGCGGGTATTGGTCGCGCGGTGGTAGTTCGAAGGGCGGGTTCGCTTGGGCCAGAGCCTTTTTGGCCCGGGTGATGCGGGCAGCGGCGGTGGCGGTCGAGATCAGGAAAGCCCGGGCGATCTCGTCGGTGCTCAACCCGCCGACCATGCGCAGCGTCAGTGCGATCTGGGCCTCGCGGGACAACACCGGGTGGGCGGCGATGAAGATCAGCCGCAGCACATCGTCGTCGATGCGGTCGGGATCCCAGGCTTCCTCGACGTGCTCGGCCAGATCGCGGGCCAGCACTGCGTACTTGGCGTCGAGGTTCTCCGCCCGCCGCCAGTGGTCGATGGCCTTGCGTTTGGCCACCGTGGTCAGCCAGGCGCCGGGATTGCGCGGCACGCCGGTCTGCGGCCATTGCGTCAGCGCGTCGAGCAGGGCATCGGAGGCCAGATCCTCGGCCAGGGCGACGTCACCGACCGCGCGGGTCAACGTGGCCAGGATCTTGGCCGCCTCCATCCGCCACACCGCGTCGAGTGTCTTCTGCAGGTCGACCACGTTGTCATTGTGCCGACCAGACACAAAACTGCCCATTTCCCAAGAGAAAAGGGCAGTTTTGCGTTTGCTCGCGCAGGGAAACTCAGCCGATCGCGCGGGCCGCGCCCTCCCAGAACTGCGCCCGGACGGCCTTCTTGTCGGGCTTGCCGAGTGCGGTGACCGGCACGGAGTCGACGACGATCACCTGCTTGGGTGACTGCACCGAGCCCTTGCGCTCCTTGACCGCGGCCTGGATCTCGGCGGTAACCTTGGCCACCGCCTCGTCGCTGGAGTCGGCGTCGGGACGAAGCACGATCACCGCGGTCACCGCCTCGCCCCACTTCTCGTCGGGGGTGCCGATCACGCATACCTGGGCCACCGAAGGATGTTCGGCCACAACGTCTTCCACTTCGCGCGGGAACACGTTGAAGCCGCCGGTGACGATCATGTCCTTGACCCGGTCGACGATGAACCAGTAGCCGTCCTCGTCCTCGCGGGCCATGTCGCCGGTGTGCAGCCAACCGTCCTTGAAGGTGTCGGCGGTGGCTTCGGGCAGCTTCCAGTAGCCGCCGGCGAGCAGCGGACCGGACACGCAGATCTCGCCGACCTCGCCCTGCGCGACCGGCTGACCGGAGGCGTCCAGCAGTGCGGTGCGCGCGAACAGCGTGGGCCGGCCGCAGGAGGTCAGCCGCTTCTCGTCATGGTCCTTCTTGCCCAGGTAGGAGATCACCATCGGGGCCTCGGACTGGCCGTAGTACTGCGCGAAGATCGGCCCGAAGCGCTTGAGCGCCTCGGCCAGCCGCACCGGGTTCATCGCGGAGGCGCCGTAGTACACGGTCTCCAGCGAGGACAGGTCGCGGGTGTGCGAATCCGGGTGGTCCATCAGCGCGTAGATCATCGACGGCACCAGCATGGTCGCGGTGATGCGTTGCTCCTCGATCACCCGCAGCACCTCGGCCGGGTCGAACTTGGTCAGCACCACCAGTTCGCCGCCCTTGACGATGGTCGGCGTGAAGAACGCCGCCCCGGCATGCGACAGCGGGGTGCACATCAGGAAGCGCGGGTTCTCGGGCCATTCCCATTCGGCGAGCTGAATGGTCGTCATGGTGGAGATCGAGCGGACCGTGCCCATCACGCCCTTGGGCTTACCGGTGGTGCCGCCGGTGTAGGTCAGGCCGCCGACGTGATCGGGGTCGAGTTCGGCGGCCACGAGCGGGACGGGGGCGTACTTGGCGGCCTCGGCCGTCAGATCGGAGACCGACGCGCGGGAGGCGGCCAGGGTCTCGGGCACCGGGCCGATCGTCAAGATCTGGCGAAGGGACGGCACCTTCTCCAGCAACCCGAGGGCCCGCTCCACGAACGCGGGGGTGGGGTCGATGATGAGCGTCGTCACCTCGGCGTCGGACAGCACATAGGCGTGGTCGTCCAACGAGCCGAGAGGGTGTAGTGCGGTGCGGCGGTAGCCCTGGGTCTGGCCGGCGCCGATGATCATCAGCACCTCGGGGCGGTTCAGCGACAGCAGCCCGACGCCTGCGCCGGTGCCGGCGCCGAGCGCCTCGAAGGCCTGAATGTACTGGCTGATGCGTTCCGCGAGCTCTCCACCGGTCAGGGTGGTGTCGCCGAGGAACAGCACGGGTTTGTCTTTGTTGCGCTTGAGCGCACTGACCGTGAGGTGGCCGGAATGGATGGGATGGTGCAGCAGCGCTTCCGACGAGCGCTCGCGCGAGGAGACATCGACCTGAGTCATGGAGTCCAGATTAGAACGTGTTCCAGAAATTGTTGAGCCGATCCCCCGATATGGGTCTGACACCCGATGTAACGCGAGGTCGTCGCGGTTCGACAGGTAAATCGAAAGCAGGTAGCCCACTACTCATGCCGACGTGGTCGGCGCTACCTAATGTGACTGATTGTGGGGGTGGGAGCCAGACCCCGGCGGGTTAGGGACCGCCGGGGCCTGTGCCCCGATCAGCGGTTGGCGGCCTCGCGGGCCTGTCGCGCGAGCTTCTCGGCCAGTTCGGCCTTCCACTGGATCTCTTTCTGAACCCACTCGTTGTCCTGCGGGAACTCCTCGGTTTCGTGAACCCGGCGAACCTCCAGCTTCACGCCGCAACCCAGCGGGCATTTCCGCGCCCACTGCTTGGCTTCCTCCTTGGAGGACACATCGAGGATCCAGAAGCCGTTGAACAGCTCCTTGGCCTCCGTGTAGGGACCGTCGGTGACCACCGGCGGATCGGCGTTGAAATCGACGACGAAGCCTTCTTCGGGCTCGGTCAGTCCCTCGCCGGCCAGCAGCACTCCGGCCTTGATGAGTTCTTCGTTGTAGCGGCCCATCGACGCGATGACCTCGTTGAAGTCGATGTCCTGGTTCGCCATTTCGGCCTCGGCCTCGGGGGTGGACCGCATGATCAGCATGTAGCGCGACATTGGTGTCTCCTTCTGGTGTCGGGAAGGGGCCCGTTCATTGTGGTTCAAGTGGCCCTCGCTACTACGTCGAACGAGTCCCGCCGAAATCGACATGACTCGACAAACTTTTTGAAGTTTTTCGAATCCGCAGGCCAGACGGGCCTTAAACACCGCGGATAGATGTGGATTTCATGATCAACGAGACGGGCCCCAAGCTGTGGCAGCTGGCCGGCGCGCTGGCGGTGGTGGTTGTGTCGGTCGGCGGGATGTTCGCCATCACCAGGCTGACCTCGCGGCCCATGGTCACCCTGGGCCCGGTGGTCGGTTACGCGACGGTGCACGGTCAGGACGCTGTGCTGCTGGCCTACGGGCGGACCGGTGGGACGGTCGGTCCGCCCTTCGGTTCCAACGCCACCTGGCAGGAACGGGTGGCCGCGGTTTCTCTGGACGGCGGAGAGCTGCTCTGGGACGTCCAGCTGCATGACAGCGAGGGGTGGGAGCGCGGCGTGCTGGCGGTGGCCGACGGCCTGGCGTACGTGGCGACCGACGAGGGGCTGTCGGTGCTCAAGACCGACGACGGCAGCATCGTCGTCGGCGATCTCGGTGACGATTACGTCGAGTCGTTCAACGGCTACAACGTCGATCCGCGGATCAACGCGATTGTCGCCCTGACCGATTCCGGTGCCGTGGCGGCCATACCGCTGGGGGCGACGAATGTCGCGGCGGTGAGCGATGACATCGCCGAAGGATGGCACACCACGCTGATCGCTGACTCCTCCCCGACGGGCGACGCCGATTTCGGCACCATTCACGTCGATCCCGCCGCGATGCCGGACGGGATGGTGTTGCCCGACGGAGACCTGGTCTCGGTGCCGAAGCCGTACCAGTCGCCGGATCCGCAACTGATGCGTGGTGGCCGGACGCTGGCCCGGCTCGACGGGCTCACCAAGCGCGAGCTCGTGTACGAGGTGGTGCGCACGCCTGCGGCACTGGCCACACCGCAGCAGCTCACGGAAGGCACCGGCATGTTCACCCACCATCATTCGTCGGCGGTGTCGCTGGGCGTCGACCACGGTGTGGTGCTGGTCCACGGCGAGCCGGCCGAGAATCCGGGTACCGAGGAATTCCGGTTGTTCGACGTCGACACCGGCGACACCCTCGCGGTGATCGGCGGTCTCGACGGGTACGAGCGTGTCACCGCGACCCCGAACGGATCGATCCTCATCATCGGCGCTGCGGAGGGCTCCGGGCTGGACAATGACCGGGTGGTCGTCGTGCATCCCGACGGTCGGGCCACGATGACCCGGATCGGCGACACGGATTTCTGGGGACGCACCCGGGCCGACGTCACCACGCCCTAGCATCGCGAGCATGACCAGCCCTGCTGCGCCGGCCGATCTCGTCCTCTACGGAACCGTTCTGACCGTCAACGACGCGCAGCCGACCGCAGAGGCGCTCGCGGTGTCTGGTGGCCGCATCGTTGCGGTCGGGTCCCGGTCCGAGGTGTCGGCCTGGGTGGGCCCCGAGACCGACGTCCGCGAGGTCGACGGCTGTGTCATGCCGGGTTTCGTTGAGGCACATGGCCATCCGTTGATGGAGGCGGTGGCGTTGTCGGGCCGCATCGTCGACATACGTCCGGTCACCCTGCCCCAGGCAGAGGAGGTGCTCGACGCGATTCGCGCCGAGGTCGCCAAACGTGGGGGCGACGGCGCCTTCTTGAACGGCTGGGATCCGTTGTTGCAACACGGGTTGCCCGAGCCGACCCTGGCCTGGCTGGACGGCATGGCGCCGGACACCCCGCTGGTGATCGTGCACAACTCGGGCCACAAGGCGTTCTTCAACTCCGCGGCGGCGCGTCGTGCCGGGTTGACGAGGGACACCCCGGATCCCAAGGGCGCCAAGTACGGCCGTGATGCCGACGGCAACCTCGACGGCACGGCCGAGGAGACCGGAGCCGTGTTCCCGCTGCTGGGCGATGCCATCTCGGTGAGCGACTATCCGGCCATGCTGGCCGCCGAGTGCGCCCGGCTGAACCAGGCCGGGTTGACCACCTGCTCGGAGATGGCGTTCGACCCGATGTTCCGGCCGCTGCTCGCGCAGATGCGCGACCAGTTGACGGTGCGCCTGCGCACCTACGAGATGTCCACCGCGGCCCTGCACACCGACGCCAGCCCGTCCGAGGGGGACGACATCGTGCGCCAGGTCGGGATCAAGATCTGGGTCGACGGGTCGCCATGGGTGGGCAACATCGACCTGACATTCCCGTACCTGGACACGGAGGCCACCCGGACCATCGGGGTGGTGCCCGGCTCCTGCGGGCACGCCAACTACACCAAGGAGCAACTCACCGAGATCGTCGGTACGTTCTTTCCGCAGGGTTGGCAGCTGGCCTGCCACGTGCACGGCGATGCCGGGGTGGACATGATCCTCGATGTCTACGAGGAAGTCCTGCGCGCGCATCCCCGCGACGATCACCGGCTGCGGCTGGAACACGTCGGCGCCATCACGCCCGAGCAGTTGCGGCGGGCGCACACGCTCGGGGTCACCTGCAGTTTGTTCGTCGACCACCTGCACTATTGGGGCGACGTGCTCGTCGACGGCCTGTTCGGCCCCGAGCACGGCGGCCGCTGGATGCCCGCGGGGTCGGCCGTGGCGACCGGCATGCGGATCTCCCTGCACAACGATCCGCCGGTCACCCCGGAGGAGCCGCTGCGCAACATCAGCGTGGCCGTCACCCGCACCGCCCCGAGCGGTCGCGTCCTGGCGCCCGAGGAGCGGCTCACCGTCGAGCAGGGGATCCGGGCGCAGACCATCGATGCGGCGTGGCAGTTGTTCGCCGACAACGTGATCGGCTCGCTGGAGGTCGGCAAGTACGCCGACCTGGTGATCGTGTCGGCGGACCCGCGCGAAACGGCCGCGGAAGCCATCGCCGACCTGGAAGTACGGGCCACGTTCCTGGCCGGGCGGCAGGTTTACCCGAAAGCCGGTTGACGGCTCGCGCAGCATGGCACGCTCTGGGCATGTCAGATTTGCCGGCACCGAAGTTTCTCGACGAACGCGTCGCTCACTGGGCGGCCACCAAGCCTGACGAGGAGGCGGTCACCTATCTGAGCCGCACCTGGACCTGGTCGCAGTGGTACGACCGCATCCAGCGGCTGGCCGGGGCATTGAGCAAGTGGGGTGTCGGCCGCGGCGACGTCGTCGCATTCCTCGACAAGAACCACCCGGCCTGCGTCGAGACGACCATCGCCGCCGCGTCACTGGGTGCGGCCACCGCCATCATCAATTTCCGGCTCGCTGCCGACGAGTTGGACTACGTGCTCAACGACTGCGGGGCCAAGGTGCTGGTGGTCGGCGAGGAGTTGCGGGGAGGCATCGACGCGATCGCCGACCGGCTCACGTCCGTCGAGCACATCGTCACGGTGACGCCGGAGGGCGGTGACGGGGACGAGTACGAGGCGCTGTTGGCGAGTGCGTCGCCGGTGGGCCGGTCGCCGGAAGTGCAGCCCGACGATACGGCCATCATCATGTACTCCTCGGGCACCACCGGCCGGCCCAAAGGCATTGCGCTGACCCATGCCAACGTCATCGCCCACACCATCAACGCTTTCGAAGGCTGGACGCTCAGCGCCGGAGACAAGAGCCTGGTGGCGATGCCACTGTTCCATGTCGGTGGGTCGTCGTACATGCAATGGGGCCTGCACCACGGGGCGCCGACGTACATGACGCGTGATGTCGACGGGATGGCGCTGGCCGGCGGAATTCTGGCCGGGGCGAACCGGACGTTCCTGGTGCCCGCGGTGCTGGCCAAGGTGTTCGACACCGGTGAGGATGCCGTGAAGCTGTTCGGCGCGTTGAAGACGTTCGCCTACGGTGCGTCGCCAATGCCGTTGCCGCTGTTGCGTTCTGCGTTGCAGGCGTGGCCGGAAACGGAGTTCATCCAGGTGTACGGGCTGACCGAGGTGTCCGGCGCGATCAGTCGATTGGGTCCCGAAGATCACCGCGGCGCGAGTGAAGTGCGGTTGATGAGCGCGGGCACCGTCGTCCCCGGCGCTGAGGTCAAGGTCGTCGACCCGGACACCGGTGCCGAGGTGCCGGTCGGAGAACAGGGTGAATTGTGGTTCCGCTCACCGCAATTGATGAAGGGGTATCTCAATCGCCCGGACGCCACGGCCGAGTCCATCACGCCCGACGGCTGGTTCCGCACCGGCGACATCGGCCGGGTCGACGACGGCGGATACATCTTCGTCGAGGACCGGCTCAAGGATATGATCATCTCCGGCGGGGAGAACATCTACTCGATCGAGGTCGAGCGGGTGCTGGCCGAGCATCCCGCCGTCACCGAGGTCGCGGTGATCGGCGTCCCGGACGAAAAGTGGGGCGAGTCGGTGAAAGCCGTTGTGACACTGGACGGAGATGTTTCCGAACGGGACTTGATCGCGTTCGCCCGCGAGCACCTGGCGGCCTACAAGTGCCCCAAATCCGTTGACATCGTGGATGAGTTGCCGCGTAACCCCACCGGGAAGATCCTCAAGAAGGATCTGCGCAAGCCGTACTGGGAGGGCCGCGACCGCGCGACCGTGTAGGAATTGCCTGCTAGCTCTTCATTTCTCGTACTGTGCGGAGTAGGTTCGGCTCCATACGTGTGCGCGGAGATGTGGGGTGCGGACATGGCACATGCACATAGATGGCAGAAAATCTCCCGCGGGTTCGGGATCCTGACAGCCCTGACCCTGGTGATAACCGGCGGACTTCTCGGGCCGCCGTCCGCAAGTGCCTGGTCACGAGCGGGTTTACCGGTCGAGATGCTGACCGTGCCGTCCGCGGCGATGGGGCGCGATGTCAAGGTCCAGTTCCAAGGGGGCGGATCGCACGCGGTGTACCTCCTGGACGGTCTACGGGCCCGTGACGACTTCAACGGGTGGGACATCGAGACCCCGGCGTTCGAGTGGTTCTACCAATCCGGGTTGTCGGTGGTCATGCCCGTTGGCGGCATGTCGAGCTTCTACACCGACTGGTACCAGCCGGCTGCCGGCAACGGCGGGGTGTGGACGTACAAGTGGGAGACGTTCCTGACCAGCGAGTTACCGCAGTGGCTGGCCGCCAACAAGCGGGTGTCCTCGTCGGGCAACGCCGTGGTCGGATTGTCGATGTCGGGCAGCTCGGCGCTCATTCTCGCCGCGTTCTACCCGCAGCAGTTCCGGTACGCGGGGTCGTTGTCGGCGTTCCTGAATCCGTCGGAGGGGCCGTGGCCCGGGCTGATCGGGTTGGCGATGAACGACTCCGGCGGGTTCTCGGCCGCGGCGATGTGGGGTGCGCCCGGTGATCCGGCGTGGGCGCGTAACGATCCGACGCTGCAGGTGGGGCGTCTGGTCGCGAACAACACCCGCATCTGGGTGTACTGCGGGTCGGGTACGCCGGGGGAGTTGGGTGGCGGTGACCTGCCGTCTACCTTCCTGGAGGGCACGGCGCTGCAGAGCAACTTCAACTTCCGTGACCGGTACGTGGCCGCGGGTGGGAACAACGCGGTGTTCAACTTCCCGGCGACGGGCACCCACACCTGGGGCTACTGGGGTGCGCAGCTGAACCAGATGAAGCCCGACATCCAGCGCGTGCTCGGTGCCGGTTAGGCATCATTGAGGGGTGCCCGCAGTCGACGACATCCTCGATGGTCTGCACGTCGTGGCCCTGCCGATGCGAGTTCGCTTCCGCGGCATCACGATTCGTGAACTCTGCTTGATCGAGGGTCCCTGGGGCTGGGGTGAGTTCGGCGCCTTTCTTGAGTACGAACCGTCCGAGGCGTGGGCGTGGCTCGCGTCTGCGGTCGAGGCCGCCTACTCCCCGCCGCCTGTCGCCCGTCGCGACCGCATCCCGGTCAACGCCACCGTCCCGGCGGTGCCGGCCGGTGAGGTGCCTGAGATCCTGGCGCGGTTTCCGGGGGCGCGTACCGCCAAGGTGAAGGTCGCCGAGCCGGGCCAGACGCTGGCCGACGACGTCGCGCGGGTCAACGCGGTGCGCGCGCAGGTTCCGGTGGTGCGGGTGGACGCCAACGGCGGTTGGACGGTTTCAGAGGCCGCCGCCGCGGCGGCCGCGCTGACCGCCGACGGCCCTCTGGAGTATCTGGAGCAGCCGTGCGCGACGGTCGAGGAGCTGGCCGCTCTGCGCCGGGAGGTGATGGTGCCGATCGCCGCGGACGAGTCGATCCGTAAGGCGTCCGATCCGCTGCGGGTGGTGCGGGCCCGCGCCGCTGATGTCGCGGTGCTCAAGGTGGCGCCGCTGGGTGGGGTGGCGCGGATGCTCGACATCGCCGCGCAGATCGACATCCCGATCGTGGTGTCGTCCGCGTTGGATTCCGCCGTGGGCATTGCCCGCGGACTGCTGGCCGCCGCCGCGCTACCCGAGTTGCGGCACGCCTGCGGGCTGGGGACGGGCGGATTTTTCGTGGAGGACGTGGCCGATGTGCCCGCACCGGTGGACGGGTACCTGCCGGTCGGGGCGGTCGTGCCGGATCCGGCGCGGCTGTCCGCATTGGCTGCCACACCGGAGCGCAGGCAGTGGTGGATCGAGCGGGTGCGTGAGTGCTACCCGTTGATGTCCGCGTAGGTCGACCAGGGACTCGGGGCGCCATTTCCCGTCGGGAACACTGTGACGAGCGTGCAGCCTTTACGGTCAGAAACGCGATTCTTCCTGGATATCCTGCACGCTCGTCACAGTGCCCGGCACCTGTGCATAACCCAGGAACCAGCGGTGCGGTCCGACAAACCCGGCCGATGTCCTGATTTGTGGGGTACATGGCATAGACGCCATCGCCGAGGTCGCGAACACTGAAGACGTGAGGCGATCGGTGGTGATCCTGGGCTACGCCGGGGTGCAGGCGCTGGACCTGGCGGGGCCCTTCGACGTGTTCTCCACCGCCACGCTGGCCCTGGCCCGTCAGGGCAGGTCCGACGACGGCTACGCCGTCACGTTGACCGCCGTGGACGGCCAACCCGTCACCACGCTCACCGGGTTGGAGTTCGTCGCGGCGCCGCTGCCCGACCCGCACGATCCGATCGACACCATCGTCATCCCTGGCGGTATGGGTGCCGACACCGCCCGGGGCAACCCGGCGGTGGTGGACTGGATCAGCACCGCCGCGCGCCACGCGCGCCGCGTGGTCAGTGTCTGCACGGGAGCGTTCCTGGCCGCGCAGTCCGGCCTGCTCGATGGCTGCCCGGCCACCACTCACTGGTCCGAGGCGCGGCGGATGGCCGAGGAATTCCCTTCGGTGGCAGTCGATCCGGAGCCGATCTTCGTCCGGAGCTCCGAGCGGGTGTGGACCGCGGCCGGGGTCACCGCGGGCATCGACCTGGCCCTGGCGCTGGTCGAGGACGACTACGGCACCGACGTCGCGCAGGCCGTCGCCCGGTACCTGGTGCTCTACCTGCGTCGGCCGGGTGGTCAGACGCAGTTCGCCGCGCCGGTGTGGATGCCGCGGGCCAAGCGCGCCCCGATCCGTGCGGTGCAGGAGTCGATCGAGTTCGAACCCGGTGGCACACACAGCATTTCCGAACTGGCTCGGCGTGCGGCGATGAGCCCGCGGCATTTCACCCGGGTGTTCACCGACGAGGTCGGCGAGGCGCCGGGCGCCTACGTCGAACGCATCCGTACCGATGCCGCGCGCCGCCAGCTCGAGGAATCCGATGACACCGTCACCGCGATCGCCGTGCGCTGTGGTTTCGGCACCGCGGAGACCATGAGGCGCAATTTCGTTCGGCGCCTGGGCATTTCACCTGATCAGTACCGCAAGATCTCCTCGCATGCGAGGAGCGCAGAGTTTTCCGCGTGAAAGGAACAGTTATGCAGATAGCAATCGTGTTGTACCCCAGCTTCACCGCGCTCGACTTCATCGGGCCCTACGAGGTGCTGCGCAACCTGCCTGACACCGAGGTGCGGTTCGTCTGGCACGAGCCGGGTCCCGTCACCGCCGACTCCGGTGTGCTGATGGTGGGAGCCACCCACAGTTTCGACGAAACCCCGTCGCCCGATGTGGTGCTGGTTCCCGGCGGGCCGGGCACGACGATGGTGGCCCGCGATGAAAAGGTGCTCGACTGGCTTCGTCAGGTGCATCCCGGGACCACCTGGATGGCGTCGGTGTGCTCGGGTTCGGTGGCGCTGGCGGCGGCTGGCCTGCTCGACGGCAAGCCGGCCACGTCGCACTGGTCGGTGCTGAGCGCACTGAAGTTGATGGGCGCCAAGCCGGTCGGGGATCAGCGCATCGTGCGCGCCGAGGCCGACGGGAAGGTGATCACGGCGGCGGGTGTGTCGGCGGGGATCGACTTGGCCATGTGGCTGGCCGGTCAGATCGGCGGGGAGGCGAAGGCCAAGGCCATTCAGCTGATGATCGAGTACGACCCGCAGCCGCCGTTCGATTCGGGGCACATGTCAAAGGCGAGTGCGTCCACGAAGGCCGGTGCCACCGCGCTGCTGAGCAAGGACATGATCAAGCCCGAGCCGCTCAAGGCGGGGGTGCTGCTGGCGTGGGACCAGGCGATCCGCCGGGTGCGGGGGCGACGCACCGCGTGATCTGTTGCACTGAGCGTCATCAAGTAGCGTCGGCCGAGTGAATCTGGCTTATGACGACCGAGGCAAGGGCCAGCCGGTGCTGTTCATCGCCGGCCGCGGAGGTGCCGGCCGCACCTGGCATCTGCATCAGGTCCCGGCGTTGCAGCGGGCCGGCTACCGCGTCATCACCTTCGACAACCGCGGGGTCGGTGCGACGGAGAACGCCGCGGGATTCGGCACCGCGCAGATGGTGGCCGACACCGCCGAGCTGATCGAAAAGCTGAGGGCCGCGCCCGCGCACGTCGTGGGTGTGTCGATGGGCTCCTACATCGCCCAGGAACTGATGCTGGCCCGCCCTGACCTCGTGCGCTCGGCGGTGCTGATGGCCACCCGCGGCCGCCACGACCGGGCCCGTGAGTTCTTCCGCGACGCCGAGCGGGACTTCGCGACGTCGGGGGTTGCGCTGCCGCCGAAGTTCGACGCCAAGATGCGGATGTTGGAGAGCTTCTCGCCGAAGACCCTCAACGACGACCGGCTGGTGCGCGACTGGGCCGAGATGTTCACCATGTGGCCCACCAAGCAGACGCCGGGCCTGCTCACACAGCTCGATGTCGGGCCCGAGGACAACCGGCTTCCGGCCTACCGCTCCATCACCACCCCGGTACTGGTCATCGGGTTCGCCGACGACGTGGTGTTGCCCGCTCACCTGGGTCGCGAGGTCGCCGACGCCATCCCCACCGCGCGGTATCTCGAGATCCCCGACACCGGGCACCTGGGTTTCATCGAGAAGCCCGAGGAAGTCAACGCCGCGCTGCTGGAGTTTCTGGCAGGTCAGACTGCCCAGACCGGTCAGTACTGACCGAATAAGGTGGAGTGGTGAACCCCTCGACGGCACAGGCGCGCGTAGTCGTCGACGAACTGATCCGCGGCGGTGTCCGCGATGTCGTGCTGTGCCCGGGCTCGCGCAACGCCCCGCTGGCGTTCGCGCTGTCCGACGCCGACCGGGCCGGCCGGATCCGCCTGCACGTCCGGATCGACGAGCGCACGGCCGGCTACCTGGCAGTCGGGCTCGCGGTGGCCGAGCGGGCACCGGTCTGTATTGCGATGACCTCGGGCACGGCGGTGGCCAACCTCGGCCCCGCCGTGGTCGAGGCGAACTACGCCCGGGTGCCGCTGATCGTGCTCAGCGCGAACCGGCCCTATGAGATGTTGGGCACCGGCGCCAACCAGACCTTCGAGCAGCTGGGCTATTTCGGCACTCAGGTGCGGGCCAACATCAGTGTCGGGCTCGCGGAGGAGTCACCAGAAAAGCTCGACTCGCTCAACGCCCAGTGGCGCTCGGCGACCTGCCGCGTGCTGGCGGCGGCCACCGGATCCCGCACGGCCAACGCCGGGCCGGTGCAGTTCGACATCCCGTTGCGCGAACCACTGGTGCCCGACGACTCACACGGGGACGCGTCCTTCCCGCCCGGCCGCCCGGACGGCAAGCCTTGGACCTACACCCCGCCGGTGAGCTTCGACCAGCCGCTGGAGATCGACCTCACCCCGGACACCGTGGTGATCGCCGGCCACGGTGCCGGCGCGCACCCGAACCTGGCCGGGTTGCCGACGGTCGCCGAACCCACGGCGCCGCGTCCGGAGAACCCGCTGCACCCGCTGGCGCTGCGCCTCGTGCACCCCAAGCAGGTCATCATGCTGGGTCGTCCCACACTGCATCGGCCGGTTTCGGCGCTGCTGGCCGATCCGGCGGTGCCGGTGTACGCCCTGACCACCGGCCCGCGCTGGCCCGACGTCTCGGGCAATTCGATGGCGACCGGCACCCGTGCGGTGACCACCGGCAGCCCGGACCCGGCCTGGCTGGACCGCTGCACCGAGCTCAACAAGCACGCCGTCGCGGCGGTCCGCCAGCAACTCGCGTCGCATCCGCTGACCACCGGCCTGCACGTGGCCGCGGTGGTGACCGACGCGCTGCGCCCCGGGGACCAGCTGGTGCTCGGGGCGTCCAACCCGGTGCGCGACGCCGCGCTGGTGGGGCTGAGCGCCGAGGGCGTCAAGGTGCGGTCCAACCGCGGTGTGGCCGGTATCGACGGCACAGTGTCGACGGCGATCGGTGCGGCGCTGGCCCACGACGGCCGGACCATCGCGCTGATCGGGGATCTGACCTTCGTGCACGACAGCTCGGGCCTGTTGATCGGGCCGACCGAGCCGACGCCGCGCAATCTGACGATCGTGGTGTCCAACGACAACGGTGGCGGCATCTTCGAGCTGCTCGAGCAGGGCGATCCACGGTTCGCCGACGTCTCGTCGCGGATCTTCGGCACCCCGCACGATGTGGATGTGGCCGCGTTGTGCCGGGCCTATCACGTCGACGGCCGGCAGCTGGAGGTCGGCGATCTGGCCGCGGCTCTGGCCGAACCCTTCGAGGGCATGCGGGTGCTGGAGGTGAAGGCCGACCGGTCGTCGTTGCGGGCCCTGCACGCATCGATCAAGGCTGCCCTGTGAGGCCCGCGCAGATCGCGGCGCGGCTGCGGGCGCTGGTGCAACCGCTGATTCCGCATCTGTACGGAGAACCGGGGGAGACGCGGTCGCAGCGGATCATCCGCCGGGTGCGGATCGGTGTGGTGATTGCCGCGTGTCTGGTCACGTTGCAGTCGGTGCTGCTGGTGGTCGGCGCCTGGCGCAACGACCAGCAGATCGAGCGCAACATGGGGGTGGCCGCTGCCGAGGTGCTCAGTGCCGGGCCGCGCCGCTCGACGATCGAGTTCGTGACACCCGACCGCGTGACCTACCGGCCCGAGCTGGGTGTGCTGTATCCGTCCGAACTCGACACCGGGATGCGGATCTACGTCGAGTACGACAAGAACAATCCCGATCTGGTGCGGGTCCGCGACCGTGACGCATCGCTGGCGATCATCCCGGCCGGCTCGATCGCCGTGGTGGGCTGGCTGGTCGCGGCCGCCGCGCTGACGCTGCTGGCGTTCCTGCAGCGACGGCTCAGCCCGGTCAGCTCTGCGGCGTAGCCAGCAGCTTGGCCAGCCAGTCCGGGTCGCTGGTGTCGACCACCTGCTCGCCGACGAGGTCGTAGATCGCCGGGGTGGACACCTCGTACTGGGTTTCGCTGAGCAGTTCGGCGTTGGCGTCGTTGACTTCATCCGGGTCGATGATCTGCTCACCGGCGGCGATCCGGTCGGTCTGCTCGGGGCCGACCCCGCTCTCGGAGGCCATGGCGGCCATGGCGTCGTCCGTCGGGCCGGGCGCGCCCTCGGGTTCCTGGTTGCCCCACAGGTCCTGCACGAAGGCCTGGAACGCCGACGCGGTCGTGCCCGGGCCGGCGGCCAGGAACAGGGCGTTGGCGACGTGCGCCGAGTATTCGGTGACCGACCTGTCCAGGAAGGTCAGCGGCCGGTAGGTCACCGCCAGCCGGCCTTGGCTGACGGCGGCGGCGATGGCGTCGCCGGACTGACGCTGCAAGTTCGCGCAGGCCGGGCACTGCGGTTCGGTGAAGAACTCGATCTGGGCGGGTGCATCCGGGTAGCCGATCTGCACTCCGTAGCCATCCTCGGTGATCTCGGTGCCGGGCTTGTCTCCGTTGGCCTGTGCGCTGCCGTCGACGAGCCGGGTGCAGCCCGCGGTGGCACCCGCAACGGACAAGGCCAGCACGGCCAGCATCGCTGCAGCAACGCGGGGCAATCGCATGGGGCAACCTTATCGCCGCGCATCAGGTTTTAGCGTGTCGTATCCCGGGACGCTACCTCGGGGACAGGTGTTGCTGGGAGCATCCAACTGTGCGCGTTGCAATCGTTGCAGAGTCCTTCCTCCCGAATGTCAACGGCGTCACCAACTCGGTGCTTCGGGTGATCGAGCATCTCCGCCGCACCGGTCACGAGGTACTCGTCATCGCCCCGGACACGCCGCGGGGCCAGCCGCCGGCCGAGCGCGTGCATGACGGGGTGCGGGTGCACCGCGTGCCGTCGCGGATGTTCCCCAAGGTGACTTCGCTGCCGCTGGGTGTGCCGCGGCCGCGGATGGTGAATGTGCTCCGCGGATTCAATCCCGACGTCGTACACCTGGCGTCACCGGCACTGCTCGGCTGGGGTGGCGTGCACGCCGCCCGTTATCTGGGGGTGCCGACGGTGGCGGTGTTCCAGACCGATGTCGCGGGTTTCGCCGAGAGCTACGGTGTCGGCATCCTGTCGCGCGCGTCGTGGGCGTGGACGCGGCGCCTGCACAGCAAGGCCGACCGCACCCTGGCCCCGTCCACCTCGGCGATGGAAAACCTTGAAGCCCACCGCATTCCGCGGGTGTTCAAGTGGGGGCGTGGGGTCGACATCACCGGCTTCGCGCCGTCGGCCCGCGATGAGCAGCTGCGTGCCGCGTGGTCGCCCGAGGGTAAGCCGGTCGTCGGGTTCGTCGGCCGGCTGGCCCCGGAGAAGCACGTGGAGCGACTGGCCGCGCTGGCCGGGCGCGACGATCTGCAGCTGGTTGTGGTGGGTGACGGGGTGGACCGGGCCAAGCTTCAAACTCTGCTGCCCACAGCGGTTTTCACCGGCGAGCTGCACGGTGAGGCCCTGGCTTCGGCGTACGCCAGCATGGACGTCTTCGTCCATCCGGGTGAGCACGAGACGTTCTGTCAGGCCGTGCAGGAGGCGATGGCCTCGGGTCTGCCGGTGATCGCCCCAGATGCCGGCGGGCCCAGGGATCTGGTGGCGCCGTACCGGACCGGATTGTTGCTCCCGGTCGGCGAATTCGAGTCGGCGCTGCCGGCATCCGTCGATCATCTGATCGCCGAGCGGTCGCGCTATTCGGTGGCCGCGCGGCGCAGCGTGCTGAGCCGGACCTGGCCGGCGATCTGCGATGAGCTGATCGGGCACTACGAGGCCGTGCAGGGCCTGCGTCAGCTGCGTGCGGCCTGATCGCCCTTCTAGGGCAACCTGTTTCAGGAGCGCAGCCACTCCAGTAGATCGGCCATGATCGTCTCGGCCTGGGTGGTCGGCATGCCGTGCGGGAATCCCGCGTAGGTCTTGAGTGTCGAGTTCGGTAGGAGTTCGGCCGACAGTGGCCCGGAGTTCGCGTAGGGCACGATCTGGTCGTCGTCGCCGTGCATGACCAGCGACGGCAGGGTGATCTTCTTGAGGTCCTCGGTGAAATCGGTCTGGGAGAACGCCACGATGCCGTCGTAGTGTGCCTTGGGGTCGCCCATCATGCCCTGGCGCCACCAGTTGGCGATGATCGCCTCGCGGGCCGGCTGTGGGGTCTTCTCCTGTTCCCGGTTGAAGCCGTAGAACGGGCCTGAGGGCAGTGCGCGGTAGAACACCGAGCGGTTGGCCGCCAGCTGAGCCTGGAGGTCGTCGAACACCGATTTGGGAAGCCCACCGGGGTTGGCGTCGGTCTTGACCATCAGCGGCGGCACCGAGCTGATCAGGACCGCATGCGCGGCCCGGTCCAGGCCGTGACAGGCGAGGTAGTGCACGAGCTCACCGCCGCCGGTGGAGTGTCCGACGTGGATGGCGTCGCGCAGGTCCAGGTGTTGGACCACGGCGGCGAGGTCGTCGGCGTAGTGGTCCATGTCGTGGCCGTCGGCCACATGGGAGGAGCGTCCGTGCCCGCGCCGGTCGTGGGCCACCACGCGGTAGCCGTGCTGCAGGAAGAACAGCATGAATGTGTCCCAGTCGTCGGCGGACAACGGCCAACCGTGGCTGAAGACTATGGGCTGGCCCGAACCCCAGTCCCGATAGAAAATCTCGACATTGTCGGAGGTCGTGATCGTGGGCATGTGGTTGACGCTACGCCGGTTTAGGTTGTTGGAGGCCGGATCGCGGCCTAGTCTTTCTGCTGCGCGGCCAGCCACGGAATGAGGCCCCCGGCGAGGACATGCCGGATCTGCCGCTCGGAAAGCCTGTGCCGCACCGCGAATGACGTGCCTTGCGTGGTGTTGGTGACCGTGATCGGATCTCCGTCGGCCAGTGCCCGGCGCAGGTCGGCCACGGCGAGTACGTCGCCTTGGGTCACCGTGTCGTAGTCGGCGGGATCGGCGAATTCCACTGCGAGCACGCCGAAATTGGCGAGGTTCTGCCAGTGGATGCGGGCGAACGACTTGGCGATCGCCATCTGCAGTCCGAGGTAGCGGGGTGCGATCGCGGCGTGTTCGCGCGACGAGCCCTGGCCGTAGTTCTCTCCGCCGACGATGATGTGGCCGGCTTGAGCGGATTGCGCTCGTTCCGGATAGGTCTCGTCGATCTGGGTGAAGCTGAACAGCGCGAGTTTGGGGATGTTCGACCGGAACGGGAGGGCACGCGCGCCGGCCGGCGAGATCTCGTCGGTCGAGATGTTGTCGCCGACCTTGAGCAGGACCGGCGCCTCGATCACCTCGGGCAGCGGCGTCAACTCGGGAAGGCTGGAGATGTTGGGGCCCTTGATGACTTCGACGGTGCGGGCCTGTTCGGGCGGCGGCGGGGCGATCAGCATGGCGGTGTTGACGCTGAAATGCGTGGGCAGGTCGAGCTCCGGGTACTCGATTCCGTTGTCGGCCGCCCATTGTCGCGGATCGGTGATGACGCCCGTGATGGCCGATGCCGCAGCGGTTTCCGGTGAGCACAGCCACACCGAATCCTCCTTGGTGCCGGACCGGCCGGGAAAGTTGCGGGGCATGGTCCGCAGCGAGTTGCGACCGGTGGCCGGGGCCTGGCCCATGCCGATGCAGCCCATGCAGCCGGCCTGGTGGATGCGCGCCCCGTTGATGACGAGTTCGGTGGTGGCGCCCATCCTGGTCAGGTCGGTGAGGATCTCGCGGGAGGTGGGGTTGACGTCGAAGCTGACGTCGGGCGACGTCTGACGGCCGTGCACCATGGCTGCCGCGATCGCGAAGTCACGTAGTCCGGGGTTGGCGCTGGAGCCGATGACCACCTGAGCGACGGGTTCGCCGGCCACCTCCGACACCGGGACGACATTGCCGGGTGACGACGGTTTGGCGATCAGCGGTTCGAGCGCCGACAGGTCGATGACCTCGTCGATGTCGTAGTGTGCGCCGTCATCGGCGACGAGCTCCACCCAGTCGTCGCCACGGTCTTCGCCGGTCAGGAAGTCGCGTACCGCGTCGTCGCTGGGAAAGACGGTGGTGGTCGCGCCGAGCTCGGCGCCCATGTTCGCGATGACGTGCCGGTCCATGGCCGACATGCCCGCCAGCCCGGGGCCGTAGTACTCGATGATGCGGTTGACGCCGCCTTTGACGTCGTGGCGTCGCAGCATCTCGAGAATCACGTCCTTGGCCGAACACCATTGCGGGAGTTCGCCTTCCAGCCGGATACCCCACACCTCGGGTGCCCGCAGGTGCAGCGGTTCG
This sequence comes from Mycolicibacterium porcinum, assembly GCA_001942045.1. GTDB lineage: Bacteria > Actinomycetota > Actinomycetes > Mycobacteriales > Mycobacteriaceae > Mycobacterium > Mycobacterium porcinum_A. Next base: position 33,835 of record MSTD01000027.1, read on the forward strand.
CCGGCGATGGCCAGTGCCACCTCCAACCCGCCGACCCCGATCGCCAGCATCCCCAGCGATCCGGCGGCCGGGGTGTGGGAGTCCGAGCCCACCATCGTCTTGCCGGGTATGCCGAAGCGCTGCATGTGGGTGGGGTGCGAGACCCCGTTGCCGGGCTTGGAGAACCACAGGCCGAAATGTTGCGCGGCGGTCCGCAGGTACTCGTGGTCCTCGGCGTTCTTCTCGTCGGTCTGCAGCAGGTTGTGGTCGACGTACTGCACGCTGACCTCGGTACGGGCCCGGTCGAGCCCGAGTGACTCGAGTTCCTGCATGACCAGTGTCCCGGTGGCGTCCTGCGTCAGCGTCTGGTCGATGCGGATCGCCATCTCGTCCCCGGGCGTCATCGACCCGGAGACGAGATGGGACCCGATCAACTTCTGTGTGACGCTTTCCGGCATGTATCCAGGCTTCCCCGGGGACTGCCGGATGAAACCGTGGCTAGCCCTGGGCGAGGACTGACACCGGCTGCCACTGCTCCCAGGTCGCCAGCCGGCTCTCGTAGTCGGCCTTGGCCAGCTGTAGCGGCAGCTCGCCGAAGAACACCCGCAACGGCGGGTTCTCGGCGTCGACGATCTTCAGTACCGCCTCGGCCGAGGCTTTGGGGTCGCCGGGCTTGGCGCTGCGCTGAGCCCGGGCACGTTGCGCGGCCTCACGCGCCTCGTCGTAATCGGCAAGCGGGGCAGCATGTCTGGCCGAGGAACCGGCCCAGTCGGTGGAGAACCCGCCCGGCTCGATCAGCGTCACGTGCACCCCGAATGGCGCGACCTCTTGGGCCAGGGACTGCGAGAAGCCTTCCAGCGCCCACTTGGACGCGTGGTACATGCCGACCAACGGGAACGCGGTGATGCCGCCGATCGAGGACACCTGGATGATGTGCCCGCTGCCCTGCGCCCGCAGGTACGGCAGCGCGGCCTGGGTGACCCAGAGTGCGCCGAAGACGTTCGTCTCGATCTGATCGCGGGCGTCGGCCTCCGACAACTCCTCGATGAAGCCGAACTGGCCGTAGCCCGCGTTGTTGACGACGATGTCCAGCCGGCCGAAGTGATCGTGTGCTGCTTTGACCGCGGCGAAGTCTGCCTCGCGGTCGGTGACGTCCAGTTTGATCGGCAGCAGCGCGTCGCCGTATTTGTCGGCCAGATCGGCCAGCGTCGCAGTGTCCCGCGCGGTGGCGGCCACTTTGTCGCCGCGCTCCAGGGCCGCGATCGCCCACTCCCGGCCGAAGCCCCGCGATGCACCGGTGATGAACCACACTTTTTCGCTCATGATCAGGTTCAAGGCGCCCAGACGAACGCCAATTCCCGGTCGCAGGAAGTTCACAGGGATGGCTACGGGTAGCGTCGGCGGCGTGAGTCGAGCGAGCCTGGAGAAGAACCCCCACGAAGTGGCATCGATGTTCGATGCCGTGGCGCGGCGCTACGACCTGACCAACACCGTGCTGTCGCTGGGGCAGGACCGGTTCTGGCGCCGGCAGACCCGCGCGGCATTGGGCATCGGCCCGGGGGACAAGGTGCTGGACCTGGCGGCGGGCACCGCGGTGTCGACGGTCGAACTGGCGACGTCGGGCGCGTGGTGTGTGGCTGCGGACTTCTCGGTGGGCATGCTGGCCGCCGGGGCGTCCCGTCCGGTGCCCAAGGTGGGCGCCGACGCCACCCGGCTGCCGTTCGCCGACGGGGTGTTCGACGCGGTGACGATCAGCTTCGGGCTGCGCAATGTCGTCGACCATGTGGCGGGTTTGCGGGAGATGGCCCGGGTGACCCGGCCCGGCGGCAAGCTGGTGGTGTGTGAGTTCTCCACGCCGACCAACCGTGCGTTCGCCACGCTGTACAAGGAGTACCTGATGCAGGCGCTGCCGCGGATGGCCACCGCGGTGTCGAGCAACCCCGACGCCTATGTGTATCTGGCCGAGTCGATCCGGGCCTGGCCGGACCAGGCCGAGCTGGCCCGACGCATCGCGGACGCGGGCTGGTCACAGGTCAAGTGGCGCAACCTGACTGGCGGGATCGTGGCCCTGCACGCGGCGACGAAACCGGTGTCAGGAGAACAGGCGCCAAACGGCTGAGCCGAGGACGAACAGCATCATGCCGCCCATCACCACGAGATACACGTAGCGTCCGACGGAGGCCTTCTCCACGGCACCGCGCCGCATCGGTATGCGTCGCTTGCCGGGAGCGGTCGCCGTCAGCATCTGATAACTGCTCGACCATTGCGACGCGGCCCACTGTGCATGGTCGCGTTCGGCCCCGGCGGATCGTTCCGCGTGTGCCTCCCAGAGCCGGGAGTTACGCAGCGCGACAAGCGCATCCGATGACAGATAGGCCGCGTCTCCGATTGGGCCCGGCGTCATCTGAACAATCCGAACATCGAGTTGACCGGCCCCTGGGCCAGGCGCTCGTACAGGTACTGGGCGAAAAAGGCTGCGAGCAACAGGTCGGGCATCGGCTGTGGTAGTGGCCGCGGACAGTCGAGAAGGTAATCCGAGAACCAGACGCGTTGTCTGCCTACGCCCCACGATCGCAGCTCCTGGCGCTGGATCCGCCCGATCGAGGTGCCGTTGCCGTCGAAGATCGGCACGGGGTGTTGTCGCCAGGAGGGGCCTTGATGAATTTCGGTGGCCCCCAACCAGTGTCCGTTGGCTTCCAACCCCAAGGTATAGCCGCTGGTTCGGGTGAATTGCGCTACCGGAGCTGTCGTCCTGAGCCGGCCCACTTCGCGGCCCGACCCGTCATGGACCTGAATCATCTGACTCCGCCAATCGGTGATGCTTCCGCCGAGCCGGGCGAAGTGCAGTAACGCGGCCCCATCGGGGCGCAGCATGACGAACTGCACATCCGCTTGCAGGCGTGTGATCGTCCAGGCCGGCATCTCGGCCGTCGGCCGGACGACGGCAACCTGCTGGTCGTAGACATTCTCGATCGTGCAGTACACGTTGCGGTCGGTGCCGTCGGGGACGGCGCGCAGATACAACAGCGGTTCCCCGAGCGGAAACCCGCCGGCCGGCCGGGCGTGTGGGGCAGAGGGCACCGGTTGAACGGGGATCGGATCGATGGTCGTTCTCCCCCCCCAGCACATCTCGGTTCGGTACCGACACATGGTAAGCAGCGTGCCGCCGTCGCCGGTGCACCAATTCCGCGGTGTAGATCTGCTGCTCCGGGCCACCGGAAGCCTGCCTTACGATCGCTGCAAACAGGTGATAAGGAAAGGGCTTCGCGTGCATCCACCCGCCGGCTACCCCTACCAGGGGCCGCAAGGCAACCAGCCGTATCCGCCCGGTTATCCCTACCACCAACCGCCGCCACACCAACCCCAGCAATACGGGCACCGCTACCCGCCACCGATGCCGACGCCGCCGTGGCAGAACCCGGCAACCGCGCTTCCCCCGCAGCAGCCCGGTTCGAAGGGCACTGCGAAGTACGGGATCATCGCCGCCGCGATCCTCGGCGCGGTGATGGCCCTGGCAGGAATCTTCTTGCTCTCCGGTGACAGTGGTGGTTACTTCGACAACGGCGACACGGTCACCCCGACCGCCGATGCGCACATCGTGTTCGTCAAGAAGCAGCACCTCGACGGAAAGCCGGCGAGTTCGGTGCGCTGCTCCGCCACGACCGCCGGCGGCAAGGAGGTCTCGCTGTCGGCGCCGAGCGAGGTGTTGAAGACGACCCGTGGCGCCAGGCCCACGACCACCTATCTGTCGGTGGCCGAACTTCCCACCGATCGAGGCCCATTGACGGTGACGTGCACGAAGAACGGAGCCAGCGATGCGAACCTCGATTTTGTGCTCGGCAAACCTGATTCGTCCACCGGTCCGACGATCTACTTCGTTGGGTACGCGGTCGTCATGGCTATTCTCATCACCGTGGTAATCGTGCAGCGTCGCAGGTATTTTCGCCGTTACCCCCAACCGCAGGGCACCGGGCAGCAATGGCGGGTCTGACCGCACGTCGTGCGAGGTAACCCGCACCTGCGGCGGAAATTGAGGTAGTCGACTACCCCAGCTTTTCCGGGTGTGCCCGCCCTACCCTTCGGTCACGTCCACGAAGGGGGAGAAACACCATGGCTGGAATCATCACACCGGAATCGTTTGAGCCAGAAGAGCTCATGAACATCCCGGTCGCGGGTAGCGGAGCGTCCTGTCGGGTGACTTCGGGATATGCGAATTTCTTCGACAAGAACATCACCAATGTGTACGGCGCACCGATCGGGCTCGAGCCGTTGCCGGGAGACAACGTCCTGCAGCCGCTACCGCTCTCCGGTGACTTCTATCCCGAGGATGACGACAAGAAGTGGCGGGCGTACGAGGTCCACATGGTTGTCGGCCCGACGTGGCACAGTGTGCGCGACGTGTCACCGATCGTCAGCGTGGCCGGGTTCGCGTTCATGGACAACGACTCCGCCGATTCGTCGGGATGGGAAGTCCGCAGGTGCACCTGGGACACGGTGGGCCTGACCGGCGATCAGAGTGATTTGGAGCGCATCCGCCTCAAGGTCGATCTTCGGATGTGCGGAGGACAGGGCTATTCCATCATCAAACTCGGCTATCACCTGGTCGCCGTGGGGCGATAGGTCGTTCAGCGCCGCGCGTTGGCGACGAGTTTGTTGACGATGGTGGCTGCCTGGTCCTGGATCTGGTAGCCGCATACCTTGGCATCGACGGCCATCTTGGACACCACCGACTGGGCACGTTGACATGCCCATCCGTCGGTGCCCGCTCGGGTGGTTGTCTGGGTGATCAGGTCGCCGTCGATGACGAGTTCGCCGATGTGCCAGGTGCGGTCGCTGGTCTCGTCACCTGACTTCTCGCGAAGCGAGACCTCGGACCCCGCGCATTTTCCCCACCACTTCTTGGAGCCTTCGAGTGTGGATCGGGCTTCGTTCTCCGACATAAGGAGCACGGCGGCCTGTTGCACCCAATGGTGATGGTCGGAGTCCGGGTCCTGGGCCACCTGGGTGCGTACCGAATCCCAATAGCTGAACAAGTAGACGAGATCCTCGGCAGGAAACATTGCGCCCAGGCACTTTTCGTCCCGAATCCGCCAGAAGTTGTTGTTCATGTCGGCCGTCTTGCTGGTGAACGTCAGGTTGTTGGCCCCGACGATCGCCTTGAGTTCCTCGATCGGCAACATGATCTGCTCGAGTTTGGTCTCCTCGGGCGACGGAGTCTTCTTCAGGGCGGTGCCGGAGACGGTGCTCGTGCACCCGGTCATCCCCACGAGTGCCGCCGCTACGGCAACCACACACCACATCCGGCTTCTGCGCACCCGGTGATTCTCGCCGACGACGAGTGGGACCCGTCAACCCTCAGGAGACGACCCGACTGATCACAGTGAACCGGCGCAGGGAGCGCCGATCGCGAGCGCTGACCTCGGTGCCCGTCAGCTCGGCCGCCCGCGGATGCTGCATGGCCCGGATCGCCCGGTGCGGCACCGCCCGCGGCCACCAGTCGGTCGGTGCGAACATCTGCCGGCGAAACCGCTCGAAGTGCGCACCGGACGACAACTGGCTATGGCACGCATCGTCGAAGTACTCACCGAATTCCGGCCAGCTCCCAGGCATCGGTCTGGTCGAGATTCCGTAGCGCCGGTACCAGGCGCAGCACTCCTGGTAGAGCTGCTCGTGCTCACGGTCATCCAGCTTCCGGATGAATGTATTGACCATCATCACCAGGCTTTCCACGTAGGTGGCGTGCTGGAAGTGGAACACTTCGGGGTTCAGCGCGTGGTACTTGTTCCCGGCCGGATCGCGACCCTTGACCTCTTCGTGCGCGAATCGGATGTATGGCCGCATGTCGACTTCGGTGAACGCGATCCTGATCGCCTGGGTCACCGTGCGTTTGTGGTGCAACCAGACGCGTCGGCGCAGCAGGGCATGCTCGGCGATTCCGGTGGCGATCGCCGGGTGCAGCGACTGCAGGCAGACTGCCCTCGGTAGCACGAACAGAAACCGTCGGTCCTGTAGATAGCGCGACAGCAGGGTGTCCGGGCCGAGTCCGGCCGCCACGGTCGTCAGATCAGCGCCTTCTTGCGCCGGATCCGGCGACGCAGATCCTTCATCAGCACCGCATAATTGCCGTTGCGCAGGGATTTCGGCAGGAAGCGGTTGACGAACGCCACGAACAGGAAAAGATGCTCGAAGCGCCGCCGGTCGGTGTCGGTCCACTCCAGTTCCATCGCATCACGGAACACGGGCGCCAGGAAGCCGATGGTCAAGAATCGCAACAGCGGTGCCAGCATCTTCCGCATGGGCCAGTTGATCATCCGCAGCTCCACCAGAACCATGAGGTATTCCCGCACGAACGGCGTCATCTCGACGCGTTCGCACGCGGTGTTCCAGTACGCGTCGAAGTCGGCCCTGGTGGCCGGCCACATCTCCTCGAGCACCTGCAATGTGGTGCCGATCGTCATCGCGCTCTGATAGAAGCCTTCGGCCTGCTCCTCGGTCATCGCGCCGTAGAGCAGTTGATGGGTGTCCTCGTAGAAGATGAAAAGACAAGCCGCCACCCACAACTGCAGCTCGCGGTTGAAGGCGTTGTACTTGACCGGGCTGTCCTCGGTAGACCGGACCTGCCGGTGCGCGACGTTGACCGCCTCGCGGTAGGCGTTCCTCTCCTCATCGGTACCGAGGATCGCGACGGTCAGATATTGCGCGGTGGTGCGCAGCCGCTTCCAGGGATGGTGCACCAAACTTCCTGATTCCACCCGGCTTTCAGCCACACCGTAGCCGACCTCCGGCCAGCTCATCTGCATGATGACGTTGGCTGCCGCCCCGGCAGCGGACCAGAAGTCCAGCGCGTCGGACAGATCGACGTCTTTCTTCCTGATCCACCGCGGCACGCGCTGAGTGACGGTGATGCGGGTCTCGGCGGTGGTCAGGCGGGGCTCGGCGGCCAGGTCCACGTATGTCGCAGGCATGGAACTCCTCTCGGGTGGAACGGGTCGGTTATACGGTCTGCACGTCGTCGACGATCCAGCGGTCGCCGCTGCGCACCAGCTTGACCACCATTCGGTACTTCTGGTTACTGCCCTGCGGCGCAGTCACATTGGTGACGTGCTGATCGACGAACGCGACGACGATCGCGGTGTCGCCGTCGAGCGAGTCGACCACGACGTGATCGGCTGTGGCGGTGGCGATGCCCTTGCTGGTCACCACGATGTCGCGAAGCGCCTTGACCATCTCGTCGTACTTGGCTGCGAACCCGGGCGTGGAATCGGCGACGATGTGGTCACGGTTGGCGTCCAACTTCTGGTAGTCGAATGCGGCCATCGCCACCAGATAGTCACGCGACATCTGCACGGCCTCGGTGCGCAGCGACTCGTCCCGGCGGTGCTGGTAGTCGCCGATCGACAACACCACCAGCGCGGCCGCAGCGGCGACGGCCATCAGGGCCACAACACCTGCGACCAGGTGGCGTCTCAGTCCGCTGGGCTCTGTGTCCTCGGGCTCGGTTTCCACCTCAGCCTCGAGTTCGCCGGCTTCGTCTGTGGTGTCGTCGTCGGGATCCTCCAACGTCAGCACCGATGCACTGCGGTCGTCGACACGGCCATCGTCGGAATTGCTCACTGCGGGCCACCTTTCAGGATGCTGCGCCATTTGTAGGCCAGCTGGGCCAGGGTCGGGATCTTGACGGGGTCGGTGACCACCTCGGGTCCGATCGGATATCCGGGGGTCTGCGAGTTCTGCAGGCCGAGATCGTTGGGGCGGGGCGCGTTGACCGCGCCCCGCATCAGCATGTCGGGCGCCGGCGGGCAGTACATCACCAGGTTGGGTTGGGTCGGGCTGACATCGCCGATGGCCCGGCGGTCGACGTCGTAGTTGCAGACGGGCCCCTGGGTCGCGATCAACGAGAAGTCCGCCCGGGTCTGGCCGGTGGCGTCCACCTTGACGATCGACGTCAGATCCTGGAGCCCTTTCGGGATCGTCGACAGCCCGGTCTGCAGTGAATCGGTGCGGTCGCCGATGATCGGGGTGACGGTGGCCAGGTTGGCCAGGGTGGCGCCGAAGGTGCCCTGGTACGTATCCAGCACCCGCTGCAGCGATTTCAGCGCGGTCGGTGACCGGTCGGTCAGATACAGGAACGCCGGCCCGCTGCCGTCCAGCTGATTGGCCAACCGCGAGGCGGCGGCCATGCCGCGCACGAACGGATCGCCCTGACCGGCCATGGTGGTGACCAACTCTGCGGTGCCCTCGATCAGCGGCTGCAGCTGGCCGGTCTGGTTACGGATGCGGCCGGACACGTCCGATGCGTTGTCGATCAGCATGGCGAGGTCGGGGCCCAGCCCGTCGAACGCGTTCGACAGTTCGGTGCCGACCGACTGAACTGCCCGGGTGTCAATGCCTTTCACCAGTTGCGCGGTGTCGCCCATGATGCGGTCCATCTGGATGGGCTGCCGGTCGGCCGGTGCGGCGATCGTGTCCCCGGAGGCCAGGTATGGTCCCGAATCGGACTGCGGCATGATGTCGACGCTCTGAATGCCCGCCGCGGTACCCATCCCGACGGTCATGATGGCGTCGCGCGGGATGCGGGTGTCCGGGTCGATGGACAGTCGCACCGTGGCGGTGCCGTCGGGGGCCAGCCACACGTCGTCGACGGCGCCGACCCGCACGCCACGCACGGTGACGCTGGTCCCCGCGGTCAGGCCGAACGCGTCGGTCATCGTCGCGGTCACGGTCATCGGCGTCCGGAAGCCTTGCGGCCCAGCCACATAGCGGATTCCGAACGGGATGACGATCGCAGCGATCACCGCGAAGATCGCCAGCTGAACCACGACCAGGCGTCTCAATTCAGACCTCCCGACAAGAACCCCTCCAGGGCCACGTCCCCGGTGATCGGTGTGCCGTTGACGATCAGCCCTCCGGTCAGGAGTTTGTCGATGGTGCCCGGAATATCAAGGGCACCATCGAACATCAGGTAATCGCCGTGGACCGAATTACCGAACTTCTCCAGGAAGGTGTTCATCGCGGTGAGCATCGCGCCGAGCCGGTCGTTGAAAGTGCCCATCATCCCGACCACCGTGCCGGCGTCGGTCACCATGCTGTTGAGGTCGGTCGAGGACAACACGCTGTTGGCGGTGGCGGCCAGCGCGGTGGTCGAGGAGAACAGGGTCTGCAGCCTCGCGCGCTGCGCATCGAGCATCGCGACCACCTTGGGTACCGCGTCGAGATATCCGGCCACGGTCTGCTGTTCGTGGCCGAATTGTCCGGTGATGTTGGCCGCCAAGCTCATCGCCTGGTCGAACTCGCCCTGGTGCTCGGAGGCCTTGGCGGCCAGCAGCGACATCGAGTCGATCAGTCCGCGCACCTTGTCGGCCCGTCCGCCGAACGCCTTGTCCAGTTCGGTGACGATGGTGGCCAGCTGGTCGACGCCGCTGCGGGACAGCAAGGCACCGAACGTGGCCAGTGCGCTTTCGATCTGGGGTCCCAGCTCGGTGTGGCTGGGCGGGATCACGTCGCCGTCGCGCAGCGCGCGCTCGGGTGCCGGCTGCGCGCTGGAGAGCCGGACGAACGGATTGCCCAGGGCCGAGGGCAGTTCCACGCTGGCCACGGTCCCGGAGTCCAGGCCGTCGGCGTCGGCCAGGCTCAGCTGGACCGAGGCGCCCGAGGCGGCCAGGCTCATCCCGCTGACCCGGCCCACCACCTTCTGGCCGTTGCGGACGTCGGCGCCGATGGTGATGCCGTCGGCGGTGGGCAGCACCACCGTGACGGCCATGGTGTCGGTGGGGGAGGTCCGGCCCAGGGGCAGGTCCTGAATTCCGATATCGCTCAACGCCCAAACGGCCGCGGCAGCGACCACCACGGCGCAGCCGGTCGAGAGGCGAACCAGGGATCTACGCATGACCGTTCACCTCGGGTACTTCGGGTTCGGAGCCGGGGCGTTGCCGGTGACCGCGCTGACGATGCCCAGCGGGTCCGAGCGGCTGATCGGGTACGAGATCGGGTTGGTGATCCCGGCACCGACGCACATCGGCAGCATGTTGCGATCGCAGAAGTTCTGGGCCGCGGCGAACTGGGTCAGCACCGTGGACACGTTCAGCCGGATCCGGCCACGCCGGTCCTGGCCGACGGTGTTGGACAGGTTCTGCATCATCAGCGGTACCAGGTCCATGAATTCGGCCAGCTGCGGTTGCTTGGCGGTCAGCACGTCGCCGACGGCGTTGAGATTGGCCGCGATGGTGCCGAGGTCGTCGCCGTGCTGGGCGACGAAGCTGTCGACCTGGTCGAGCACGACCTTGAGATCGGCCATCGGCTGGGCGATGTCGACATTGGCGTCAGCCCAGCCGCCGCCGACCTGGCCGAGTTCGGTCACCATCTGGTTCAGCGATATCTGGCGCTGGTTGAACGCGGCCATCAGGGTGCCGAGGTTGTCCACCACCGCGCCGATGTCCTCGGCCCGGGCCCCCAGTACGCCGCTGGCGGCGCTGAGGTTGCGCATCGCGGAGTTGAACAACTTGCCCTGGTCGTGCCACTGCTCGGCGCCCCGGGTCAGCACCGCACCGATGTCGCCCTGCTGGGGGCCGATCGCCGAGGTGAGCGTGCTCAGGCTGCCCAGCATGCTGTCGAAGGTGATCGGGGAGTGGCTGTGGTCGGCGGGAATGACGTGCCCGTCGGTGAGGGTGGGCCCTGATCCGCTGTAGGCGGGGCCGAGTTCGACACGGCGGTCACTGATCAGCGCCGGGCTCACCACGTAGGCGTCCGGATCGGCGGGCAGCGTGACGTCGTCGGGCAGAGTCATGGTGACCCGCACCGTGGTGCCCTGGGGCGTCACTGCGGTGACCCGTCCGACCGGCACCCCGAGCACGGTGACCTTGCTGCCGGGGTAGATGCCGTTGATATAGCCGAATTCGGCGTGCACGGTCTTGGCCCGGTCGGTGCGGCCGAAGACGTACCAGCCGGCGGTTGCCAGGCACACGGCCATGAGGATCGCGAGCGCAGATTTTCGCCTCATCGGCACTCCCGCTGAACGTTGAGGAAGCACAACAGGTTGTCGGGCATCACCACGGATGGCGAGTTGACGTCGGCCCAGTTGCCATTGCCAGTGGCGTTGGTGACTGCGCGGATCGCCGGGGGCATCTTCTGCAGAGTCTGATCGATCTTGTCCACATTGGCTTTCAAGGTTCCGGTGACCGCGGTCAGCCCGGCGATCAAACTGCTGAAATCGGCCTGCTTCTCGGTGTAGATCGCGGCGAGGTGCCGCATGATCGCGGTCAGGTTGGTGACGATGTCGGTCAGCGCTTGGCGGCGTGCGGCCAGCGAGGACACGATGTACTGCGCGTTGGCGGCGGTGTCGGCCAGTGAATCGGTCTGGTGGGACAGCATTTCGGTCATCTGCCGGCTGATCCGCAGGATCTCGTCGATTTTGTCGCCGTTGTCGGCGAAGGCCGAACTGGCCGCGCCGATACCGGCCAACGCCTTGCCGAGCTCGGCGCTGTTGCCGGGCATGGTTTCGGCCAGGGTGTTCATCATCGCCGTCAGTGGCTGCTGGTCGACGTGTTCGGCGGTGTCGGCGGCCTTACGCCCCACCTCGTCGAGGCTGTAGGGAGCAGTGGTGCGCGACAACGGGATCACGTTGGAGTCCAAGCCGTTGACGGTGCCGGCCGGCATTACGTCCAGGAAGCGCTTGCCCAGCACGGTCCGCAGCCGCACTGTGACGGTGGTGCGGTTACCGAGCGCCTGCGCCTTGTCCAGCCGGAAGCTGACAAGGACCCGATCGCCGGCCAGAGCCACGTCTTCTACCCGCCCGGCCGGCACTCCGGCGACATAGACCGGGTCTTTGCCGGACAGTCCGCTGGCATTGGCCATCTCGGCGACGTACGCGGTGGTCCGCACGTGGTAGACCGCACGCGGAATCCCAATCGAGACCACCATGATCGCGACCAGGGTGATAGTGCCGATCATGCCCAGTGCCAAGGGGATTGACGGGTTGTGCTTGCGTTGATCCTTGACGAAGAGGAAGATCACCGCGCCGACGAAGAGGTCGATCAGTTTGACGAGAAACATCTACAAACACACCTCGGAATGTCTGCTGCCGAAGATGTTGGCTTCGTGGCTGCGAATCTTGAGAGTGAAGTTGCACAGGTACAGGCTGACGAATCCGCCGTAGCTGGAGGTCCGGTTGATCGCGTCGCCGAACTCCGGTAGCCGCGCCAGCAGCGTGGTGAACTGCTCGGTGTTGGGCTGCCAGGTTTGCAGCATGGCGTTGAGGTTGGTGATGGTGTCGCCATATGCGGCGCTGGAGTTGTTGACCGTGTTGGACAGGGTGGCCAGCACGGCATTGCCTTGATCGATGAGCGTCTCGAACTGCCGGTCGCCGGAGGTTACCGCGGCGCTGAGCCGGTTGAGGCCGGTGAGCATCTGCTCCAGTTGCGGCTGACGGGTGTTCATGGTGTGCATCAACGTCGACATGTTGTCGATCAGCTGGGTGAAAATGGCGGAGTTCCCGGTCAAACTCGATGTCATCGCGGCGATCTGGGTGAGCAGCGTCGTCAAGGCCTGTGCCTGGCCGCTGAAGGTCTCGACGAATCCCCGGGTGAGGGTGTTGACCTGCTCGGGCGCCAGTGCGTCGAACAGTGGTTTGAATCCGTTGAGCAGCGCGGTCAGATCCACCGCGGGCGAGGTCTGAGCCAGGGGGATGACGCCGCCGGAAGCCAGTCGTGCCGGTGGTTCGTCGGTGGAGACGTCCATGATGGCGCCGCCCGGATCGGACAGTGCCACGTAGCGCGCCCCGAGCATGTCGCCGTAGCGCACCGCAGCGGTGACGTTGCTCGTCAGGGTGAAGTCGGAGTTGACCTCGATGTCGACGTCGGCCCGGCTGGTGCCGTCGGCATTGGGGGCGAAGCGGATCGAATCGACCCGACCGATCCGAATACCGTTCATGGTCACCGGGTTTCCGACGTTGAGCCCTTCGACGCTGGTGAACTGCGCCTGGTAGGTGACGGTGTTGCCGCGTACCGGGACCGAGAGCGTGTTCATCACCAACACCGCGCTGAGCATCCCGGCGGTGCCGAAGGCGCCCAGCTTGACCCATGACTGCCACCGGCCGTTGCGGTTCAAGAAACCTGCACCTCCGTGCCGCGCACCAGCGGGCCGAGCATGAGCACCGTGGCGATGTTCGGTCGGGTCGAGGGGGCTCCCGCGGGCGGCACCAGTTCGTCCTGCAGGACCGCCAGGGCGTGGGCCTGACCGTCGGCGTCGACGACGGCGGAGGCGGGTGCGGCAC
>MSTD01000027.1:47090-81230 GCA_001942045.1 Mycolicibacterium porcinum
ACGAACTGGTGCCGCACCCGGAACCGCCTGGGCGGGAAGCGGTTCGGTGGGCAGCGGCGCGGACTGCGGCAGACCGGGGCCCGGGGGAAGGGATGAGTTCGTCGGCAGGTGCGGCGCCGGTGCGGGGAACGGTGTGACCGGTAGGTCGGACGCCGGGCGAGACAGTACGTCGGCCGGCTGTTCCGGCACCGCGCCCGATGGTGCGGATTCGGCGCAGCGGGCGCCCTGGGTGTTGCCGTATACCGGACAGTCCTGCAGTGAGTACGGCATCGGTCCGGCGAACGTCGCCACGGCGGTGATGTTGAACTTGCCCGTCGCGAACACCTTGGCCCCGGCCTCGCCGAACGACTGTGCGCCGGCCAGTGTGTCGACCAGTCCGAGGGGTTGGGCGGCGGTGGTGGCCATGATCTTGCCTGCCGAGTCGACCACGGTGATCAGCTGCTCGCGGTGATCGGACAGGAACGAGGTGAGCACCGAGGAGAACCGGGCGAATCCGTCCAGCGCCGAGGCGAACTTCTTCTGGTCGTCGACCATCCGGTTGGACACCGATGTCGCCGCCGACAGGGTCGAGATGATGTCGGGGGTGGCAGTGTTCAGCGAGGCCATCACATCTCGGAATTGCGGTGTGGTGTCGAGGAATCGCACGAGCGACGGCGTCAGCGCCTGGGCGCTGGCGCTCAGATTGTCGATCGTGGCGCCCAGCTCGGTGCCCCGGTTGCGCAGCGACTGGCTGATCGCGGTGAGCGCGGTCTGCATGCGCTCGGGTTTGATCTGTGAGAACAGTTCGACGATCTTGGTGAACACGTCGTAGAGCGCCATCGCGTCTGGACTGTCGTCGATCGCCACGGTGTCACCGGGCTTGAGCCCCGTCGCCGACCGGTTGCCTTGCGGGTCAACGAGTTGCAGATAGATATCGCCGAAGAACGTGCGGGGCACGATTCGTGCGACGGCCGAGGACGGGATGATGCCGAGGCTGTCGGGTTCGATCGCCAGCCGGACCCGGGACGTGCGGGTGCCTGACTCGATGTCGGCGATGCGCCCGACGTTGACGCCGTGGTAGCGGACCGGGGATCCGCCGGTGATCAGTCCGGCTGACACCGGCACCCCGACGAACACATCGGCGCTGCGTTCCAGATGGCCCGAGGCCCGCGCCACCAGGACAGACGCCACCGCTACCGCCACGGCGGCCGCGGCCAGGCCGCGCACCGCAAGCCTGGCCCGGCTGGGTTCCGAAGACCTGCGACGTCGGTCGAACCGCCTGAGCCGCTTCACATTCCCATCCCGGGGATCTCCGGCACCAGGCCCCACAGCGCGAAGGTGAGCAGCACGTCGAGGATGCCGACCGCGAGGATCGCGGTACGCAGGGCCCGGCCCGCGGCCTGCCCGACGCCGGCGGGTCCGCCGGAGGCGAAGTAGCCGTAGGTGCAGTGCACCAGCGCCACCACGATCGCGAAGACGATGGCCTTGATCCCGGAGTAGAGCAGGTCTCGGGGGCCCAACGCCAGGTGGAAGAAGTAGTCGTAGGTGCCGGGGGAGGCGCCGTTGAAGATCACCACCACGGTGCGGGTGGACAGGTAACTGGCCAGGAGCCCGATCATGTAGATCGGGATGACGCAGACCACCGAGGCCAGCACGCGGGTGCCCACGAGGTAGGGGACCGACCGTAGGGCCATGGCGTCGATAGCATCGATCTCGTCGGAGATCCGCATCGCCCCGATCTGGGCGGTGAAGCCCGTTCCGACCTTGGCGGCCAATGCGATTGCCACTACCACGGGTGCCAGTTCGCGAGTATTGGCGATCGCGGCGAGCATGCCCGAGAGCGTGTTCATCCCGACCAGGTCCAGTCCGCGCTGGGTCTCGACGCCCAGCATCATGGCCGCGGCCAGCGACATGGCGAACACGATGCCGATGGTGCCGCCGCCGGACAGCAGCGAGCTGGTGCCGAAGGTGACCTCGCCGATCTGGCCCAGGGTGTGCTTGCGGTAGCGCACCAGGGCGTAGGGCAGGGACCCGAGCACCTTGGCGTAGAACGTGACGTGCTGGCCGGCCACTGCCAGCGCGTCGAAACCGGAGACCGCGGGTCTCGAAATCCGGTGCAGGGCAGCGCTGCTGGTGACCGCCGTCATCGGTAGCTGCCGACGGCCGGAACCACCACGGTGTACAACGCCGACATGGTGGTGTTGAGGATGAAGACCAGCGCGAAGGCCAGCACCACGGCCTCGTTCACGGCGTTGGCCACCCCGCCGGCGCCGCCCTTGGCGTGCAGGCCCTTGAATGTGGCGACCAGGGTGGCGGTCAGCCCGAACACCGCCGACTTGATCAGTGCCATAACGAAATCTGACACCTGGCCGTACTGGCTGAAGGTGGCCAGGAATGTTCCGGCGGGCAGGTGCTGCACGCTGATGTGGTAGAGGTAGCAGGCCATGACGCCGCCGAAGGTGACGATCGAGCACAGCGCCAGGGCCACGATGACGGCGGCGACCAGACGCGGTGCGACGAGGCGCTCGATCACGTCGAGGCCCATCACCTCCATGGCGTCGATTTCCTCTCGGATGGTGCGTGACCCCAGATCGGTGCAGATCGCCGAACCGGCCACCCCGGCCATCATCAAGGCGCAGACCAGGGCCGCGGCCTGGCCGACGATGATGAACGCCACCACCGCGCCCGAGTAACCGCCGGCACCGATGCGCCCGGCCAGCTCACCGACCGACACTGCGATGAACACGCCGATGGGCATCATCAGCAGCAGGGCCGGCCCGGTGCAGACCCGACCGATGAACAGGGTCTGGGTGACGACCTCCTCGAACACCAGGCGTCGGCGGATCACCGCGGTGAGGACACTGACGAGCGCCTGCACGGAGAAACCGAGCACGTAGCCGCCCTGGACCAGGACGTCCCGAATGGGGCCCTTGGACGCTGGTAGCTCGTAGGTCATCGAGTTCCTTCCGCGCGTGTCGTGGCATGCGCGGGGCCGGCCGGCGACACCGGCTGTGCCTGAGCACCGTTTCGACCCCCCGGTCGCCTGTGGAGCATGTCACATTTGACGACGCGACCGCAACAACTAAGTGAATGATCATTCTTGAGTGGTCGCCACCTGATAGTGTCACTTGTAGTGGTTAGATACGGTTTGATGTGATCGCCGAATCCCGTGAGTTTGGGCTGGGCTCAAATCGGGCGTCAGGCCCGCGCGATCGGCTTCAGCGCCTACCGGCCAACTGACCCGCTTACTGAAAACAGTTGCCAATAACCCTACGATGGCCCGGTGACGTCAACCGGATCCGTACCCGTGCTGGCGGTCGCCGGGCACCTGGGTGCCGGCAAGACCACGCTGCTCAACCATCTACTGCGCAACGGCCGCGGGGTGCGCATCGGGGCGCTGGTCAACGACTTCGGCGCGGTCAACATCGACGCCATGCTGGTGGCCGGCCAGGTCGATGCGATGGCGTCGCTGTCCAACGGGTGCATCTGCTGTGCGGTTGACGACGACGAGGTCGGTGAGATGCTCGGCAAGCTCGCGGCCGTCAAACCCCGGCTGGACCTGATCGTGGTGGAGGCCAGCGGCGTGGCCGAACCGGCCGCTGTGGCCCGGACCATCATCACCGCCGACGATTCCCGCTTCCACTACGCCGGCCTGGTCCTGGTGCTCGACGCGCGACAACCCGACCTCGGTCATGGGCTGCCGGTCGCCGATCTGGTGGTGCTCAACAAGGCGTCCTCGTGCCCCGATGTCGACGCGCTGACCGCACGGATCCGTGAACTTAGTCCGCGGGTTCCGGTGCTGCCCACCGACTTTGCCCGGATCAATCCCGAGCTGCTGATCGATCCGCCGCAGCGGGCGCCGCAGGCGCAGCTGTCCTTCGACGAACTGCTGCACGACGAGCACGATCACGACCATCCGGAGTATCAGAGCGTCGAATTCCGCACCGATGTCGCGGTGAACCCACGCATGTTCATGGACTTTCTGCGGGATCGGCCCGAGGGGCTCTACCGCGCCAAGGGCTTCGTCGACTTCGGTGCCCAGCGGTTCCTGCTGCAGCTGGTCGGCAGCTCGCTGCGCTTCGAGAAGCGGCGTTCGGGCGGTACCGAGTTGGTGTTGATCGGCACCGGGATGGACACGTCGGCGCTGCTGGCCGGGCTGCAGCGGTGCGCCGGCGAGCCGGCCGACGAGAACGCGATGCTCGGGGTGCTCAAGTACGTGGTGTAGCCGGATGCCGCGGGTTCTCGCCCCGGTATCCTGACCGCTCACCCGACTTCAAGGAGCCGCATTGTTCAAGGTCAACGAGTACTTCGGCGGTGACGTCGCCTCGATCGGTTTCACGACGCCGGACGGACCTGCGACCGTGGGCGTGATGGCCGTCGGCGAGTACGAGTTCGGCACCTCTGCGCTCGAGATCATGCGGGTGGTCTCCGGCGCGCTCACCGTGAAACTGCCCGGTAGCGAGGCGTGGGAAACCTTTGCGGCCGGAACACAATTCACCGTGCCCGCCGACAGCAAGTTCCAGGTGCGCGTCGAGACCGAGACCGCCTATCTGTGCGAGTACCGCTGAGCTACCCGCTGTAGCCGCGGAATCGGCTGTGCAGCCGCTGCTTTGACACCCCGAGGACTCTGCCGATCTGTGCCCAGGACAAACCGGCTTGACGACCGGCGAGGATCGCCTGTTCGTAGCGGGCCTGGGCTCGGGCGAGATCGTCCCGTGCGAGCCCCAGCGCGTGAACCCGGGTGCCGATCGAGAGGTCCCATAGGGGCTCCGGCGGGTCGTCGGGCGCAATGGGTTCGTGCGCAGCGATCTCCCGCTCCAGTTGCTCTTGCGAGCGTCGGAAGAATTCCTTCAGCTCAGGGTCGTTCGCCCACCACGGCTCGCTCTTGTCTTCCATGTCCGGAGTATGCCGACGGCCGGGGACATCTCCGCCTGGGCGATCGTCAAAATATTTGACGATCCTTCCGGGCACCATGAGTCGGGGGAGCGGGCCTCTCCGTGCGACATGTCTTGCCGAACTTCGTCAAATTTTTTGACGAAGTTCGATTCGGGTATGTAGTCGCCCATGCGACCGATCACCCTGGCCAAGACGGCCACCGCGGCTTTGACCACTGCGCTCGTCGGCGGGCTGGCCAGCCGTCCCGCCCAGTCCACGTGGTACGAGTCCTTGCGCAAGCCGTCGTTTCAGCCTCCGCGACAAGCGTTCCCGATCGTCTGGCCGATCCTGTACGCCGGCGTCGCGGTGGTCTCGGCCCGCACGATCGACCGGCTGCGCACCGACGGCCGCCAGGACGAGGCGCGCGCCTATACCGCGGCGCTGGCGGGCAACCTCGCCGTCAACGCCGCGTGGTCATGGGTCTTCTTCTCCCAGCGCCGGCTCGGCGCCGCAGCCGTCACCGCCGCGGCCCTGACCGCCAGCAGCGCCGACCTCACCCGTCGCGCGGTGCAGGCCCAGGGCGCCCCCGGCGCCATCCTGACGCCCTATCCGCTGTGGTGCGGCTTCGCGACGGCGCTGTCCACCCGGATCTGGATGCTCAACCGGGTCAGCTGAACGGCTTGCGTTGATCCAACCGACGTGAGGCCAGCCCAGCCGTCCGCCATACCCGGGCCACCCAGTCGTCGTCCTCTTCGGTGACCAGGTTGCCCATCACCCGTACGGCGATGTTCATCAGAAACGACGACCGGACGGCGAGCGGGCCGGCGGCCGGCAGGAAGCGCGGCACGGTGAGCAGTACCGCCAGCCGCCGGGCAATCGAGAAGCCCTGGGCGTAGTGGTCTCGCAGCAGTGCCGGCCAGGCGTGGGAGTAGTCGCCGGCCCCCAGCATCTCGGCCGCCAACCGGCCGGTCTCCAGCCCGTAGTCGATGCCTTCGCCGTTGAGCGGGTTGATGCACGCTGCCGCGTCGCCGATCAGCATCCAGTTGGGGCCGGCCACCCCGGACACCGCGCCGCCCATCGGCAGCAGCGCGGACAGGGCCGCTCGCGGCTCCCCGGAAAATCCCCACTCTTCGCGGCGCAGCTGGGTGTAGTACGACAGCAGCGGTCGCAGCGCGGCGTGGGCCGGACGTTTCGCAGTCGCCAGCGCGCCCACACCGATGTTCACCTCACCGTTGCCCAACGGGAAGATCCAGCCGTAGCCGGGCAGCACCTGGCCTTCGGGGGAGCGCAGTTCGAGATGTGAGGTGATCCAGGGCTCGTTGGCGCGCGGGGTGGCGAGGTAGCCGCGGATGGCGGTGCCGTAGACGGTTTCCTTGTGCCACGTGCGGCCCAGCACACGGCCCAGCGTGGAACGGGCCCCGTCGGCCACGATCAGGTGGTTGCAGCCGATCGTGGCACCGTCGTCGAGCTGTACGGATTGGACCTGGCCGCGTGAGTCGTGGTTAACCCCAACAACTTTGGCGCCCAGGCGCATCTTCGCGCCGTCGTCGGCGGCGACCGAACGGATGCGGTCGTCGAGTTCGGTGCGCGGAACCGCGCTACCGGTGGACGGGAAGGACGGCCCGGGCCACGGGACCTCGACGTCGGCGCCGAATCCGGACATCCGCAGGCCGTGGTGCCGGATCCGGGTGTCGAGCCACGCGCCCATGCCGAGCCGTTCCAGCTCGGCAACCGCACGTGGCGTCAACCCGTCGCCGCAGGACTTGTCCCGCGGGAACTGTGCCGCGTCGACCACCTGCACGTCACGACCGGCGCGAGCGGCCCATGCGGCGGCCGCCGACCCGGCCGGTCCCGCGCCGACGACGACCACGTCTGCCTTGGTATCCATTGCTCCCAGTATGTTGGACGAATGAGGACACCAGCGACTGTGGTGGCAGGCGTTGATTTCGGGGACGCGGCGTTCGCCGCCGACGTCCGGGACAGCGTCGCCAGGATCGAACAACTGATGTCTGATGAGCTGGGCAAAGCCGATGAGTTGATGGCCGAGGCCGTCCAGCATCTGTTCCAGGCCGGCGGAAAGCGGTTCCGCCCGCTGTTCACCGTGCTCTCGGCGTCGCTGGGCCCCCGGCCCGACGATCCGGAGGTCGCGATCGCCGGTGCGGTCATCGAGCTGGTGCACCTGGCCACGCTGTATCACGACGACGTGATGGACGAGGCCCAGATGCGGCGCGGGGCGCCCAGCGCCAACGCCCGGTGGGGCAACAACATCGCGATCCTGGCCGGCGACTACCTGTTCGCCACGGCGTCCCGGCTGGTTTCGCGGCTCGGGCCCGACGCGGTGCGTGTGATTGCTGACACATTCGCCCAACTGGTGACCGGCCAGATGCGCGAGACGCGCGGTGCGGCCGAGCATGTCGATTCCGTCGACCATTACCTCAAGGTCGTCTACGAGAAGACCGCATGCCTGATCGCGGCCTCGGGCCGGTTCGGCGCGACGTTCTCGGGTGCCGACGCCGATCAGGTCGAGCGGTTACACCGGCTGGGCGGGATCGTGGGCACCGCGTTCCAGATCTCTGACGACATCATCGACATCGACAGCGATCCCGACGAATCAGGCAAGGTTCCGGGCACTGACCTGCGCGAGGGCGTGCACACCCTGCCGGTGCTGTACGCACTGCGGGAGTCGGGGGCCGATTCTGACCGGCTGCGTGAGTTGCTGGCCGGCCCCGTCGAGCGGGACGAGGACGTCGCAGAGGCGCTGACCTTGCTTCGGCGGTCGGCCGGTATGGCGCGCGCCAAGGAGACGGTGGCCGAGTACGCGGCACAGGCACGCGCCGAGCTGGCGGGCCTTCCGGCCGGGCCCGGACGCGACGCGCTGGCGACTCTCGTGGACTACACCGTCAACCGTCACGGCTGAATCCGGAACCACGGGCGGTAACTGAGCGTTTAATCAGCGATGGTTGCCGAGTAGTTGCCTAGGAGGAAACTGCGATGACGTGGAACCCGCACGCGAACCGGATCAAGACATTCCTGTTGCTGGTCGGTTTTTCGGCGCTGATCGTGTTCGTCGGTTCGTTGTTCGGCCGCAACGTGATGTACCTGGCGGTGCTGTTCGCCGTGGGCATGAACGTCTACGTGTACTTCAACAGCGACAAGATGGCGCTGCGGGCGATGCATGCCCAGCCGATCACCGAGGTGCAGGCACCCGAGATCTACCGGATCGTGCGGGAGTTGGCCACCACGGCGCATCAGCCGATGCCGCGGCTGTACATCTCCGACACCGCGAACCCGAATGCGTTCGCCACCGGTCGGAATCCCCGCAACGCCGCGGTGTGCTGTACCACCGGCATTCTGCAGATCCTCAACGAGCGTGAGCTGCGTGCGGTTCTCGGGCATGAGCTCTCCCACGTCTACAACCGCGACATCCTGATCTCGTGTGTGGCAGGCGCGATGGCCTCGGTGATCACCGCGCTGGCCAACATGGCCATGTTCGCGGGGATGTTTGGCGGCAACCGCGAAGGTTCGAATCCGCTTGCCATGCTCCTGGTTTCACTGCTCGGGCCGATCGCGGCCACCGTGGTACGGATGGCGGTGTCGCGTCAGCGTGAATACCAGGCCGACCAGTCCGGTGCCGAATTGACCGGTGACCCACTGGCATTGGCCTCGGCGCTGCGCAAGATCTCCGGTGGTGTCGAGGCGGCTCCGCTGCCTCCGCAGCCCCAGCTGGCCGATCAGGCGCACCTGATGATCGCGAGCCCGTTCCGGGCCGGTGAGCGCATCGGCAAGCTTTTCTCGACTCACCCGCCGATCGCCGACCGCATCCGCCGCCTGGAGGACATGGCCGGTCGCGGCCCCGGGCACTACTGACCTTCTCTGATCCCTTCGCGCCGCGAGCGTGTGCCGAGGTTGGTTCGTGTCCGCCAGGATCGTCAAAGATTTTGACGAAGTTGCCGGGGACATGTGACCCAGGGGGACGCGCGAGCCGGTCCCGATCGACAGGGGCATGACAAGACACCGCGAGCGTGCGTGAAATACGGAAACATTTCACGCACGCTCGCGGTGCTGCTGGGGGTACCTCGCAGTCGGGCGGAACCCTTACGCGGCGTCGGCCAGGGTCTCGATGTGGGTGGGCGTCACCCGCAGCACGCCGGCGCTGGCGATGTCGTAGAACAGGCCGATCACGTTGACCCGCCGCGCCACCGGGTGTGACTGCAGGGTCTGTACCTGCACGGCGATGTTGACCATCGACAGCTGATCGACCTTGCCGAAGCCCGCTTCGGCGGCTGAGAGCGCCACCGGGTGGTTACCGTCATCGAAGGCCGCGATGGACGGATTGCCGTGCGCCAGCCAGGATTCCAGGTGCTTGTCGCCCGCGTCGGTCTTGCCCAGCATCGCGGTCATCGCGCCGCAGCTCGAGTGTCCGCACACCACGATCGAGGAGACGTTGAGCTTGTCGACGGCGAACGCGATGGCCGCTTCGATCGAGGCGTCGGCCTGGCCCGCGGGCACCATGTTGCCGACGTTGCGCACCGTGAACAGGTCGCCCGGACCGCTGCTGGTGATGACGTTGGGCACCACCCGCGAATCGGCGCACGTCAGGAACAGCGTCTCCGGACGCTGGGCATGCACCAGGTCCTGCATGTGCGGGCGCAGCACCGGCGCGGTGCGGCGGTGGTAGGCGGCCAGGCCGTGCAACACCGAAGCCGACTCCTCGCCCTGCCAGGAGCTCCACGGCACCACGCCGGAGCGCTTGTCGAACGGTGTGAAGCCGCGCATCGGCGGACCGGTGACGGCGCTGCCCATCTCGACCGCGCCGACGTCGTGGATTTCGACCGTCCCACCGGTGGCCACGTGCTGGCGCTGCCACTCTTCGATGGTCTCGTGGGCGGCATGGTCGATGAAGTCGACCGACAGCTCGACGGTCACGGCCGTGCCGGACGGCACGCGTGCCAGCGCACTGGTCAGGGTCGGCAGGGACAGGAACGTGCAGGACCCCTCGATGGCGACGCGCCAGGTGTCCTCGCCGGTGGGCTCGGCGTCGATGTTGGTACGCACCACCCGCCAGACGGTCAGGGCGACCGCCAGGGCCAGGCCGATCAGCACGCCTTCGAGCAGATTGAGGAACACCACGCCGAGCACCGTCACCGCGTACACTGCGAGATCACCTGTGCGCCGGGCAGTTTCGATGTGTGCGCGCTTGACCAGCTGGCAGCCGATGACGATCAGCAGGCCGGCCAGGGCGGCGGTCGGGATCATCTGGGCCAGGCCGGCGAACGGCACCGCGAACACCAGGATCCACACGCCGTGCAGGATCGCTGCCGCCCGGGTGCGGGCCCCGGCGGCGACGTTGGTGGAACTGCGCACGATGACACCGGTGACGGGCAGACCGCCGATGGCGCCCGAAACCACGTTGGCCGTGCCCTGGCCGATCATCTCGCGGTCGAAGTTGGTGCGCGGGCCGGTGTGCATCCGGTCCACCGACACTGCCGACAGCAAGCTCTCGACGCTGGCGATCAGGGCGACGGTCAGCACGCCGGTGGCGAACGCACCCCAGTTGCCCTCGGGCAGGCTGGGCAGGGCAAGCGCGTCCAGCAGAGAGCCGTTGATCTGGATGCGGGTGACGTCGCTGAACGGTGCGAGCAACGAGAGCGCGGTGACGCCGACGATGGCCACCAGCGGGCCGGGCACCTTCTTGAGGGCCGCCGGTGCCCAGCGCCATCCCACCAGGATGGCGATCACCAGCGCGCCCAGGATGACGCCGTGGCCGTGGGCGTTCATCAGCTGCCCGGGCAGCTCGGTGACGTTGGCCCAGGCCGAGCTGTTGGAGCTACCGCCGAGCAGCACGTGGATCTGCTGCAGTGCGATGGTGATGCCGATGCCGGCCAGCATCGCGTGCACGACGACGGGGGAGATGGCCAGCGCGGCGCGGGCCACCCGGCTCAGTCCGAACAGCACCTGCAGGATGCCCGCGCAGACGGTGATGGCGCAGGTGACCGCCCAGCCGAACTGCGATATCAGGCCGGCGACGATGACCGTCAGCCCGGCCGCGGGCCCGCTGACCTGAAGCGGCGATCCGCCCAGGGCGCCCGCCACGATGCCGCCGACGATGGCGGCGATGATGCCGGCCAACACCGGGGCGCCCGACGCCACCGCGATACCCAGTGACAGCGGCAGGGCCACCAGGAACACCACCAGTGAGGCCGGCAGGTCGTATCTCAGGACCGATCTGGCCCGTTCCGCTAGTTGGGTGGTTTGCTGCATGGCTCGCCTCCGTCTGGAATCGGTGATGTGCGGACCCGCCGCGTTGCGAGTCCGCCCAAAGTTATTGACGCCGATGTCGGTAAACAACTTCGAAAGGTGTTGGAGCACAGTGCGACACAAGTCGACTTATGGCTCAGTTGTGGCTCGGCAACACCCAATTACTGTGGGCGAGAGTATTTATCGCTGTGAGACCGTGCAAGGAAGTTTGGGCCATGCATAGAGAACCCAAATGTTTCGGTGGAGTATCGCGGCCAGCGAATACGCCTGGTGCGCAGGCTAAATCACTCAACAATTGGTTTCGGGCGACACCAATTGTTCATCTACTCGTTTGAAAGAGTATGTATCGCAACGTGTTTGGCCTGGATCACCAATGGTCACGAACGTGATGCAAGTCATACCGAAGTCATAGAAACAGCATTCCCTTAGAACTCCATATGAACTCCGTGACAACACTCTGTGCGCTCCGCACAATGGAAACATGACGACGATGTCCGTTTCCCCCCGCGCCCAGCAACCCCGCCAGGCCATCCTCGGACAGTTGCCGAAGATCCACCGCGCCGACGGATCAGCTATCCGGGTGTTGCTGGTCGATGATGAGCCGGCGCTGACCAACCTGGTGAAGATGGCCCTGCACTATGAGGGCTGGGAAGTCGATGTGGCGCACAACGGCCACGACGCGGTAGCAAAGTTCGACGAGATCGAACCGGACGTCGTGGTGCTCGACATCATGCTGCCCGACATCGACGGCCTGCAGATTCTTCAGCGCGTCCGGGAGGCCGACGGCTACACGCCCACGCTGTTCCTGACCGCCAGGGACTCGGTGCTGGATCGGGTGTCCGGGCTGACCGCGGGCGCCGACGACTACATGACCAAACCATTCAGCCTCGAGGAACTGGTGGCCCGGCTGCGCGGGTTGCTGCGCAGGTCGAGCCACACCACCCCGCCGGCCGACGAGACCCTCAAGGTTGGTGACATGGTGCTCGACGGGGCCAGCCGCGAGGTCACCCGGGGCGGCGAGCCGATCAACCTCACCGTCACCGAGTTCGAGTTGTTGCGTTACCTGATGCGCAACCCGCGCCGGGCGCTGAGCCGGGCCGAGATCCTCGACCGGGTGTGGAACTACGGGTTCGGCGGCAAGTCCAGCATCGTCGACCTGTACATCTCCTACCTGCGCAAGAAGGTCGACACCGACCGGGAGCCAATGATCCACACGGTGCGCGGCGTCGGGTACATGCTGCGCCCCGCCACGTGACCCGCTGATGCCGCCGAGACCCAAGTGGTGGTGGCCCCGATCGCTGCGCCGGCAGTTGGTGCTGGGCGTCAGCGCCATCGTCACGGTGGCGCTGGCCGCGGTCGGGGCGTTGTCGGTGTACAGCCTGCACACCTACGTGTCGACGATGAGCGATGCCGAGGTGTCGCGGTCGCTGGCCGCCTTCAGCCACTCGTTCGAGAAATGGCGTGAAGCGCAGAACGGCCACGAGCTCACCGCCGACGCCGAGGCGCTCACGGCATTCGTCGGGCAGGCGCCGGGCAACCTGATCGCGGTCCTGCACGACGGCGAGGTGATCCAGTCCGCGGTGTTCTCCGACGGTGAGCCGCGGACGGCGCCGGTCGCGGTGACGCGGGCGCTCGACCAGTACAGCTGGACCGACGACCATCCGCACACGGTGAAGCTTCCGGTGCTCGGCTCGTACCGGCTGGCCAGCCAGCCCGCGGGCAACGGCGACGTGCTGGTGTCCGGGGTGTCGCTGGAGAGCGCGAACCGGGTGATCGCCCGCAAGACGGTGACCGTCGCGGTGATGATCGTCATCGCGCTGATCGCCACCGCGCTGAGCACCGTCGCGGTGGTGCGGATCGCGCTGCGGCCGTTGCGCCGGGTGGCGGCCACCGCGGCCAAGGTGGCGACGCTGCGGTTGGACGGTGACGATCACCGGATCACCGCCCGGGTGCGCGAGAAGGACACCGATCCGGACAACGAGGTCGGCATCGTGGGGGAGACGCTCAACCAGCTACTGGCGAACGTCGACAGTGCGCTGGCCGAGCTGGCCGCGTCCGATCGGCGGACCCGGCAGTTCCTCACCGATGCCAGCCATGAGCTGCGCACGCCGCTGGCCGCGATCCAGGGGTATGCCGAGCTCACCCGGCAAGACAGCGCGAACCTGCCGCCGACGACGGAGTACGCGCTGGCCCGCATCGAGGCCGAGGCGCGGCGGATGACGGGTCTGGTCAGTGACCTGCTGTTGTTGTCGCGGTTGAGTGAGGGCCAGGACCTGGAGACCGACGACATCGACTTGAGCGATCTGGTGGTCGACGCGGTCAACGATGTGGCGGTGGGCGCACCCGAGCACCACTGGGTGGCGGAACTACCCGATGATCCGTTGTGGGTGCGCGGCGATTTGGCCCGGCTGCACCAAGTGGTCAGCAATTTGTTGACGAATGCCCGCATACATACACCGCCCGGTGTGACGGTCACCATTGCGCTTACCGAAGGTGATGAATTCGCCGAATTGACGGTTACCGATGACGGACCCGGAATAGATGCGGAATTGTTGCCGAATCTATTCGGAAGATTTGTCCGGGCCGATAAATCGCGGTCGCGAGAATTGGGCAGCACCGGGTTGGGGCTGGCCATCGTGGCGTCGATCGTCGAAGCGCACCAGGGGACCGTCGCGGTTGCCTCGAAGCCTGGTGAAACAGTGTTTACTGTGCGTCTTCCGCTGGCTCGCGCGGCTGCTCCCGATGCCACCGGCGGGCATTTGAAAAATATGAATCCGGCCTGAATTTCCGATGAGCCGCCATTCATATGCGTTCATTCGTATGTGTTCAATATGAGTTGATGGACCCGACCCAATTACCTGCATAGGCTGAAATTAATTCAGCAAGGAAGGCAGGTAGTTCAATGAGGAACACCGTCAAGAAAACCGTTGTCGCCGCCGTCGGAACCGGCCTGGCCGTGGGTACGTTGGCGCTGGCCGGCCCGGCCGCTGCGGCGCCGAGTGGGTCGGGCTCGGCCCAGCAGACCATCAAGCAGTTGCAGGACGAGGGTTACCGCGTCATCCAGACCCGGGTCGGCACCGGCTCGATCGATGACTGTCGCGTCAGCGCGGTTCGACCGGGCCGCGACATCACCGAACTCAAGGCCGCCCCGCGCGGCAATACCGAAGAGCGGGTCCGCTACACCACGGTCTACGTCGACCTCGCCTGCGGATAACGCATTCCCGGAGCGGTGGACCGCACTATCGCCTCGGGTTAGGGTGACGGCGTGCTGAGCAGAGTGATGATTGGCCTGGTGAGCGCCGCGGGGGCGGCAGTGATGAGCGTGCCGCCGGCGGCGGTCGCGGAGCCGGAACCGGCGCCCGCGCTGCCCAACGTCAATGCGTATCCGCCGGTCAAGACCTCTGAGTACGCGGTGATGGACAACAACTGGTACGCGTTCAGCATCCCGGAGGGCATCACCTGCGTGCTGCAGCGCAGCGGCAGCTACGGCTGCAGCGGGCCGATCCCGGCCGCTCCCAACGGAGCCAATCTGGTCAGTGGCGGGCCCGGGGTTCCCGGGTTCGCCAGCTCACCGGCTCCGGTGTTCGGCGTCGTCGAGAATCCCAAGCCGTTGCCGCCGAATTCGCGGATCAGCTATCAGACGATCAGCTGCGGCACCGACGGCGTGTCGACGTCTTGCATCGACGGACGCAATCAGTCCGGCTTCGTGATCAGCCCGGCGGGCAGCTTCGTCATCGGTGAGCAGGAGTCGGACTTCAAGCCGACCTTCCAGATCGGCTGACGCCGGCCACTTTCGGCGTGCATGTGGCGAAACGCGCGCTCAGAACCCCGAGCCGTGCACCTCGTGGCCGGGCTTTTCGATCATCAACCCGTAGTAGGCGTCCTCGACTTTCGCGCCGTGGTTGATCACGCGGTCGACCTCGCGGGCGATGGGCATGTTCAGCCCGTATTTGTCGGCGAACTCCATGATGACGCTGGCGGCCTTGACGCCTTCGGCGACCTGGTTCATCGACGCGATGATCTCGTCGATCTTCTTCCCGGCGCCCAGTTGTTCGCCGACGTGGCGGTTGCGGCTGCGTTGGCTGGTGCAGGTGACGATGAGATCACCCATGCCGGCCAGACCGGCGAAGGTGTCGCGGTGTCCGCCCATCGCCTCGCCGAGTTTGGACATCTCCCGGACCGCACGGGCCATCACCATGGCGCGGGTGTTCTCGCCGATGCCCAGCGAGTAGCCCATGCCGACCGAGATGGCGTAGACGTTTTTGAGCGCCCCGGCCATCTCCACACCGATCACGTCGTCAGTGGTGTACGTGCGGAATCGCTTGGTGCGGAACAGCTGTGCCAGGTTCGCGGCAAGATGCTGGTCGGGCATGGCCAGCACGGCGGCGGCGGCGTAGCCCTCGGCGACCTCGCGGGCGATGTTGGGCCCGGCCAGGATGCCGGCGGGATGTCCCGGCAGCACCTCGTCGACGATCTCGCTCATGCGCCGGTTGGTGCCCTGCTCCAGGCCCTTGACCAGCGAGACCACCGGCACCCACGGCCGCAGTTCCCGGGCCAGCTCGGTGAGGACCCCGCGGAATCCGTGCGACGGCACGCCCATCACGATCACATCGGCGCAGTTGGCTGCCTCGCTGAAATCGTTTGTGGCTTTGAGGCTTTCGGGGAGCACCACCTCGTTCCCCAAGTAGCGCGAGTTGCGATGGTTGTCGTTGATGTCCTTGGCGGTCTCCTCCGAGCGCACCCACTGCAGCGTCGGCCCGCGCCGAGCGCAGATGGAGGCGACGGTGGTGCCCCAGGATCCTCCGCCGAGGACGACGACGTTGGGTTCGCGTTGCGCGGGTGCCATGGCGATCAGAGTATTGCCGCGACGCCGTTGCTGAGTCGAAGTTGTCGAACTGGGTCGGTGGGCAAGTGTTCCTCGCCGACTCGGCGTGCCGAAGCCGCGACATTTGCGGGTACTGTCGCCACCGTGGCAGTGCACCGAGGATCCGCCCACCGCCGAGTGTCATGAGATGTCGGGAAACTTCGACTGACATCGCCCGTAGTCAGTAGACTTCGGCCCAGTGGCGCGCTTGGCATCGCACACCACCCCGTCGGCAAGATCTGGCAACCTTTTCCGTGGTTCCGGCCCGATCGGCAAAGTTAACGCGCGTGCCGGGCACGGATTCCGTGGTGAGTTCGTCCCTGGAGCGCGAATCCCGCCCGGATCTGGCGGCACCTCTTACGTCGGCGTCAAACGTGAAAGACGTCCATCTCAGCCTGAATACACCGGATTTACAGGCAAAACAGAAAGTGACACGGCGTTGTCCGCGGGATCGATCCTCGCCGGCGGGGTAGCCGGCAGCGGGCGACGGATTTGCCGGAAATTGATGAGCCAAGCTCGCTAAGTGAATGATAATTCGGCAAAACATTGACGCGGGATGAGCGCCGACGCTACGGTGCCAACCACTGCGAGTTATCCGGCCGGCGGTGGCCATATCTCGGCCTGGGGAGGGATTGGACTGTGTTGGTTCTGCTGCTTAATGAGAGAGGATGACGGCACCGCCCGAGAGAGTGGCTGATGGGGTCGAGCCGGAACGGGGAATCGACGCCATCGAGGACTGGGCCACCGGCTACGCCAGGCGTCATCCGCTGGCTTCGCTCACCACGGTCGGGGACCAGTTCGTGCTCGGAGTCCGGACCATCCAGATCCTCTTCCTCGACCTCGTGACGGGCCGCTTCCAGTGGCAGGAGTTCGTCCGCCAGGGCGCGTTCATGGCGGGCACCGCGGTGCTTCCCACCGTGTTGGTGGCCCTGCCGATCGGCGTCACCCTGTCGATTCAGTTCGCCCTGCTGGCCGGACAGGTCGGCGCGACGTCCCTGGCCGGCGCGGCCAGTGGCCTGGCAGTGATTCGGCAGGCCGCCTCGTTGGTCGCGGCCGTTCTCATGGCCGCGGCGGTCGGGTCGGCGATCACCGCCGACCTTGGTTCGCGGACCATGCGTGAGGAAACCGATGCCATGGAGGTCATGGGCGTCTCGGTGATTCAGCGGCTGGTGGTGCCACGCTTCGTCGCCGCGATCATGATCGGCGTGGCGCTCACCGGAGTGGTGTGCTTCGTCGGCTTCCTGGCCAGCTTCCTGTTCAACGTCTACTTCCAGAACGGTGCCCCCGGCAGCTTCGTGGCAACCTTCGCCTCGTTCGCCACGACCGGCGACATGATCGTGGCTCTGGTGAAAGCGGTGATCTTCGGCGCCATCGTGGCGGTGGTGTCGTGTCAGAAGGGGCTGTCCACCAAGGGCGGCCCGACCGGCGTCGCGAACTCTGTGAACGCGGCGGTAGTGGAATCGATTCTGTTGCTGATGGTGGTCAACGTGGCGATCAGCCAGCTCTACATCATGTTGTTCCCCCGAGTGGGGCTGTGACATGACGGCCTCGACATTCGTCCCACCGCTGCTGGCTCCGTGGGTCCGGCTCTACCGGCGGGCTTCCAAGCCGGTGATGCGGCTCGGGCACATGATGGTGTTCTTCGTCCGGGCCTTGACCGCGGTGCCGGTCGTGCTGCGGCACTACCGAGGAGAATTCGTCCGGCTGCTCTCTGACATCGCGTGGGGCAATGGCTCACTCGTGGTCGGCGGCGGCACCATCGGTGTGGCGGTGGTGCTGGGCATCACGATGGGAGCGCTCGTCGGCATCGAGGGATACAACTTCCTCGATCTGCTGGGTCTCGGCCCGGCAACCGGAATCATCTCGTCGTTGGTGAACACCCGTGAGTTGGCGCCGATCGCCGCGTCGCTGGCTTTCGCCACTCAGGCCGGCTGCCGGTTCACCGCGCAGCTGGGATCGATGCGCATCGCCGAGGAGATCGATGCGCTCGATTCCATTGCCATTCGCCCGATCCCGTACCTGGTCACGACGCGGCTGATGGCCGCGGTGATCGCGGTGATCCCGCTCTACGCCCTGTGTCTGGCGGTGAGTTATCTGACCACCCAGGTGGTGGTCTTCCTGATCAGCGGCGGCTCGAGCGGGTCCTACCTGCATTACTTCACCCTCATGTTGTCTGGGCAAGACATCCTCTACTCGGTGCTCAAGGCGGTCATCTTCGTGTGGATCGCCTCCACGGTGCAGTGCTACTACGGGTTCTACGCCTCGGGCGGCCCGGTGGGTGTGGGCGTGGCCGCCGGCCATGCCATGCGCGCCAGCATCACCGTGGTGGTCATCGTGAACATGCTGCTCACCATGGCCCTGTGGACGGTCGATTCAGGAGCGAGGTTCGGCGGCTAGATGGGCAACTCGCTGGAAATGGACGGACGCGGCCCGAGCGACCGTCAACTGCTCGGCTGCGGTGCCGCGGTACTCGTTGTGGCAGTGCTGGTTTCGACGTTCCTCCTGGTGAAGGCGACGGGCCGGCTGGATGCCCGGGTGCCGGTGGTGGCGGCGCTGGTCAACGTCGGCGACGGGCTGCCGCAGCGTTCGGACGTCAAGTACCACGGCGTTCTCGTCGGAATGGTCGACGACGTCGTCCCGGCCGCCAACGGTGACCCGAACTTCGTCCACATCGATCTCAAACCTGAATACGCGTCCTCCATTCCGAACACGGTGACCGCACGCGTGGTGCCCAGCAACGTGTTCGCGGTGTCGTCGGTGCAGCTGGTCGACGGCGCCGGCGAGCCGGCAAATGGTGTGAGTCCGGGCTCCGCAATTTCCGCCGGCGCCCAGATTCCCGAGGACACCGAACTGCCGACGGTGCTGTTCCAGACCACGATCAGCAAGCTGCGTGACGTGCTGGCCGCGACCGGGCGCGGTCGCGAGGACAAGACGGTGGGCATCCTGGCCGCGGTGAACGCCGCGACCGAGAACCGCCGTAACGAATTGCTCACCAGCGGAGCGCAATTGAACCGGCTGATCGATCAGCTCGACGCGGTGGTGGCCACCGAACCCGACTCGACCACGGTCTCCGCGCTGATCGACGCGACGCACGGGCTGCAGCAGACCGCGCCGGATCTGCTCGATGCCCTGCACAAGGCAGTGCAGCCCATGCAGACCCTGGTCGAGCAACGCTCACAGCTCAACACGATGATCAACGGCGGCATCAACACCGTGGGTACGACGCACACCGCGCTGGACAACCACACCGATCAGCTGGTCAAGACCACCTCGAACCTGACGCCGGCCCTGGGCGTGCTGGCCGACACGTCCAACAACTGGGTTCCGGCCTTCGTCAAGCTGAATCAGCTGTCGGGCAAGTTCTTCGAGAACGTCTGGATGCCCGACCATGACTTCGGAAACCTGCGGGTGAACCTGTCGCTGACGCCGAGCTACGCCTACACCCGGGCCGACTGCCCGCAGTACGCCGGCCTCAAGGGCCCCAGCTGCTTCACCGCACCGCTGGTGCCCACCCGCCCCTCGCTGCCGGATGTGTTGCTGCCAGAGAACTATCAGCCGCCGGCCGACCTCGCGCCACCACCCGGAACGGCGCTGGGCGCGAACGGGAACCTGGTCGCCGTCGGTCCGCCGCTGGTGAATCCGAACCCCAACCTGGCCGATCCGAATCCACCGCTGCCGCCGTGGATGCCGCCGTCCGGTCCGGTGCCGGGCACGGCGAATCCCGCGCTGGCGCAAACACCGCCCCCGCCGGTACCGCTGTCGCCGGTCGCCCCGGTGGCACCACGGCCCGAAGGTGCGCCTCCGGCGGCATCGGTGCCGGGGTCGGCACCGCCGCCGGGCGGCGCACCCGCGCCGGCACCCGCGGCTCCGTTGTTGCCCGCCGAGGCCGCACCCGCTGCCGCACAGTCCGTTTCGGGAGAGGGAGGCCAATGAAATACCGCGGTGCGGCGATAGGCCTTTCCCTGTTCATGGTGGTTGCGCTGGTGCTGACGTGGCTCGTCTATGTCACGTTGCGCCGTGACGTGGCGGGCAAGACGGTGCCGTATGCGGCGCTGTTCTCCGATGTGTTCGGCCTGCGTGAGGGCGATGACGTCCGGATGGCCGGGGTGCGGGTCGGCCGGGTCGAGAAGATCGAGCTGCAGGGTGCCCTGGCCAAGGTCTCGTTCGTGGTGCAGGACAACCAGCCGATGTACGGCCGCACCGTCGCCTCGGTCACCTACCAGAACATCGTCGGCCAGCGCTATCTGGGCTTGTCGCTGGGGAGCCTCGGCGACCCGGGCCGGCTCAAGGCCGGCAGTGTCATCCCGGTCGAACAGACCGATCCGTCGTTCGACGTCGGCACGTTGCTCAACGGATATGAGCCACTGTTCAGCGTGCTCAACCCGCGCGATGCCGACAACCTCACCAAAGGGGTGATCGCGTCGCTGCAGGGTGACGACGCGTCCATCGTCGCGCTCGTGGACCAGACTGCCCAGCTGACCGATTCCTTCGCCGGCCGGGATCAGGAACTCGGCGAGGTGATCAACAACCTGAACGCCGTGGCCAAGAATCTGGCCCAGCACAACGACAGTCTCGACGAGGTGATCACCCAAACCCGGGGAATGGTCTCCACATTCGACGCCCGCCGGCCCGAGATGGTGAACTCGCTGGGTTCGATCTCCAAGGTGGTCCAGCAGTTGTCGACCATCAGCGATGGGGTCTACCCGTCGCTGAACGAGCTCGTGACCCGGCAGCCCGGCTTCGTCTCGCACATGGTGGGCATCGAACCGCAGCTCGCATTCACCGGGGCGAATCTGCCGTTGCTGCTCAAGGGATTCGCCCGGATGACCAATGAAGGCGCGTACGCCACCACCTATGCGTGTGACCTGAACGCGACGGGATTCTTCCCGGGCCTCAACGACGTCACCCCGATCATCGTCGACGCGGCCACGCCCGGGAACAAGGCGCAGTACACCCCCAAGTGCAGGAACATGGCCAATGGTTGACCAACTCGCGAAGTCGGACGCACCGGCGGTGCCGAAGCCCCGGAAGAAGCCGCGTCGTCCCCTGGAGAGCTACAACCGGACCTGGCTCGGGATCATCGCGGTCGCCGTGGTGACCGTGCTGATCGGGGCGATGCTGATCGTCAAGGTCGCCGACGTCGGCTACCGGCAGTACACCGCGCGGTTCCAGCAGGCCGCCGCCCTCAAGGCGGGTAACCCGATCACCGTCGCCGGCATGCCGGTGGGCGAGGTCAAGAGCATGAAGCTGGCCGGCGACCATGTCGAGGCCAAACTCAAGGTGCGCGACGATGTTCCGCTCGGCAAGGACTCCCGGGCCGTAATCAAGATCACCACCATCTTGGGCTCACGGTATCTGGCGCTGCAGCCGGCGGGCTCAGAGTCGCTGCCGGACAACACGTTTGACATCAACCACACCGAGGTTCCGTATGACCTGCAGGAGGCGCTGGGTGATGTCACCACCACCTTCGAGCAGGTCGACTCCGACAAGTTCGCCCAGACGCTGAGCATCCTCGGCAAGCAGATGGAAGGTCTGCCCGCGGTGGTGCCGCGGGCGTTGCAGAACACCCATACGCTGGCGACCATCATCGCCGACCGGCGCGACCAACTCGGATCTCTGCTGGAGACCACCGACATCGTGGGTAACACGCTGCGTCGCCAGCAGTCCACCATCGGCAACCTGGTGAACCAGGGCAATGACCTGGTCGGCGAATTCGTCCAGCGCCGAGCCTCATTTCAGGCCATGCTGGCGGCCCTGACCAATCTGGTCCAGACCCTCACCGGCATCGTGGTCGACGACCGGCCGCAGCTCGAGCAGTTGCTGACGAATCTCAAGGATCTGTCGAACATGCTGGGCCAGCACGACGATCTGCTGCGCAGCGTCCTGCAGTCGGGCCCGGTCGCCCTGCGCGGACTTGCCAACGCCACCGGTAACGGCAACGCAGGCGAGATGCACGTCGGCAACGGGTTGCTGATCGACTCCTGGATGTGTGCGATCAGCGGCCGCGCCAAGCAGTTCAACATGATCCAGTACTACAAGGACTGCAAATGAGCCTGATCCGTAGCAAGCTGCTGGCCGTGTGTGTGGCCGGTGCGTTGCTGGTCGCCGCGGTGGCCGGCGCCGGCTGGTGGTTCCTCAAGGACCGCACCAACACCATCACGGTGACCGCCCAGTTCGACAGCGCGGCAGGTCTCTACGAGGGAAACACGGTCGCCGTGCTCGGCATGCAGGTCGGCCGCGTCACCAAGATCACGCCCAAGGGCAACTACGTCGAGGTCGAGTTCACCGTCGACAAGGACGTCTCGGTGCCGGCCGACGCGCAGGCGGTCACCATCTCCAATTCGATCCTCACCGACCGCCAGATCGAACTGACCCCGGCCTACCACGGCGGGCCGACCCTGCAGAACCACGACACGATCGGCCTGAACCGGACCAAGACCCCGGTCGAGTTCGCCCGGGTGCTCGACGTGCTGGACAAGTTGTCCTCCTCCCTGAAGGGCGACGGCAAGGGCAACGGACCTCTCGCCGACGTGGTTAATGCCAGCGCCGCGATCGCCGACGGAAATGGTCAGCAGATGAAGGACGCCCTCGGTGAATTGTCAGACGCATTGCGGCTCAGTTCCGATCGCGGAGCGGTCACCCGCGATCAGCTCACCACGATCGTGCGCAACCTGAGCTCACTGTTCGACGCCGCCTCCCGCAACGACGCCACCCTGCGCGAATTCGGTTCGACGGTCCGTCAGCTCAGCCAGATCCTGGCCGACGAGAACTTCGGCAGCGGCACCACCGGCAACAAGATCAACCAGGTCATCACCCAAGTGGGCGAGGTGCTGCAGTCCCACCGCGACGAGGTGAAACAGATTGTCCTCAACGGCAACACCGCACTGACCACCTCGGTGGACCAGCGGCGTGACCTGGCGGAGTTCCTCGACCTCGCTCCGATGACACTGGACAACATCTA
Organism: Mycolicibacterium porcinum; assembly: GCA_001942045.1. GTDB lineage: Bacteria > Actinomycetota > Actinomycetes > Mycobacteriales > Mycobacteriaceae > Mycobacterium > Mycobacterium porcinum_A. The sequence continues at coordinate 70,028 of MSTD01000027.1, forward strand.
CAACATCGTCGATCAGAAGAACGGCTCGGCGCGGGCACACGTCCTGGTGGACAAGGTGTTGTTCGATTCTCAGACCGTCAAAGAGGTGTGCAACATGATGGGGCTGCGGCAGCTGGGATGCAGCACCGGAACGGTGCAGGACTTCGGCCCCGACTTCGGGCTGTCCTACATGCTCGACGGCATGGCGGCGATGGGACAGCGATGATCAGACCGGTGCGCAAATACGTTCTGCCCGTGGTGATGGCGACCTGCCTGACCATCTCGGGATGTGCCTCCGAAGGCCTGGCCAGCCTGCCGTTGCCGGCACCCGGCGTCGGCTCGGGTGGCTACAAGCTGACCGCGATCTTCTCCAACGCCTTGAACCTGCCGGCCAATGCCAAGGTGAAGCTGGCCGGTGCCGACGTGGGTGAGCTGGACTCGATGGTGGCCAGCAACTACACCGCCGTGACCACGCTGCGCATCATGGACGGTGTCCGGCTGCCCCGTGGGACCACCGCCGAATTGCGTTCGGCGACACCGCTGGGCGACGTGTTCGTCTCGGTCCGGCCGCCCACCCCGGCCGACCCGAGCGCGCCACTGCTCAAGGACGGCGACACCATCGGCCTGGACGACACCCGGGCCGCCGCAACCGTGGAATCCCTGCTGGGGTCGGCGGCGATCCTGGTCAACGGCGGCGCGGTCCGCAACTTCACCAACATCATCAACGGCCTCGGTAAGGCCACCGGTGACCAGGGCCAGGCTTTTGGCACGCTGATTTCGAAGACCAACCACACGCTGGGCACCCTGAACGCGCGCTCCGATCAGCTCTCGGATGCCATGACCGAGACGTCGCGATTGTTGCAGCAGATCGAAGACAAGAACCAGACGGTCAGTGAGCTGATGGACGCCGCAGGACCCGCCACCGATACGCTGGCTGAGCACACCACCCAGATCGCGGACCTGATCACCCAGATCGGCGACACCTCAGCACAATTGCGCAAGTTCCCGTCGATCGCGGGCACCGACGCCAGCGGCCGCAGCGTGATCGGCGATGCCAACAAGGTCGCGGGCGCCTGGAATGACGTGGCGCTGGCTCCGGATGCCTCGCTGTACGCGCTCAACCGGCTGATGCCGCCGCTGGTGAAAGCGACGTCCGGCAGCGGCCTTTCGGTGCGCGCCAGCATCGACCGACTGATTCTCGGCTCGATCCCCGATATCGGGTTCGCCGGTGACTCAGGATTGCACGGCCCCAAGCGGTACAACTGGCATCAGCTGGTCGGCTCGCTGCAGTACACGCTGCTGAGGCTGCAGGAGCGTGTCGTCGGCCGTGGCCCCTCGGTGCCGCAGATGCCGGTGATCCCCAGCCCCACCGAGCCCGGCGAGATCATTCCGGCACCGGCGGCCCCACCGGAGGCGCCGGGTCCGGTGCCGCCTCCTGAGGCTCCTGTTCCTGCACCGGCGGAGGCGCCGCGATGATCAACACACTCGCGGATTTCGTGGTCGGCGTGGTCCGGGCCGGTTACCGGCGTCGCGCCTGGCTCTCGGCCGGCGCGCTGGTGATGACGTTGGTCGTGGCCGGCGCCTACCTGATGATCGGGGCACTGCGGGTCAAGCCGTTCGACTCCAGCTACCGCATCACCATCGAGTTGCCGGAATCGGCCGGCCTGCTGCCCAACCAGGACGTCACGTTGCGCGGCGTGCGGGTCGGGAAGGTGGAACGACTCAACATCACCCCCACCGGAGTTCAGGCGGTGGTGAACGTGAATTCGGCAGTGCCGATTCCGAAGTCCAGCGATGTGCGGGTGTCCGGGCTGTCGCCGGCCGGTGAGCAGTACATCGACTTCGCGGCGAACTCGGCGGACGGCCCGTTCCTCACCGACGGCAGCGTGATCGGCCTGGGCAAGGCCACCGTACCGGTGAGCCTGGCCCAGCTGCTGGCCGACGCCGACGGCGCTCTGGCACAGGTCGATACCGACAAGCTCGAGGTGATCCGCAAGGAACTGAGCATGTCGCAGGCTGGTCCGGGCAAGCTTCGCGACGTCATCGACGGCGGCACATTCCTTCTCTCCACCCTGGATTCGGTGCTGCCGGAGACGGTGAGCGTGCTGCGCAACAGCCGTGTGGTGTTCAACCTGATGTCAGAGAAGAACGCAGGCGTCGCGGTGGCGTCGGACAATCTCGACTCGACATTCGACGGGATCAACAAGATGCGTGAGGGCTTCCGGCGCCTCACCAATCAGACCCCGGGAGCGCTGAACTCCGTCGACAACCTGTTCGCCGACAACTCCGACACCATGGTGCAGCTGCTCGGAAGCCTCGCGAGCACTTCGCAATTGCTTTACCTGCGGGTGCCTGCCCTGAATGCGCTCTTCCCGAACTACCGCACCTCGGTGCTCGACGCGCTGGGCAGCGTCATGCATGACAACGGGCTGTGGACCACCGCCGACATCTACCCGCGGTACAGCTGCGACTATGGGACACCGCGCCGGCCACCGGCAGCGGCCGATTACCCGGAGCCCTACATGTACACCTATTGTCGGGACGATCATCCGGGCGTCCTGGTGCGTGGCGCCAAGAACGCGCCGCGGCCGGCAGATGACGACACGGCGGGCCCGCCGCCCGGCGCTGATCTCGGCCGTACCACCGACCCGACACCCAGGGGGCGCTACACCATTCCGACGCCCTACGGCGGTCCGACCCTGCCGATCGAACCGCCCCGCTAAACCACCCAACCTCACCAAAAGGAGATGACGGTGACCGTGACTGCTGACAAGCGCACAGACGACGAGAAGGCCGAAACCGTCGACGACGCCATCGGTATCGAAGAGCCGGCCGACGAGATCGTCGAGACCGAAGCGGAGCCGACTGAGGACAAGGCCGAATCCGAGGCCGACGAGACAGAGGCCGACGAGGCCGAGGCAGAAGAGGAGACAGATCCCCAGACCGTCAAGCCGGGCTGGCGCCGCCGGGTGCTCGTGGGTGCACTGGTCGCGGTATTCCTTGCCGCGCTGGCACTTTCGGGCTTCCTCGGCTGGAAGACATGGCAGGCCCAGCAGGTGGCGCAGGCCGGGAAGCAGGCCCAGGACGCCGCCGTGAGCTACGCACAGATCTTGACCAGCATCGATTCCAACAAGGTCGACGAGAACTTCAACCAGGTGCTGGCCGGTGCGACCGGCGAGTTCAAGGACATGTACTCGCAGTCGAGCATGCAGCTGCGGCAGCTGCTCATCGACAACAAGGCCTCGGCGCACGGCGTGGTGGTGGAGTCGGCCGTTCAGTCGGCGAGCAAGGACAAGGTCGTGGTGTTGCTGTTCGTCGACCAGTCGGTGTCCAACACCACCGTTCCCGACCCGCGGATCGACCGCAGCCGCATCAAGATGACGATGGAAAAGGTCGACGGGCAATGGCGCGCAAGCAAAGTGGAACTCGCCTGAGCGGGCCCGTGATGCGTATCGGCAAGTTGATCGGCACCGCGGCCCTGGTTGCGAGTTCTCTGGTGATCACGGCCCCGTCCGCCGCGGCGTCGGCGGCATCGTTCTGCGACGAACTGGCCGGACAGTGGGACGGGCAGTCCTGCCATACGTCGGTGACCTCGGACCGAAACGCGGTTCGTGACATCAAGATGGCGCTGCCCGGCGATCTGGTGGAAAACCCGGTCATCCGGCAGTACCTGACCAACCTGATGAACAACTGGCGCAACGCCGCGCAGAAGATGGCTCATGACAGCTTCGGTGAGGAGCAGTTCGAGATCTTCCAGCACGGCGACGCGACGACGGCCGTCTTCCATGAGATGTACTCCGGGACGGTAGGGACTGACGCCCTGTCGCACCCGAACGCGCCGATCGTCAGCGACGCCTACCGCACCTTCACGTTCGCGGGTGGGCGGCAGGTGCAGCTGGCCGACCTGTTCAAACCGGGTGTCGACCACCGGGCCGAAATCCCGCGCCTGGGGGAGCCGTTCATCGTGGCCGCACTCGATGCCGCCCCGCCGCCGCACCAGCCCGGCACCTATCCATTCACGCCGGACCGCTGGACCCCGGACAAGGTGTACTCGGGCGGCTACAAGGCCTGGGCGCTGACGCCGGACGAGTTGATCCTCTACATGCCGGACTACCCGGTCGGTCGCGATTCCCCGGTCGATTTCACGCCGGGCCGGATGCAGTGGTCGATGGACGGCGGGACCGTGCAGGCGCACATTCCCCTCTCTGCGCTGGCCCCGGTGCTGCAGCCACAGTTCGGCGGAGCCTGATCGCGGGCACTGAGTCTTTCGATTCTTCGCGAGGCTAAAGGGTTACCCAGCCCGAGTTTGTTGCCACCATGAGCCGCACCGATCAGTGCGACACCATGGGGGAACGACGGCGATGCGCCTATTCAGTTCAGTACTCGCGATGCTCAGCGCACTCGTGCTGGTACTGACCGCGTGTGGCTCGTCCGGCGGGTCGGCGCGCACCGAAGACGGCAAGACCGTGGTGCGGTATCAGGGCTGGGCTGGTGAGGTGGAGTTTCAGGAACTGGCCGAGGCACTCGGCTACTACCAGAAGATCAAGCTCGAGTGGGTGGGCAACACCACCAGCGGGCCGCAGGACATCCAGTCCGTGGCCACCGGCGACATCGACGTGGGTTCGGCGTTCAACGGCGCGGTGGTCAAACTCAACGCCGCCGGCGCGCCGATCACCTCGGTGCTCAGCTCCTACGGAGCCGACGAGGGCGAATACACCGGCTATTTCGTGTTGGAGGACAGCCCGATCCACTCGGCCCGTGACCTGATCGGCAAGAAGGTCGGGATGAACACCCTGGGCGCCCACCATGAGTTCCTCACCCGGGAGTGGTTGGCGCAGCAGGGATTGACGAATGACGAGATCAAGACCGTCACCCTCACCGTGGTGCCCCCGGTGAACACCGAGCAGGCGCTGCGCGAGAAGCAGATCGACGTCGCGGCCCTCAACACCATCTGGCGGGAGACAGCCGCCGAGCGCGGCGGGATCCGGCCGTTGTTCACCGACAAGTCGTTGTTCGGGGCGTTCAGCTACGGGACTTACGTGGTCCGTGACGACTTCGTGGCCAAGAACCGGGATGCGGTGGCCGATTTCGTGCAAGGCACGGCGCGGGCCATTCGCTGGGCCCAGGTGACGCCGCGAGCTGAGGTGGTGGCCAAGTTCGAGGAGATCATCAACAAACGCAAACGCAACGAGGACACCAAGACCATCCAATACTGGCGCAGCTCCGGGGTTCCGGTGCCCGGCGCGGTGATCGCCGAGCGCGAACTGCAGACCTGGATCGACTGGCTCGTGCGCAACGGTGAGCTCGAGAAGGGGCAACTCAAGGCCAAGGACCTCTACACCAACGAGTTCAACCCCTACTCCAACGGCACCTATCCCGACGGTGCCGGCCCCGACGGGAAAGTGTTGGCGCACAAGTGAGTAACCAAGCCAAGCTGAGCCTGCGGCGTGTCACCAAGCAGTTCCCGATCCGCGGTGAGAAGTCCAGTTTCACGGCAAATCGGGACATCAGCATCGATGTCACGGCCGGCGAGTTCCTGGTGCTGGTCGGGCCGAGCGGGTGCGGCAAGTCGACCCTGCTGGACCTGCTCGGCGGGCTGACTCAACCGACGTCGGGGGAGATCCTGCTCGACGGCAAGCCCATCACCGGCCCCGGCCTGGATCGGGGCATCGTCTTCCAGCAGTACGCGCTGCTGCCGTGGCGCACGGCCCGCAAAAACATCGAATTCGGTCTGGAGGCAAAGGGGTTGCCCGCGGCCGAGCGACGGCGGCGGGCCGAGGAGTACCTCGAGCTGGTGGGGCTGCAGGGCTTCGCCGACCGCTACCCGCATGAGCTGTCCGGTGGAATGAAGCAGCGCGTCGCGATCGCCCGCAGCCTCGCGTTCGATCCCGAGGTGCTGCTGATGGATGAGCCGTTCGCCGCGCTGGATGCCCAAACTCGCGAATCGCTGCAGGACGAGCTGCTGAGGATCTGGCAGGCCACCGGCAAGACCATCGTGTTCATCACCCACGGCATCGATGAGGCGCTGTACCTCGGTCAGCGGGTCGCCGTGCTGACGTCGCGGCCGGGCCGGATCAAGAACATCGTCGACGTCGACATCGACCGCAGTACCGACGACATCCGCTCCAGCGAGGGCTTCCGGGCGCAACGCCACCACATCTGGTCGCTTCTGCACGACGAGGTGGAACGCGCCCGGTCCGAAGAGGTTCAACATGTCTAGGGCCATCGCGGTGGCCCCCGTCGAGTCTCACGTCGAGACACCGGTCGAGGTGCCGACGGCGCGGGGCGCCGATCGCCGCCTGCAGACCCTGGCGTGGCGGCTGGTGCGCCCGACGGTCGTCGTCGCCGCATTCCTGGTGCTGTGGGAGGCGGCCCCCCGGATCGGACTGGTGGACAAGGTCTTCCTGCCGCCGTTCTCCGAAGTGGTCAGTGCCTGGTTCACCCTGTTGAACAACGGCCAACTGGCCGAGCACGTTTCGGCCAGCCTGTCACGTGCGCTGACCGGGCTGGCCATCGCGATCCTGGTCAGCATCCCGCTGGGCGTGGCGATCGCCTGGTACCGGCCGGTGGCCGAGTTCCTCAACCCGATCTTGGAGCTGTTCCGCAACACGGCTGCTCTCGCACTGCTGCCGGTGTTCATCCTGATCCTGGGGATCGGGGAGACGTCCAAGGTGGCGCTGGTGATCTACGCGGCGTCCTTCCCGATCCTGCTCAACACCATCTCCGGAGTTCGCTCGGTGGATCCGCTGCTGATCAAATCGGCTCGCTCACTGGGGCTTTCCCCGATCCGGCTGTTCCAGAAGGTGATTCTGCCCGCGGCGGTACCGACGATCTTCACCGGTCTTCGGATGGCGGCGGCATCGTCGATCCTGGTGCTGATCGCCGCCGAGATGGTCGGTGCGAAAGCCGGATTGGGCTATCTGATCACCGCGTCGCAGCTCAACTTCCAGATCCCCAACATGTACGCAGGCATCGTCACGATCGCTCTGGTGGGCGTCATCTTCAACGGCATCGTGGTGGCCATCGAAGGGCGCTTGTCGGGCTGGCGCGCCACCACCTAGGAAAGGGAACCATTGCCACGCCAACTGCATCTCAACGCATTCCTGATGGGTGTCGGCCACCACGAAGCAGCGTGGCGCCATGAGCGCACCGACGTGCGAAATCTCACCGATGTCAAACACTTCCAGCGGCTGGCCCAGCTGGCGGAACGCGGCAAACTGGACTCGGTGTTCTTCGCCGACGGGCTGGCCGTGGGGCCGCGGGTGAAGCACAACACCCAGGCGATCTTCGAACCGATCACGCTGCTGACCGCCATGGCGACCGTCACCGAGCGCGTCGGCCTCATCGCGACCGCGACCACCGGCTACATCGAGCCGTACACCCTGGCCCGCAACTTCGCCTCCCTCGATCACATCAGCGGGGGCCGCGCCGGGTGGAACATCGTCACTTCGGCGGGCGAGGACGAGGCCGCCAACTTCGGTGTCGAGGGCATCCCCGACCACGCCGGGCGCTATCGGAGGGCCACCGAATTCGTCGAGGTGGCAACCGCCTTGTGGGACAGCTGGGAAGACGACGCGCTGGTGCTCGACGAGGCCACCGGTATCTTCGCAGACCCAGACCGAGTACACCGGATCGACCACCAAGGCGAGCACTTCACCGTGCGGGGGCCGCTGAACACCCCGCGCTCGGTGCAGGGCCGGCCGCTGCTGGTGCAGGCCGGGTCCTCGGAGTCGGGCAAGGACTTCGCCGCTCGATACGCCGAGGCAATCTTCACCGCACAGCGCTCGGTGGCCGACGGCAAAGCCTTCTACCGTGACGTGAAGGCCCGCGCGGTGAAGTTCGGCCGCAGCGCCGACGAGGTCAAGATCCTGCCCGGCATCGTGCCGTTCATCGGCCCCACCCAGGAGGCCGCTGCAGAGCTGGAACAGCAGTTCACCGACCTGATCTCGCCCGAGTACTCGTTGCGTCAGCTGTCGCAGATGCTCGGGGCGGACCTGACCGCGCACGCGCTCGACGCGCCGTTGCCGCCACTGCCGCCCATCGAGCAGATCCAGGGCAACAAGAGCCGGTATCAGCTGGTGAAGGATCTGGCCAGCAGCGAGTCGCTGACGGTGCGGCAGCTGATCGCCAAACTCGGTGGCGGCCGCGGACACCGGACCTTCGCCGGTACCGCCGAACAGGTGGCCGACGACTTGGAGCTGTGGTTCACCGAGGGCGCCGCCGACGGTTTCAACATCATGCCGCCGTACCTGCCCGGTGGCCTCGAGGATTTCGTCGAGCAGGTGGTGCCGATCCTGCAGCGGCGCGGGCTGTTCCGCACCGACTACACCGCCACGACGCTGCGAGGGCACTACGGGTTGACGCACCGGCCCAGCCGGTTCACCGCGACCGCGGCTGAAACCAGCGCCTGAGCGAGGTCTCTCGGCGCCGAGCGTGCGCTCAGATCGTGATTCCGACGTCAGACGCGATCTGAGCGCACCGTCGACGCACAAGCCCTAGCGGTAGTTGACGAACTGCAGCGCCACGTCCAGGTCCGAGCCCTTGAGCAACGCGATGACCGCCTGCAGATCGTCGCGCTTCTTCGAGCTGACCCGGATCTCGTCGCCCTGAATCTGCGCCTTCACGCCCTTGGGGCCTTCGTCGCGGATGATCTTGGTGATCTTCTTGGCCTGCTCGCTGCTGATGCCCTGCTTGATGTCGCCGGTCACCCGGTAGGTCTTGCCGCTGGCCTGCGGTTCGCCGGCGTCGAAGGCCTTCATCGAGATGTCGCGGCGAACCAGTTTCTCCTTGAACACGTCGACCGCGGCCTTGACGCGCTCCTCGGTGGAGCTGACCAGTTCGATCGACTCCTCGCCCTTCCAGGCGATCGTGGTGTCGGTGCCGCGGAAGTCGAAGCGGGTGGACAGTTCCTTGGCCGCCTGGTTGAGCGCGTTGTCGACCTCCTGACGGTCGACCTTGCTGACGACGTCGAAGCTGGAATCCGCCATTGGACGCCCCTCCTCTTCCCTCGGTGAATGCTGCCGGTTTGTAGCTTAGGTACATCCTCGTCGTACCTTGCTGCCCGCACCACACGCGGCCCGACGCGCCGCACGGTCACGGGTCAGACCTGAGGGGCCGGTCAACCTCTTCTTGCCCAGGGTCCGCACTGCGGACGCGGTGCGCTGCGGCCCGGCTTCGAGGGTCGCCCGATCGTCGGCGACGACCTGTTTGGCCACTTGCGGCAGGGCCGGCGAGCCACGTGCCGGACCCGCGAGCAGCCGCTCGTGCTCCTGCCGTCGAACCGCGCGGCATATCGGGGCTCGCTCCCATGGTGCCGACGTCTGGCGGCACGAAATAACGGCTGCGGAACCCGGGGCGCTGAGTACTGATCTGGTGCATTTGCGGCGGTCGGAGGCCGCGCCGGCGGCAGTGTCCGGCTGTGGCCCTCGTCGCAGATGTCCTGCCGGTTTGTAACTTGGGTAGGTCCTCGTTGTACCCTGCTATTCGCACCAAACCGGAAACGGGGCGGCGCGAAACCAGGCAGATTGCCCGAGCGGCCAATGGGAGCGGACTGTAAATCCGTCGGCTTACGCCTACGCAGGTTCGAATCCTGCATCTGCCACCCAAGTCAGGCCCCCTTTCGAGGGGGCCTGTTTGGTTTCCGGGGCCTGAACACAGACCGGTGCCCTCCCGGACGTGCGCACCGGCGACCGGCGCGGAAGATGCCGACGCAGAAGCGTGCGACGCCCCAGCCGTGGAAGGCGCTGCGGCCCTCACGCCCGCGTCCTCGGCCTCGCCCCGGTCCGGCTTGTCTACCAACCGGGTGCGGTGTAGGGAGGACGAAGAAACCCCTCGACTGCGTCGGGAGAATCGACGTCATGACCGCGCACCACCACGTCGCCGACCGCAAGTTGGTGAACTTCGCCAGCCACATCGACGACAACACCATCGAGCAGGCGAAGCAGACCGCTTCGATGCCGTTCGTGCATCCCCATGTCGCGTTGATGCCAGATGCCCACAGCGGCAAGGGATCAGCCGTCGGCACGGTGATCCCGACGATCGACGCGGTGATCCCGGCAGCGGTCGGCGTCGACATCGGGTGCGGAATGATCGCTGCCCGTACGGAATTCACCGCCGCCGACCTTGAGGGCCGTGACCTGGCGGCGCTTCGTACCGCGATCGAGGCGACGATTCCGCTGTCGCCGGGCAACTACAACGACACCCTGGCCCGGTTCCAGTTCACCCAGGGTCGCATCGCGGACCTCGAGCACCTGGCCAGGGACGGCGGGATCGACCTCTCGCACTCGCCCAAGTGGCGCGAGCAGCTCGGCTCCCTCGGCGGCGGCAACCACTTCATCGAGCTGTGCCTGGATCAGGCGGATCGGGTATGGCTGTTCCTGCATTCGGGTTCTCGCGGAGTGGGGAACAAGATCGCCCAGAAGCACATCAAGATCGCGCAGAAGCTCATGAAGCGGTGGTGGATCGACCTGCCCAACCCGGACCTGGCCTACCTGCCCCAGGGCACCCCGGAGTTCACCGAGTATCTGCGGGAACTCAACTGGGCGCAGCGATTCGCATTCGAGAACCGCGCCGAGATGATGGACCGCTACATGTCGGTCTTCGCCGATTGGATGGGCTATGCCGACGCGGCCCGGCCACATACCGCCGGCGACTTCGAGGTCGAGCGCGTGAACACTCACCACAACTACACCCGCAAGGAACACCACGGTGGCCGGGATGTGTGGTTGACGCGCAAGGGGGCAATCGACGCGCACCGGGGCGTCGTGGGGCTGATCCCCGGCAGCATGGGAACTCGGTCATATGTGGTGCGCGGCAAGGGCAACCCTGCCGGGTTGTGCTCAGCTCCGCACGGCGCCGGCCGCCGGTTCTCCCGCAACGAGGCACGTCGTCGGTTCACCGCCGACGATCTCGCGCAGCGAATGCGGGGTATCGAGTACCGCCACGGCGCGGAGTGGATCGACGAGATTCCCGACGCGTACAAGGACATCGACGAGGTGATGGCAGACGCCGCGAGCCTCGTCGAGATCGAGCATGAGCTGCGTCAGGTCATGAACGTGAAGGGCACGTAGGTCCTGGCCGCTTGGTCAGGACTTCCGTCCGGCGACCAGATACACCACGGGCAGTACACCTGAGGTGGTCAGCAGCCCGAGTGCGCTGCCCCACAACCATTTCGGTCCGTTGATCCGGTTCGGCTCGCGCCCGGCGAGATCGCGCAGCGCCCAGG
>MSTD01000028.1 GCA_001942045.1 Mycolicibacterium porcinum
GGCCAAAAACAACAAACAAAAACCACCAAACACACTATTGAGTTCTCAAACAACAGGCTTTTCTGCTTTGTCACCCTGTTTTGGGGCAACCCCACCAGCTTAATTACTACTTCGCCGGCAAGTCAAGTTGCTTCATCCTGGCTTATTTCATCCGGTCTGAGGCAACCTCGCCAGCTTAGTACGATCTCGGCTGGCTTGTCAAGTCGCTCTGGCCCGGGGGGTTTTCCCCGCTCCGCGGCGACTTCAAAAGATTAGCGCGCACCAACCTACAAGGTCAAATCGGCTGGTCAGCGCGATTTCGAGGCTGAAAGCCAGGCCTCGAACGTGCCGCCTACGACCCTACTCGTTCGATCTCGGCTCCGAGGCTCAACAGGTTTTCCACGAACAGCGGGTATCCACGATCGATGTGGAACACGTCGTGAACCTCGGTTTCGCCGTCGGCGACCAAGCCGGCGAGGACCAGGCCGGCGCCGGCACGGATGTCCGAGGACCACACCGGGGCGCTCGAAAGCTGCGGGATCCCCCGGACGACGGCATGGTGACCGTCCGTCCGCGCATCGGCACCCAACCGGATCATCTCCTCGACGAACCGGAACCGCGCTTCGAAAACGTTCTCGGTGATCATCGAAGTGCCGTCCGCCACCGACGCCAGACCGATCGCCATCGGTTGCAGATCGGTCGGGAATCCCGGGAACGGCAGCGTCGCCACGTTGACCGCCTTGGGCCGCTCGTACTGCACCACCCGGAAACCGTCGTCGTTCTGGGTGACCGTGGCGCCGGCGTCGTGCAGCTTGTGCAGGACCAGCTGCAGGTGCTGCGGGTCCACGCCCGTCACCGAGATATCGCCGCGTGTCATCGCCGCGGCTATCCCCCAGGTCGCCGCCACGATGCGGTCACCGATCACCCGGTGTTCCGTCGGATAGAGCCGATCCACCCCGGTGATCGTCAGAGTCGACGTTCCAGCACCGCTGACCTTGGCCCCCATCTGGTTGAGCATCGCGCAGATGTCGACGATGTCGGGCTCGCGGGCCGCGTTGTGGATGGTGGTGACGCCTTCGGCCAGCACCGCGGCCATGAGGATGTTCTCGGTCGCCCCCACTGACGGGAACTCCAGTTGGATCTCCGCGCCCCGTAGATGGTCGGCTTCGGCCACCACACAGCCGTGCTCGATATTGCAGGTCGCACCCAGTTGGCGCAGCCCGGCCTGATGCATGTCCAAAGGCCGCGACCCGATGGCATCCCCACCGGGAAGCGCCACCTTCGCCTTCTTGCACCGCCCGACCAGCGGTCCCAGCACACACACCGAGGCGCGGAACTGCCGGACCGCCGCGAAATCGGCGTCGTACTTGGGTTCGTCGGGCGACGTGATGCGCACGGTGTCACCGTCCAGCTCGACGGTGGCGCCCAGTCCTCGCAGGACCTCCGCCATCAACGGCACATCGAGGATGTCGGGGCAGTTGGTGATGGTGCTGGTGCCCTCGGCCAGCAACGAGGCTGCCATCAGTTTCAGCACACTGTTCTTCGCGCCACCGACAGCAACTTCGCCTGATAACCGGTTCCCGCCGGTCACCAAGAAACGCTCGCTCACGCCGGTTAGTGTAAACAGCCCGCCGTCGAGTTTCCGCCTGCTCGGACAGATCGGGCGGGCCCGGCCGACGCGTCCGCGAGCCCGGTACGGTTCAGCTATGGCGGTTCATCTCACCCGTATCTATACCCGCACCGGCGACGACGGCACGACTGGGCTGAGCGACTTCAGCAGGGTTTCCAAGAATGATTCGAGGTTGGCGGCGTATGCCGACTGTGACGAAGCCAACGCCGCCATCGGGGTTGCAGTCGCCCTCGGTGCACCCGATCAGCAAATCCTGGCTGTGCTCAGGCAGATTCAGAACGACCTGTTCGACGCCGGCGCAGATTTGTCCACGCCTGTCGTGGAGAACCCCGAGCACCCACCGCTGAGAATCTCGCAGGCCTACATCGACCGGCTCGAGAAGTGGTGCGACGAGTTCAACGAGGCACTACCTGCACTGAATTCGTTCATCCTGCCCGGTGGCACTCCCCTGTCGGCGCTGTTGCACGTCGCCCGCACCGTGGCCCGCCGCGCTGAGCGGTCAGCTTGGATTGCCGTGCAGGAGCACGGCGATTCGGTGAGCATCCTGCCGGCGAAATACCTCAACCGGCTGTCGGATCTGCTGTTCATCCTGTCGCGGGTGGCGAACCCGGACGGTGACGTGCTCTGGAAACCCGGAGCTGCTCAGTAATTTCGCCGCCGGGCCCGCGGCGATGGCCGCGATTCGAGCCACGACGTGAACGCCGTCAAAGCACCCCGGTCCAGGGCGATTTCGTAGCCCTGCCTGCGCTCGGGACTGTTGTCGCGCAGTTCCAGAATGACCGTCGCATCGGTCATGATGTCGAACTCGTCGCCACGCGGGGCGCGGCGCGACACCACTTCCAGCCCCCGCCGACTCAATCGTCGGTCAGGCCACCACCGCATGCTGGACAGCCGGTAGAAACCCGCTTCCCCACCGCGGTAGCGCATCACGCCGTGGCGCCAGCCGCTACCTCCGTCGGCGGGAAAGTCACGCAGGATCGCAGCAGTTCCACCAACCTGACGCAACTTCCACAAGCGGTAGCTCAGGGCTCCCACCAAAAGGAGCAAAACGCAGACGAGCGCGACCATGCCGATCATGGGCGCGCTCATCTGTCGTCTCTGTCGTCAGTCGATCTGGCCGAGTGCGCGCAGGCGCGCCCGACCCCATGCCGCTGTCTGCTCGTCGTCGGACTCCGCGTCCCGCTTGGCGGAGTCGGCGTCGATCTCGGATTCGAACTGAGCGTTCTCCACCAAGATTCGGACCGTCTCCTCGGTCACCGAGAGGAAACCGCCGTCGACGGCGATGCGCAGGTCGTCCTCGCCTTCGCGCTCGACACGAACCATCGCATCGTCGACGAGCTGCGCCACCAACGGAATGTGCCGCGGCAGGATGCCGATCTCACCGGCGGTGGTCCGGGTGAACACGAACGTAGCGGCGCCGGACCAGAGCTCACGCTCGACGGCAACGATCTCAACGTTCAAATCAGCCATGTCACACCACCTCTCGCACTCGGGTTTCTACAGGAGTCATCACAGCTTGGCGCCGAGGCTTTCGGCCTTCTTCGCCAGGTCGTCCAGACCACCGATGAGGAAGAACGCCTGCTCGGGCAGGTGATCGAACTCGCCCTTGGCCAGCTTGTCGAAGGCCTCGATGGTCTCCTTGAGCGGCACGGTCGAACCCGGCTGGCCGGTGAACTGCTCGGCCGCCATCATGTTCTGGCTCAGGAAGCGCTCGATCTTACGGGCGCGGTACACCAGAACCTTGTCCTCTTCCGACAGCTCGTCGATACCGAGGATGGCGATGATGTCCTGGAGGTCCTTGTAGCGCTGCAGGATCCGGATGACTTCCTGGGCGACGCGGTAGTGCTCGTCACCCACGATGCTCGGGTGCAGGATCGTCGAGGACGACGCCAGCGGGTCCACCGCCGGGAAGATGCCCTTGGAGAACACCGCACGAGAAAGCTCGGTGGTGGCGTCCAGGTGCGCGAACGTGGTGGCCGGCGCCGGGTCGGTGTAGTCGTCGGCGGGCACGTACACGGCCTGCATCGAGGTGATGGAGCGGCCTCGGGTCGAGGTGATGCGCTCCTGCAGCTCACCCATCTCGTCGGCCAGCGTCGGCTGGTAACCCACGGCCGAAGGCATACGACCCAGCAGGGTCGACACCTCGGAACCGGCCTGGGTGAACCGGAAGATGTTGTCGATGAAGAGCAGCACGTCCTGGTTCTGCTCGTCGCGGAAGTACTCGGCCATGGTCAGGGCCGACAGGGCGACGCGCATACGGGTGCCTGGCGGCTCGTCCATCTGGCCGAACACCAGGGCGGTGTCCTTGAGCACGTTGGCGTCCGCGAGCTCGACCCACAGGTCGTTGCCCTCACGGGTGCGCTCACCCACGCCGGCGAACACCGAGGTACCACCGAAGTTGCGGGCGATGCGGTTGATCATCTCCTGGATCAGAACCGTCTTACCCACGCCGGCACCACCGAACAGGGCGATCTTGCCGCCACGCACGTACGGCGTGAGGAGGTCGACGACCTTCAGACCGGTCTCCAGCATCTCGGTGCGGGGCTCCAGGTCGGCGAAGGCCGGCGGCTTGCGGTGGATCGACCAGTGCTCGAAGTCCTTGCCGTAGCCGGGGTTGTCGAGGCAGTCACCGAGGGCGTTGAACACGTGGCCCTTGACGCCGTCGCCGACCGGCACCGAGATCGAGGCACCGGTGTCGCTCACCTCGACGCCGCGGACCAGGCCGTCGGTGGGCTGCATGGAGATGCAGCGCACCAGGTTGTCGCCGAGGTGCTGGGCAACCTCGAGCGTCAGGGTCTTGGCCAGCGCGCCGAAGCTGATCTCGGCGTGCAGCGCGTTGAACAGTTCGGGCACCGCGCCGCGCGGGAACTCTACGTCCACCACCGGGCCGGTGATGCGGACAACGCGGCCCGCCGTCTTCTCTGCAGTAGCAGTCATTCTCTCTTCGCTTTCCTACGAGGCTTTCGTCTTTGGTCCGGCTAGCGCGCGTCGGCCAGCGCGTTCGCGCCGCCCACGATCTCGCTGATTTCCTGGGTGATCTGTGCCTGACGTTCGCGGTTGGCCGCGAGCGTGAGTCCCTTGATCAGTTCGTCGGCGTTGTCGGTGGCCGACTTCATGGCGCGCCGGCGCGAAGCCGACTCCGAGGCCGCTGCCTCCAGCAGCGCCGCGTACACGCGAGTGGCGATGTAGCGCGGCAGCAGCGCGTCGAACAGGGTCTCGGCGCTCGGCTCGAACGAATACAGCGTGTGCGGACCGGCTTCCACCTCACCGACGTACTCGACGACCATCGGTGCGATGCGCAGCGCATTGGCGGTCTGCGAAAGCATGGACCGGAACTCGGTGGAGACGATGTGCAGTTCGTCGACGCCCAGAATGCCGTCGGCGCCCGCGTCGTCACCCTCGTCGTCGGCACCGGACATGAACGCCGTCACCAGGGTGTCTGCGATCGCCTTGGCGTCCTCGTAGGTGGGCCGCTCGGAGAAGCCGGTCCACGACTCGGTCACCGTGCGCTGCCGGAAGCTGTAGTAGCCCAGAGCCTTCCGGCCGACGACGTAGAGCACCGGGTTCTTGCCCTCTTCCCGCAGCAGCGAGAACAGTTCTTCGGCCCGGCGCAGCACGTTGGCGTTGTAACCGCCGCAGAGACCGCGGTCCGAGGACACCACCAGCACACCGGCTCGCTTGGGGTTCTCCCGCTCGACGAGCAGCGGGTGATCCAGCGCGCTGGCGCCGGCCAGCTCGGTGAGCATGTTGGTGATCTCGGTGGAGTAGGGCCGAGCCGCATCGACTCGGGCCTGCGCCTTGGCGATCCGCGACGTGGCGATCAGCTCCTGCGCCTTCGTGATCTTCTTGATCGACGAGGCGGAGCGGATACGCCCGCGTAGCTCGCGAAGTGTGGCTGCCATTGGTTACCTAGGCCTTCTTGGGAGCCGGCTTGCGGACCTTGACCGATTCCTTCTCAAGGTCCTCGGGGTCCAGGGCCTCGGCGTCAGCCTCGTGGGCCACCACCGAGCTGCCGTCGGAAGCGGCGAAGCCCTTCTTGAACTCGTTGATGACCGAGACCAGCTTCTCCTCGTTCTCCTCGGAGAGCTTCTTGGACTCCTTGATGCTCTTGAGGATGTCGGCGTGGCTGGCCTTGACGTGCTCCAGCAGTTCGTCGACGAAGCGGGTCACGTCCTCGGCCGGAACCGAGTCGAGGTGGCCCTGGGTGCCGAGGAAGATCGCGACAACCTGGTCCTCGACGGCCAGCGGGCTGTACTGCGGCTGCTTGAGCAGCTCGACCAGGCGCACACCGCGATCCAGCTGAGCCTTCGAAGCGGCGTCCAGGTCGGAGGCGAATGCGGCGAAGGCCTCCAGCTCGCGGTACTGCGACAGATCCAGACGCAGCGAGCCGGCCACCTCCTTCATCGCCTTGATCTGGGCGGCGCCACCGACGCGGGACACCGACACACCGACGTTCACGGCCGGGCGCACACCCTGGTTGAACAGGTCGGACTCCAGGAAGCACTGGCCGTCGGTGATCGAGATGACGTTGGTCGGGATGTAGGCCGAGATGTCGTTGGCCTTGGTCTCGATGATCGGCAGGCCGGTCATCGAACCGCCGCCGAGCTCGTCAGACAGCTTCGCGCAACGCTCCAGCAGACGGGAGTGCAGGTAGAAGACGTCACCCGGGTAGGCCTCGCGGCCCGGCGGGCGGCGCAGCAGCAGCGAGATGGCGCGGTAGGCCTCGGCCTGCTTGGTCAGGTCGTCGAAGACGATCAGCACGTGCTTGCCGTTGTACATCCAGTGCTGGCCGATGGCCGAGCCGGTGTAGGGGGCCAGCCACTTGAAGCCGGCCGCGTCCGAGGCCGGAGCCGCGACGATGGTGGTGTACTCCATCGCGCCGCCCTCTTCCAGCGCGCGCTTCACGCTGGCGATGGTGGAACCCTTCTGACCGACGGCGACGTACACGCAGCGCACCTGCTGCTTCGGATCGCCGGTCTCCCAGGCCTCACGCTGGTTCAGGATGGTGTCGACGCAGAGCGCGGTCTTGCCGGTCTTGCGGTCACCGATGATCAGCTGACGCTGGCCGCGGCCGATCGGGGTCATGGCGTCGACGGCCTTGATGCCGGTCTGCAGCGGCTCGGACACGCTCTGGCGCTGGACCACCGACGGGGCCTGCAGCTCCAGCGCGCGCCGCTCCTCGGCGACGATGTCGCCCTGGCCGTCGATCGGCTGGCCCAGCGGGTTGACGACGCGACCCAGGAAGGCGTCGCCGACGGGCACCGAGAGCACCTCGCCGGTCCGCTTGACCTGCTGGCCCTCTTCGATCTTCTCGAACTCACCCAGGATCACCGCGCCGACGCTGTGCTCGTCGAGGTTGAGCGCCACACCCAACACACCGCCCGGGAACTCGAGCAGCTCCTGGGTCATGACCGAGGGCAGGCCCTCGACGTGGGCGATGCCGTCACCGGCGTCGACGACGGTGCCGATCTCTTCACGCTCGGTGTCGGCGGAAAACGAGGATACGTAATCCTCGATGGCACCTTCGATATCAGCAGCCGAGATTGTCAACTCTGCCATGGTTTTTCGTCTTCCTACCTTGTTCTTGGGTGGTTCGTGGGGGTTATCAGTCCGGCAGCTGGGTCGCCGCTGCGGCCAGTCGGGACGAGATGGAGCCGTCGATCACCTCGTCACCGACGGTGATCGACAGACCACCGAGCAGTTCCGGGTCGACGTACAGCTGCACCGAAACCGGTTGGCCGTAGATGCGGGTCAGCACCTGCGACAGCCGGGTCCGCTGGGCGTCGGTGAGCTCGGCCGCGGCGGTCACGTGCGCGACCACCTCGCCGCGGCGGGCCACAGCGAGCTCGGCGAGATCGATGACGGCCTCGTCGGCACGCTCACCGCGCAGCAGGCCCACGGTCTGGGTCAGCAGCGCCGCTGCGGTTCCGTTCACACCCGTGTTGCCGCCAAGCACCTTGTCCAGCAAGGCAACTCGACCGTCGGCCGGGGTGGTGTAGTCACTCAGCAGGGCCGAGAGCTTGGGCTCGGCGTCGAGCAGACGGCCGAACCGGAACAGCTGGTCCTCCACCTCGTCGACTTCACCTGCGGTCTCGGCGCGCTTGAGCAGCGCCAGACGTGCGGCATGTTCAATGGCGTCGACCAGATTCGATTCGATCGACCAACGCTGCGAGACGGCGGTCCGCAGCACGTCCAGCGCGGTGTCGCCGACCTTGCCGGACAGCAGCCGTTCGAGCAGCTGCACCTTGGCGGCGGGATCGTCGGCCGGCTCGGCGAGGTGCTTGGCGAGCACCGATTCCGACAGCAGCAGCTTGGCCACGGAGCTCAGATCGTCGGCGAGCGTGGTCAGCCCGTCCGCGTCCAGGCCGCCCGCCACCGAGTCGAACTTGTCGACCACGACAGCCAGCGATTCACGGCTGGCCGCACGCAGCTTGGCGGTCGCGGCGGTGTCGATCACCACGGCGGACGGAGCCATCTCGTCGAGCTCGGCCAGGAACCGGTCGACGGTGGCGGCCTGCGCGGCCGGATCGGCGACGTGCGCCCGCACCAGGGCGTCGGCCTTGGCGACCGACTCCGATCCCAGGCCGGTCCGCAGCTGGCGGATGAGCTGCTGGCGCATCAGCTGAATCTGCTGTGCACCCTGAGCCTTGATCCGCTCGGCCTCCGTGCCCGCCTGCTCGGCCAGCTGAGCGGCGATGCGCTCAGAGTCCTGCGTAGCCTCGTCGGTCACCTTGGCCGATTCGGCCTTGGCGTCGGCGAGTGCCTTGGCATGCATGTCATCGGCTTCGGCGAGTTTCTTCGCCGCTTCAGCACTCTCTGCGAGGGCGACTCGCACGGCTTCCTGTTGCTTCCGCATCAGGTCCCGCACCGGAGGCACCACCCACTTGATGATGATGAATGCGATGACGGCAAAGCCGATCAGCTGCCCGATAAAAATCGACATTTACTGCGTCCCACCTGATTTCACGTCGACGCCCAAAATTCGGCTGGCCAAGGTCTGCGAGAGTCCGTCCACCGACGACTCCAGACCCGACCGCACCTCGGCACTCTGGGCAGCAAGCTGCTCGTCGGCCCGGCGCACATTGTCGGCCACCTCGGAGCCGGCCTCGGCGCGCTTGGCATCGATCACCTCGCGGCCCGAGGCGCGGGCCTCGTCGCGAATGGCCGATGCCTGGGTACGGGCCCCGGCCATCGCCTGGTCGTAGTCGGCCTGCGCCGCGGCCACCTGCTCGGCTGACTTCCGATTGTCGGCGGCGGTCTTCGCCAGCATCGCTTCGCGCTCTGCCAGCACCTTGCCGACCGGTGGCACAACCCATTTCGCGATCACAGCGAGTGTGATCAGGAAAATGATCAGCACGGCGAAGAAGGTGCCGTTGGGGACCAGGAAGTTGCTCTGGCCCCCACCGCCTTCCGCCGCTGCCTGGCTTGAGGCCAGGATCGTTGCGCTCAGTTCACCCATGCTGATGGACTACTGCAGGCCCGGGGTGGCGAAGACGAACAGCGCCATGAAGGCCAGGTTGATGAAGTACGCGGCCTCCACCAGACCGACGGTGATGAAGAACGGGGTGAACAGCCGGCCCTGGGCCTCGGGCTGCCGGGCGATGCCCGAGATCAGCGCGTTACCCGCGATACCGTCACCGATACCGGCGCCGATGGCACCGCCACCCATGATCAGACCGCCACCGATCAGCGCGCCGGCCGTGATGAGGGCGTTGGGGTCGAGATTCATTCCTTTTATCCTCCTTGATAACTGGTGGCTGCGCCGCCAGGAGTTCGTGTGGTGCGGTTATGAGGGTCTAGCTGGTCATGCTCAGTGTTCGTCGTGCTCGAGCTCCATCGACTGGCTGAAGTACAGGATCGTCAGCAGCGAGAAGATGAAGGCCTGGATCAGGCCGACGAACAGGTCGAAGGTCTTCCAGATCGCGTTCGGGGCCCACTGGATGTACCAGGGGAACATCGCGATCAGCGCGACCAGGATGCCGCCGGCGAAGATGTTGCCGAAAAGACGGAGGGCCAGCGAGATCGGCTTGGCGAGTTCCTCGACGATGTTGATCGGCATCAGCGCGGTGACGTGCCCCTTGAGCAGCTGCTTCGGGTGGCCGATGATGCCGCGGCGCCAGATGCCTGCCGCGTGGTAGCAGATGAACACGAACAGGGCCAGGGCCAGCACGAAGTTGATGTCGGAGGCCGGCGGCTTGTACCACTCGGCGGCGGCACCGTCAGCGCCGCCGTACTGCAGCGGGAGCACGGCGAGCCAGTTGGAGATCAGGATGAACGCGAACAGCGCCACGGCCAGGGGCAACACGAACGGCGCGACCTTCATCCCGATCGAACTCTCGATCTGACCGCGCATCTGGATGGTCAGCGCTTCCCAGAACAGTTGCACCCCACCCGGCACACCGGTCGAGGTGACCTTGGCGCGCAGGACGAACGCCAGGGCGATCACGATCACCGCGGTGATCGCGGTGGCCAGGATGGTGTCACCGTTGAACGTCATCCCGAACAGCTCGAACACCATCGTGTGGTGGCCGACGTGGATGGCGGCGCCACCCTCTTCGGCGGCGAGCACGGTCGTCGTCTGAGTCATTTAGGTCAGCTCAACCCTTCGATTCCGTATCCAAGACATCCAGGCCGTTCGAGCGGATCTTCCGCAGCACGGGGATGCTGGTGCTCATCACCAGCAGAGCCTGGAAAATCGCCAGCCCGAACAGCACCGCGATGCCGCCCGAGGTTTTGAAGACAAATGCGATGCCGAGTGCGATCGCGGTGATGATCAGCAGCCGCGTCGCGGAGTTCACGGCCATCTTCTTCTTGAGCGGGTGATCTTCGGCCGTGATCGCCTCGACGGCCCGGCGCACCAGCAGGGCGTTGACCAGGCCGAGGCCCAGGCCGACACCGAAGAAGACGCCGAAGAAAATGTGTCCGGTGAATGCCGCGGCCAGAATGGCCAGCGCGGTCAGTGCAACGCAAACAATCAGGAGACGCAGTGGCCGGAAAGCCACCGATGGGAACACCAACGGCGCGTTTTGCGCTGGTGTCGTCACTGATTCACCCCAATCCCGCTGTCACGAAACGCTGCACCCTCGGAGATGCCAACGGTTGCTGCCCCCTGGCAAAACCCTGTGCGCGCCCGACGAGAATATCGGAGGGCGGCGGGCGGGCTCGAATCACCCACGGGGTAGCTCCCTTTGTCGGTCGTTGATCGGCACCTGACGGTTCGTCGAACCGATGGGCCGGGCCGGCAACCCGCGAGGTTTTTCGGGTTCTGGCAGCACCCTAACACATGGTAGGCACCCCTAAACGTGGCCTACTACTTTTTGTCGTACTTCGCCTCATGCTCGTCCTCGGAGCCTTCGCTCCCGCGTTGCAACAGGGGTATCAGTGTCACCACGATCGCCACCACGATGGCGGCCGCGACGACCGCACCGGTGTAGCGCGGATCGAAGAAAATCGTGGCTGCGGCGCCGAAAGCGATGATGCCGACCCACAGGTAAATCAGGAGCACGGCGCGACGATGCGAGTGGCCGATCTGCAGCAGCCGGTGATGCAGGTGCATCTTGTCGGGGCTGAGCGGGCTGCGGCCGGCCCGGGTGCGCCGCACGATGGCCAGCAACGTGTCCAGCGCGGGCACCAGCATCACGGCGATCACCAGGAGGAACGGCGACATCAGGGCGAACACGTCGCGGGCGCCGTAGGCGTTCTGCGAGATCGGTCCGGCGGCCGTCGTCGACGCCGCACCCAGCATCAGGCCGATCAGCATCGAGCCTGAGTCGCCCATGAAGATCTTGGCCCGGTGGAAGTTGTGCGGCAGGAAGCCCAGGCAGGCCCCCGCGAGCACCACCGAGATCACCGCGGGCGGGTAGAACAGGACGTCGCCGCCGTGGTCCCGCAGCAGCCCGACCGAGAAGATACAGATGGCCAGGGCCGTGATGAGGCCGAGCCCGGCCGCCAGCCCGTCGAGTCCGTCGACGAAGTTCATCGCGTTGACGATCGACACCGTGAGCGCGAGTGTCAGCAGGATCGACGACACCTGGTCGAGCACGATGGTGCCCACTCCCCCGAACGGGATGTAGAGCACACTCCAGGCCACCCCCATCGTGACCAGCACGCTCGCCGCGGTGATCTGGCCGGCGAATTTGGTCAGCGCGTCCAGCCCCCAACGGTCGTCGATCAGCCCGATCGCCATGATGAGCCCGCCGGCGACGACGACCGCGGGCATACCGGTGGAGTAGACGAATCCGCGAGTGAGGGCCGGCAGTTGGGAGGCCAACAACACCGCGGCGGCCACGCCGATGTACATCGCCAGCCCGCCCATCCGCGGGATCGGCTGCACGTGGACGTCGCGTTCGCGCGGGTAGGCGACGGCGCCGATCCGGATGGCCAGCACGCGCACCCACCCGGTGGCGAAGTACGTGATGATCGCGGCGGTGAGTCCGACCAGCGCCAGCTCACGCAGCGGCACACCGGCACCTCGGTCAGACAGCGCGAGAAGCCCGGAGTTGACCGCGGGAATCACTGCGTCACCGGCCGACATCACCGATGAACCGTACTGCAGCAAGCTGAGATCACTCCGTAGGTGTTGTTGTGAGCGTGGACGTTTCCACGCCGACGACCCTAGCGATGTCGGCCGCACTGATCGGGCCGGTCCGCAGGATGCGCGGCTGGGCGCCGGTGAGGTCGACGATGGTGGATGCGGCCTGCTGTTCGGCGGGCCCGCCGTCGAGATAGACCTCGACCTTGTCGCCGAGTTGCTCCTGTGCCTGCGCTGCGGTCACTGCGGCGGGCTGGCCCGAGACATTGGCACTCGACTGCGCCATGGGGCCGACTTCGCGCAGCAGCTCGATGGCCACCGGGTGCAGCGGCATCCGGAGCATGACGCTGCCGTTGGCGTCCCCGAGATCCCACTGCAGTGACGGTGCCTGCGTCACCACCAGACTCAGAGCGCCCGGCCAGAACGCCCGGATCAGTTCACGGGCCGCCGCCGGGACCGAATAGACCAGGCCATCGATCGTGTTCCACGAACCGACGAACACCCCGACCGGCATGTTGCGGCCCCGGCCCTTGGCGGCCAGCAGCGCACCCACCGCCTCCGAGTCGAACGCGTCGGCGCCGATGCCGTACACGGTGTCGGTCGGCATCACCACGAGTCGGCCGCCCTTGACCGCGCTGATCGCCGAGGCGATACCTGTCGCACGCTGATCGGCATCGGTGCAATCGAAGATGGTCATGTCGGCTCCCCGGTCGGTGCGCGCATCAGCTCAGCTTCTCCCAATCCGAGTCGCCGTCACAAAGCGGGGTCGACCGGCGAGGTCGCGGCGCGCGGTGACCTCGGTGAAATGTCCGTCACGGGCGAACACGTCGACGCACAGCTCGGATGTGCTGTCGTCATGTTCGACGGCGCACGGCGCGCCGACGCGCAACCACCTGGCGGCCAGCGTGACGATCGGCCGGATCACCGACATGCCATCGGGGCCGCCGAACAACGCGGATGAGGGATCATGCTCGGCCACTTCGGGTTCCAGTATCGCAGCCTCGGGGATATAGGGCGGGTTCGACACCAGCAGGTCCACCAGACCGTCGAGTTCGGGCAGTAGTCCGGCCGCGGTGACGTCGGCATCCACGATCTCGACGCGCGTCCCCGCAGCGTTACGACGGGCGAATTCCAGCGCCGCGGGCGAGTTCTCAACCGCAAGTACCCGGGCGCCGGGCCAGTGTGCGGCCAGCCCAAGCGCCAACGCACCGGACCCCGTGCACAGGTCCACGATCACCGGATTCTCCGGAAGTTGTTGTGCGCAAGCCCATTCCAACAGCGCCTCGGTCTCCGGTCGCGGGATGAACACCCCGGGGCCGACTTCGAGCGTCAACGCACCGAACGGTGCGGTGCCGAGAATGTGTTGCAACGGAATCCGCCGGGACCGCGCCGCGACGAGTTCGTCGTAGGCCTGCTCGAAGCCTTCACCGGGCTCGTCGAGAAACATGAGCCGGCCGCGCTCGACGCCTGCGGCATGGGCGGCCAGTAATTCCGCGTCGATGCGGGCAGATGCGACGCCGGCGGCAGCCAGGCGTTCGGTTGCGGCCTGGATCGCCTGCCGCACGCGGGTCATGACTGCTGCTGCAGCCGAGCCTGCTTGTCGGCGGCGGCAAGTGCGTCGAGCAGCGGGTCCATATCGCCGTCGAGCACCTGGTCGAGGTTGTGTGCCTTGAAGTTGATGCGGTGGTCGGCGATGCGGTTCTCGGGGAAGTTGTACGTCCGGATCCGCTCGCTGCGGTCGACGGTCCGGATCTGGCTGGCGCGGTCGGCTGACGCGTCGGCGGACGCCTGCTCCTCAGCCAGCGCCTGCAGTCGCGCGGCGAGCACCACCATGGCCCGGGCCTTGTTCTGCAGCTGCGACCGCTCGTTCTGGCAGGTCACGACGATCCCCGTGGGCAGATGGGTGATGCGGACCGCGGAGTCCGTCGTGTTCACGCCCTGGCCGCCCTTGCCCGAGGACCGGTAGACGTCGATGCGCAGATCGGATTCGTCGATCTGGACCTGCTCGACGTCTTCGGGCTCGGGGTAGACCAGCACGCCCGCGGCCGAGGTGTGCACGCGGCCTTGCGATTCGGTGACGGGCACGCGCTGCACCCGGTGCACACCGCCTTCGAACTTCATCCGCGACCAGACGCCGTCGGCCGAATCGCCCTTACTGGCGATGGTGATGGTGGCGTCCTTGTAGCCGCCGAGATCCGACCACGTCTCATCGAGCACGGTGACGGTCCAGCCGTGGCGTTCGGCGTACCGGATGTACATGCGGGCCAGGTCGGCGGCGAACAGCGCCGACTCTTCCCCGCCTTCCCCGGACTTGACCTCAAGCACGATGTCGTCGGCATCGTGCGGGTCACGGGGTGCGAGCTGATCGGTCAGCTGGGCGTCGAGTTCGGCCACCTTGGCGGTCAGCTCGTCCACCTCGGCGGCGAAGCTGGCGTCGTCGGCCGCGAGTTCGCGGGCGGCTTCCAGGTCGCCGCGGGCGGCTTCGAGCTTGCGGTAGGTCCCCACGACGGGCGAGACCTGGGCGAAGCGCCGGCCCACCTTGCGGGCGGCGGAGGCGTCGGCGTGCAGGTTGGGGTCGGCGAGCTGGCGCTCGAGGTCGGCGTGCTCAGCGAGCAGCGCCTCGATCGCGGGTGCGGTGTCTGTCACGTCAACGTCCTCCTACTCATGCCGACGGGTTTGTTCCCGGAAACGAGAACAGCGCCCAGATCTGACGCGAATGCGACAGATCGGGCGCCGTTGACGTAGCTACTTGTCGGCTGCAGCCGTCTCGCCGGCAGGCTTGCGCTTGCCGTACCGCTTCTCGAAGCGGGCCACGCGGCCGCCGCTGTCGAGGATCTTCTGCTTGCCGGTGTAGAACGGGTGGCACTGCGAGCAGACCTCGACCACAATCTGGCCGCTCTGCTTGGTGCTACGGGTCTGGAAGGTATTGCCGCAACCACAGTGCACCGTGGTCTCGACATACTCAGGGTGAATGCCTGTTTTCATGGGTTCCTCTTCAATCGTTGGCCCGGGTCGCCCGCAATTCAGATGGACGTGAACCGGGACCGAGGGTCGGCGGTCCATTATGCCAGGTCAACCGCCAACAGCCTAAACGCGCGATGACCGGCCACTATTCCTGCCCGGGATCGGGGTCAAATTTGTGCGTAGACCGTGCCGTCGCGCTTCCAGAGGACCCGGCCGGCCGGATCCGCACCGCGTGCGACGAGTTCACGCTTGAGGATCTTGTTGGTCGCGGTGGTGGGCAGATCCTCGGCGATCCAGACGTACCGCGGCCAGGATTTCGGTGACAGATCCTGCTGCTGCGCCAGGAAGGCGCCGAAATCTTCTGGGGTGAGCTCCTGGCCGTCGCGCAGCACGATGGCGGCCATCACCTGGTCGCCGACGAACTCGTCGGGCACCGGATAGACCGCTACGCGGCTGATCACCGGCTGCCGCAACAGGATCCGCTCGATGGGGGCCGCGGTGATGTTCTCGCCGTCCACCCGCATCCAGTCCGCGGTGCGCCCGGCCAGATAGATCCAGCCGTCGGCGTCCCGGTAGGCCAGGTCGCCCGACCAGTACATGCCGTGCCGCAGCCGTTCGTCGGTCGCGCCCTTGTCGTTGTGGTAGCCGCGGAACATCCCGCTGCCGTTGGTATTGACGAGTTCGCCGGTGGCGGCATCGGCGTTGATCAGGGCGCCGGTGCCATCGAATTGTGCGACCTCGCATTCGGTGACGGTCTCCGGGTCGTAGATCGCCACTCCGGGGAACCCCTGGCCGACGCTGCCCGCAGGCGTGCCCTCGGAGCGGGTGATGATGATGGCGAGTTCGGTCGAACCGAAGCCGTCCCACACGCTGCAGCCGAACCGCCGACTGAACTCGTCGATGTCACGGTCAGCCGCCTCGTTGCCGAACGCCACGCGCAGCGGGTTGTCGTGGTCGTCGGGCCGCTCCGGGGTGGCCAGGATGTAGGCCAGCGGCTTGCCGACATAGTTCATGTAGGTGGCGCCGTAGCGGCGGATGTCCGGTAGGAAGCCGGACGCGGAGAACTGTGCCGGCGCCATGGCCGCACCCGAGCTGAGCGCGACGCCCCACCCCGCGTAGACGCCGTTCGAGTGGAACAGCGGCATGGCCAGATAGCAGGTGTCCGCCGGGGTGAGGTCGTAACGCTGCACCAGCGCCGCGGCGGAGAACAGCACGATGGAGTGCGCCACCTGCACGGCCTTGGGTTCGCCGCTGGTGCCCGAGGTGAAGATCATCATGAAGGTGTCGTCGGGCCCGACCTCGCGGTGCGGGGTGAATTCCCGCTGCGACCAGGTGGTGTCCGACACGTTGATGACGGTGACACCAGGAAGGTCGACGCCGTCGAGCAGCGCACGATGCTGGTCGTCGACGAGGACGATCTGGCACTCCACGCGGGCGATGTCGCGGGCCAGCGCCTGGCCGCGACGGGTGTTGTTGATACCGCACAGCACGTAACCGCCGAGTGCGGCGGCGGCCAGCGCGGTCAGCATGTCGGGGGTGTTGCCCAGGAGCGTGCCGACGTGCAGGGGCCGCTGCGGATCGGCCATCGCGATCAGCGTGGCCGCCTGAGCCTTCGCCTCCGCGATGTGCTCGCGCCAGGTCCAAGTACGTTCGCCGTACTTGACGGCGACCGTGTCGCCCCCTTCGCGCTCGCGGAGCAACTGCTGCAGCGTGTCGGCCATCCGATGATTCCCCAAAGGTTAGTGAACAGATTTAGAAAACTGTCTACCATGGTTGTGGCGCGAGGAGATACACCCTTGGCAGAATCATGTACCTAACCCCATCGGAAGACCAGGAGACGCAGGAGTTGACCAGCACCACGGCACCCCGCAGCGTGCGAGATCGACTGATCGACGCTGCCGAGGAATGCCTGCGGACCAAGGGCATTCGAGCGACCACGGTCTCCGAGGTAGCCGAGGCCGCCGGGGTGTCCCGCGGGTGGCTCTACCGCCACTTTCCCGACAAGGTGACATTACTGGGCGCCGTGATCGTCCGCCTCAACGACACGTTCTGGTCGGAAGCCCAGGCGATGCTCGAGCAGATCGACGGCCTGGATCGCCAGATCGCCTGGGGTGTCACCAACGGTCTGCGGGCCTACGACGATCCCGGCGCGGTGTTGATGAAACTGCGCACCGACGAACCCGAGGAGTTCGCCGCCTGCGCGGGCGCCGGGGTGCAGGGCATGATCCCCGACCTGGCCGAATTCTGGTCACCGTATCTGGCGGCCGCCCGCGACCGCGGCGAGGTGCGCGCCGACATCGACATCGCTGAGGCATCGGAATGGGTTGCGCGAGTATTGATCTCGCTGGCGACCGTACCGGGGAACACGTTGGACCCCAGTGACGAGGACGCAGTGCTGGCCCAGGTTCGCCGCTATTTGATGCCCGGGTTACGCCCCGATCCAACCGCCTGACAGCACGCAAAAAGCCCCCGAAAATCGGGGGCTTTTCACGTTGTCGTTGTTAGTCGACGTCCATCGAGCCGGGAGCGGTCTTGGAGACCTGGACCAGGAACTCGTAGTTGTTCTTGGTCTTGCGCAGCTGGCTCATCAGCAGGTCGATGGCCTGGTGGCTGTCCAGCCCGGACAGCACGCGACGCAGCTTGTGCACGATCGCGAACTCGTCGGGGCTGAGCAGCAGCTCATCCTTGCGGGTGCCCGACGGGTTGACGTCGACGGCCGGGAACACCCGGCGCTCGGCGATCTTGCGATCGAGCTTGAGCTCGGCGTTACCGGTGCCCTTGAACTCCTCGAAGATCACGGTGTCGCCGGTCGAACCGGTCTCGACCATCGCCGTGGCGATGATGGTCAGCGAGCCGCCATGCTCGATGTTGCGGGCCGCGCCGAGGAACCGCTTCGGCGGGTACAGCGCGGTGGAGTCAACACCACCGGACAGGATGCGGCCCGAGGCCGGAGACGCGTTGTTGTATGCGCGGCCCAGACGGGTGATCGAGTCCAGCAGCACGACGACGTCCTTGCCCTGCTCGACCAGGCGCTTGGCCCGCTCGATCGCCAGCTCGGCCGCCTGGGTGTGGTCTGACGGCGGACGGTCGAAGGTCGAGGCGATGACCTCACCCTTCACTGACCGCTGCATGTCGGTGACCTCTTCCGGACGCTCGTCGACGAGCACCACCATCAGGTGGCATTCCGGGTTGTTCTTGGTGATCGCGTTGGCGATGTCCTGCATGATCGTGGTCTTACCGGCCTTGGGTGGCGACACGATCAGGGCACGCTGACCCTTACCGATCGGCATGATCAGATCGATGACACGGGTGGTCAGCCGCTCGGGCGTGGTCTCAAGCCGCAACCGCTGGTTCGGGTACAGCGGGGTCAGCTTGGTGAAGTCGGGCCGATTCTTGGCCGCCTCGACCGGACCGCCGTTGACGCTGTCCAGGCGCACCAGCGGGTTGAACTTCTGCCGCGGGTTGTTGCCGCCGCCCTCGCCCTCCCGGGGCACCCGGACCGCACCGGTGACCGCGTCGCCGCGGCGCAGACCGTTCTTGCGCACCATGTTCATGGAGACGTAGACATCGTTCGGCCCGGCCAGGTAGCCCGACGTCCGGACGAACGCGTAGTTGTCCAGGACGTCGAGGATGCCGGCGACCGGCTGGACGACGTCGTCCTCGCGCAGCTCGGTGTCGTTGCCGCCCTCGCCGCCACGCTCTCCGCGGCGACGACGGTCGCGGTCACGGAACCGGCGGCCGCGACGACCCTGACGGCCTTCGCCGTCGCTGTCGTCGTCGTTGTTGTTGCCCGAGGAGTGACCGCCCCGGTTCTGCTGGTTGTCCTGCTGATCCGACTGGTCGCGGGTCTGACCCTTGTCCTGCTTCTGGTCGCGTTTGTCGTCCTGCTTCTGATCGCGCTTGTCGTCCTGCTTGTTGTCGGCCTTGTTCTCGCCGTCGGACTGCTCACGCTTCTCGCGGCGTTCCTGACGCTCACGCTTGTCCTGCTTCGCAGGCTTTTCCTGCTGCTCAGCAGCCGGCTCGGCGTCCTTGGTGTCGCCCTCGCCCTTGGCCTCGGCCTTCGCCTCGACCTTGGCGCCCTCGTTGCCCGCCTCGTCCTTGGCGTCGGCGGCCGGGGCACCGGCCTGACGCGAGGAACCCCGGCGCTCGCGGCGACGCGGCGCGGGCTGTTCAGCGGCCTCGGCACCGGCGTCCGGCTGGG
Organism: Mycolicibacterium porcinum; assembly: GCA_001942045.1. GTDB lineage: Bacteria > Actinomycetota > Actinomycetes > Mycobacteriales > Mycobacteriaceae > Mycobacterium > Mycobacterium porcinum_A. Next base: position 19,306 of record MSTD01000028.1, read on the forward strand.
CATCGGCGGGAGCTTGCTGTGGTGCTTCGGTGGCACCGTTGGACTCGCCCTGGTGGGCGCGAATAGCTGCGATCAATTCACTCTTGCGCAAACCGGACGCGCCTTCAACACCGATTTCCTTGGCCAGCGCGCGCAGCTCAGGCAGCACCATGGTCGACAGCGACGCGGGCCGGGCGCTCGAAGCGCGCCGCGCAGCCGCGGTGTCAGTGGTCTCGGTGCTTTCAGATGTCACGGCGTTCGGTAGATCTCCAGCGCCATTCGCACTGTCAGCCGTGAAGAGGTCCGTATCTGTCACGGATTTCCTTTCTTTCCCCCGCTCATCAGGTCGTGCGAGGGTTCCCCAAAGGTCGATGCGCATTCAGCCGAAACGCTGAACACGTAGCTCACACCGTCGCCTGCGCAACGGCGATCGCCAGGGTTCGCCGAGATGGCGAACCGTCAGTCCACGAGTAGAACACAAGAAGATTGGGTGGTCGTCCTGGTGTCGACGCAGGCAGAGACCCTGCGAGTGCTGGACGAGAGCGAGAATAACTCGCTTTGGTGAAGTAATCAAGCAACGTCAACGCTGGGCGTGTGGCGTTCACTTCTTCTTGTGCCGCTCAATCGTCAGTTCTTGGCAGCCACACCCGACGTCCAGCGGACGCCTGCTCCGACCGACATTTCCCTGACGGTGAACCCATTGGCAGTGCCGTAATCCACGGCCTCATCAGGCAATCCCACCTGGGCACTCAGCCCGAGAACTGTGGGTCCGGCCCCGGACAGCACTGCTGCCACTCCACAACGCCGCAGCAGTTGCAGGTATTCCGCGGAGGCCGGCATCGCCGCGGCGCGTTGTGGCTGATGCAACACGTCCTGGGTGGCGGCCATCAGCAGATCCGGGCGCTCGCTGAGCGCGACCACCAGCAGGGCCGCGCGGCTGAGGTTGAATCGCGCGTCAACATGGCTGACCTGCTCGGGCAGCACCGCCCGCGTCTCTGCGGTGGATGACCGCTGCTGCGGAACCGCGGGGAACAGCCGGATGTCCGGATGCACGCGAACCGGCGCCGCGCGGTAGTGCGCGCGACCCTTGTCATCCAACTCGGTCCAGGACACCACCGCACCGCCGAGCACTGCGGCCGCGGCATTGTCCGGATGGCCCTCGAACTCGCTGGACAGCTGGATCAGCTGCTCAGCCGTCATCGGATCCGAACCAACCTGTGTCACAAGGCCATTCACCACGGCCAGGCCACCGACGACGGCGGCGGCCGATGACCCGAGCCCGCGCGAGTGCGGAATCTCGTTGCGGCAGCGCACGATCAGTCCGGCAGCGCGAAATCCGGTGGCCTGCAGCCCCGCCTCGATGGCCCGCACCACCAGATGGGTCGCATCGAGCGGAACCTGGCCCGCACCCTCACCCTCGACCTCCAACTGGAGGCCGGATTCGGTTGTCTCGACGATGATCTCGTCGTACAGGCTCAACGCCAATCCCAAGCTGTCGAAGCCTGGTCCGAGGTTGGCACTGGACGCTGCGACGACAGCGGTGGCGGTGAGCCCGGCGGGCAGGGTCTGATTCACCAGGCTCAGACCAGTCCGAGCTTGGCGACGACGGCAACCGGGTCCACCGGCACCGCGGTGACGGTGGGCATGTCCTTGAGTGCGGTGTCGGGATCCTTGAGGCCGTTGCCGGTGACGGTGCAGACCACCGTCGAACCACGCTTGACCCAGCCGTCCTCGATCGACTTGAGCAGACCGGCCACGCTGGCCGCCGACGCGGGCTCGACGAAGACGCCTTCGCTGCGGGCGATCAGGTGGTACGCCGCCAGGATCTCCTCGTCGGTGGCGGCCAGGAACCGGCCCTTGGACTGCTGCTGGGCCTCGACAGCACCGGACCACGACGCCGGCGAACCGATGCGGATGGCGGTGGCGATGGTCTCGGGCTCCTTGACCGGCTCACCCAGCACCAGCGGGGCCGCACCGGCGGCCTGGGTGCCGAGCATGCGCGGCAGCCGTTCGGACAGGCCGTCACGGTGGTACTCGCTGTAGCCCTTCCAGTAGGCGGTGATATTGCCCGCGTTGCCCACCGGCAGTGAATGCACGTCGGGAGCGATGCCCAGCGCGTCGACGATCTCGAACGCGGCGGTCTTCTGCCCCTCGATGCGGTACGGGTTGACCGAATTCACCAGGGCGATGGTCGGGAAGTCCGCGGTGATCTTGCGGGCCAGCTCCAGGCAGTCGTCGAAGTTGCCGTCGACCTGAATGATCTTGGCGCCGTACATGACTGCCTGGGCCAGCTTGCCCATCGCGATCTTGCCCTGCGGGATCAGCACCGCACAGGTGATACCGGCCTGGGCGGCGTAGGCCGCGGCCGAGGCCGACGTGTTGCCGGTGGAGGCGCACAGCACGGCCTGCTGTCCGCGCGCGATCGACTCGGTAACCGCCACGGTCATGCCTCGGTCCTTGAAGGACCCGGTCGGGTTGAGCCCCTCGACCTTGAGATGCACTGTGCAGCCGGTCAGTTCGCTCAGGCGCTTGGCATGGATGAGCGGCGTGCCGCCCTCGAGCAAGGTGATCGGCGTCCAGTTGTCGCCGACCGGCAACCGGTCGCGGTAGGCCTCGATCAGTCCCGGCCAGGGCCGGTGCACCGGTCCCGCACTGGTCTTTCCTTGCGTCCCGGGGTTCATGCGTTCGTTCCTTCCATACGCAGCACGCTGTTGATGGTCTGCACCACGTCGAGATCGGCCAGCGCCTCGACGGTCTCCGAGAGCGCGGCATCGGTGGCCTGGTGGGTGACCACGACGATGCGGGCGCCGCACGGCTGCCCCTCCTCGTCGACCATGCCCTCCTGGCGCACCTCTGCGATGCTGACCTCGCGCTTGGCGAATTCGGCTGCCACAGCGGACAGCACACCGGGCCGGTCGGAGACGTTCATGTTGACGTAGTAGCGGGTGGGGATGAAGCCGATCGGGGCGATCGGAAGCTTGGCGTACTTGGATTCCCGAGGGCCCCGGCCACCTTGGACGCGGTTGCGGGCTGCCATCACGACGTCGCCCATCACCGCCGACGCTGTCGGCGCTCCCCCGGCGCCCTGGCCGTAGAACATCAGTCGGCCGGCCGCCTCGGCCTCGACCACCACGGCGTTGAACGCGCCGTTGACCGCGGCCAGCGGGTGCGTCAACGGCACCAGCGCCGGGTAGACGCGCGCCGAAACACGTTGCTTGCCTTCATCAGTGGTCAAGCGTTCGCAGATGGCCAGCAGCTTGATCGTGCAGCCCAGGGCGCGCGCCGACTCGAAGTCGGCCGCAGTCACCTTGGTGATGCCTTCGCGATAGACGTCGTCGGCGGTGACCCGGGTGTGGAATGCGATCGAGGCCAGGATCGCGGCCTTGGCCGCGGCGTCATAACCCTCGACATCGGCGGTGGGATCAGCCTCGGCGTAGCCGAGCGCGCTGGCATCGGCCAGCGCCGAGCTGTAATCGGCTCCGGTGCTGTCCATCTCGGACAGGATGTAGTTGGTGGTGCCGTTGACGATGCCGGCCACCCGCAGCACGGTGTCACCGGCCAGCGACTGGGTCAGCGGCCGGATCACCGGGATGGCGCCGGCCACCGCGGCCTCGAAATACAGGTCGACACGGGCCTTTTCGGCGGCCTGCGCCAATTCACCGGTGGACTGCGCCATCAGCGCCTTGTTGGCGGTGACCACCGACTTGCCCTGTTCGAGCGCGGCCAGGATGGCCTTGCGGGCCGGCTTCACCGGGCCCATCAGCTCCACCACGATGTCGACGTCGTCGCGGGACACCAACTCGACGATGTCGTCGGTGAGCAGGTCCTTGGGCACCCCACGGTCGCCGGAGACCTTCCGCACGCCGATGCCGCGCACCTCGAGCGGGGCGCCGATGCGGGCGGCGAGATCGGCGGCGCTCTCGTTGATGATGCGCACCACTTCGCTGCCGACGTTGCCCAGCCCCAGCACCGCTACGCCGATGGGCTTCTCACTCATTGACCACTCACCTCCAAGCTCAAAAGATCATCGACGGTCTCCCGACGGAGCACCAGCCGAGCCTTGCCGTCCTTCACGGCCACCACGGCGGGACGGCACAGCAGGTTGTACCGGCTCGACATCGAGTAGCAGTAGGCGCCGGTCGCGGCGACTGCCAGCAGATCGCCCGGCGCGATGTCATCGGAGACCCAGGTGTCGCGAACGACGATGTCACCGGTTTCGCAGTGCTTTCCGACGATGCGGGCCAGGGCCGCGGGGGCATCGCTGACCCGGGAGACCAACCGCGCGTCGTACTCCGCGCCGTACAGGGCCGGGCGGATGTTGTCGCTCATCCCGCCGTCGACGCTCACATAGCGGCGTTCCGCGGTGGCGCTGATCGCCACGTCTTTGACGGTGCCGATCTCGTAGAGCGTGATGGTGCCCGGCCCGGCGATGGCGCGGCCCGGCTCGACCACGAGCTTGGGTGTTGGCAGCCCTACTGCCTCGGACTCGCTGCGCACGATGGCCAGCAGCTTGTCGGCCAGCTCCTGCATCGGCGGCGGATCGTCTTGCGGCACATAGGAGATACCGAGACCGCCGCCGAGGTCGATGATCGACATCTGCGACGTCTTCTCGACACCGAATTCCGACACCACGTCACGCAGCAGGCCGATCACCCGGTGGGCGGCCACCTCGAAGCCGGCCACGTCGAAGATCTGGCTGCCGACGTGGCAATGCAGTCCGACCAGGCGCAGGTTGTCGGTGGCGAACACCGTGCGCACCGCTTCCATCGCCGCGCCGCTGGCCAGGGACAGTCCGAATTTCTGGTCCTCGTGGGCGGTGGAGATGAACTCGTGGGTGTGCGCCTCGACGCCGGGCGTCACCCGGACCAGGACGTCCTGGACGATGCCCGCCGCACCGGCGACCTCATCCAGGCGCTCGATCTCGATCAGGGAATCGACCACCACGTGGCCGACCCCGGCCTTGACCGCCGCACTCAGCTCGGCAACGGATTTGTTGTTGCCGTGCAGGGTGATTCGTTCCGGCGGAAAGTCGGCGTGCAGCGCGACGGCCAGCTCTCCCCCGGTGGCCACGTCGAGCGACAGGCCTTCCTGGTTGACCCAGCGCGCGATCTCACTGCACAGGAACGCCTTCGCCGCGTAGTGCACGTAGTCGCCGCCGCCGAACGCCGCGGCGATGTCGCGGCAACGGGACCGGAAGTCGTCCTCGTCGATCACAAACAACGGGGTGCCGAATTCGGCCGCCAACTCGGTGACCGGAACACCCGCGATCGACACCACACCGTCGTCGCCACGAACCAGGTTGCGGGGCCACACATTCGGGGCCAGCAGCATGATCTCGTCAGGACTCTCCGGCTTTACCGGCCCGGCGGGGTGCGCGTTCACATGCGCTCCGGAGCGGTGACGCCCAGGATGGCCAGACCGTTGGCGATCACCTGGCGGGTGGCCTCGCACAGCGCGAGGCGCGCCGCGTTCAGATCGCCCGCTTCTTCATCGCCCTGCGGCAGCACGCGGCAGGCGTCGTAGAACCGGTGGTAGTCGCCGGCCAGGTCTTCGAGGTACCGGCACACCCGGTGCGGTTCGCGCAGCGCGGCAGCGGCTTTGAGCACCCGGGGGAACTCACCCAGGTTGCGGATCAGGATGCCCTCTTTTTCGTGGGTCAGCAGATCCAGGTGTGCGGTGTCGGCGGTGACGCCCAGGTCGGCGGCGTTACGGGCCAGCGCCGACAACCGGGCGTGCGCGTATTGCACGTAGTAGACCGGGTTTTCGTTGGACGCACTGGACCACAGCGCCAGATCGATGTCGATCGGGGTGTCCACGGAGGACCGGATGAGGGAGTAGCGCGCGGCGTCGACGCCGATGGCCTCGACCAGGTCGTCGAGGGTGATGACGGTGCCGGCCCGCTTGCTCATCCGCACGGGCTGGCCGTCGCGGACCAGGTTGACCATCTGGCCGATCAGCACCTCGACGGTGTCCGGGTTGTCCCCCAGCGCCGCGGCCGCCGCCTTCAGCCGGGCGATGTAGCCGTGATGGTCGGCGCCGAGCATGTAGATGCACAGGTCGAATCCGCGCTGACGCTTGTCGAGGTAGTACGCGAGATCGCCGGCGATGTACGCCGCGTTGCCGTCGCTCTTGATGACGACGCGGTCCTTGTCGTCACCGAATTCGGTGGTGCGCAACCAGGTTGCGCCGTCCTTCTCGTAGATGTTGCCGGTCTCGCGCAGCTTGGCGATGGCCTGATCGACGCGGCCGGAGGTATGCATCGAGTCTTCGTGCGTGTACACGTCGAAGTCGGTGCCGAACTCGTGCAGCGATTCCTTGATGTGGGCGAACATCAGGTCCACGCCGATCGCGCGGAAGGTCTCCTGCTGCTCGTCAGCGGGCAGGCTCATCACATCGGGCCGCTTGGCCAGCACGGCCGCGGCGATGTCGTTGATGTAGGTGCCGGCGTAGCCGTCCTCCGGGGCCGGTTCCCCCTTGGCCGCGGCGACCAACGAGCGGGCGAACCGGTCGATCTGGGCGCCGTGATCGTTGAAGTAGTACTCGCGGGTGACGTCGGCGCCCTGGGTGGACAGCAGCCGGCCCAGCGCGTCGCCCACCGCGGCCCAGCGGGTACCGCCGATGTGGATCGGTCCGGTCGGGTTGGCTGAGACGAACTCCAGGTTGACCTTCTCGGCCAGTTCGGTGGAGTCGCCGTACTTGTCGGCGGCGCCCAGCACGTTGGTGACGATGACGCCCTGAGCGGAGGCCTCGATGCGCAGGTTGACGAACCCGGGCCCGGCGACCTCGGCGGCGGCGATGCCGTCGGCCGCGGCCAGCGCGGTGGCCAGCCAGCCGGCCAGCTCGCGCGGATTGACGCCGACCTTCTTACCTAGCTGCAGCGCGAGGTTGGTCGCGTAGTCGCCGTGCTCGAGGTTGCGCGGACGCTCGACCGTGACGGTGTCGGGCAACGCGGCGGGGTCCAGGTCGTGTTCGGTCAGCACTGCGGCGGCAGTAGCCTTGAGCAGCTCTGCAAGGTCGGCGGGGGTCACGAGGGTCCATCCTATGGTCTGGGGTCCCCGTGCCCCGAATCCGTATTCGCTCATTCATGCGCTACGCTATGCAAGCCCAATCGGCGCAGCTGATCTTCAGCCCGCGCCCCCGTAGCTCAGGGGATAGAGCGTCTGCCTCCGGAGCAGAAGGCCGCAGGTTCGAATCCTGCCGGGGGCACTCTTCAAAATCACTTTCTACCTGCGCAAACAGGTTATGCCGGGCTGTTGACGCCCTTCGACCACGTCCACGCCGTCAGGCGCCACTCACTGTCGATCCTGCGGAGCGCGGCCGTGAAGACTCCCCCGTTCTGCACGATCCGCTGCCCCTTGAGGTCGAACGTCATCGTCGTCGGGACGACGACGTAGCCGTCGTCCCCGTTGACATCGACGTGTCGCGGCTCGCCGAGTGTGACGTGGTAACCCGAGGCACCGACGTGCTCACCGTCGGCGAGCACGTCGCGCCACCAGTCCCGGGTGGCGGTCGGCCCCTGCCACACATGCGGCGCCATCCCATCCAGGATCTGCATCGGATCGGCGCAAGCCGCGGCGAGCGCATCGACGTCACCACGATTGAACGCGTCGATGTACCGGCGGACCGCCGCCATGGGGTCATCAGCCTTCGACATGGCCAAACTCTATAGAATATTTTCCATAGAGTTTAGGAAAGGATCGAAGTGATCACGTTGTCCGCCGAAGAACAGGCCATCGTCAGTACCGTCCGCGAGTTCGTAGACAAGCAGGTCCGGCCCGTGGTCCGCGAACTCGAGCACGCCAACACCTATCCCGAAGAGCTCATCGAGGCGATGAAGGAGATGGGCATCTTCGGGCTGGCGATCCCGGAACCGTATGGCTTCGCCGCGGTGTCGATGCCCTGCTATGCCCAGGTCACCGAGGAACTCGCGCGTGGCTGGATGAGCCTGGCCGGCGCGATGGGCGGGCACACCGTGGTCGCCAAGCTCCTGTTGCAGTTCGGCACCGAGGAGCAGAAGGAGAAATACCTCCCCCGGATGGCTACCGGTGAGCTCCGGGCGACGATGGCGCTGACCGAACCCGGCGGTGGCTCCGACCTGCAGGCCATGCGGACCGTCGCGACGAAAGACGAGTCCGGCTATGTCATCAACGGGTCGAAGACCTGGATCAGCAACGCCCGCAAGGCCGGCCTCGTCGCATTGCTGTGTAAGACCGATCCGACCGCCAGCCCGGCACACAAGGGTGTCTCGATCCTGTTGGTGGAGAAGGTTCCCGGCTTCACGGTCTCCAAGGACCTGCCGAAGCTCGGCTACAAGGGTGTCGAGAGCTGCGAGATCAATTTCGTTGACTGCCATGTGGATTCGGATGCTCTGCTGGGCGGCGCCGAAGGGCGGGGATTCGCGCAGATGATGAAGGGACTTGAGGTCGGCCGAATCCAGGTCGCGGCCCGGGCAACGGGCGTGGCCCGCGCGGCCTTCGACGACGCGCTGCAGTACGCGCAGGAGCGGGAGAGCTTCGGGGTGCCGATCTGGCAGCACCAGTCCGTCGGAAACATGCTGGCCGACATGGGCACCAAGCTCTATGCCGCGCGCAGCCTCCTGCTCGACGCAGCCGAGCGGATCGACGCCGGCGGGCGCTGCGACATGGAGGCCGGCATGGCCAAGCTTTTCGCCTCCGAAACCGCGATGGAGATCGCGCTGAACGCCGTCCGTATCCACGGCGGCTATGGCTACTCCACCGAGTACGACGTCGAACGCTACTTCCGGGATGCACCGCTGATGATCGTCGGCGAGGGCACCAACGAGATCCAACGTGGCGTGATCGCCAAGCAGTTGGTCAAACGCAACGGACTCGACATCTGAGGCGCCCGAGATGAACAAGAGACCGACGCCGATGCGGTTGTCCGATGTCGTGGCGGCCCATGTCCGCGAACTCATCGTCTCGGGGCAGCTGCACGCGGGGGCATTCATCCGCCCAGAGGCGGTCGCCGAGGAATTGGGCGTCAGCGCCACACCGGCGCGTGAGGGGCTGCTCCAACTACAGACCGAGGGCTTCCTGTCCGTTGAGCCGCGGCGGGGCTTCATGGTGACCGCGCTGTCGAGCGACGACATCCGCGACATCTACGACGCGCAGGCGCTTCTGGGCGGTGAGCTCACCGCCCGTGCCGCTGCGACGATCACCCCGGCTACGGTCGATGAACTCGAACGCATCCAGGATGCGCTCGAACGGGCCGCTGCTGCAGGGGATTTCGATGAAGAGGAACGCCTCAATCATGAGTTCCACGCCCTGATCTACCGGATGAGCGGATCGCGCAAGATGCGCTGGCTGATCAAGACGACGTTGGCGTACGCCCCGCGCAAGTTCTTCGCCGCGGTGGAAGGGTGGCCGGAGGCCTCGGCCCGGGACCACCGCGCCATCGTCGAGCACCTGCGGACCAACGACCCGGAGAATGCCCGCGCGGCCATGGCCCGGCACATCCGCAACGCCGGCACGTTGCTCGCCGACCACCTGGCGCGAGACAGCGAGCCCTCCTGACCGCAAAAGCGCACGAGCCCGTTGTTTTGGCAAACACAGGCCTGCCGTGGATCCGGGGGCAAAACCATGAGTAAAAGGCCTTCAGCAAATTGCACGCAAGGTATACAGTGGCTCCAACGCTTCGGCATTCCATATGGGGGGACACACCATGCACAAGCTCATTGCAGCGGCGCTGGCCGCCGGCGCCCTGGGCGCCGGACTCGCACTCGCCGCGCCCGCCTCGGCGACGGACTGCAACGAGGTTGTCGAGAACATCAACACCGACCCGGACTACAGCGTGAGTTCCGGTGACAAGTGGACCTGTGCGGCGGCGATCGAAGCCAACAAGTGGACGAGTTTCCCGGGCGCGATCACCGAAAAGTGGGCCAGCGCTCCCGCCAACACCGCCGACAAGTGGGCCAATGCCCCCGGCGACATCGCCAAGAAATGGAACGACTTCCCGAAGAACCTTCAGGACAAGTGGTCCGGTGGCGGTGACGAGGAGTAAACCTCCGCTAACCGCCCTCCATCAGTGGTGATCCGTTTACAGCGGATCACCACTGATCTGTCTACGGCTGCTCCCCCACCCCGAGCGCGGCGAGCAACGCTTCACGATGGGCGATGAACTCGGGATTGCGGTAGTTGCGGGCGTCAGGGGTCTGGAAGTCCAGCTGCCGATCGACGACAAAGGTTCCGCCGTCGAGCACCAGTACGCGGTCAGCCAGCGTCACGGCCTCGTCGACGTCATGGGTCACCAGCAGCACCCCGGGCTCGTACTTCGCGCACAACTGTTTGAGTAGGTGGTGCATCCGGACCCTGGTCAGGGCGTCGAGCGCGCCGAAGGGCTCATCGGCCAGCAGGAGCGCGGGGTTTCGCACCAGCGACCGAGCCAGGGCCACGCGCTGCTGCTCGCCACCGGACAGCTCGTAGGGCCAGGCCTGTTCGCGTCCGGCCAGGCCGACGTCGGCAAGCACCGCGCTGGCCCGCTGTCTGACCTCCCGGCCCGACAGACCGAGCGCGACGTTGTCGAGCACCCGCGACCACGGCAACAGACGGGAGTCCTGGAACACCACCGACACATCACGGGCGACGAACAGATCCCCTGACCCGGCCACGCCGTGGTCCAGCCCGGCCAGCGCGCGCAGCAGCGTGCTCTTACCGGAACCGCTGCGACCCAGCAGGGCCACGAATTCGCCCTTGCGGATGGTGAGGTCGACCGAATCGAGAATGGTTGTGCCACCGAATGATCGGCTCAGTTGCCGGACGACGGCCACTTCCTCGGTCAGGTTCCCAGTGCGCGTCGCCACGACAGCGCTCTCCTCTCGACGGCGCGGACGACGTAATCCCCGGTGAGTCCGAACACCGCGTACACCAGCAGGCCCACCACGACGATGTCCAACTGCCCGTACAGGCGGGCCTGGGTCATGAGATAGCCGATGCCGCTGGTGGCGTTGACCTGTTCGACGACCACCAGGGCGGTCCAGGAGATGGTGACCGCGAGCCGCAGCCCGGTGAAGAATCCGGGCAGGGCGCCGGGAATGGCCACCTTGCGGATGAACTGGCTACGGGAAAGCCCAACGGTTTCAGCCAGCTCCACGTGCCGCAGGTCGACACCCTTGAGCTGTGCGGTGGTGTTGATATAGACGGGAATCAGCACGCTGGTCGCGATGATGATGATCTTCATGGTGTCGCCAATGCCGAACCAGATGATCGCCAGCGGGATGATGGCCAGCGTCGGCACCGCGCGCTTGACCTGGATCGGCCCGTCGACGATGGCCTCCCCGATCCGGCTCAACCCCGAGATCAGCGCCAGGGCCAGGCCCAACACCACCCCTATGGCCAATGAGATCGATGCCAGCTTGAGCGACGCCAGGATGTTCGTCGGTAACCGGCCGTCGGACCACATCTCACCGATCGTGCGCACGATGTCGAGCGGATGCGGCAGGGTCCGCGGATCGAGGATGCCCAGTTGCGAGGTGACGATCCAGAGGACGACCAGCAGCACCGGTCCGATGGCCAACGACGCCGGGATGGCTCGTCCCGGGCCCAGCCGCCGACGACGCTGCGTGCCCGACCGGTGTTCCAGGTGCGGATAGTCCTGGTGCTCAACCGGATTCGGGTCCGATTTCAGCTCCGACTCCGGGGTCGCGTGGACGGTGGTCACTGCTTACCTGGCGTCGTCGCGTTGAGGTCGGCGAACCGGGAATCGAATTCGTCCTTGGCGCTCAGCTGTTTCCCGGAGAACGCTCCCGCCTGCTGAAGCAGGTCGATGGTTTCCTGCTGTGTGTTGATCAGCTCATCGGTGAATCCCGGTACCGAGGACTTTCCGTCGGCCGCCGCGATGGCCTTGGCGTCTTCCGGGCTGACCTTCTGGTCTTTGATCAGGTATTCGTCGATCCAGGTCTGCTTGTTGTCGTTGAGCCACTGTTCGGCGCGGTACCAGGCGATGACGAACTCGCGGATGGCTGCGGCGCGGGCCGGGTCGGACAGCGCGTCCCGGCTGGCGTAGACGTAGTACAGGCCAGGGTAAGCGCCTGGGGCATTGGGGATTTCGATACTGCCCTCGCCCTTGGTCGAGGCGAGATAGCGGACGCGGTCCGGTTGCTTGAGCACCGCGGCGTTGACCTGCTCGGCACGCAGCCCGTCGGCGAACTCGGCCAGCCCGAGGTTGATCGGTTGCACGTCCTTGATGCTCAGGCCGACCGACTTGAGGTTGCGCAGCACCACCGCCTGCTGCGCCGTGCCTTCGTTGATCGCGATCTTCTTACCGGCCAGGTCTTTCAGTGACTTGATGCCCGAACCCGGTGAGGTTGCCAACACCAGCCCGTTCCCGTCATATTTCACCGCCCCGACGATGGGCACTCCGGCGTCCGAGTACTGCGCGAGGATGGGTGGAACATCGCCGACCCGGCCCAATTGCGCGTTGCCCGAGCGGATCGCCTCCAGGCGCAGCGGTCCGCTGCTGAAGTTGGCGTAGGTGACGTCAGCGCTGAGCCGGTCCTGCTCCCCGGAGAGTTTGAACAGGGTCTTGAGCCGGTTGGCGTCGTCGGCGACCACCAGGCTGGTGCCTTCCGGCACCGCCACCGGGATCGGCGCATCGGCCGCCAGTCCGCCGCTGCCCGAGGCACCGGATCCGGACGACTGGCAGGCACTCACCATGCCCACCACAAGACCGGCAGCCAGGATCCCGCGGGCGAAGCGGGTCAACGGATTACGCATATGGGGTCCCCTGTCAGCTCGCCGCCGACACGGCGGAGCCCGTGGCGGTGGTGAATCGGTTGGCCGGCCGGTCCAGGCCGAGGTGGTCACGAAGGGTGGTACCGGTGTATTCCTCGCGGAAGAGGCCGCGGCGCTGCAATTCCGGGACAACGTGGTCGACGAAATCAGCGAGTGAGGACGGTAGCGCCGGCGGGATGAGGTTGAAGCCGTCGGCCGCACCACTGGTGAACCATTCCTCGATGGTGTCGGCGACCTGTTCGGGTGTGCCGGCGAAAAGTCGATGTCCCCGACCGCTGCTCAGCCGCAGTAACAGCTCACGGACGGTGAGGTTGTCGGTCTCGACCAACCGCTTCACGAGGGCGAGTCGGCTCTTGATGAACGTGTCCCCGGGATCCTCGGCGGGGAAGCTCAGTTTCCGGTCGAGATCGTCCTTGGTGACGGCGAATCCGACGATGGCACTGAGTTGTTCGAGCCCGTAGTCGGGCACGGTGAGGGCTTCGAGTTCGCGTTGACGCTCGCGGGCTTCGGCCTCGGTGCCGCCGATGATCGTCGACAGACCGGGCAAGACGTGCACCTGCTCGGGGTTGCGACCGTGGCGGCGGATGCGGGCCTTCACGTCGCGGTAGAAGTCGCGGGCCTCGTCCAGAGTGGGTTGTGCGGTGAAGATGGCCTCGGCGTAGCGGGCGGCGAGATCCTTGCCGGGCTCGGATGATCCGGCCTGGAACAGCACCGGGTGCCCCTGCGGTGAGCGCGGGACCTCCAGCGGCCCGGCCACGTTGAAGTGCGGGCCGGAGTGGTTGATCGCGTGGATCTTGTCCGGGTCCACGAAGCGGGGCGCGTCCTTGTCGCCGACGATGGCGTCGTCTTCCCAGCTGTCCCACAATTTCAGGGCGACCTGGAGAAACTCGTCGGCACGCCGGTACCGCGCCGCCGGGTCGGGATGATTCGGCACCCCGAAGTTGGCGGCGGCCGAGGCGTTGGCCGTCGTCACGACGTTCCAGCCGGCCCGTCCCCGGCTCACGTGGTCGAGGGTGGCGAAGCGTCGCGCCAACCCGTACGGGTCGTTGTAGGTGGTGGACGCCGTCGCGATCAGGCCGACGTTGGTGGTCGCCCCGGCCAGCGCCGCGACCAGGGTGATCGGGTCGAGCGCGTCGAACGGGCGAAACTCGGTCTGGTCCTTGAGCACTGGATGGTCGGCGAAGAAGACCGCGTCGAGCTTGCCGCGTTCGGCGATGCGGGCCAGTTCGATGTAGTGGGCGATATCGGTGATGCTCGACAGGTCGGTTTCGGGGAGACGCCACGCCGCTTCGTGCTGGCCGATGTTGCGCAGGAATGCGTTGAGGTGCAACTGCCTTGCGGGCGCAGCCATTGAGACGGGCTCCTTTGGACGGTGAACGGGCTGCGTCCATTTCAGGGGCCGGGCGGTGCTCCGAGAACAGTTAAGATCAGCGAAATTCCAGCTAACTTCCAGATACGACACGAGCGTGCGACTGGTTCTGCCGCACGCTCGTGAGTGAGGTTCACACCCTCCGGTGAGTGGGTCAGCCCAGGCCGGTCCACTTCTTCAGCATCTTGCCGGGGAAGCCGCCCCACTTCTCGGCGGTCTTGCCCGGGAACGTCGCCCACTTCTCGGCAGTCTTGCCCGGGAACGAGGTCCACTTCTCGGCGGTCTCGCCGGGGAAGTTCGTCCACTTCTCCACGATGGGGCTCTCGGGCAGATCCACCCCGCCGGTGAGCGCGCTCTTGGCGGCGTCGGTGACGGCATCGGTGACCGACGAATTCACGCGGTCACACGGCGAGCACCCGACGGTGCTGTTGCCCTTGGAATCGGCCGACGCCGGCGCGGACAGCGCCACCGCGGCGCCGATGGCCCCCGCGGCGAGCGTCGTGGCGATCAAACTCTTCTGCATCATGGGTCCCCAACTGTCGTATCTGACGCCGCCGACGGCGACGACAATTTGACACGCTAGTCCCAGAACCCGGCTAACGCCGGGTCAAGCCAGGCACCCAACGGCGTTTGCTGTAGCTGGCGAGAGGCTGGACCACCCCGTGCCGGGTCCTGTCGTTCGCCGCCATCCGCGGCACCGCAACCCAACACCGGGTAACCACCGGGTGAACAGGCGTCGGTCAGGCGTGTCTAACAGGCACTTCCCCCATATTCGAGAGGGCTGCCGGCACCGCTGCCCGCCCGCGACAATTCCGGGAAAACCGGTGGCACTTCGAGATCCAGGCTACGTCGCAGGCCCTGGATGATCTTGCTCACGTTTTGCTGGGAGGGGCTGACCATGACCTCTCAAGCGAAGACTTTCGCCACCTCGGCAACGCGACGCAGTTGGTCGATGTCCGAGCTGGTCGGGATCAGGTGCACCTCGTCGGTACCGATGTCCTCGAACTTGCCGAGCACATCGATCAACTCCTCTTCGGTGCCCGCCCACCCCGTCATGGGAGCCATCGCGTCGACATACTCGGCCGGGATCCAGTTCATGTACCGGCGCAGGTGCCGGTGTACCTGGGCGCGGGCTTCTTCGGGCTTGCCGAGGGCGAACCAGAACGACGTCGCCAGGTGCGGCTTGGGTTTACCCGCCTCGGCCCAGGATGTCCGGGCGATGTCGAACAGCTCGGCCTGGCGGGCCAGATCCAGGTCCAGTGTCGTGCCGGCCACGCCGTCGGCCCAGACCGCGGCATCCCTGATGGTCTTGGGCCCGATGGAGCCGATCTGCAGCGGCGGCCCGCCGGCCTGTACCGGGGGCGGCCCCACCGGCAGCACCGATTCGGTGACCTTCTCCCCGGCCCAGACCCGCTTCATCACCGCGACCCGCTCGGCCATTCCCCGCCGGGTCTGAGACGCCGGGTCGGCGCCCACCGCGTGATAGTCCTCGTGCCGGCCACCGACACCGATGCCCACGGTCAACCGCCCGCCGCTGAGCAGATCCCCGGTCGCCAGGCCTTTCGCCAGCATCACGGGGTCGTGCAGCTGCGGCACCACCACCGTGGTCACCAGCCGCACCCGGTCGGTCCACGCCGCCAGAGCGCCCAGCAGGGTCAAACTGTCGGGGTTGTCGAAGGCGATCCGCTCGCCCCAGCACAGCGACGAGAAGGGACCTCCGTCGATGACGTGCGCCCAGGACCGCAGCGTCGTCGCATCCAATTGAGGTTCCATGACCGGCATCGTCATCCCCACGCGCACGCACGGATTCTGTCACGTCCAGGTGGCAGCATGAACCCATGGCCATCACCACGTCTTCAGTCGCCCATGTGCGGCTCACGGTCACCGATATCGAACGGTCCCGGCAGTTCTACGAGAGCGTGTTCGGGTGGCCGGTTCTCATCGAGTTGCCGCAGGACGCCGGCCCGGACGTCCGCGCTCGTCTCAGCTTCCTGTGCGGCGGTGTCATCTACGACGCCGGCGCGACACTGATCGGCCTGCGCCCGGTCGGACACGACGCATTCGACGAGAATCGAACCGGGCTGGATCACTTGGCCTTCCGGCTCAAGAGCCTCGCGGAGCTGAATGACGCCGCGAGCCACCTCGACGACCTGGGCGTCCGGCATGAACCGGTCAAGGACATCGGGCCGTCCTACATCCTCGAGTTCCGCGATCCCGACAACATCGCGCTGGAGCTCACCGCACCGAAGTAGACCCGGGGGATATCCCCCACCGGTATTCGGAGGAAAACGCTGTGTCGCCGGGCCGCACAAGTTCGTAGGTTGAAGGGCATGGTCGCAATGAGCGAAACCGCCCTGCCCGCCCCCGCCGAACCGCGTCCGGAGTCCGCGGCGAAATCCCCCACCATCGGCCTCGTCCCGACCGCCTCGATGATCACCGGTGCCGCCCTGGCGTTGGTGTGGTTCTGGATTCCGTTGTCCATCATGGTCATCGGGTTCTCCTCGATTCCGTCGGTGATCGGATTCGCGCTCGCCGCAGTCGTGTTCATCTACCTGATACGCGGCGTGGAGTGGGTCGAGCGGGCGCGCAGTGAGGCGGTGTTCGGCCTGGGCATCGCCATCCCGCCACGGCAGCTGTCGCCGCACTCCGGGTTCCAGGGCTGGGCCCACCAACTGTGGCTGGACATCAGCAGCACCCGGTTCTGGAAAGGCTTCTGCCACCACTACCTGCGGATGATCTACGACATGCTGGCCACCGGCCTCGCGTTCGCATTGCTCGCGTTCGCGTTCGTGGGCCCGGCCGCGTCCATCGCCATCCGGCAGAGCGATCAGGACGCCGGCCTGATCTTCGTCTCGCCACCGATCGCGTGGCTGCTGGCGATCGTCGCCGTGATCGCGGCGGTAGCCATCCTGATCTTCGCCCCGGCCGTGGACGCCGCAATCGACCGGTGGCTCTTGCCGCCATCGCCCACCGCCGCCCTGGAGTATCAGGTGAACGCGCTGGCCGATGCCCGGCAGGGCGCGGTGTCCTCAGCCCAGACCGAACGTCACCGCATCGAACGCGATCTGCACGACAGCGTGCAGCCCCGGTTGGTGTCCCTGGCGATGACGATCGGACTGGCCCAGACCAAGCTGGATTCGGATCCGCCTGCCGCCAAGGCGCTGATCGCCGAGGCCCACGATGATGCCAAGAGCGCACTGGTGGAACTGCGCAACGTGGTGCGCGGTATCGCCCCGACGATCCTGTCGGATCGAGGTCTGGACGCCGCACTGTCATCGGTCGTGCAACGGGCCGAGACCTCCGGAGTCCCAACCACATTGCACGTCGAGCTTCCGCGCCGGCTTCCCGAGGAAGTGGAGTCCGTCGCCTACTTCGTCGTCGCCGAGGCATTGACCAACATCGCCAAACACGCCGACGCCTCGCAGGCGGTCGTCACGGTGCGGTTGGATGAGACCGCGAACGTGCTGCACGTCTCGGTGTTCGACGACGGTAAGGGCGGCGCGATCATCGATGCCGGCGACAACGCCACCGGTCTGCGCGGGCTGGACGAGCGGGTACGTGCCGCGGGCGGGACCTTCGGGGTGTCCAGCCCCGCCACCGGCCCCACGATCGTCACGGCGGAGCTGCCATGCGCATCGTGATCGCCGAAGACTCGGCATTGCTGCGGGCCGGAATCGAACGGATCCTCGCCGACGCCGGACATGAGGTGGTCGCCGGCGTGCCCGACGCCACGAACCTGCTGCGCCTGGTCAACGAGCATCACCCCGACCTGGCCATCCTGGATGTCCGGATGCCGCCGACCTTCACCGACGAGGGCATCCGGGCGGCGGCACTGCTCCGCAGCCAGAACCCCGAGTCCCCCGTCCTGGTGCTGTCCCACTACGTCGAAGAGCGCTACGCGGCTGACCTGATCGCCTCGGACACAAGAGGTTTCGGCTATCTACTGAAGGATCGAGTGGCCGACGTGCCGGCCTTCCTCGACGCCGTGGCCGTGGTGGGCGGCGGAGGCACGGTGCTCGATCCCGAGGTGGTGTCACAGATCTTGGTACGTTCGGCCCGCCACAGCGCCCTCGACCAGCTGACCCCGCGCGAACGTGATGTCCTGCAGCTGATGGCTGAGGGAAAGACCAACTCGGCCATCGCCGCCGCACTGCACATCTCAGTCGGCTCGGCTGAGAAACACATCGCGTCGATCTTCGCGAAATTCGACCTCGCTCCCGACGAGAGCGAGAACCGCCGTGTCCTGGCGGTGCTGCGTTATCTCGAGACCTAAGCCGAACATCCTCACCGGGAAGGAATTTCATCGTGACCACGATCGCCCCTCCGCCGCCGGTCAATCCACCACCTCAGTTGAACCCCGGTGGGCGCACCACATTCCGTCTAGTCCTCGTCGCCGCGGCGACACTGCTGGTCGCCGGCACCGTGGCCGCGCTCGGTGTGGCGGCCTGGGCGGTGAGCACCGTCCGGGTCGTCACCGACCGCCAGGGACTGCCCGCCACGATGCGGTCGCTGGTGATCGACACGGCACAGATCCCGGTCGCGATCCGCATCACCGCGGACCGCGAAACACGGGACGCCACCGCGGATCTGCGTCTGGTGAACACCTCTCACAGCGGCGCACACCGACTGCAGGTCACCACCGACGGCGACGAGACCCGGATCGCCATCGCAGGCAATCCTTCCCGCATGCTGGCCTGGGCCCGCGGTGGCGAGATCACGATCGCGGTGCCGCCCGAGCAGGCCCGGCGCCTGACAGTGCGCACCCAGCAGCAGCTCGGCACGGTGATTGCCCAGGCCGACGTGGATCAGCTGATCGCCCGCGTCACCGATGGGGCGATCATCCTGCGCGGCACCGCCCGCCGCGTCGAGGCCCATGCCGTGGACGGCGAGATCGTCTCGCGTGATCCGATCGCGGTCACCGAGGAGTTCAGCGCTACAACGTCCGACGGGGATATCGCCGTCGACTTCCGTGACTCCGCGCCGCGGCGCGTCAATGCGGTGAGCCGCAACGGCGACGTGGTGATCGGGCTGCCGGAGCAGGGACCGTATCTCGTGCACGCACAATCCGGGGCATCTACTGCGGTACGCGTGGACGAGACCACCGACCCGAAGGTCGCGGCGGCCGAGATCACGGTGCGCTCCGACGACGGCAACGTGGTCCTGGAGCGGCTGGGTCCGGGCCAGGGCTAAGCCGGGGCCACCCGGTCGAAGATCTCGGCCACCGACCCGGCCCGGGCCTCACGCCATCCGGTTCCGGCCCATACGTTGGTGGCCTGCGGATCGCCTGCGGCCACCGACGCCTTGCGCACCGGACTGGTCAGGTAATGGATCTCGGGGTAGCCCAGCGGGGCCTGCCCATCGTGCTCGACGATGAAGCGGTTGCGCAAGCCGCGCGCATACCGGCCGGAAAATGCCCGGGTGACAACGGTTTCGGTGAACTCGGGACTTTGCAGGGCAGCCCGGTGCACCGGGCTGCTGCCGGCTTCGTCAGCGAGCAGGAACGCGGTGCCGAGTTGGGCGGCCACCGCACCGGCGGCCAGCACGCCCGCCACATCGTCGGCGCTGACCAGTCCGCCCGCCGCGATGACCGGGACGTCCACCGCTGCCAGCACGTCGGCCAGCAGCTGGTCCAGTGATTGCGACGCGGGTGAGGCGGCCGGGTCGAACGTGCCGCGGTGCCCACCGGCGGCAGGCCCCTGCACGGCGAGGGCGTCGACCCCGCGGCCTACCGCCAGCCAGGCTTCGTCCAACGTCGTCACCGTCCCGACGGTGGTGATGCCCGCACCGCGCAACCGATCGATCTCCGTCACGTCAGGCAAGCCGAAGGTGAACGAGACCACGTCGGGGCGCAGGTCGAACACGAGATCCAGTTTCGCGGCCCAGGCGTCGTCGTCATAGCGCGGAGCGCCCAGATCCACCCCGTAGCGCTGTGCCTCACCGGCCAAATCGGCGGCATAGGCCTGGATCTGCTCGGGCGTACCCGCACTGGGTTGCGGGGCAAACAGATTCACCCCGAGTGCCTCGGTGGTCAAACCGCGTGCGGCGGTGAACCTTTCGGCCAGCGCGTCCGTGGTCAGATATCCGGCAGCCAGGAACCCCAGACCACCGGCGTTGCTGCCCGCCGCGGCCAGCTCCGGAGTGGAGGGGCCACCGGCCATCGGCGCCACGATCACCGGGCGTCGCAGCCCCCGAACATCGAATGGACCCATCACCGCACCGCCTTCCCGAACAGCAGCACATCCTGCGGTTCATCACTGATATTGGGAAACATCGCGTAGCGTGCCAGCCTTCCCTCCAGTGACAGACCGCACCGCCGCAGCACCCCGGCCGAGCCGGCATTGTCGACGTGGCAGTACGCCGCGACCCGGTACACCGTGGGATCTAGCGCTACGTCGGCCAGC
This sequence comes from Mycolicibacterium porcinum, assembly GCA_001942045.1. GTDB lineage: Bacteria > Actinomycetota > Actinomycetes > Mycobacteriales > Mycobacteriaceae > Mycobacterium > Mycobacterium porcinum_A. Next base: position 39,804 of record MSTD01000028.1, read on the forward strand.
ATCAACGAAACCGCCTCCGACATCAGGCCTCTCCCCCACCATTTCCGGGCCAGGCAGTAACCCAGCTCCACCGCGTAGGGTTGCGGGCGGCGGCGCGCGCACAGGCCGGCCACTTCACCGTCGGCTTCGATGAGCCAGGTCTGCTCGTCACCGACGTTGAACAGCGATGTGATGACGCGACGGGTTTCGGCCACCCCGGAATGCGGCCGCCAGGACAGATACCGCGTCACCTCGGGATCGGAGGCGATCCGGGTGTACAGCACTTCGGCGTCCTCGACGACCGGTGGCCGCAGCCGCACCTGTGGCCCGGCCAGAATCTGGGTGTGGGGCATGGTCCCATCCTGCACCGTTGCCGGTCCCACCCGTCCAGCGGTTTACTGGACTGAATGGCAATCACCTTCAATCACACCATCGTGGCCGCCAAGGATCGGCAGGCCTCAGCTGAGTTCTTCACCGAGTTGTTCGGCCTGCCCGCCCCGCAGGAATTCGGGCCTTTTCTGGCTGTGACGCTGAATCACGGCGTGAGCCTGGACTACGCCCAGGTCGGTGCGGACGAGGAAGTCCGGCCGCAGCACTACGCGTTCCTGGTCTCCGAGGACGAGTTCGATTCGATCTACGGCAAGATCCGCGACCGCGGTATGCCGCACTGGGCGGACCCCCACGGTCAGCACCCGGGCGAGATCAACCACAACGACGGCGGCCGCGGGGTGTACTTCTTCGATCCGTCCGGGCACGGACTGGAGATCATCACCCGTCCCTACGGCGGCTGACCACACCTCAGCGGTGACCGCGCTCGTGTTCCTGATCGCGGTAGGCGTTGGCCAGCTTGTCGACGTGTCCAGGCAGTGAGCCGGCCGCCACGTCGGCCAGGCTGGTCTCCTCGAGCACCGAGCGCATGCTTGCCCGCAGCGCCCGCCAGACGTCGGTCAGCGCCGCCGTCGGGCCGGAGTACGGCAGGTCGCCCAGCCCGATGTCACGCACACTCGCCAGCGGTCCGTCGATGCAGCGCAGCACGTCGGCGATGCTGATCTCAGCCGCTGGACGGGCCAGCTCGTAACCGCCGTCGCGCCCTCGATGGCTGCGGACGAGTCGATCGGTCCGCAGCGCGGTGAGGATGTCGACGAGGAACTGCGCCGGAATGCCCTGCGCCTTGGCCAGGTCATCGGTTTTGACCAGCTCGCCGTCTTCGATGGTGGCGAGCTGGACCATGGCTCGGACGGCATACTCCGCCTTCGCCGACATCCGCATGCTCTCAGATTGTGCCAGGCCCGTCATGGACCGTACCGAAATGGTGAGCGGCGCGCCTGGCTGCAGCCTGTCCGCGGCCCTCACCTCCGCCGGGGCTCACCCTTGCAGTGTGCAATGCTCATCTCGTGACGTGCCCGATTCCCTGGCGCCGCTTGACGATCAGCCTCGGCTTGGTCATCGTCGCAGCGGTCCTGAGCGCTTGCCACGTGATCCCGCCCGATCGCAGTGCCGATGTCGCGCGCCTGGCTCGACTGTTGGGCGAGATGCCCGGCGTGCAGTCGGTCACCCACACCGTGACCAACAGCCCGGCCCGGGGCGTGGTGCGCTTCGCCATCGATGTCCAGGCGGACTCCGGGATCACCGAAAACCAACTCGCCGCCGTGGTATCCCGCTACCTGCAGGACCTCACGATGGTCAACTACACCGGGTACCACACTGAGCTGACCGCACACCAGGGCTGGAATGTCTTCGCCGTCGACGGTGGCCGGCAACCGATCGCCAACGATCAGCAGATCATCAGCCAGGCCCGCGACTGGGTCGCGATGCGCCGCGAATTACCCACGGCCACAGTGCGTTTACGCGCCACCGTGACCCACCCACAAGGCGAGATCCCGATGCAGGAATGGGGGCATGCCGATGTCGGTTCCATCCGGCTGGCTGATAGCTCCGATTACCGGGACGTGGCCACCACCGTCACCACGCTGGCCGGCAAGTTCCCCGGACTCGCCAACCTGACTTGGACGATCAGTGCTGGCGATGATCACCCCGCTGAAATCAAGAGCACCCGCCGGTTCCCGACAACCAGCGAGCTCGATATCTGGAGTCGGCTCAATGCCGACCAAACCATTCCGCATATCAACAAGCTCACGATCAACGGCCACGTACCGGCACCGGTTTGGCTTGCCGAGCAGACCCGCTCCCACGACCCGGCCGACGCGGTCACCCTCGCGCAGCGGCATCTACCCCTCGTGGCCGCGCTCGCCGCGCCGACGCTCTACACCGCCAGCGATCAGATCCAGGGTCACATCACGGGCAACGGGCAAGCCACCGGCGCCATCGCCATCACCATCGGCGGGTGCAAGGCGCGCGACCTGCTCGTCTACCAGCCACCGGCGGCCGAGCAGGCGCTGATGAACAAGTACGAGACCTGCAGGCACCCGTAGCGGCGGTTAGTTCTCGCCGAGATCGACACTAGGGCTGCTCACGGTGCGGGCCGGCAGCCATGGCGTCGATCTCGGTGACAAAACGACGCAGTCGGTCAGTCCGGAATCCCCGCGGCATCCGGGACGACGACGGCGAACAGATCCGACATCGCCGCCAGGCTCGCCGACTGCATGAGCGCGGCCGGCACCGGTGCGCTGTCGGGACCGGCCAATGTGCGGGTGGCGGTCGCGGCGGCCACCACCGTCGGGGCATATCCGAGATTGAAGGCGCCACGCGCGGTGGAGTTCACACACATGTGCGTCATGAATCCGGCGAGCACCAGATTCGACGCGGCCAGGCCCTTCAGCCGATCGTCGAGGTCGGTTTGGACGAACGAATTGGGGAACTGCTTGACCACCACCGGTTCTCCCGCGCGCGGCGCCACCGACGCGACGATCGCCCCGCTCTCACCCTCGATGTCGTACAGCGAGCCGGGGCCGTCGGAGTGCTGAATGTGGATGATCGGGATGCCCGCGCTGCGGGCCCGGTCGAGCAGTTGCGCGGTTTGCTCCAGGGCGGCCTGCACCCCTTCGAGCTCCATGACCCCCTGGGTGTAGGTGTTCTGGCAGTCGATCAGGACGAGGGCGGAATCGGCGAGGCGGGCCGGTGCGGCAGGCAGGCTGGCCAGCTCGCGCAGCGTAGGGCGGGTCATATTGATGAGCCTAGTGACCGGCATCGGTGGTCAGGCTCCGTTTGTGGGACTGCCGGATTACAACTCCCGCAGACGCTCCTCGTATGCGTCCAGGCCTGCCAACAGAACCGGGCTGTCGCGATAGTCGTCACGAGCCTGCGCGATGAACTCGGCGTTCTCGTCGTCGTCGCGCTGGGCACCCATCTCGGTCGGGTACCTCTGAGCCGGATCGGCGGGTGGGGCCCATCGGAGTTCGTGGCTACGGACGAACGCGCTGACCGCAGCGAAGTCCCGCAGCTGCCGGTCGACATCAGTGAGATGGCTGCCGTAGATCTCCCGCGGGACCTTGGCCTCGCCGAATGCCGCGTCAAGCGATGCCTCACCCTCCCCGGCCGCCGCGACGGCATCCCAGACAGGTTGCGCAATCAGAGCGAAGACCAGTGGGTCGCCGTCCAGAACGGCCAACGGCAGGGCTTCGAAATCTTCGTCGTCGAATGTGGTCGCCAGCGAGCACGCCGCTTCGATGTCAGCGAGCAGATCCTCCAGCGAGAAGTCGTCGGTGAACTCGACGGGATCTTCGTCAGGATGGTGCCTCGCCGTGAACCGTCCACTGCGGCTCTGACGGGAGAAATACTCATAGACCAGCTCGGTATTACGGTCTTCCGCCAGCCACCAGAGCATGCCGTAACCGCTGTACTCGCCGGAGATGCCGAGGGTGATCGGCTCGTAGCCTGCCGGAGTGCACCGCAGGATGACTGCCGTGGCGCCGACGAAATCGACGCTGACGCCGGTCAGCATGCACCGGCAGTCGTAGAACCCCATGCCCGAATCCTGACATGGCTCGGGACGGGGTCTACGCACCAGTTTTCTGGGAACTACCCCGCAGTGACCGCCAGCACCCGTTCGGCCAGCTCGGGCCGGCACACGATCAGATCGGGCAACGTGGGATCGGCCGAGTTGTAGACCAGTCGGGAGCCGTCGATGCGCGAGGTGTGCAGGCCGGCGGCACGGGCCACCGCGACGGGCGCGGCGGAATCCCACTCGTACTGGCCGCCGGCGTGCACGTACACATCGGCGACCCCACGCACCACCGCGGCGACTTTGGCTCCGGCCGAACCCATTTCGACCAACGTCCCGTCGAGTGCTTCGCGAACGGCCAACGCCACCGCGGGCGGGCGGGTGCGCGACACCACGACCCGGGGCGGGCCGTCGAAGGGACGGGGCGCGGCCACCTCGGGGGTCGACAATGTGGTGTTCTGCGCGGGCAACGCGACCGCACCGGCCACCAGTTCACCCGCACTCCACAGCGCCACGTGCACCGCCCAGTCGTCGCGGCCGAGTTCGGAGAACTCCCGGGTGCCGTCGAGCGGGTCGACGATCCAGACCCGTTCTGCGCTCAGCCGGGCCGGGTCGGCTCGCTGATCGGCCGTCGCTTCCTCGGACAGCACCGAGTCACCGGGCACCAGCTTGGCCAACTCGGCCATCAGGAAGTCGTGGGACTGCTTGTCCCCGGCAGCCTTTCGTTCGGCAGCCGGGGCGTCGGCATAGTCGGCGCGGACGTCGAGCAGCAGATCTCCGGCCCTGGTGGCCAGCCGGGCAGCCAGTTCGTGATCGTTCACGATGGCAATTCCAACAGCTCGATCACCATGTCCGCCAGTTCAGCGGTGCTGTGATCCGGAGTCAGCCGCAGGTCCGGGTTCTTCGGCCGTTGGTACGGGCTGTCGATCCCGGTGAAGTGGGTGATCTCACCGGCGCGTGCCTTGGCGTACAGGCCCTTCGGGTCGCGGCGTTCGCAGTCTTCCAGCGGCGTATCGCAGAACACCTCGTAGAAGTCGACGCCGCTCTCGTTGGCCACCTTCCGCGCCAGCTCCCGGTGTTCCTCCAGCGGGCTGATCGCAGGCACCAGCACGATCTGGCCGGAGTCGGCCAGCAGCGCAGCGACGTGCGCCAGGCGACGCAGGTTCTCGGCTCGGTCGGCCATCGAGAAGCCGAGGTCCGCGTTGAGGCCGTGGCGCAGGTTGTCGCCGTCCAGAACGTATGCCGGGACGCCCTTTTCGAGCAGCTTCTGCTCGACCAGCATCGCGACCGAGGACTTGCCGGAACCCGACAGGCCGGTGAACCAGATGGTGCGCCCGCGGCTGAGCCGGTCCCCCGGAGTGACCAGCGACTCGTGCCGCACCGCATTGGGGCTCGCGGTCTCGTTGCGGGAGTCGCGCAGCACCATGCCGGCGCCGACGGTGCCGTTCGTGTTCGGGTCGATCAGGATGAACGATCCGGTGGCCGCGTTGCGGCTGTACTCGTCGAGCAGCAACGGGGACTGGGTGCGCAGCGAAATGCGGCCCAGCTCATTGAGTTTGAGCGCGCTCGCAGACTTGTCCCGGTGCAGGGTGTTGACGTCGAGGCGGTAGTCCAGACCGGTGACCTTGGCCCTGGTGGTGCGGGTCGTGTGCTTGATCAGGTACTCACGCCCGGGCTCCAGCGACGATTCGTCGGCCATCCAGCACACCGTGGCGTCGAAGTCCTGGGTGACGCGGGGCTGGTTGTTGGGCCGGGCGATCATGTCGCCACGGGAGATATCGATATCGTCGGACAGGCTGATCGACACCGCCATCGGAGGGAACGCCTCCTCGACGACACCGCTCGGGCCGTCGATCTGGGTGATGCGCGTGGGCTTTCCGGCCGGCAGCACGATCACGTCGTCACCGGGACGCAGCACACCGCTGGCCACGGTGCCGGCGTAGCTGCGATGGTCAGCGTGCTCGTGGGTCTGCGGCCGGATCACGTACTGCACCGGGAAACGGACGTCCACCAGGTTGCGGTCACCGGCGATGTAGACGTCTTCGAGGTGGCTCAGCAGCGAGGGCCCCTCGTACCACGGCGTGACATCGGATTTGGTCACCACGTTGTCACCGTTGAGCGCCGACATCGGGATCGTCGTCACGTCGTGCACGTCCAACCGGGCGGCGAACGCGTGGAACTCGTCGCGGATCGCCTCGAAACGCTCCTGGTCCCAATCGATCAGGTCCATCTTGTTGACGGCCAGCACGATGTGCTGAATGCCCAGCAGCGAGGCCAGGAAGGCGTGCCGGCGGGACTGCTCGAGGAGGCCGTGGCGCGCGTCGACCAGCACGATCACCAGTTGCGCGGTGGACGCTCCGGTCACCATGTTGCGCGTGTACTGGATGTGCCCCGGAGTGTCGGCGATGATGAATTTGCGCTTGGCCGTGGCGAAATAGCGGTAGGCGACATCGATCGTGATGCCCTGCTCGCGCTCGGCTCGCAGGCCGTCAGTGACCAGTGCCAGGTCGGTGTAGTCGTTGCCGCGTTCCTTGGAGGTCCGCTCGACGGCGGCCAGCTGGTCCTCCATGACGGCCTTCGAGTCGTACAGCAGCCGGCCGATCAGTGTGGATTTGCCGTCGTCGACGGATCCCGCGGTGGCGATTCTCAACAGCGTCGACATCAGAAATACCCCTCGCGCTTGCGGTCTTCCATTCCGGCCTCGGAGATCCGGTCGTCGGCGCGAGTTGCGCCGCGTTCGGTGAGCCGGGACACCGCGGTCTCGGCGATCACCTCGGAAACCGTTGCGGCCGTTGACTCGACGCAGCCGGTGCAGGTGACGTCGCCGACGGTGCGGAAGCGCACGGTCTTCTCGATCACCGGTTCGTCCTTGCGGGGCTGCATGTACTTGTGCACCGCGAGCAGCATGCCGTCGCGCTCGAACACCTTTCGCTGGTGCGCGTAGTAGATGGACGGCAGCTTGATCTTCTCGGCGCCGATGTAGGACCAGATGTCGAACTCGGTCCAGTTGGAGATCGGGAAGGCGCGGATGTGCTCCCCCTTGTGGTGGCGACCGTTGTACAGGTTCCACAGCTCGGGCCGCTGGGCCTTGGGGTCCCACTGGCCGAACTCGTCGCGGAACGAGAAGACGCGCTCCTTGGCGCGGGCCTTCTCCTCGTCACGTCGCGCACCGCCGAAGGCGGCGTCGAACTTGTTCTCCCGGATGCCGCGCAGCAGCGTCACGGTCTGGATCGGGTTGCGCGACGGGATGGTCTCCACGACCCGGCCGGCATCGATATCGTCCTGCACCTTGGCGACGACCAGGCGCGCACCGTAATGCTCGACGAGCTCGTCGCGGGCCTCGTAGACCTCGTCGAAGTTGTGGCCGGTGTCGACGTGCATGACCGGGAACGGCAGCCGGCCCGGCGCGAACGCCTTGACGGCCAGGTGCAGCATGACGATCGAGTCCTTGCCGCCGGAGAACAGCAGCACGGGCTTCTCGAACTCGGCGGCGACCTCGCGGATGATGTGGATGGCCTCGGCCTCCAGGGACCGCAGGTGGCTCAGCTCGTAATGGCCGGCCCGGCCGGGCTGCTGATCGGTTTTCTGTGCGGTGGTCATCACTTCCCCATTAAGTTGGTAGGAATGGCCAGAATTGCAAGCATGGCCAGGAATCTAGCCGCCTGGTCGCCGCGGTGTCAATGGCGGCCTAGCGTCCGGCCCGATGCCCGCTGACGTGGGCGCCGGCCCGCCGGGGCAACCGCACGGTGGCGACCAGAGTCACCGCCAGCAACGCGCCCAGGAGCAGATACGTCACCGAATACGAGGCCAGTTGGCTGAGCAGCAGAGCAGCCACGGCGACGCCGAGCCCGGCCGCCAACTCCTGCACCGAGGCGTTGAGCGTGTTGGCATGCGTCAGCTCCTCCCCTTCGACGTCGGAGAACGCCAGGCTGTTGTAGGCGGTGAAGCCGATCGACCGCAGCGCACCGCTCAGATAGAGGACGACGGCCATCACGGCCACCGGCAGGCCGGGCCGCAACAACGCCAGCAGGCCGAAGCACGCCACCGAGGCCAGCCCGTTGGCCAGGAGCACCGTACGGATGCCGAATCGGCGCATGAGCGGCGTGGTGACGGGCTTGATGGTCAGGTTGCCGGCGAACAGCGCGGCTGTCATGACACCGGCGGCCAGCGGCGTCCAGCCGAACTCCAGCTGGAACTGCAGCGGCAGTAGGAACGGCACCGCGGTGATCACCAGGCGGTACAGCGACCCGGCCACCACGGTGATCCGCAGCGTATGCACCCTGAGCACCCGCAGCTGCACGAGCGGGGCCGGCGCGGTGAGCAGCCGCCACACCGCGCCGGCGAGCAGCACGACCGCGGCCACCCCGCCTGCGGCGACCAGCCCCCAGTCTGTCCCGGAGACCCGGACGTTCTCCAAGGCGATCAGGGCCGCAGCAATCCCCGAGCCGAGCGCCAGCAGCCCCGGCCAATCCAGCGATCGAGCTGTGGGCTGCGGATCACCGCGGACGAGTTTGAGTGCGAGGACAATTCCGATCACGCCGATCGTAATGTTGACCGCGAAGATCCACCGCCAGCTGCCCAGGGTCGCGATGGCCCCGCCCAGCACGGGCGCCAGCACCGGAGCGGTGAGCGCCGGCCAGGTGAGCAACGCGATGGCCCGCACCAGGTCCGCCTTGCTGCTCTGGCGCAAAACGGCGAGGCGGCCGACGGGCACCATCATGGCGCCGCCGACCCCTTGCAGGATCCGCATCGCCACCAACATCGGCAGCGAGGCACTCACCGCGCAGCCGACCGACGCCAGCGTGAACACCGCGATCGCCCCGATGAAAACCCGGCGGACGCCGAACCGGTCGGCCAGCCAGCCGCTGGCCGGTATCAACACCGCGACCGTCACCAGGTATGCCGAGATCGCCACGTTGACATCGACGGCCTCGACACCGAACGACGCGGCGATCAACGGGATGGCCGGCGCGATGATGGTGGCGTCGAGGATCTCCATGAACAGCGCACCGGCCACCAGCAGCGCCATGCCGCGCGGGAAGGGCGGAGTCACGCCGCGGTTACCCCGCAGGTAATTGAACCGGTGACCACCAGCGGCACACACTGGCGCTCATGAGTATCCAGACCGGCCCGACCGTCATGGCGGATTTCCTCCCCCACTCGCCGTTCGTGACCAAACTCGGCATCGTCGCCGAAGACCTGGCCGGACCCGAGGTCCGGTTGCGGTTGCCGTGGGATCCGTCGAACATCACGATCGCCGACATGGTGCACGGCGGGGCGATCGCGGCGTTGGCCGACGTCACGGTGATGGCGGCGGCATGGGCACAGGCCGAAGTTCCGGATTCGCTTCGCGGAGTGACAGTTTCGATGACGATCAGTTATCTGGCCCCGGCGCGGGCCACCGATCTGATCGGCCTCGGGCGCGTACTGCGTCAGGGCAGGTCCCTGGTGAGCTGTGACGTCGATATCGTCACGCCCGGCGGAGAAGCGGTGGCCAAGGCCATCGCGACGTACAAGGTGGGGTGAGCTTCACAACGTCACCTCATTGAGCTTGCCGGTCGCGACGTCGAAGACGAAGCCGCGCAACGACTCGTGCTTGGTGACGAACGGGCTGGCCTCGATGCGGCGCAATGACTGCCGCACATCTGTTTCCAGATCGACGAACGACTCCGCCGCCCAGTTCGGCTTGATACCGATCTCGTCCTGGATCTGCTGTTTGAACCCGTCATCGGTGAAAGTCAGCATGCCGCAGTCGGTGTGGTGGATCAGGATGATCTCCTTGGTCCCCAGTAGCCGCTGACTGATGGCCAGTGAACGGATCTCGTCATCGGTGATGACGCCGCCGGCGTTGCGGATCACGTGTGCCTCACCGTCGCCCAGGCCGAGGATGCGATAGACATCCAGCCTGGCATCCATGCACGCCACCACCGCGACGTGCTTGCTCGGCGGTAGCGGCAACGGCCCTGTGAAGGTCTGGGCATAGACCTCGTTGTTGGCCAGGTACTGATCGGTGACAGACATGAATCGACGCTAAACCCGCGACGGCCGGCAGACCAGCGGCAGAATCAGGGTGAGTCGATGGGGTGCAGCCTGATCACCGCTATCTCCCGATGCACCTTCGCCTGGTAGCCGGTGAAAGCCGACAGGGCCGCCACCAGACGATCCCAGGCCTCGGCCCGCTCGTTGCCCGTCATTTGCGCGGCCCGTACCGCAAGGCGATGGCCCCCGACCTCGATCTCAGCCTCGGGATTGACCTGCAAATTGCGCCACCATTGAGGCTCCCAGTCGAATCCTCCGTTGGAGGCCGCGATGATGTAGTCACCACCATCGCGCAGATAGAGCAATGGTGTGGTGTGCAGTTGCCCCGAGGTCCGACCGCGGACCGTGAGCAACAGAACATCGTTGCCTCGGAAACGATTTCCGAACCTTCCGCGCGTCATCCGGTACACGGACGTGTGGGTCCCGGAAAACGCCTTGGACACTGCCGTTATCACTGGGTTCGACACCACTCATACATCGTATGAATACGGAGGGGCCACCGACCCCGAATCAGGCTGATCCGATGGAGCGAGGGTCGTCCTGCTCGGGGGGAAGCAGGACGACCCTCGCAGTCTGCTGGTCAGCTACGCGGTGACGACAGGTCGTACACCGGGGTGTTGCCGACCACGGTCTTGGTGAAGTTCCCCTTCACCCAGTCGGTGATCTCTGCGGCACTGCCGTGCTCTTGGCGCGGCGGCCCACCTCGACCGTCCTCTGGTCGATCGAGGAAGTACCGGACCTGACCGTCGGCGACGTACTGCTGGAATTGGGCGAGCGTAGGCGAATCGTCGCTGCCGGTGAACCCGCCGATGGCCATCAGCGACTCTCCCGTCTTCAGCTCGAGATCGCTGACCATCATGGACCCCACACTGGCTGCGGCCCAACGACCGTCGGCTCCGGCGATGAGCTCGGCCAGCGCCGGATCATCGGCGCGCCCGAAGCCAGGGGGCGGGCCGCCGGGACCGCCAGGCCCGCCTGGACCACCGAATCCCAAATCCCGCTTGGGGCCTGACATGGCGATCGGTCCACCGCTGTGTCCGGCTGCCACTGTCTCGATCGTGTAGGCGGCGGTCGCCGACAGCCCGAAGATCATGGCGGCCAACGCGACTGCCGCGGGCAGCTTGCCGGGACGGTGGGCGACCATGGCCAGGGCCACCGCGGTCAGCACCGAGCCGATCAGAACGATCCAGCGCAGCGCCGGTAACCAGTCAGGGGTCCGGTCGAGCAGGACGAACGCCCACACCCCGGTGCCGGCCAGCATCACCGCCAGCACCAGCCGCGCCCCGAGTCGTTCCCGGACCCGCCACAATTCGGCGACCGATATCCCCACGACCGCGGCCACGGCGGGGGCCAGCGCCACGGTGTAGTAGGGGTGGATGATCCCGTCCATGAAGCTGAACACCACGGCGGTGACCAGCATCCAGCCGCCCCACATCAGCAGGCCGGCCCGCAGCCCGGCGGTCCGCGCCGTGCGCCGAGTCAGCCACAGCGCGGCCACCAGGCCGACCAGCGCGGCAGGCAACAACCACGAGGCCTCGGTGCCCATGGACATTCCGAACATCCGGCCGATGCCGGGATCACCGCCGAACATCAGGTTGGCGCCGCCACCCGGCCCGTGACCCGGGCCGCCCGGTCCGGGACCACCTGGGCCGGGGCCCTCCTGCCCCATAATGCGTTGCAGCCCGTTGTAGCCGAAGGCCAGTTGCAGCAGGCTGTTGTCGGTCGAGCCGGCGATGTACGGCCGGGAATCGGCCGGCCACAATGCCACCAGCGCGATGTACCAACCCGAGGAGACGATCATCGCCGCCGCACCGATCAGCAAGGTGCCCAATCGTTTCCATATGCCGACGGCGGGTGCGGCGACCAGGAACATCAACGCCAGGCCTGGCACGACCAGGAACGCCTGCAGCATCTTGGTCAGGAAGGCGACGCCCAGCGCGCATCCGGCCAGTGCCACCCAGCCGGCGCTGGCCTTCGCAGACACCGGCCCGACCGCGCGCACCATGAAGTACGCCGCGAGCACCAGGAGCAGGACCAGGAGCGCATCGGGATTGTTGTAGCGGAACATCGAGGCGGCGACCGGCGTCAACGCCAGTGCCACTCCGGCGATCAGCCCCGCGCCCGGGCCACTGGTCCGTTTGACCGTGGCGTAGAGCAGTGCCACTGCACCGACGCCCATCAGTGCCTGCGGAAGCAGCATGGTGAACTCGTTGAAGCCGAACAGCCTGCCCGACAAGCCCATTGCCCACATCGCGGCGGGCGGCTTGTCGACTGTGATGGCGTTGCCCGCATCCAAGGATCCGAACAACCAGGCCTTCCAGGACTGGGTACCGGCCTGCGCCGCCGCGGCGTAGTAGCTGTTGGCCCACCCTGAGGAACCCAGCGCCCAGAAGTACAGCACCGCGGTACCGGCCAGCATGGCCCAGTAGGAAGGCCGGACCCAGCGCGGGGTCGCAGGCTTCACTTCGTCGGCGGTCTCGTCCGCGGAAGCGGGTGCGGTGTCAACGATGGTCGTCATAGTCCTGTCTCTCGGTTCGCCCCGCCGGCACGCCGCGTCCGCGAGGGATGGAACACCCATCCTCGCAACAGCACGAAGCGCACCACGGTGGCCAGCAGATTGGCTGCCACCAATACTGCGAGTTCTACGCCACGGTGCGGCACGGGTGCCACGAAGTGCAGCAGCCCCAACGATCCACTCGTGATGGTCAACGCGATCGCGAAGACCGTCAGGCCTTCGAGATGATGCCGGGTGATATTGCCCGCCCCGGCGATGCCGAACGTGAACCGCCGGTTGGCGGCGGTGTTTCCGATGGCAGTCACCAACAGTGCCACCAGGTTGGCGGCCTGCGCACCGACTCCGGCGCGCAGCGCGGTGAACAGCAGCAGATAGGCCAGTGTGGACACCACGCCGACGGCGCCGAAGCGCACCGCCTGGCGCAGCAGGGATTGCGGGGCAGCCGATTTCCGTGACGATCCGAGCTGCGCGGCGATGGTGTTCACCGGAATCGAGCCGTTGGCGAATCCACGGAGCAGCCGGCCGATGCCTTTGAGGTCGGCGGTGGCGGTGGCGATGATGTCGACCCGGCTGTCCGGATCGTCCACCCAGTCGACCGGCACCTCGTGAATGCGGAGGCCACTGCGCTCGGCCAGCACCAGCAGCTCGGTGTCGAAGAACCATCCGGTGTCGGCGACATGAGGCAGCAGCCGGTGAGCGACGTCGGCGCGGATCGCCTTGAATCCGCACTGGGCATCCGAGAACCGCGCTGCCAGAGTTGATTTCAGGATCAAGTTGTAGCAGCGCGAGATGAACTCACGCTTCGCACCACGCACCACCCGTGAGCCGCGGCCCAGCCGGGTGCCGATGGCCAGGTCGGAGTGCCCGGAGATCAGCGGTGCCACCAACGGCGCGAGCGCAGCCAGGTCGGTGGACAGGTCGACGTCCATGTAGACGAGTACCTGGGCGTCCGAGGCCGACCACACCGCACGCAGCGCACGTCCGCGACCCTTTTCCTCCAGCCGTACCACCCGCACACCGTCGAGCTCATCTGCCAGCTCGGCGGCGATGCGCGGGGTGTCATCGGTGCTGGCGTTGTCGGCGATGGTGATGCGGACCGGCACGGCGAAGTTCTCATCGAGATAGCGGTGCAACCGTCGCACCGAATGGGCAAGTGCGGCTTGCTCGTTGTATACCGGCACCACGACGTCGAGCACGGGAACCCCGGCTTCCCGGGCGGCCAGTGCAGCGTTGGGCCGTGACGCGAATCGGAACCGCTGCTCGGGGTCTTGGACCAAGGTTGTCATGACTTCATCGTTCTCCGGCGGCTTGTGATCTGGGTTGGGCGAAGCTATGCGCCTGCTATGTGTTCGTCGCACGTTGAGTCAGGTCGTAGATGGTGACGTCGTCGACCGTGATCGGGTTGTAGTGGGCCCGCACCCATTCCGCGATCTCGGTGGCGGCCCGGCTGCCGCTGGGGGTGTGTCCGCCGAAACCGCCCGCCATGATGCGGGAACGGATGAAGTAGTGGATCGCGCCGTCGTCGACGAGCTGCTGGAACTCCTCAAGCGTCGGCGCCGGATCGGTGCCGTTGAAACCGCCGACAGCCATTACCGGTGCGCGGGTGGCCAATTGGTAGCCGGCGGCGTTCGACGAGCCCACCACCGCGGCCGCCCACTGATACCGGTCGGCGTCGGCGGCCAGGGTCGCGGTCAGGGCTGGCCCAGGTTCCGGGGCCGCGAACAGTCCGCCGAAACCGCCGCCGCGCGATGGCCCGACGGACGGTATCGCCCCGTTGTGCGGGCTGGCGGCGGTGGCGACGGAGTATGCGGCCGGCCCGGCGAGGCAGGCCGCGATGGCCAGCGCCGCGGTCACCCGCGTCAGCGGGCGGTCCAACCGTCCGACCACGAGCAGGAGCACCGCCGCTCCCACCCCGGTCACCGCCACCGCGGCCCGCAGCCACGGATACGGGTCATCGTGGCGAGCCAGCAGCACCGCGGCCAGGATCGCGGTCACCAGCACGGCACCCGACATCGCCGTGGCAGCCCGGATATCGGCTCGGTGCTGCCACAGCTGTATGACGCCGATCCCGATCACGGCACCGATCGCCGGGGCGAGTGCGACGGTGTAGTACGGATGCACGATGCCGTTCATGAAGCTGAACACCACTGCGGTGACCAACAGCCAACCGCCCCACAGGATCAACGCGGCGCGGGCCGGGTCGGTGCGGGGCGCGCGGCGGGTCAGGTAGAGGCCGGCCACCAGGCAGATCAGGCCAGCCGGCAGCAGCCAGGCGATGTCGGCGCCCATCTGCGAGGCGAACAACCGGCCCGGTCCGACATCGAAGTTGAGGTTGCCCAGACCGCCCGTCTCGTCGCCGGTCAGCCGCCCTAAACCGTTGTAGCCCAAGGCTAATTCGACGATGCTGTCGTTCTGCGAGCCGCCGATGTAGGGCCGTGCCGACGACGGCCACAGCTCCACCAGCACCAGATACCAGCCACCGCTGGCGATCATGGCGGCTCCGGCCGTGACCAGATCCAGCACACGCCGCCCCAATGGGCGATCTCCGGCGACCAAGACCGCGGCGGCGAACGCCGGCAGGACCAGGAACGCCTGCAGCATCTTGGCCAGGAATCCGAAACCGACTGCCGCCCCGGCACCGACGAACCACCAACGGCTGGCATCTTTCTCGATACCGCACTGCACGCAGTAGGCCGCCGTCACGAGCAGCAGCACCAGCAGTGCGTCGGGATTGTTGAACCGGAAGATCAACGCGGCCACTGGAGTCAGGGCCAGCACCGCACCGGCCAACAGGCCGGCCCACGGTCCGGCTGCCCGGCGTACCGCGGCGTAGAGCACCGCGACCGCACCGACCCCCATCAGCGCCTGCGGGACCAGAACGCTCCACGAGTTCAGCCCGAACAGGCGCACCGAGATGTCGATGATCCACAACGCGGCGGGAGTCTTGTCGACGGTGATGGCGTTGCCCGCGTCGCTCGACCCGAACAGCATGGCCGTCCAGTCCTGAGCCCCCGCCTGCGCCGCGGCCGAGTAGAACGCGTTGGCCCACCCACTGCTCGAGAGGTTCCACAGGTAGAGCACGGCGGTGCCGGCCAACAGCACTGCCAGCGCAGCATGCTGCGCAACGGACGTGGGACGATCGGGCCGCGGAAGGTCAGGCGTTGCCGTCTGGACCTCGGCAGCGGGCTCAGCGGCAACGAGGGTCACCACCCCATGTTTGCCGTGGCCGCTAGGTGTCCGATTGGTCCGTCCTGTGTGTGCGCTGTGAGCTCGGCGCGGGAAGCCGAACCACGAATTCGGTGGACCCCGGAAGGCTGCTCACCTCGATGGTGCCGCCGTGCGCCTTGACCACGGCGGCGACGATCGCCAGACCCAGGCCTGTACTGCCCTCGCGTCGTGAGCGCGATGAATCGCCGCGGGCAAACCGTTCGAACACGTCGGGCAGCAGTTCCGGCGCTATGCCGGGGCCGTCGTCGGCGACGGCGATCACCACTGCGTCGGCCTCAGATTTCAGCGACACCGTGACCGAGGTCCCGGCCGGCGTGTGGGTACGCGCGTTGGCCAGCAGATTCGCCAGCACCTGATGCAGCCTGGCCCCGTCGCCTTCGACCACCACCGGGTCCTCGGGCAGATCGAGTGCCCACTGGTGGTCGGGACCGGCGACGTGGGCGTCGCTGACCGAGTCGACCACGAGCCGCGACAGGTCCACACTCTCGCGTTCCAGCGGCCGGCCGGCGTCGAGACGGGCCAGCAGCAGCATGTCCTCGACCAGTTGCGTCATCCGCGTCGTCTCCGACTCCACGCGGTTCATCGCGTGGGCCACATCGGCGGGCAGGTCATCCCGCTTGCGCTGGGCGAGTTCGGTGTAGCCCCGGATCGCCGCCAGTGGCGTCCTCAACTCATGGCTGGCGTCGGCGACGAACTGGCGGACGCGCGTCTCACTCGCGTGGCGCGCCGAGAGTGCACTGGCGATGCGGTCGAGCATCCGGTTCAGCGAGGTGCCCAGCTGGCCGACTTCGGTGTGGGCGCTGGCCGGGTCGACGGGGACGATCGGCGTGGGCAGCTGGACCTCGCCGCGGTCGAGCTCGAGATCGGCCACGCGGCGTGCCGCGGCCGAAACCCGTGACAGCGGGGCGAGTTGGTGCCGGATGATCAGGATCCCGGCGACGGTCGCGGCGAGCAATGCGATCAACGCCAACACACAGAACATGCCGAGCACCCACAGCAGCGTGTCGTCGACGATGGCGGTCGGCAGCCCGGTCACGATGGTCTGCGGTCCGCCGTGGCGCGGGTGCAGCCCGATCAAGCGGTAGCGGCCCAGACCGTCGAGGTCGAGGGTCTCGGGTACCCGGGTCGCCGGGATCTGCGAAAGCTGTTCAGCTGCAGCCGCGCTCACCTCGACCCGCTCACCTTCGGCCGTGATCACCCCGGCGTCGACGGGACGGTTGGGCGACACCACTGCGCCGACCATTCGGGCGGCCTGGCCGGGGGCGTTGAGGAACCCTGGACCGGGCCCGTCCTCCGGGTCGAACGGGATGCGATGGTGTCCCCGGGTCCCCGGCGGTGGTGGGAATCCCGGTGGCGGGGGCGGCAATTCGAAGATCGCCGCCGAGCGCCTTCCGGCCTCGATGAGCTGATCGTCGAGCTGGTTCATCAGAAACCGTTGCAGCGCAAACTCTGTGGCAACGCCGATGCTGACGCACACCACCGCCAGCAGTACCACCTGGGTGACCACCAGCCGCGCGCGTAGCGACCAGGTGCGCGGTGACCACCACCGAGTGGCGCTTGCGGACCCGGCAGCCACCTCAGCGCGCGGGACGGAGGACATAACCCGCACCGCGCAGCGTGTGGATCATCGGTTCGCGTCCGCTGTCGATCTTCTTGCGCAGATACGAGACATACAGTTCGACGATGTTGGACCGGCCGCCGAAGTCATAGCTCCACACCCGGTCCAGGATCTGAGCCTTGCTCAACACCCGCTTGGCGTTTCGCATCATGAACCGCAGCAGTTCGAACTCGGTGGCCGTCAGGGTGATCACCTCACCGCCACGGGTCACCTCATGGCTGTCCTCGTCGAGCACGAGATCTCCGACGACGATCTTGGCGCCGCCGTCCTCACTGGTCACCCCCGTGCGCCGGAGCAGCGCACGCAACCGCAGCACCACTTCCTCCAGGCTGAACGGCTTGGTGACGTAGTCGTCGCCGCCCGCGGTGAGGCCGGCGATGCGGTCTTCCACCGAATCCTTGGCCGTCAGTAGCAGCAGGGGCAGGCCGGGGATCTGCTCGCGCAGCTTGCGCAGCACGTCCAGGCCGCTCATGTCGGGAAGCATCACGTCGAGGACGACCACATCGGGCGGATTCTCTCGGGCCGCGGCGATCGCGCTCGCGCCATCCCCTGCCGTCGTGATGTCCCAGCCCTCGTAGCGCAGCGCCATCGAGACCAGTTCGGCCAGTACGGGCTCGTCGTCGACTACCAGGACCTGGATCGGATTGCCGTCGGCCCGCCGCATCACGGCGCGCCCGGACTCGGAATCGGTGCCATTGGTCGTCATGCTCACGCGCCCAGTATTCGCCCGATCGATAGGCCCGGACTTAGCGCTGTCTATGTCCCAGCTGTGAATGCCCGCCATAGACAGCGCAGAGCAGGTACACAGCCGACTCACAGACAACACCTGCACCGTGGACCGCATGAGCATCCGACACACCGCCGCTGCGGTGGGCATCGCGGTGGCGATTGCCGGGCTCGGCGGCGCGACGATCTACGCCGCCACCGACTCCCACAGCTCGGGCTTCCCCGGGCCACCACCAGGGACGGGTGGGCCGGGAATGGCCGGGCCGCGAGACCGCCCCGATCCAGCCACGGTCCACAGCGAGGCGGTGGTGGCCGCCCAGGATGGCGGCTACACCACGACGCTGACGCAGACCGGAACGATCACCGAACTGACCGCCACCTCGGTCACGGTGCGCAGCAACGACGGGTTTGTGCAGAGTTACGTGATCCCGCCCTCCGCGGAGACCCCGTTCGGGGTCGACGATCGGGTCCTGGTCCGGGCCACCCGCACCGGCACAGCGACCACCGACAAGCCGACCGTCACGAGCATCGGCGAGGCAATTTCCCGCTAACCGCCGTTGCCGTATCCGTCGGGCAGTTCCACCTCGACCGTCGGTTTCGCGAAGGACGTCTCCAGTTCACTGGGAGCCGTTGTCTTGGTTATGGTTTCACCGACATTGACCGCAGGTACCGCTCCACTCGTTGGGGCCTGCGCCATCATGGCGCCTACGGCGCCCATCGTTGCCAGTGCGATCGCTCCGACACCGGCCATCACGTAGTTGGTCCGCTTGTTGCGTTCGTCTCCTGCCATAGCCACTTGCCTACCTCGTCCCGAGGGGCGAGGTAAACCGGCCGTGCGGCGGTCCGGTCGCCGGGATCAGCGCCGATCAGTGTGGCGTAGCAAATCCCGAAGGCGTCGTCGCCGAGACGGTCGGCGACGCCTCGGAAGTCTCCGGAGCAGTCGGCGCAGTCGTCTCGGTCACGGTCTGTCCAGTGGTGATGGCCGGAGGTTCGACCCGTTGCTGGGCGCCGACGTGGCCACCACCCATGCCGATTCCGAGCACCGCTGTGGCTAACCCGCCTACGGCGCC
Organism: Mycolicibacterium porcinum; assembly: GCA_001942045.1. GTDB lineage: Bacteria > Actinomycetota > Actinomycetes > Mycobacteriales > Mycobacteriaceae > Mycobacterium > Mycobacterium porcinum_A. The sequence goes on from MSTD01000028.1 coordinate 58,880, forward strand.
GACGCCGGCGGAGATCAATTTCAGATTTCGCTGATTGTTTTCCTTAGCGCTACCCATGCGCTCACCTCCCGTCGCCTCGTATATCCCCGGCGGCAGGAGGTGAAACCACTCCCCGGCGATCAGTGCGTGACGGCGAACCCGGACGGCGGCGTGTAGCCCCGCATCGCCGGTACCGCCATCGACACCACCGGCGCAGTCGGAGGCGTCGTCTCGGTGCTGGTCTGGCCGAGGTTCATGTGGGATCCGGACGCCAGCGCCTGAGAACCGGCCCCTGTACCCATGTGCACGTCCGATACCGCGCCGAACACGCCCAGCCCCACCGCCGCCGCACCACCGGCCACCGCAGCGATCACTTTCACATTCTTGAGCCCGCTGACCTTCATGTATTTGAGTGAACGCCTGATTTCTATAGCGGGGCTGTGTCTCGACTGTCAGTTCGCCATTGAGCGCTGACCGGGATTCCGGTTCCGACTGATTTACCCTGTCTGGCATGCAGCCGAGGGTGGGCAGAACCGGATGACGCGCTTCCTGGCGCGCCGGCTGCTCAACTACATCGTGCTGCTGGCCCTGGCCTCGTTTCTGACGTTCACCCTGACGTCGCTGAACTTCAAGCCCCTCGACAGCCTCGAACAGCGCAATCCGCGGCCACCACAATCCGCGATCGACGCGAAAGCCGCTGAGCTCGGCCTCGACGAGCCCATTCCACTGCGCTACGCGAACTGGGCCGCCGACGCGATCCGCGGCGACTTCGGCACCACGGTGACCGGCCAGCCGGTGGCCGACGAGCTGTGGCGACGCATCGGGGTGACCCTGCGGCTGCTGGTCATCGGCGCGATCTCGGGTGCGGTGATCGGCGTGGTGGTCGGGGCTTGGGGCGCCATCCGCCAATACCGGCTCTCCGACCGTGTCATCACGGTGTTGTCCCTGCTGGTGATCAGCACACCGTCGTTCGTCATCGCCAACATGCTGATCCTGGCCGCGCTGAACGTGAACTCGGTCCTGGGTGTGCAGATCTTCGAATACACCGGGGAAACCGCGCCGGTGCCGGTCGGCGGTGCCTGGGACCAGTTCGTCGACCGGTTGCAGCACCTCGTGCTGCCGACGTTCACGCTGGCGCTGATGGCCATCGCCGGTTACAGCCGGTACCAGCGCAACGCGATGCTCGACGTGCTCGGCCAGGACTTCATCCGCACCGCCCGGGCCAAAGGGCTGACGCGGCGTCGTGCCCTGTTCAAGCACGGGCTCCGGACCGCCCTCATTCCGATGGCCACCCTGTTCGCCTACGGTGTGGCCGGGCTGGTGACCGGTTCGGTGTTCGTCGAGAAGATCTTCGGCTGGCACGGCATGGGCGAATGGGTGGTTCAGGGCATCGCCACCCAGGACACCAACATCATCGCGGCCATCACCGTGTTCACCGGCACCGTGATCCTGGTTGCCGGCCTGCTCTCCGACGTCATCTACGCGATGCTGGACCCGAGGGTGCGCGTCACATGACCCAGACTTCTGCCCCCACCGGTGGTGCCGCCGCGGCCCGCTCCGGTCTGCACACCGAGGAATTCGCCACCCGGCGCACCCTGGTGTTCCGCCGGTTCCTGCGCAACTGGCCCGCGGTGGTGTCGCTGGCGCTCCTGGTGATCATGTTCGTGGCCTGCTACACGTTGCCATCGGTGCTGCCCTACAGCTATTCGGACCTCGACTACTACGCGTTGCAGGAGCCGCCGTCGACCAATCACTGGTTCGGCACGAACGCGCTCGGCCAGGACATCTTCGCCCAAACCCTGCGCGGCATGCAGAAATCCATGCTGATCGGCCTCTGCGTGGCGTTCATCTCCACCGTCATCGCCGCCACGGTCGGCTCGGTCGCCGGGTACTTCGGCGGCTGGCGCGATCGCACCCTCATGTGGATCGTCGACGTGCTGCTGGTGGTACCGAGCTTCATCCTGATCGCGATCGTCACGCCGCGGCTGAGCCAGTCCAATCGGGTGTTCTGGCTGATCGTGCTGCTCTCGGCGTTCAGCTGGATGATCAGTTCGCGCATCGTCCGCGGGATGACCCTGAGCCTGCGGGAGCGCGAATTCGTCTTGGCCGCCCGATATATGGGTGTCAGCAGTTGGCGCATCATCGTGCGGCACATCCTTCCCAACGTGGCGTCCATCTTGATCATCGACACCGCGCTCAACGTCGGCGTGGCGATCCTGTCCGAAACCGGTTTGAGCTACCTGGGTTTCGGCATCCAGGCGCCCGACGTCTCGCTGGGCACGCTGATCGCCGACGGCACCAAATCCGCCACCACGTTCCCATGGGTGTTCCTGTTCCCGGCCGGGGTGCTGGTACTGATCATCCTGTGCGCCAACCTGATCGGTGACGGCCTGCGCGACGCGATCGATCCAGGGAGCGGCCGGCTGCGGCGCAAGAAAGTACGCCGATGACACGACTACTCGAAGTATCCGGTCTGACGGTGGACTTCCCCACCGACGGTGCACCCGTTCAGGCCGTGCGGGGCGTGAACTTTCGCGTCGACGCCGGCGAGGTGGTCGCGCTCGTCGGCGAATCCGGCGCCGGAAAATCGGCCAGCGCCATGGCCGTCGTGGGCCTGTTGCCCGAGTTCGCCGAGGTGTCCGGGTCGGTGCGACTGCAGGGCGAGGAACTGATCGGCCGTTCCGACGCCGAGATGTCGCGGATTCGCGGCAACACCATCGGCACGGTGTTCCAGGACCCGATGTCCGCGCTGACCCCGGTCTACACCGTGGGCGATCAGATCGCCGAGGCGCTGACCGTCCACAACCCGGATCTGAGCCGCCGCGCGGCCCGTACCCGCGCCGTCGAATTGCTCGAGCTGGTCGGGATCTCCCAACCTCAACAACGGGCCCGGTCCTTCCCGCACGAGTTGTCCGGTGGCGAACGCCAGCGCGTGGTGATCGCCATCGCGATCGCGAACGATCCCGATCTGCTGATCTGTGACGAGCCCACCACCGCGCTCGACGTCACGGTGCAGGCCCAGATCCTCGACGTGCTCAAGACCGCCCGCGACGTCACCGGTGCCGGCGTGCTGATCATCACCCACGACCTCGGCGTGGTGGCCGAATTCGCCGACCGGGCACTGGTGATGTACGCCGGACGCGCCGTCGAGGACGCACCGGTGTCCCGCCTGTACGAGCGGGCCCGGATGCCCTACACCGTCGGTCTGCTCGGTTCAGTGCCGCGCCTGGATGCGCCGCAGGGGACGCGTCTGGTGCCCATTCCCGGTGCACCGCCGTCGCTGACGACGACACCGCACGGGTGCCCGTTCGCCCCGCGCTGCCCGCTGGCCATCGACGAATGCGAGGCCGCCGAACCCGAACTCATTGAGTTGGCGCCGGATCATCACGCCGCGTGCATCCGCACCGACCAGGTCGGTGGACGCACTGCGGCCGAGATCTATCAGGTGGCCGGCACGGACACCGATCCCGGAGACGTCGACGCCACCGATTCCTCCGAGGTGGTGCTACGGGTACGCGACCTGTCCAAGACCTACAAGCTGACCAAGGGTGTGGTGCTGCGCAGACAGGTCGGCGAAGTCCGCGCAGTCGACAACGTCAGCTTCGACCTGCGCAGCGGCCGCACCCTCGGCATCGTCGGCGAGTCGGGGTCCGGCAAGTCCACCACTCTGCACCAGATCCTGAATCTGTCTGCACCGCAATCGGGTTCGATCGAAGTGCTCGGCTCCGACGTCGCCACCCTGGACCGCAAGACGCGCCGTGCCATGCGCACCGACCTTCAGGTGGTGTTCCAGGACCCGGTGGCGTCGCTGGACCCGCGGTTACCGGTGTCGGACGTGCTGGCAGAGCCGTTGACCGCCAACGGTTTCGACAAACCCCGGATCGACGGGCGGGTGGCCGAGCTGCTCGAGTTGGTCGGGTTGCGACGCGCCGATGCCAGCCGCTACCCGGCGGAGTTCTCCGGCGGGCAGAAGCAGCGAATCGGGATCGCGCGCGCCCTGGCCCTACAACCCAAGATCATCGCGCTCGACGAACCGGTCTCCGCGCTGGACGTATCGATCCAGGCCGGGATCATCAACCTGCTGCTGGACCTGCAGGACCGGTTCGACCTGGCGTATCTGTTCGTCTCCCACGACCTGTCGGTGGTCAAACACCTGGCCCACGATGTGGCGGTGATGTACAAGGGCGCGGTCGTCGAGCAGGGGCCGGGCGATGCGGTGTTCACCAACCCGCAGCACGCCTACACCCGCAAATTGCTGGCCGCGGTGCCGCAACCACGGCCGGTGAACGGTTAGGTATTGCCGCGTTCGCAGGATCCGGCATCTAGCATCGACGGGGTGAACGGGTTCAAGGGGTTCAGGTTCCAGCGTTTCGCCGTCGTCGCAGCGGTCACCGCACTAGCCCTGGCCGGGTGCTCGGGCGGCGACCGGGAAACCCCGTCGGCCGGCGGCAACGCCGAGCTGGGCACCACCAACGACATCAATCCGCAGGATGTGGCGAACCTGCGCCAAGGCGGCGACCTCCGCCTGGCGCTGACCGAGTTCCCGTCCAACTTCAACCCGCTGCACCTCGACGGCAACACCGGCGACGTCGGCGCGCTCACCCGGGCCACCTTGCCCCGCACCTTCGTGATCGCCGCCGACGGGTCGGCGACGGTGAACACCGACTACTTCACCAATGTCGAACTGACGGGGACCAACCCCCAGGTGGTCACCTACACGATCAATCCCAAGGCGGTGTGGACCGACGGCACCCCGATCACCTGGGAGGACATCAAGTTCCAGACCGAGGCCAACAGCGGCAAGAACCCGGAGTTCGTCATCGCCTCCCCCAATGGCTTCGAACGGGTGGCCTCGGTGACCCGCGGCGTCGACGACCGCCAGGCGGTGATGACCTTCGAGAAGCCGTACGCGGACTGGAAGGGCATGTTCGCCGGTAACGGCCGGCTGCTGCCCAAGAGCATGACCGCGACCCCGGAGGCCTTCAACAAGGCACAGCTCAGCGGGCCCGGACCGTCGGCCGGCCCCTTCATGGTGTCCAACATCGACCGGGGCGCACAGCGGATCACGTTGAGCCGCAACCCGAAATGGTGGGGTGCCCCGCCGCTGCTAGACAGCATCACCTACCTGGTCCTCGATGACGCCGCGCGCATCCCGGCACTGCAGAACAACACCATCGACGCCACCGGCACCGCGTCGCTGGACGAGCTGACCATCGCCCGCAAGACTCCGGGCATCAGCATCCGGCGGGCCCCTTCGGCCAGCTGGTATCACCTGACCTTCAACGGCGCACCCGGTTCGATCCTGGCCGACCCGGCCCTGCGTCGCGCGGTCGCCAAGGGCATCGACCGTCAGGCGCTGGCCAACATCACCCAGCGCGGTCTGACCGACAATCCGGTGCCGCTGAACAACCACATCTACGTCGCGGGTCAGCAGGGCTATCAGGACAACGCCGGGTCGGTGGCCTTCGATCCCGAGAAAGCCAAGGCCGAACTCGATGCGCTCGGCTGGAAAGTGCCTGAAGGACGGCAGTTCCGGGAGAAAGACGGTAAGGAACTCGTCATCCGCAACGTGTTCTACGACGCGGGCAGCACTCGGCAGGTGGCCCAGATCGCGCAGAACATGCTCGGCCAGATCGGGGTGAACCTGAAGCTCGACACCAAGCCCGGTACTGGGTTCTTCACCAACTACATCATCAAGGGCGACTTCGACATCGCCCAGTTCGCCTTCCTCGGCGACGCCTTCCCGCTGAGCTCACTGACCCAGATCTACGCGCAGGACGGCGCCAGTAACTTCGGCAAGATCGGCAGCCCGGAGATCGACGCCAAGATCGAAGACACGCTGAAGGAGCTGGACCCGGTCAAGGCACGCGCCCTGGCCAACGAGCTCGACCGGATGTTGTTCGACGAGGTGTTCAGCCTGCCGCTGTTCCAGTCACCCGGCAACGTCGCGGTGCGTAGCAGCCTGGCCAACTTCGGAGCCCCCGGCCTCGCCGACACCGACTACACCAAGGTCGGGTTCGTCAAGTAGTCGCGCCCCGCGGTCTGCCGGCAGGAATCACCGACTCGACGGCAGTCGCCGCCGCTATCGCCGACACCGCGACCCGGATGACGCCGCGTGCGGGCAGGCTGTCCAGCTCGTTCGCGGTGGCCGAAAGCTGCTCCGCCACACCGTCGCACACTGCTCGGATCACCGCGAAGGCAGCCCGCTCTCGGGTATCGAGCACGCTGTGGGCGACGGTCGGCATCCGAACCAGCACAGCACCGGGCACCAGTCCCGCGATCCGCTCGGCCACGGCCGGCGGCGTGGTCAGGTCCCGCCCGCCGGACACCACGACGGTCGGCCAGTGGAATTCGGGTAACTCCGTCGTCAGGTCGAAGGGCTCCGCCTCGAAGGGCTCGTACAGCTTGGCGCTGCCGATCATGTCGGCCATCTCCAGCGCCGGGTCCAGCGGCAGCCCGTCGGGCACCCCGGCGTAGTTCAACTCACGGAAGGCGATCCGGCCGACCAGGTCTACCTCGTTGCGGTACGGTGCTTTTCGCGTCGAGAGCCGGTTCAGCCGGGCCAGACCCGACCACACCAGGGTGCGCCCGCGCAGCAGCAGATCGAGCTGGCGGTCCAGCAGGGCCGGACCGCCGAACCCGTACAGCAGTCCCGCCAGTTCTCCCCCGCCGGCGGCCAGTATCCCGTCGGCCACCAAGCGCCGGACCTTCGGCGCGAGCTCCGCAGTCTCTGGATCGGAGCCCTCCCACAGCAGACCGCGAATCGCACTGCGCATCGCCTCGATGTCGGCGGTGGACAGCAGCGGGGAGTCCAGCACCATCGCCGCGACCCGGTCGGGATGCCGCACCCCGAATCCGGCGGCGATATAGCTGCCGTACGACGTGCCGTAGAGCACCGCCTCGTGCACCCCGGCGTCGTCGAGCACCGCGGCGATATCGTCGACCACCTGCTCGACACTGATGGCCGCCGGCGGCAGATCCGCACCCGCATCGGTGTGCCGCGACATCCCGATGCCCCGGTGCTCGATCATGATCACATCGAACCCGGCCGAGGCCGCGCGCCTGCGCAGTGCGCGATAGGGCCGAATCGAGGCAACGCCGGGGCCGCCCGGGATGATCACCACCGGATGCGCCGATTTGCGCCCGGCCCGTACGTAGAACAGGTCGAACTGCTCATCGGAACCGGGACTGACCGGACGTCGCACCGCCCGCACCCCCGGTAGCGCGGCGAGCTTGTCGTGCACCCGCCTGCGCTTGGCGTTCATCGTCATTGCGCTCCATTGTGCCGCGCAGGACTCACATCAGATAGATGGTGAAGATCGATCCGAACAGCACCACCAGCCACCCGTCGGTGGAGAGTTTGAGCCACCTCGGTGCGGTTCGGACCTCCATGAACTGCCGGATGATCAATCGGGACTTGACCAGCGTCAACGCCAGCACCAGCGCGGTGATCGGCACGCTCGCCCGCAGGGCCTCCGAGTACTGGGCCGGGGCCAACCACCAGGATCCGACGGTGATGGCGACCAGCAGCAGCCAGGTCTGAGTTACCGCCTTGTCGGTCATGTTCACCTCACCACGTACAGCAGGCCGAAGATGATCACCCAGAGCAGGTCGACCATGTGCCAGTAGATCGCGCCCGCCTCCACCACCGAGGCTCGGCGGCGGGATCGATTGCGCAGCTCCCGCACGATCACGCCGAGCACGATGAGCCCGATCAGCACGTGGATCAGGTGCACGCCTGTCAGAACGTAGTAGAACGAGTAGAACAGGTCGGAGTTTGTGTGCCCGCCCCTGATCTTGACCACCCATTCGTAGCCCTTGCACGCCATGAACATCAGGCCACCGACACCGCCGGCGTACGTCAGCCGGATGGCCGTCTGATGGCATCCCGCCCGGGCCGCCAGCACGGCCCGCGCCACCAACCAGGAACTGGTCAGCAGGATTACGGTGTTGACCACACCGATGGTGATGTCGAGATGCTGTTGGGCACGCAGGAATTCATCCGGATGCATCGTCCGGTAGATCATGAACACGATGAAGTAGCCACCGAAGATGACCAGATCACCGAGCACCATCACCCACATGTGCCCGTCACCAGGCAGGTGCCCGGACGTGGCATGGGCTTTCGAGTCTGATTGCGTCAGAACAGGGTTGGTTGTCATCGCGTCACTCACTCCAGTCCCGGATCCGCTGCCGACTCACGTATCGCGGCCTGCCGCAACAGCACGATCAGTGCCGACAGCCAGACCGAGAACACCACCACCGCCCACCAGAACGCGATCGAGCCGTTCCACGCGAACGGCCCGGACTCGAACACGAACATCTGAGTGGCGATCACCTCGGTGATGATCTGCCAGATGGTCACGTAGGCGAACCATGCCGGGAAGACGTTGTTCTTGTCGTAGAGGATGGCGATCGCCAGCACCAGGTAGGCGGCCGTGAAACAGCCCAATGAGCCGTTGTACGAAAGCATTCCGAGGTCGTAGAGCAGGCTGATCAGTTCCGGGTCACGGTCGGGCCGGAACGCGGCGGTCAGAAAACATACCGACACCAACAGGAACCCGGGCAGTGCCCCCACACCCATGCCGCCGATGTAGCCGTAGGCGAACACCGACCCCACCGACATGCGCTTGATCTGGTAGGCGACCAGTCCGTTGGTCATCGCCGCACCACCGAGCAGGATCAGCAGCAGGCAGAAGCCGATCTTGATGGTCAGGCCGTGCTCGGCGAAGAACGCCACCTTGTCCGCCGTGGTGACGTCGGGACGCGGCGGTGGCGTGACCCGGGTCAGGATGCAGATGATGACGCCGAAGGCTCCGTACCAGATCGGGAAGAACCACGTCATCAACCGCACGTCGGGCTTGCCCGGAGGCGCGTCGGACAACACCGTCATGCGGGGGCGCCTTCTACTACGCCCTCTTCGATCGCCTGGCTGATCACCGCGCGGCGCAGCACGAAGAACATCACGATGACGAAGACCGCGAAGGCACCGTTGCGCAGCCAGAAGGCCAGCATGCCGTCCCAGGCCAGCGGTCCGGTGTGAAACACCGCCGCTCCTGCCGCCGGGATCATCGCCACCGCGGTGGCCAGCGAGTAATGCCCTACCCAGCGCGGGAACACCGGAGCCGGTCCGTTGTCGAAGTAGACCGCCACCGCCAGCAGCGCGAACTGCGACACCACCATGCCCACCGGAGCCACCAGCACGATCCAGGCCAGATCGTTGAGCAGCATGATCAATTCAGGATTGCGGTCCGGACGGAACGCTGCGACCAGGAAGAACACATTCGACAGCGCGAAGATCGTGGCACCGCTGACCGCCGCCGTGAGATAGCAGTACGCGAACACGTGGCTCTGCGTCTTCATCCGCTTCATCTGCACGACGATCACCATGAAGAACGGCAGGATCAGGATCCCGCACAGGTTGAACGTCACCTGGCTGAACCGGATCCACGCGGTGTGCTCGGCGTAGAACCCGGCCACCTGCTGCGCGTTCCACGCGGGTGACATGGGTGGCCAGAAGCCGGGGAATGCCAGCGCTGCCACCAGCAGGACTGCACCGACTGCCGGCCCGGTCCACAGGCTCACCCACTGGGCCTTGATGTTCCCGGCTTTCGGCAGGTCTTGAACCTGCTCCAGGATCTGCACGCGGACCTCCAAATACTGACTTCAGTCAGGACTTCACTTACCCGAAACCGTAGCGGCTCCATGGTTCAAAGGAAAGAGCAGAACTGAGTACAGTCAGTTATTACTGACGTAGCATGAGGCCGTGCTCCAGGCCACCCCCCGCAGCCGCAAGGGTCAGCAGACCCGCGAACGGTTGCTCGGGGCCGCGATCGCCGAGTTCAAGCGCGGGGGCATGGCCGCTGCCGACACCGGTGCGATCGCGTCCGCCGCAGGCGTCGCCCACGGCACCTTCTTCTTCCACTTCCCCACCAAGGAACACGTCCTGGTGGAACTGGAACAACGCGAGGAGGCGCGGATGGCCGCCGAGCTCGTCCGATTCTTCGCCGCACCGCACGATGTCCGCGCCACCCTCACCGAATCCGTGCGCATACTGGAGAAGCTGGAGCGACGGCTGGGCCGTCCGTTGTTCAAAGATTTTCTGGCGCTGCATTTTTCCACCACCCGGCCACCGTCGGAGGAATGGGAACACCATCCCGTGCTGGTGGCATTGATCGAAGAACTCCGGCGTGCCAGGGACGCCGGCGAGATCCCGGACACGGTGGACGTGTTGCACAACGGCGCATCGTTTTTCGCCGGGCTCTACGCACTGCTGATCACCATTCCCGACACCCCTGAGGTGCGGACCCAGGTGATCAACGAATATCTGACCACCTATCTCTACGGTATGCGGGTGAAGGGCTTAGGTTCGGGCTGATCGAAACGCGTGCCCATCGATAGCCGATGCGGATACAAACGGTGGCATGACCACCGCCCCGAACGTGACCCGTGTTTTGCCCGGTACGCCGGAGTGGGATGACCTGCTGGCGTCGATCGCCGCGGGCGCCAAGGACCGCGACCTCAACGACGAGAATCCGTTCGATCAGGTCGCCGCGCTGAAGCGGGCCGGATTCGGCACCCTGCGCCTGCCCGAATCCCTCGGTGGCGCCGGTTTCACTGTGCCGCAGCTGTTCTCCGCCGTGATCGACGTGGCCAAGGCCGACCCGATCGTGGCCCACATCTTCCGTACCCATTTCTGGTTCACCGAGGAGCGCCTGCGCACCGCCGACGATCCGGTGTCCAAACACTGGCTGGGCAAGATCGCCGAGGGCAAGATCTTCGGTAATGCATTCAGCGAGAAGGGTTCCCTGGCGGTGGGCAGCCTGGTGTTCAACACCCGGTTGCTGGCCGATCCGGCCGGCTCAGGATTCCGGCTGACCGGCGAGAAGTACTACAGCACCGGCACGCTGTTCTCCGACTACCTGACCGTGACCGCCACCACCGATCACGACTCGGTGGCCAACGTCCTGGTACCGACCGACCGTGAGGGAGTGCGCCTCGTTGATGACTGGGACGGATTCGGCCAGCGCCGCACCGGAACAGGTACCACAACGCTCACGAACGTCGCGGTCTCAGCCGACGAGATCCTTTCCGACACCCCATACGACGCCGATCCGGTGCCCACCGTGCAGTACGCCGCACTGCAGTTGTTCATCCACGCGGTGGTCGCGGGCATCCTGGCCAATGTCGTCGACGACGGCGTGGCGCTGTTGCGCTCCCGCGAACGCAACTTCAGCCATGCCGTCACCGAGCGGCCCACCGACGATCCCCTGCTGCAACGCCAACTCGGGGTGCTGGCCAGCACGGCCTATGTGGCCCGGGCCGCGGTCCTGGATGCGGCCGCTGCGATCGGCGCCGCCACCGATTCCGCGGTCGCCAAGGTGCCCGATGCGCGGCTCGCCGCTGTGCCCGATGCGCGGCTCGCCGCGGAAGCCCAACTCAAGGTCGCCAAAGTCAAGGTCCACCTCGACGACGTCGCGCCCGAAGCCGCGACCCGGCTGCTGGAACTGGGCGGCGCGAGCGCGGCCTCCCGGCAACGCAACCTGGACCGGCACTGGCGCAACATCCGCACCATCACCCTGCACAACCCGGTGGCCTACAAGGCGCGGGTGATCGGCCAGAACCTGTTGGACGGCACGCCCGTTCCGGCCAACGCCTACTTCTGATCGAGTGAGTGGCGCTCCACTCGACTCGGAAGGCTTGCGCATCGTTTTCCACTCCTGGGTTGTGCTGGCACGAAATCGCGACCCAGGAGTAGAAATCGGCGAGTCCAGGTAGCCGATTTCTAGGCCGTTAGTTCGATGTGGTGGGCACCGCCGACACTGGCGTAGCGCTCGGGGCTGCAGGTCAACACGATGACCTGCCCGTCCCCGCCCACGGCGTCGAACACCGCGCCCATCTTGATCAGCCGGTCCGGATCGGTGAAGCCCAGCGCATCGTCGATGATGACGGGCACGCTGTCTTCTTTGGCCACCATCGTGGCGCCGGCCAGCCGCGCCACGATGGCCAACTGCTCTTTGGCGCCGCCGGACAGTGATTCGTACGGCACGGTCCGACCGGACAGCGTGCGGGTCTTGATGTTGAGGTCACTGTCGACGTCGACCTCGAAATCCTCACCGAACACGAGCCGGCCCAAGCGTTGCACCTCAAGGCGGAACGGATCGGCGTAGCGCTGCCGGGTGGCGTCGCGGTGACGCGCCATCACCGAACGAAGCGTCTCGGCCGCCCGCGCCCGGCGGTGCACCCGCAGGTACTCGGCGTGGGCGTGTTCGCGTTCGGTCTCGGCGGCATCGAGATGCCCCTTGCGCCCCTGTGTGCCGTAGACCTTGCGCTGGGCGGCCACCTCCCGCAACGCCTCGACCGCGGTCCCGTGACGGGCATCGAGCAGCCCAGCGGTGCGGACCGCCTCATCCAACGCGGCGGTCACCGAATCCGGTTCGGTAGCGGACAATTCGGTCCGTAATGTGGCGACACGGCCCGCGCCGGCAACGGCTTCCTCCTCGGCAGCCTGGGCCTTGACGGCCAACTCGTCGTCACCGGTCTGCGCGCGCTGAACCTCCAACCGGCCACCCGCCACGGTCAGCTCGGCCTGGGCCGTGGTGAGCTTGTCGCGAAGCACACTCAGCCGGGTCGACTTGTCCGCCAGCTTCTTGGCCGCGGCTGCGACCAACTTGCGGCTGGTCTCGCTGTCGGCCACCGCCTGCCGGTGCGCGGCCACCGCGGTGTCGAGTTCGGTTCGTGCAGTGGCGATGTCGGCGGGCCCGGACAGCTCGAACAACCCGGTCTCGTCGGGCTGCCCGGCCCGCAGCTGCGCGAGCCGTGACCGCAGATCCGACAGATCATCCTCACCGGTGAGCGCATCGACGGTGGCGCGCAGCCGATCCCGGCTGCCGAGCAGGTCGCGGCGGCGGGCATCGAGGGCACGCGCCGCCTCCACACCATCGACCCCGGCAGCGGTCAGCGCGGCCGCCAGTGCACCCTGTGCCTCGTCGAGCCGGGCCTGGGTCTGCGCGGCGGGCGCTCCCGGCACCACGCGAACGGTGAGCACCCCGGGCACGTCGATCTCCGTGTCCGCCGTGGTGTTGACCGACCACGGTTGACGTGCCTCCAGAGCGACCCCGGAGTCGTCCACCCGGATATCGAGGTCCTCGACGGCGACGAGTTCGATGCGTGCCGAGGCGAGTTCGGCTTGTCCCGCAGCGCGTTCCACCGCTACGGCGGCAGCTTCGATGGCCCGCATCCCGGCATCGTCGAGGCTGATCTCGGCGAGTTCGGCCGTGATTCGGTCGAGTTCCCGCGTGGCGGTGTCGATTTTACTCAGGCGGGTGGCCAACCGATCAGCCTCGTCACGGTCGGTCATGCGGGCCAGGGTGGCCCGGGCGGCCTCGACCTGGAGCTCCTGTTCCTGCGCCGCGAACTGAGCCTGTTCCGCTGCCTCCTCGGCCGCCTCGTGAACCTCACGCGCCGTGGTGGTTTCGCTCTCGGCCACCCCCAGGGCGGCCTGCAGTTCGGTGATGGCCGCAGCCCGCTCATCGAGCTCGGCCCGCAACCGGCGCCGTTCGGTGAGCGCGGCAGCCGACGCGGCCTGGGCCACCCGGGCGGCCTCGGCGACCACCTCGGCCTCCTTGAGCCGCTGCACCAGTGCGGCGACGGTCTCGGCAGCCTTACGGGCCGCTGCCAGCTCGAGCTGGGCCTGCTCCCGTCGACCGGCCAATTCGGTGACCTCGGTGCTGAGTTCGGCATGCCGGCGCACCGCGTCGTCGACCTCGGCCACCGCGGCGGCGCACTGCGCTACCTCGCCCTCGGCGGTAGCGAGTCGCTTGGTCACCGCGGCCCACTCTCCGGTAGGGCGACCGGTGGCGGTGAAGTAGCGCAGATACTCCGCGTCGATGCGCTCGATCAGCAGCGGCTCATCCCCGGAGAGCGCGACCGCCTCGCCTGCCGCCACATCCAGCGCCCGGGCCAGCGCATCCGAACCCGACAGGTCCACCGGTGCGGTCGAACTGGACTGCAGCACCCGTTGCGCCTGCCACAGGCTGGTGTCGACGGTCTCGGACAGCATGCCGAGCACCCGCTCGTGCGCTTCGTCGCCGCTGAGCTGCTCGCGGACCGGGGCGAGCACCGTCAACTGGGTCTCGGCCCGCTTGTGAAAGCGCTTGCGGTACATGAACCGGTAAGGGCCGGTGGAGATTTCGGCCATCACCTCGGCGCCGACGTCGGCATGCGTCGGCTTGACCTGCTTGACTTCCTTCTTGCCCGAGCGATCCTTGGCCTCCAACAGCAGATCCAGGGCCTCGATCATCGAGGACTTGCCGATCTCGTTGGCGCCGCTGACCACCACGACACCGTGGTCGGGAAATTCGATCTCACGGTGGGTGATGCCGCGGTAGTTGGTCAGGACCAGGCGGTGCAGTTTCATGCCGCGCTCCCCCGATCCACGAGGCGCAGCAACAGCCCCAGTGCCGCCCTGGCGTCGTCGGCGCCGGCGCCATCGGTGCGTGCGGTGGCCACCAGCTCGTCCACCGCAGCGGCCGCGAAGCCTCCGATACCCAGGTCGTCGAACTCGCCGTCGGCCGGCAGGACGGCGATCTCGGTGTGCCGCTCCCACAGCGTCAGCGCGGCGAACAACCGGGCATAGCGGTCCAGGCAGGCATCGAGTGCGGCCTTGTCCGTCACCGTGAGGGACCCCGTCAACGCCAGCCGCACCACGGTACGTTCCTTGTCCGCCAACAGATCCAGATTCAGATCCAGGTCCGCGATGTCCCGATCGGTGTCCACCTCGCGGCGCAACGTGACGAACCTCCACCGGCCCACCCGCTGCGAGTCCACCCGGACCGCGCGGTGCGGATCGTCCTCGTCGATCTCCACCACCAGCACGTGACCGGGATCGGACTCGATGTCGTCGTAATTCGTCACCTCGGGTGAGCCCGAGTACCAGACCCGGCCGGTCGACCCGACCTCGGTGCGAGAGTGCTTGTCCCCCAACGCCACATAGTGAATCGCGCCGCGCGCCAGCGCGTCCTCCACGGCGGAGAGCCTGATCAGCGACGGCTTGTCCTTGTCCGGATCGAGGATGTCGACACCACCGTGCCCGACCACCACTCGGGTGACCCCGTCGGCCGGCAGATCCGCGAGGACATCACCGACCAGGTCCGAGGTGGGCGCCTTGGACCGCCACGGTGCCGCCACGATCTCCAACCCGGGCCGCACCTCGTGCACACCGGCGCGATCGAGGACCACGACGTTCTCCGGGCATTCCGCGGTGAACAGCGCGCTGGTGTAGACCGACGCGGCATCGAGCGGGTCATGGTTGCCCGGCAGCAGATACACCGGCACGCCGATGGCGCGCATGGCCTCGAGCGACAAGCTGACCTCACGCGGTGCCAACTGGTTGTGCTCGAACACGTCACCGGACACCACCACGAACTCCGCACCCGACTTGGCCGCCACCGCGCCGAGGGCCGCGACCGCCTCACGGCGCGACGCCGAGTAACGGGGCTGGGCCTCACCGTCACCGGCACTGAGGAAGTGACGGGTCATGCCGAGTTGCCAGTCGGCAGTGTGCAGAAAACGCATGGGCCCCGTCCCTTCCGGTCGACTCAACTTCCGAGCAAGGCGAGTGTAGGACTGGCCGCCGACAAGTCCCGGGACCTGCGGCGGCATGCCCTAACCTGGATCAGATGGCCGAGCCGATCAGAACCCTGCTGCTGATGCGCCACGCCAAGTCGGACTATCCCGACGGCGTGGCAGACCATGATCGTCCGCTGGCCCCGCGCGGCATCCGCGAAGCAGGCCTGGCCGGTGAGTGGATCCGCGCCAATTTCACCGCGGTGGATGCGGTGCTGTGCTCGACGGCGACGCGGACCCGTCAGACGTTGGAGCGCACCGGCATCGAGGCACCCGTGCAGTACGCCGAGCGAATCTACGACGCCAGGCCGGGCACCGTGATCGATGAGATCAACGGAGTGTCGTCACGTTTCGGCACCGATCCGTCGACGGTGCTGGTCATCGGTCACGAACCGGCGATGTCCGCTGTCGCCCTCGGTTTGGCCGACGGCTCCAACCGCACTGCGGCGGAGAGCATTTCGCTGAAGTTCCCGACCTCGGCGATCGCCGTGCTGCGTACCGGCGACCCGTGGGACCAGCTCGCGCTGGGCGGCGCGACGCTGGTGCGCTTCCACGTGCCTCGTTAAGAGTTGGTGGCCAACGTCAGTTCCATGAGCTTGGTGGCCATGGGGCAGGCGTCGATGCCCGGCCCCTGCGGATTCACCCACCAACCGACCACACCGGCCGCGTCGCTGGCCACGCCGCATGCGCCGTTGAGCCCGTTGGGCCTCATGATGATCGAATCGACTCCGGCGATCCGGCGTTGTTCGATCGCGTACTGCAACTTCTCGGCGGTCTGGCGCTCGTTGTCCAGGCTGCCCTGCTCGTACCAGAACCGGGTGATGTCGACCAGGCCGGCCGGATTGGCCGCCTGCCAGCGGCACACCGCCCCGACGAACGTGCTCTGGATGTCCAGCGGGTCCGCACCCACAGTCTTCGCCAGGATGTCCGTGGTCAGGACGTCACATTCCTTGAGCAGGTTGGGATAGGTCTTCTCGGACTTGTTGTTGCTCGGCCCGCCGCCGGAGCCCTCCTTGGCCGCGGTGCCGTCCACCGTGGTGGTGCACCCGGTCAGCCCGACGAACACCGTCAGCCCGGCAAGCGCAGCCGTCAGTCCTCTGATCCCGCGTCGCGTCATCATTTGGAATTCACAATCGACTGGCGGGTCAGCTCCTTGGCGACCTCGCACGGATCGGGATAGGGCTTCTGGTCGAAGCTCACGGACCACTCGATGAAATCGTCGTCGAACTGGATACCGATCTCACACAGATTCACGTCGCCGGCCTTGAGCGGGTTCTCTCCCACGGCGATGAATCCACCGTGGCCCTCGATGTTGATGTCCTCCACGCTGGTCCGCGACAGCTCCTCGGTCTTGCGCTCCCGGCCGATCGGGCTACCCCGGAACCAGGTGAAGGAGAAGTGCGGCCCCAGGATGCTGCCACCCTGCAGCCACTGACAGCCTGACGAGTTGGTGGCGGTGTTGACCAGCCCCTGCACCTGGGTCAACTCGGTCACCGTCTGGTCGGTGACGCCACCGCAATGCGGAAAGTGCGGGCCGTGCTTGCTCTCACCGCCGGCACTCGGCGTCTCGGTCTGCGGAACCTGCGGGGGCGCCGGATCGCCGGAGGAGCAGGCGGCGAACACCGGAACCATTGCCGCAGCCAACACCGCGAAGGCTCTGGCGCTGCGAGATCGTGGCATGGCGGCCGTGCGGACAGTCACGCCATGCACTGTAGCGGCAACACCTAAGCCCTATCCCGACATGCCGACTGACCTGGACTTTCAGCAACACGGACACACGGCGGTCAGACACCGACCGCACAGCTCGGGTGTGCAAGAGTAGCCAGATGCTCTGGGCGCTGCTGCGACAGTACGTGCGGCCGTACCGGCGGCTGCTCGCGGTCGTCGCGACACTTCAGGTGATCAGCACCCTGGCCTCGCTGTATCTGCCGACGGTCAACGCGGCCATCATCGACGACGGAGTGGCCAAGGGCGACACCCGGCGGATCATCGAACTCGGCGGGGTGATGCTGGCCGTCACCGGTCTACAGGTGGCGTGCGCCATCGGCGCGGTGTTCTTCGGGTCGCGGGCTGCCATGGGTTTCGGTCGTGATCTGCGCTCAGCGATCTTCCACCACGTCACCACGTTCTCGGCGGAGGAGACGGCAAGGTTCGGTGCACCGTCGCTGTTGACCCGCACCACCAACGACGTCGGTCAGATCCAGCAGCTGCTTCAGATGACCGCCACCATCCTCATCACCGCACCGATCATGTCGATCGGCGGAATCCTGATGGCGCTGCACCAGGACGCCGGGCTGTCGTGGCTGCTGCTGGTCAGCGTGCCGGTGCTGGCGCTGACCAACTTCTGGATCATCCGACACCTGATGCCCATCTTCCGTCGCATGCAGCGGTTGATCGACGGCATCAATCGGGTGATGCGCGATCAGCTGTCCGGGATCCGGGTCATCCGGGCCTTCGCCCGCGAACCCTTCGAAGGACGCCGGTTCGCCGAAGCCAACGAGTCCCTTTCGGCCACCGCCGTGGAAGCCGGGCAGTGGCAGGCGCTGATGCTGCCGGCCACCACGCTGGTGATCAACGTCTCCAGCGTCGCACTGATCTGGTTCGGTGGGCTGCGCATCGACGCCGGGCACATGCAGGTCGGCTCCCTGATCGCGTTCCTGGCCTACTTCATGCAGATCCTGATGGCGGTGCTGATGGCGACCGTGCTGGCGGTGATGCTGCCCCGCGCGTCGGTGTGCGCCGAACGCGTCACCGGCGTGCTGGCCACCCAACCCCGGATCACCAGCCCGGCCGAGCCGGTCCGGCCGCCGGCGCTGGCCGGCGAGATCACCTTCGAGGATGCATCGTTCAGCTACCCGGGCGCTGATCGTCCCGTGCTGCAACGTATTTCGTTTCAGGCCCGACGAGGCACCACCACCGCGGTCGTGGGGTCCACCGGTTCGGGCAAGTCCAGCCTGCTCGCGCTGATCTGCCGGTTCTACGACGTCAGCTCCGGCGCGGTCCGCGTCGACGGACACGATGTCCGTCACCTCGACCTCGAACAGCTGTGGGCGTCGATCGGCCTGGTCCCCCAGCGCGGTTACCTGTTCTCCGGGACGGTCGCCGAGAACCTGCGCTACGGCGCGGCGCCGGGACAGGAGCTCACCGACGAACAGATGTGGGAGGCGCTGCGGATCGCCGCGGCCGACGACTTCGTGGCCGCCCACCCCGACGGGCTGGACCGCCCGGTCGCCCAGGGCGGCATCAATTTCTCCGGCGGGCAGCGGCAACGGCTCGCGATCGCCCGGGCGGTGATCCGCAGGCCCGCGATCTACCTGTTCGACGACGCGTTCTCGGCCCTCGACGTCCACACCGATGCCCGGGTACGTGCCGCCGTGCGCGAGGTGTCGGCCGACGCCACCGTGCTCATCGTGTCGCAACGGATCTCGACCGTGATCGAGGCCGACCAGGTGGTCGTGGTCGAGGACGGCCGCATCGTCGGCATCGGCACCCATGACACCCTGCTCGCCGACTGCCCCACCTACGCCGAGTTCGCCGCCTCGCAGGCGATCACCGCCGGGGACCCACGATGACCGGGCCCGTGCTGCGCCGCTCCGGGACGCCGGCCCCACCTCCCGAA
>MSTD01000029.1 GCA_001942045.1 Mycolicibacterium porcinum
GCCCCGGCCCCGGCCCCGGCGACGGTCGCCGAGCAGTTCGGCGTGGACCCCACCGGTCCCCGCGCCATCGAGGGCAAGAACCGCACCGAGACGGTGCAGTTGACCAATGACCGCGACCTCGACAACTTCGTCCGGAAGCTGTTGCGGCTCTTCGAAAGCCCGAAGACCCGGGCCGACCTCAAGGCCGGGCGGCTGAGCTTCCGGCTGGCCGGGGCCACCCGAGTATCGGGCGGCGGTGCCAGCCGGCGCATCGAAGCCGGTGCCGTCACCGAGCGGCACATCGCCGACATGGCCGGAGGCACGCTCGTGCTCGGCCGCAAAGCGGTGCTGACCCCGCTGGCCCGCGAAAAGGCCCGCACCCTGGGCATCACGATCGAGAAGGAGCGGAAATGACGGCCCGAGCGACGGAGGAGCGCAAATGATCTCAGCGGTTGTCACCGGCAACGTGTGGTCGACCCGTCGAATCGACGGCATCCCGGCCGGGGCGTTCCTCGAGGTCGAGATCGACGGCACCGGATCGAAGCTCATCGCCTTCGATGTCCTGGGCAGTGGCGTGGGCGAACACGTCCTCGTCGCCCAGGGCTCGGTGGCCTCGGGCTGGTTCACCGGCACGCCGCCTCCGGTCGACGCGCTCATCATCGGATCTATTGACGTCAAACCCGACACCAACCCCAACAAATAAGGAGAAACACCCATGTCCAGCAACGCAATCGGACTGATCGAGACCAAGGGCTTCGTGGCTGCGCTGGCCGCCGCCGACGCCATGGTCAAGGCCGCCAACGTCACCATCACCGATCGCCAGCAGGTCGGCGACGGCCTGGTCGCCGTGATCGTCACCGGTGAGGTGGGTGCGGTCAAGGCCGCCACCGAGGCCGGCGCCGAGACCGCCTCGCAGGTGGGCGAACTGGTCAGCGTGCACGTCATCCCGCGTCCGCACAACGAGCTCGGCGCGCACTTCTCGGTCGCCAGCAAGTAGCCATGCCGACCGAAGCGGAGGAGAGCACGCGGATTCGCACCCAGATCCGCGTCTACCTGTTGGTGGAGGATCTGCAGCGCCAGTTCGCCGCCTACCTCGGAACACCGACCCGGGCCCGCGGTTACCCACCGTACGAGGGTGAGCACGCGCTGATCGTCGAGGTGTCCCCCGCCTTGGCGATCGAGCGGGTGATCGACCTGGCCCTACGTGAGGTCCCGGGCATCCAGCCCGGAATCCTCTACGTGGAACGCCAATTCGGGGTGCTCGAGATCCACTCGGCCAATCTGGAGGACGTGCAGCGGGCCGGCGAGGCGATCCTGGCCGGCACCGGCAACAAGGCTTCCGATCAGCTGCGACCGCGGGTGCTCTACCACGACATCATCGAGAACATCACCGATCAGCATGCGGTGATCCTCAACCGCAACCGGCAGGCATCGATGATTCTGCCCGGACAGTCGCTGCTGGTCTATGAGATGACCCCGGCGCTGTTCGCAGCGGTGGCGGCCAATGAGGCCGAGCGGGCCGCACCTGGACTTACTGTGGTTGACGTGCAGATGATCGGCGCCGCTGGAAGGCTCTACATCGGTGGCAGCACCGCGGACGTCAGCGTGGCCCGGGATCGGATCACGGCGGTGCTGGATGGGATTGAAGGACGGGATCACTAATGGTTATCACCGACGAGATCGATGTCGCGCAACTGGCGTTGCGCCAGTACGACATCGGGACAGATGCGACGCTGCGGTTGCTGAACTTGTCCGAGAATGCCACGTATCTCGTCGAGGATGCCGGCACCCAGTCCATCCTGCGGGTGCACCGGCAGAACTATCACCAGCCCCACGAGATCGAGTCGGAGCTGGACTGGCTGGCGGCGCTACGTACCGACAGTGACGTCACGGTTCCGACGGTATTGCCCACTCCGGACGGACGTCGGGTGGTCACCGTCAACGACAACGGAACCGACCGCTACGCCGTGCATTTCGGCATGGTCGCCGGGGCCGAGCCGGACGAGGGCGCGTTGACCCTCGACGATTTCCACACGCTGGGCCGGATCACCGCTGCGCTGCACGACCATTCACAGCGGTGGGAACGCCCGGCCGGTTTCGGCCGGTTCTCGTGGGACTGGGAGCACAGCCTGGGCGCATCCGGACGCTGGGGCCGTTGGCACGACGCCGAAGGCGTCGGCGCGGCCGAGCAACAGGTGCTCGAGCGCGCCCAGGCACTGCTGCACGATCGGCTGCACGCCTACGGCACCGGCCCCGACGTCTACGGTCTCATCCACGCTGACCTGCGGCTGGCCAATCTGCTGGTGGACCCCGACCCCGCGGGATCGGGCATCACCGTCATCGACTTCGATGACTGCGGATTCGGCTGGTACTTCTATGATTTCGGCACCGCGGTGTCGTTCATCGAAGACGACCCGGCACTGCCGGAGTGGCAGGACGCCTGGGTGCGTGGCTACCGCACCCGCCGCGACCTGCCGGCCTCAGACGAGGACATGCTGGCCTCGTTCGTGCTGCTGCGCAGGCTACTGCTGCTGGCCTGGATGGGCAGCCACAGCCACTCCCGGGAATCGGCCACCAAGGCCATCAGCTATGCCGCCGGCAGCTGTGAACTCGCCGAGCGCTACCTGCGCTCCAACGGCCTCACCTTGACCTGACACTCGAAGGATTGAATATGTTCGCATCGCTCCAGGGCCGCTCGGCCATCGTCACCGGCGGCAGCAAGGGCATCGGCCGCGGCATCGCGCAGACGTTCGCCAACGCCGGTGTGGACGTCCTCATCACCGGGCGCAACCAATCCGACCTCGACGAGGCGGTCTCGGCACTCGCCGATGCCCCCGGCCGGGTCAGCGCCGTGCGCGCCGACGTGACCAGTCCCGAAGACGCCCGCCAGGTGGTCGACGCCGCCGTCGAGCGACACGGCGGCTTGGACATCGTTTGTGCCAACGCCGGCATCTTCCCGTCCGGCCGGCTGGAAGACCTCACCCCCGATGACATCGACCAGGTTCTGGCGGTGAACTTCAAGGGCACCGTCTACATCGTGCAGGCCGCCCTCGCGGCCCTGACCGCCAGCGGGCACGGACGCGTCGTCATCACCTCGTCGATCACCGGTCCGGTCACCGGCTACCCCGGCTGGTCGCACTACGGTGCGTCCAAGGCCGCCCAGCTGGGGTTCCTGCGCACCGCCGCGATGGAACTCGCACCCAAGAAGATCACCGTCAACGCCGTGCTGCCGGGCAACATCATCACCGAGGGCCTGGTGGAAATGGGCCAGGACTACATGGACCAAATGGCGTCGGCAGTGCCTGCCGGCCGGCTGGGATCGGTCGCCGACATCGGCAACGCGGCGCTGTTCTTCGCCACCGACGAAGCCGCCTACATCACCGGGCAGTCGCTGGTCGTGGACGGCGGACAGATTCTGCCGGAATCCCACATGGCGATCGCTGAACTCTAGTTCAACCTGGATAGAATTGGCTGTACCAATACGCGGGCAGGGGGCCGGGGTGGCAGTTCACAGCGAGGAGTTGCGCAGGCGCATCGTCGCGGATATCAACGCGGGCACCCCCGGCGCCAAACTCGGCAGTGAGCGCGACCTGGCCGAACGCTACGGCACCAGCCGCTCCAGCCTGCGGCAGGTCCTGGCCGCGTTGGAGGAAGCCGGTCTGGTGCACCGGGTGATCGGCCGGGCCGGCGGCATCTTCATCAGCCACGGGCAGGTGGAACGCCACCTGTCCGACGTGGTCGGTGTGCCGGCCTTCCTGGCCAATCAGGGGTACGTCGCCGGGACACGGGTGCTCTCGACGCGCATCACCACCCCCGACGAGGCCACCAAGACCGCGCTACGGCTGGGCCCGGGCGACTACGTCATCGAGATCCAACGTGTCCGGCTGGCCGACGGCTCCCCGATCTCGCTCGAACACGCACAGTTCCCGGCCGACGCCTTTCCCGGCCTGCTCGACCAGCAGCTGGGCGGCTCCCTCTACGAAATCCTGGAATCCCGATACGGTTTGGTCACCGGACGGGCCGACGAACGCATCGAGGCGGTCAACGCCACCAGCAGTGAAGCCACATTGCTGGGCATCAAGCCCAAGGCGGCGCTGCTGTTGATCACCCG
This sequence comes from Mycolicibacterium porcinum, assembly GCA_001942045.1. Classification (GTDB taxonomy): domain Bacteria; phylum Actinomycetota; class Actinomycetes; order Mycobacteriales; family Mycobacteriaceae; genus Mycobacterium; species Mycobacterium porcinum_A. The sequence continues at coordinate 4,091 of MSTD01000029.1, forward strand.
CGTCACCTATGACCAGAACGGCTCTCCGTGCGAGTTCTCCCGCGACCTGTTCCGCGGGGACCGTACGGCGCTGGCGGTCACGGCGAAAGGCAGCGGCATCGCCACCCACGCCGATGCCAATACCGCTTCGGTCACACTCCAACGTCAGGCCGGCTGAGCTTCTTCAGCGCACCACCTCGTAGAACGAGTCATCTCCGTCGTCGCCGTCTTCGGGTCGCTCTCGGTCGTCGGCGCGACGTTTCGGCTGCTCAGGCTCCTCAGCTGCGAGCTTGCGCTCCAGGGTCTCCTCGGTATCCGCTCGATCCGCGCCGTGCCAGTCTTCGGGCGGGTCGACGACCTCATCGCCATCCGCATTGGCGACCTCGTCGGAATCGGTCGACTCACTCGGCGACAGCGTGTCATCCGGTCCGTTCTCGATATCGCTCATGGTGTGGGGATTCCCGCGGCAGCGCCGCGGGAAACCCCTCGCGAAACGGGTCAGGCCGCGATCTGAGCAGGCGAAGCAGTCACGCCTTTGACGAAGTCGCCCAGATAACCGATGGCCCGCCGGCCTTCCGGCAGAATGTCGGCGGCGAGCGGGAAGTCGTGCACCTGACCGCTCCAGACGTGCAGCTCGCAGGACGAATGCGCGTCGGCCAGCCGGTCGGCCACCAATTCCGAATCAGCCAGCAGTAATTCGTCGGCACAGACATGAATCATCACCGGAGGCATGCCGGTCAGATCAGCCGTCGCCGGATCGATCAGCGGCTCGGCATCGCACCGGCTCGACTGGCACTGGCTGCGCCGCACGCACCGGGCAAAGGCCGACAGCGCCGACCCGGTGAACATCGAGCACCGAGAGATGTTGCGGTGAAGCAATTTCCGGGCTGGGTCCAGGTCGATGAGCGGTGAGATGGCGGCCAGACCCGCTGCCGGAAGAACACCGTGGGCCAACGACCTGAGCGCCGTCCCGAAGGCAAGGTATCCCCCTGCCGAGTCGCCCGCGATCACCGTCTGCTCCGCGCTGAGGCCCCGCCGCCGCAGCCACGACAATCCGGCCAGCGCATCCTCGACGGCGTCGGCGAGCCCGCACGCAGGCAACATCCGGTAGCCGACGTTGAGCACCAAAGCGTCTGCGGCAGCCGACAATCGAGCAGCTAGAGCACGGTGGGTGTTGAGCCCACAGGTAAGGAACGCCCCACCGTGCAAGTAAAGGATCGCGTTGCGCCCCGACGTCCCGGGGGCGCGGATCAATTCCGCCGGGCAATTCGGCAATGCCAGCGGCTCAACCGATGCCACCGGGCGGCTCGGGAGCAGGCCGACGATCCGGTCGATCGACCACAGCGGCCACGCCAGGTCGGGTTGCCATGCCCAGGCCCGGATCACGTTCTTCACGGCCACCCGGCAGCCGATTCCCAGGGCCGTGGCCTCCAGGCTCGTTCTTCGGTGCAATACCCGTTTTGCCGTGTATGCCCCGGTCATGGCGATCATCTCCTGTTGTCGTCACGAAACGAATACCCGAACTTGGCATGGCGAAACGGTCGAAACGGGTATCCCGCTGCCATGAGCAGCGCAGCGGATTTCGTCCCCGAAACACACAATCTGGTCGCGTTGGCCGAGGCAGCGCGGAAATGCCAGGGATGTCCGCTGTACCGCGATGCCACCCAAACCGTGTTCGGATCCGGGCGCGCATCGGCCCGGATGATGCTGGTCGGTGAGCAGCCGGGTGACCGGGAGGACCGTGCCGGAGCTCCCTTCGTCGGGCCGGCCGGCCGTATCCTGGACAAAGCCTTGACCGCGGCCGAGATCGACCGCTCCGAGCTCTATCTGACCAACGCCGTCAAACATTTCAAGTTCACCACCAGCGAGCGCGGCAAGCGCCGTATCCACAAGACGCCCAGCCGCACCGAGGTGGAAGCGTGCCGACCGTGGATGATCGCCGAATTGGACTCGGTCGCACCGGATGTCGTGGTCTTACTCGGCGCGACCGCCGCCAAGTCTCTGTTGGGCAACGACTTCCGAGTATCTCGACACCGAGGGGAGATCCTGTCCGTCGCCGGACTGGTTGCCGACGGGGACCCGGCGCTCATCGCCACGATCCACCCGTCAGCGGTACTGCGCGGGCCATCGGAGACCCGTGACCAAGCCTTCGACGGGCTGGTCGCGGACCTGCGCACCGCCTATGCGACGACGCGCACCGTGCGCAACGACGGATCGGCCGGGTCGGGCACATTCATCCCGGCTGCCAACCCGGTCCGCAGATAGTCCAGCACGGCCTGGTTGAGGCGTTCTCCCGGAACCACTGCGGGAATGCCCGGCGGGTACGGGGTGATCTGCTCGGCGGAGATCCGGCCGGCTGCGTTCTCGACCGGTACGTCCTCGACGGGACCGAAGAACGCATCGCGTGGCGCCACCACGGTCTCCAACTCCAACTCGTAGGGTGAGGGCAGGTCGACACGCGGCGGCGGATCGAAATCGTGTGCGGCCTTGCGCCACAGCTTGAGCGCCTCGACCAATCGGCCCGCGGTGTCCGGTCCGTCGGCCAGCGACATGGTGGCCAGCACCCGGCGATGGTCGGTCATCCCCAGGTCGAGCTGGCAGTACTCCCGCATCCAGTCAGCGGCCTGGTATCCCGAGGCACCCATCGCGGAGACGTCGATCAAGACCTGAAGCCGGTCCAGGTCGTGCGACGCCTGCTTGCCGAGCAGTTCCTTGTCGAGAACCTCGATGTCGTCGATCTCTTCGATCTCGCGACGCGTTTCCCGCGCCAGATCCAGTGCCGCACCCATCAACTCGTGACCACGTTCGACCATCTGCCGCCGCCATCCGTCGATCGCGCTGTACACCAAGACGTTCGGGCTCGTCGTCATCAGTAGGTCCGCGCACGCCGACAGCCGGTTCTGGTCCACGAGGTCGCCCTGCAGATGGAACACCGAGCCCGGAGCTTATCAGGGGTTAAATTCTCAAATGTGGTCATAAAGGTGTGTTGAACTGCTATTTAACCTGCGCACACATGTAACCTATTAGGTCATGGGCAGCCAAAATTTCGCCGACTGCCGGCGGCGTGGCGCGACGTGGAGTGTGGGAAACCGGGGTAAATGTTTACCCCATGGAGCTACACGACGATCCTCAGCGGCTCGTGGAGGAACTCGTTCGCCAGCACGCGCAGGTTTTGGGCGAGGCGCACGGCGATCTGGCTGCGCGACATCCGGAAGTCCCGGATCGTTTTATCGATCAGGGCAGCCATGTCCGACCGATCACGGTGTCGTGCTCGGTTTTGGAAACGTTTCTGATGTCGCGGTTGCGGCGGCAGACTCCCAACTCGACTCTAAAAGTCAAGGCGGGCAACGGGATGGGGGTTCTTCTTGTCGACGAGAAGGGCTCACGGATTTATGTGCGCAAGCATCCGCGAAACCGGCGGACTGGTCAGCTGATCGACACTGTGCCGTTTGTGCCGGGTGGGGAGCAGTACAGCCTCGAGGAGGTGTTGGGTCACCCGATCGGCGGGCAGGAGGGTATCGCCGAACCCCAGGCGTATCGGGAATATCTGTTGTGGTGGCCGGACGGTCGCGGGTTTTTCGGTGGTGCGGTGCTGGCGGCGGGGCTGCTGCTCGACAATGTGGAGGTTTTGTACGGCCGGACGCCGTTGCCCCCGCCGATCATGGAGGACCGCTCGTTCAACGTTGGTCTCGGCGAGGTCGGTCGGGATGGGTCGTTGGGGACTCGGCGCCGCGACGACGACTTCGTCGACGTCGACGAGGACGCCGCCCGCGAGCAGGACGAGGAGGGCGGTCCGCCGAAATCGTCGTAGCCGTCGTGCACAGTGTTGGGTGCATGTGGGTTTCCCAACCCGGTGACGTTGAATTGAGCGCACGATGATTGAGGTTTTTGGTGCACGGGTCCGGCAGGCCCGGTTGTTGAGGCGGATGACGGCGCGGTCGGTGGTGGCGGCCACAGGCTGGAGTACGTCGCGACAGTCCCAGATTGAGAAGTCGCCGACGGTGCGGCTCAACGACGGCGATGTTGCGCGGATGGCGGGGTTGTTCCGGTTTCCTGCAGCGTTTTTCAGCTCGGAGCCGCAGACACGGATCAGCGCGAACGAGTTGTTGTTTCGGGCGCCGAAGTCGATGACGGTGGGTGAGCAGGAGTTTTTGGCGACGTTCGCGTCGTTGGCTGGCGATTTCCTCGGTGAGCTCGACGGCCGATCGAAGCTGCCTCCGGTGAAGGTTCCGACGGTCAGTCCGGATGAGTTGGCGCACAGTTCGATTCCGGTGGCCGCAGCGCGTCTGCGTGAGGCGATGGGCCTGGAACCCGATGAGCCGCTTGATGATTTGATGTATGAGGCCGAGCGGCTGGGCGCTCCGGTGATTGTCCGGCGCCGGGTCGCCGGTGATTGGGAAAGCGAGTTCGCCGCGACCGGTGGGCGCTCTCGTGATGAGCGGCATTTGGGGTATTCCAGTTGGGTGGGCCGGTTGCGGGACCGCCCATTGTTGGTGCTACGGGATAGCGACTCGTGGGAGCGGACCCGGTTCACGGTCGCCCATGAGCTCGGTCATTTGGTGTTGCACAGTCACGCCTATTGCTCGGTCAGTGCCGCCGATGAGTTGGAGGCCAACCGGTTCGCGACCGAGTTGTTGGCCCCGGCAGGGGTTATCGCCGGTGAGTTGCCGCGGGTGTTGTCGCTGTTGAATCTGCGTCCGCTCAAAGACAAGTGGGGCCTGTCGTTGGGGTCGTTGATCATGCATCTGCGGGATTCGGGGCTGATCGCGCCGGACCGGGCGAAAATGTTGACCACCCAGCTGCATTCACGGATCAACCCGGCCACCGGGCATACGTGGGGTATGACGGAACCGGGGTGGGCTGACCGCGTCCCGGAGCGGCCGCGGCTGCTGCGCAAGTGGGTGGAGCGCTGTTACGGCGGCGCGTCGGTGCGGATGCTGAGCGCCCGGGAATCGATGATCTATCCCGCTGATGTGCTGGATTGGTTTTTGGCCACGCAGCGACCGGCGCCGGCGGCCGAGCATAGGCCGGTCGCGGCCAGTGTCGGCCATGGCCGCACCCCGGCCCCACCCGCTGCCGGTGGCTCCCAGGTGATCCGGTTGGACGATTTCCGCAACGGCAGGCCATCGTGAATATGGTGGGGTGCTACTGACGGTGGCACAGGTGCAGCGGGTGCGTTTTGTGGACCGACCACCCACCTACACGGTGGTCGGCGCCGACAAATTGCCCGTGGCCCCGGCGCGCGAGTACCTGACGTTTCTGCGTAACCAAGGGAGCTCGCCGAACACGTTGCGCGCCTATGCCTATGGGCTGGCGGCGTGGTGGACGGTGCTGGAAGGTACCGGTACGGCGTGGGATGATTTCCCCACCAGTCTGTTCGGCCAGTTCCTGGCCTATCTGCGTACCGGGGATCTGCCCGGGGTGGCCCGTATCGGTGAACCAAAGCAGAGATTGGCCGAGTCGTCGCTGCTGCCGCGCAGCGCGGCGGTGTTGTCGATGTACCGGTATTTCGCCGATGCCCATGACCTGGTGCGCCCCTACCGGCGGTTGTACGCCAGTCATGCTCGGACGTCCCGGCGGGGCCGCTATGCACCGTTTCTGGCCGGAGTCGGCCCGAGACGCGAACACGATGGGCCGATTCACCGGCTGCGCGGGCTGCAGCGCGCTGAAACACCGGTGCTGCTGCCCGTGCAGGTCAACGCGATCTTGGATGCGTGCAGTGTCCAGACAGTCTCGGGTGAATGGTCGGGCGGCGGGGCGGGGCTGCGTGATCGGTTGTTTTTCGCGGTGCTGGCCGAAACCGGCATGCGCATCGGTGAAGCGTTGTCGTTGCGCCACCATGACTTTGATATCGCCGGTGGTGGTACCCCGTCGATACTGGTGGCGGGCCGTGATGATCATCCGCACGGGGTGCGCGCGAAATCGGGCCCGCGCCGGATCTACATCGGCGACGATCTGGTCGCCCTCTACACCGAGTATGTGTGGCAGCTGGTGGCCGCCGGCGCGGATATCGCGGTCGGCGACCTGGCGTCGTGTTTCGTGTTCGTCAACCTGGTGCGCGGCGTGCGCTACGCCCCGCTGCGCCCGGAAACCCTCTACGACAAGGTCGATCTGATCACCGCCCGCCGCGCCGATGTGCTGCCTGAGCAGTGGACGCCGCACTGGCTGCGCCACACCCACGCCACCGCGCTGTTGCTGGCCGGGGTGGACGTGCACGTGGTGATGCGCCGTCTCGGGCACGCCGACGTGCAGACCACGTTGTCGACCTACGGCTGGGTGACCGCCGACGCGCAGATGCGCACGCTGGCCGAATGGAAGAACTATGTCGCCGGGTGGAAGGTGAACCGTGACGGCCAATGACAGTCCTGCACCGGCACACACAGCGCCCACCCATCGTGGCGGCGAGGATCGGTGGACGCAGCAGTGGCAACAGGTACCCGCGCAGTGGCGCACCCTGGTCTATCACCTGGATACCGCCCCGGCCAATACGGTCTTTCAGCACAACCCGCGCTACCGGCCCACCCCGGACGGCCACGACTTCACCCCACAGGGTGTGCCGCAACGGTTCTGCGACGAGCTCGCGTGGTGGGTGTGGCTGTGCGGACACGAACAACGCCGCAAGATCGAACCGTCACTGCTGAAATGGACCAGCGGCGCACTGAGCATCGCCGCCACCGACTACCACCAACGGCACCGGCGTCACCCGGTCAGTATCGCTGATCTGAGCGCCGAGGCCATCGTGCGCCACGGGGTGCGCGAGTTCGAGCGCCGCACCGGCCGGCTGCCGTCGGCCGGATTTCGGCGCAACGTGACCAGTTTCATCGAGCACCTGCACCTGTATGTGTCGGTCCGCTGCACCGACTGGCCATGGTGGGCCCATGACATCTGGGATCTTGACGCTGATCCCCGAATCCCGCAACGTGAGCACGAACCCTGCCACGACCAGGTCGCACGCCTCGGAGGGATCGAACCGGCCTGGCTGCGCGACGGGGTACGGTTCTGGCTTCGCACCTGCTTGACGGCTGAACTGCTGCGCTGGTCGTCGGTGATCGGCCGCACCCGCGGCATCACCCGCCACTTGGGCCCGTTCCTAGCCGAACGCGGGATCGATGACCCGGTGATCAGCACCGACCGGGCGGCGCTGCGGCTGTTGTTCACCGAGTTCACCGACTACCTCAAATCACCTGCCGCGCGGGCCAAACCGGAGCGTCCGCTGTCGGCGGCGACGATCGCGGTCGTCCAGTCCAAGGTTCAGATGTTCTACACGTTCATGGTGGACCATGCCGAGGAAGCCGCGGCAGCGACCGGAGATCCTCGCTGGAGCCGGTTGACCGACACTCATACCCGGTTGTGGGGTGCGGCGTTTCGCAGCCGACGCCCTACCGGCGGCCGGGAGCTGACCTGGTTTTCGACCGCCGAGCTCCAGCGGATGCTGTGCTATCTCGACGTGCTGGCCGCCGACGCGGGTAAACCGGTAGTCATCACCCACCCCGATTCCACGATCTCGGTCGTGTCCGGTCTCGGCGATCCGCAAGCGGCCCGGATCTGGCTGCTGCAAGCGTTGACCGGGCGTCGGGCCTCAGAGATTCTGATGCTCGATTACAGTCCACTGCAACCGATCCCGGGCCACGACCGCCCCGCCGGAGCCACCGACGATCCCGACGGATTCGTGGCCAAACTGCGCTACCAACAGACCAAAGTCGACGGGGTGGTGCCCACCATCCTCGTCGAGCAGGCCGTGGTCAACGTGATCAGCGAACAGCAAGACTGGATCCGGGCGCGCTACCCGTATTTCGAGCCGAAATACCTGTTCCTCGGGGTGCGCTACCAGCACCAGGGCCAACGACCACGCAGCTATGACTCCTACAGCCGGATCCTCAATCGGCTCGACACCATCCACGGCCTCACCGACACCGCCGGCCACCCGCTGCGGTTCTCCCAGACCCACCGGCTGCGCCACACCCGCGCCACCGAACTGCTCAACGACGGGGTGCCCATCCATGTGGTGCAGCGCTACCTCGGGCACGCCTCGCCGGCGATGACCCTGCGTTACGCGGCGACCCTGCAAGCGACGGCCGAAGCGGAGTTCCTGCGACACAAAAAGATCGGCGCTCATGGCACCGACATCGCCATCAGCCCGTCTGACATCTACGACATGACCCAACTCTCGGCCCGTACCGACCGGGTGCTGCCCAACGGGGTATGTCTGCTGCCGCCGGTGGCCACCTGCGACAAGGGCAACGCCTGCTTGTCATGCGGGCATTTCGCCACCGACGCCACCCACCTCGACGAACTGGTCGACCAACGCGCCAAGACCCTGAAGCTGATCGACATCCGCCGCGAGCAGTACCGTGCCCGCACCGGGCGCGAACTCACCGACGACAACGTGTGGATCCACGAACGTCGCCGCGAAATCGCCTCGCTGGATGCCATCCTCGACCGGCTCCGCCGCGACGACGTGACCGATGGCAGCGTGAGCAGTGTCGCGGGAGCCGGTACCGCCAACCGGGCACCCACCATGCGCACCGCGACCCGGGGAAGCCACGAATCCGTGCTGCGCAAGGCCGACCCGGACCCGCCGCGATGAGCCGCCCCAAGCCGCCACCGCCCACCCAGAAGGCACTCGATGCGCTGGCCGAATACCGCCGGGCCCGCAGCGATGAGAAGCGCCGCGACATCGAGAAGGCGATCGCCCACCTGCGCAAGACCAACGCCACCATCAACTTCTCCACCGTGTCCCGCCGCGCCAAGGTGTCCCGCAAAACCATCTACAAACACGACGACCTGGTGACCGTCATCGAGCAATACCGCGGCCGGCATACCGACCGACAACCGGCATCGACTGGCCGCGAAACCAGCATCCACGCCGCGCTGCGCCACAAACTCGCCGCCAAAGACAAAGAGATCGCCGCACTCAAAGCCACCGTCGCAGAACAACAATCAACCATCGAGCTGCTCTACGGCCAACTCGACACCCTGCACGAACAGACCCCCTGAGCCCAGTACGCCCCCCGAGGTGTGCTGCGGTCACGGCCTGGCCCGCCGTGACGGAGGCCTTCCCGGCCTCCTGGCCAACTCGTGAGTGCCCGCCCGTGCCCGTCGGCCCGATTGCCAGGTCATCGACAAGACCTGGCCCGGCGGGCTGTGGTGGGGAGATCTTTCCAGGGCGTGTCGGTGTCTGCCGATCGGTTGGTCGCTGAACCGGCGGCGGACCGGCGTTAGTCGGCGGTGACCGGCACACCGTTGTCGCCGGGCGGTGTGGGTGCGGTGGGGGTGGTTTTGCGTTGATGCGTGGTGAGGAAGTCGTCGACGATGCGGGTGGTGTCGTGGGGGGTCATGGTGTGCAGTCCGGTCATGCGGGCGAAGGCGAGCGGCCCGATGAGTTGGCACAACGCGAGGTTCACGTCGAAGTCGTCGAGTTCGGCGCGGGCTTCTGCGCTTTGCAGGATGGCGTCGAAGGGTTGTCGGTATTGGTCGACGACGCGTGCGCGCAGCGTGCCGGCCGCGTGTTCACCGCCGGCGTGGTCGGTGGTTGCGGTCGGCCCGAGGGACAGCCAGGCCAGCATGGTGACGTGTAGCGGGGCGTCGGCGAACAGCGCCGCCTGACGGGTGAGCAGTTCGATGAGGCGTTCGCGCACCGTCCCGCCGGCCGGTGCCGGCGGGGTGACTTGGGGTAGCAGCCGTTCGAAGGTGGCCGCCAACAAGTGCGATGAACTGCCGAAGTGGCGGTAGAGGGTGGTTCGGGCCACCTTGGAGGCTTTGGTGACCGCCTCGACGGTGACGGCCTCGACACCACCGGTGCTGAGCAGCGCGGCCGCCGCGTCCAGTAAGCGATTGCGGGACCGGGTGCGGCGGGGGTCGATTTCGTCGTCGTCTTCGTCGTGGACTCGATCCGGCTGGCTGCTGCTCACACTCACTCTCCTTGCCGCTTCCCCCTTTATGGCCAACGGGTGCCGCCCGCCCGACACTTATGGTACCAACAGTAGCGTTGCGAAACTGGTCGTACTGGAGGTATCGGGTGTCCGAGCATGTGCCGTGTCGGGATGAGGTACCCCACGGTGACCGTGGGGTTGGGTCACCCGCGGAACGGTTGCCCGCCCACACCCCGCACTGTATGGGCTGCGGCCCGGACAACCCCCACGGCCTGCAGCTGGTGGTGTATCGCTGCGGCGAGCAGGTGTATGCCGATGCGACCTTCGACGAACGCCACATCGGGGCGCCGGGATTGGCGCACGGCGGCGCGGTGGCGGCCGCCTGCGATGACGTGCTGGGCTTCACGTTGTGGATCGCCGGCACCCCGGCGGTGACACGCAGTCTGACCGTCGAGTATCTGCTGCCGGTGCCACTGCACCAACCGCACCGGATCACCGCGCACATCACCGAGCGCAACGGCCGCGCCCTGCATGTCCGCGCGACAGGCACCGGCACCGACGGCGTCACCCGGTTCACCGCGAGCGCGGTGTTCGTCGTGGTGAGCACCGAGCACTTCGCCGCCCACGGTGATCTGGCGGCCTTCGATGGCCTGCTGGAACGGTTCACCCGCAGCAGCCGGGCCCACGCCGATCCGCACGACCCGACATCGTGACCGCGACCGACACCGGCGCCCAACCCAAAAGCCAACAATCCCAGGCGGATCCGCGGCCGGTGGCACCACACCCGACCGCGCCGCCGCGTCCGCGGACGCCGACGCGTCACCGAGAGGCGATTCTGGATGCGGCGCTGGTGGTGGCCGCCGCGGGCGGGTATGAGGCGGTGCGGATGCGCACGGTAGCCGAGCGGGCCGGTATCGCGGTCGGCACGCTCTACCGCTACTTCCCGTCCAAGACCCACCTGCTGGTCTCGGCGCTGGCCCGAGAATTCGGGCGGCTGCAAGCCGCCCAGGACTGGGCCGCCACCGGCACGACACCTCAGCAGCGCCTGGATCGGCTGACCGGGTATCTGCACGACCGCTGGCAGCGCGACCTTCATCTCACCGAGGCCATGACACGGGCATTCGTCGCCGCCGACAGCACCGCGGCCGCCGCCCTCGACGAGGCCGCCGCGGTCATCGAGCGCCTGCTCGCCCACACCCTGGGCGGCGACACGCCCGGGCCGCTCGATCAGCCGGTCGCCGAGCTCCTCGCCGACATCTGGCTGGCGAACCTGACCGCGTTCATCGGCCGGCGGGCCTCGGCGGCCCAGACCCGTGACCGCATCGATCGGGCCAGCCGGCGCATCGTGGATCGCCTGGCCTCCCTCACCCCCAACAGTTAACGATACTAATAGTATCGCAGCGATACTTACCGTACCCTTCAGATGCGACCCAAAGACGTGTCGAAGGAGGCGCCATGTTCACCCAATGGATCGAAGACTGCGTCGTGCAACGCGTGTCGCTGCGCGACGGGTTGGTGTTGGACCTCGATGGCTACAGCGAGCTGGTGATTTCGCGTCCCCTGCGGCTGACGCTGCCGCCCGTCGGGGACTTTCCGGCCGAACAAGTGCTCATCGACCCCAACCGGGTCGCGGTGCACGAACGCCCGCTGCTCGACCTGGCCGGCGCGGTGTGTACGCACGCCCGGTACGGCGATGACGGCGCGTTGCACCTGGGTTTTTCCCGAGGGCACCGCATCGATGTGGAGGCCGACGCGCACGCCACGGCCTGGGAGCTCTACGGCAAACGCCACGGATACATGGCCTGCCTGCCGCGTGGCCGGGTCCGGGTGGTCCGCCACGACATCCCCGACGCCGACGACACCGACGCCGGCGTCGGCGCAGGTCACTAGCGGCCCACAGGCGCGCCGCGCGGCCCCGGCGGACGCGCAGCGCGAACCACTGTGGTACTGCTAGTAGCGTAGCGATACCGATAGTTCCTTTTCTCGGGTGGAGGGGTAGTGACCGACAGCGATCCGGATGGTTCGGGCACCGCGATGAATGCTCGGCGGCGATACCGCCGTTCGGCCGAACCGGCGGATTCCAGCGAGTACAGCGCGCGGTTGGCGGCGCTGGCGAGGTTCACGGTGAGGCACAAGACGCTGGTGATCGGCGCCTGGCTCGGCGTCGCGGTGGTGCTGGCACTGCTGTTTCCCCAATTGGAAACCGTGGTGCGCCAGCAATCGGCGGAGCTGCTCCCCCATGATGTGCCGTCGTTTCAGACAGTGGACCGGATGAGCGCGGCGTTCGGCGAACAAGGTTCCAAGACCATGGTGTTCGTCGCGATGGAAGACCCCGCCGGGCTGACCCCCGCGACGCGGGAGCGCTACGAGGACCTGGTGGCGCGGCTACGCGGCGACACCGCCCACGTCTTGCTGGTTCAGGACCTGCTGGCCGACCCGATCACCGCGACGCAGGCGGTCAGCGCCGACCGCAAGGCCTGGTTTCTGCCGGTCGGGGTGGCCGGCACCCTGGGCGATCCCGCCGCCGCCGAATCCGTGCAAGCGGTGCGCGACATCGCCGCCGACGTGTTCGCCGGCACGTCGACCACCGCGTACGTCACCGGCCCGCCCGCCACGTTCAGCGACCAGATCGCGGCCGCCGAACACGACCTGGTGCTGATTTCGATCGCCACCGCCGGCCTGATCGCGGTGATCCTGCTCATCGTGTACCGCTCGGTGTTCACCGCGCTGCTGCCACTGCTGGTGATCGCGGTGAGCCTGGTCGTCGGGCGCGGTGTGCTCTCGGCCCTGGGCCAGCTGGGAATGCCGGTCTCGCAATTCACCGTGGCGTTCATGACCGCGATCCTGCTGGGAGCCGGCACCGACTACACGGTGTTTCTGATCAGCCGCTACCACGAACAGCGCCGCGCACAGGTGCCGCCCGAACAGGCCATCGTGCACGCCACCGCCAGCATCGGCCGGGTCATCCTGGCCTCGGCGGCCACCGTCGCCTTCGCATTCCTGGCCATGGTGTTCGCTCAACTGAGCGTGTTCGCCGCCCTCGGCCCGGCCTGCGCGGTGGCCGTCATGTTCGGATTCCTGGCCACCGTGACGCTGCTGCCACCGGTGCTGGCGCTGGCCGCCCGACGCGGCATCGGCGACCCCAAACCCGACCGCACCCGCCGCTACTGGAACCGCGTCGCGGTCGCGGTGGTCCGCCGACCCGTGCCCCTGCTGATCGCCAGCCTGGTCATCCTGCTGACCCTGGCCGCGGCCACAACAACGATGAAGATCAGCTACGACGACCGCAAAGGCCAGCCCGCCACCACCGCCAGCAACCAGGGCTACCAACTACTCGACCGCCACTTCCCCAAAGACATCGTCATCACCGAATTCCTCGTCGTGGAAAACCCCACCGACATGCGCACCGCAAAAGGGCTCGCCGACCTCGACGAAATGGCCTCCCGCGTCTCCCAGATCCCCGGCGTCACCACAGTGTCCGGCGTCACCCGCCCCACCGGAGCCCGCCTCGAACAAGCCCAACTCTCCTGGCAGAACGGCCAGATCGGCGACAAGATGGCCGGCGCCGTCGCCGACGGCAACGCCAGAAAAGACGACCTCGCCAAGCTCACCGCTGGCGCCGACCAACTCGCCGGCGGCCTGGCCCAACTCGACACCACCCTGCGCACCGCCCTGACCCCCCTCACCGCGACACTCACCCAAGCCCAGTCCGCCGGCACCCAGATTCAACAGTTCCGGCCCCTGCTGCAACAACTTTCGGCCACCGCCCCCGGCGTCGACCGCGCCATCCAATCCGGTCCCGGGCTGCGCCCCCTGGCCGAACAAGCCCAACACGCCATCGCCGTCCTCGACCCCCTCACCGGCGCCCTCAACACCTCCCCGTGGTGTGCCACCACACCCCAATGCGCCCAGATCCGCGACCAAGTCCAGACACTGGTGAGCTTGCGCGACAGCGGATTGTTCACCCAGATCGCCGAACTCGGCGATCGCTACAACCCCGACACCAACGCCACCGTCGCCGGCACCCTGGCCACCGTCCACACCGCGGTCACCTCCCTCAACAAAGCCTTCGCAACCCTCGGAGACCCCGCCGACCTGGCCGGCAACATCCGACGCCTCCAAGACGGCATCAGCCAACTCGCCTCAGGCGCCCAAGCACTGGCCACCGGCGTCCACGCACTGGCCGACAGCAACATCGAAATGCTGTCCGGGATGAGCCAGATCGCCACCCAACTCCAAAACGCCGCCCGCGCCACCGCCAACTCGGACTCCTCCAGCGGCTTCTACCTGCCCGCCAACACCTTCCAAAACCGCCAATTCACCGATATGGCAAAACAATTCCTCTCCCCAGACGGAAAAACCGCACGCTTTGCCATCGAAACCAGCCACGACCCCTACAGCGCCGAAGCAACCCGCCTCGCACACGAAATCACCGACGTCGCCAACGCCGCACGCCCCAACACCTCACTGCACCAAGCCACCGTCTCCGTTGCCGGGTTCCCCGCCGTCAACTCCGACATCCAACGACTGCTGCGAGCCGACTTCACCCAACTCGCCCTCGCCACACTGCTCATCGTCGGACTCATCCTCGTCCTACTACTGCGCGCCCTGCTCGCCCCGCTCTACCTGCTCGGCACCGTCGTGCTCAACTACCTGGCCTCACTGGGCATCGGCGTCCTCATCTTCCAATGGGGACTCGGACACGAAATCGCCTGGCCAGTACCACTACTCGCGTTCATCATCCTGGTCGCAGTCGGCGCCGACTACAACATGCTGCTCGTCTCACGACTACGCGAAGAATCAGGACACAACATCCGCGTCGGCGTACTGCGCACCGTCGCCAACACCGGCTCCGTCATCACCTCAGCCGGCCTCATCTTCGCCGCCAGCATGTTCGGCCTCATGGTCGGCTCAGTGGCCATCATGATCCAAGCCGGCCTCATCATCGGCTGCGGACTCCTACTCGACACCTTCCTCGTGCGCACCCTCACTGTCCCCGCCATCGCCACACTCCTACGCGAAGCCAGCTGGTGGCCCCAACGAGCCACCCACCGCCCAACAACCACCAGCCACTCCACACCACCACAACTAGCCACCCGCCATTAAGAACCAACACCCGCACCCACCCCCAACAAGTCACCGCACCCGTCACCGACGGCAGCCCGCCATGATGGCGGCGACGAAGCGACGGGCTCCCGAACCATCGCGCCAGCCAGACCGCACCAACCAACCCCTAACCGGAAACACCGGCAGCCCAGCCTGTTACCCATCACGCCAAGCCAGGCCAACTCGCCTCAGCGGGAACAACAGTGAACATCAGAATCTGACCCCAGATAACTGCTCGAATCCGGCACCCATCTTGTGCACGCTGACCACGCACACATCCGCGCCGGCGTTCATCGCCCACGTCGGCAGGTCTTCGTGGAAGGGCAGATGCGCGCCCCACGCCTCGTCGACGATCAGCGGCTTGCCCCGGCTGTGGCAGATCTCGGCGATGCCCTCGATGTCGGCGCAGGTGCCGTACGGGCTGGGGCTGACGATCAGCGCCGCGGCGGCGTCCGGGTGCCGCTGCCAGGCCTGCTCCACCTGCTGCGGCGACGGCGGGTGCGACAGGTGGCGCTCGGCGTCCCATTGCGGGGTGATCCAGCGCGGCGTCAAGCCCGAGAAGATCAACCCTGCCACCACCGACTTGTGACTGTCGCGGCTGAGCAGCAGGCTGCCGTCACATCCGGCGACGGCCATCATCGCGGCCTTGACCGAGAGCGAACTTCCGCACGTGGAGAACCACGCCACTCGCGCCCCCACCGCCTCGGCCATCCAGTCCTCGGCCCGCTTGAGATAGCCGTTGCTCATCCGCCGGTCATCGAGACCGCCGCTGGCCAGAACATCGCTGAAGAACGGCTCACGCCCCAGGACCTGCAGCACCCGCCGGTCGACACCGCGCCCCTGTCGATGCCCCGGCGGCGAGAACCCGTACCGATTGGAATTGTGGTAGTCGTTTAGCGCGTCAAGCAGCGGTGCCGCGCCCTGGTCGCCGGTCATGGCGCATGAGTACCCACATCAACCCGACCCCCACACACGCGGCCGTCATCACGGCGAACGCCGTCGGGAACGAGAACGAGGTGGCCAGCGCCCCGACGGCCAGCGACCCCAGCCCGGTGCCCGCGTCGAACCCGACGTTCCAGGCCACGCTGACCGCGCCACGGGCATGCTCCCCGGTGGCGGCGAAGGCCTGCACCAACGTGAGATTCTGCAGCGCACCGTAGGCGGTGCCCAGCAGGGCACAGCCGAGGATCACCAACCAACCGCCCGCGGCGATACCCACGGCGATCACCGCCAACCCGACCGCTCCCACGCCGAGCATCGGGGCGATGAACCCCGCGGGCCCGTGACGATCGGCCACCCCACCGATCAACCACCGCGCCAGTGCCGCCGTGCCCGTCATGGCGAGCAGCGCACCCAACGCGGTCGTCGCACCACCCAGTTGGGGAGCGAAGGTCAGGATCCCACCGCCGGCCGCGGTGATCACCACGAGCGAGGCGATCGGACCAACCAGCCCGCGCGCACCGTCGAGACGATCTTCATGGGGCTCGTCCACCAACGTCGGCGCCGGACGGGTGAACGCCAGCGGCACCGCGAGCAGCGGTGCCGCAGACAACACGAATACCAGCTGATACCCGATATTCTCGGCCAGCCACGGCGCCAGCGGCGTCAACACGAATTGCGGTGCCGCGATGGACAGTCCGTACGCCCCGATCGCACGGCCGCGACGCTCCTGCGAGATCAACGCGGCGATACCCCTGACGCTGCAGACCGTCAGAATGCCGAACCCCAACCCGCGCAGCGCCGCCAGAAGCAGCACCTGCCAAAGGGATCCGGTCAGCAGATGCGCCACTGCCGGGATGCCCAGCAGCATGAGCCCGAGCGCCTGCGTGGCGGCCCAGCCCACCCGCCGCAGCAGCCAGCCGACCATCAGCTGCGCGATGACGGTGAACAGCATGAGCACGCTGTTGACCGCTCCGGCGCCCAGATTGTCGGCGCCGATGTGCACTGCCCACATCGGGGCGGCCGGCAGTAGCAGGGAAAACCCGGAGAATCCCAGTGCGGCACACGCCAACAACGCCGGCATGCCCGGCACCCGCCACACGCTCACCGTTCGAACACCACCGCACCGCCGACGATGGTGGCCGCCACCAGATCGGCGTCGAGGGCGTCGACCACGCGCTGCGGGGATCCCGCCAGCAGGCACAAGTCACCAGGCTCACCGGGACCGATGCGCCGTGGCCGGGACGGATTCTCGGCGCTACCGAGGAACAATGTCAGCGCCCGCCGTCCCGATATCCGCTCGACCGGGTTGAGCACCGCACCGCCCGGGGTCCGCCGGTGCACGGCCGCCCGCATCGCGGCCCACGGGTCGGAGGCGCCGAACGGTGCATCGGTGGACAGCGCCACCGGCACACCCGCGGCCAGCAAGGTCGCCAGCCGCCAGAGCTGATCCTGTTCGGCGGCAGGTACATCCATGCGGTATTGGTCTCCCCGCTCGGCCACGAAGTTGGGTTGGGTCACCACCGTGATCCCGAGCGCGACGAGGTCCGCGATGCAGTCCTGGGGCACCATCGCGGCGTGCTCGATCCGGTCGGCCGGATGGCTGCCCGCGTCGCGGAGCGCGGCGATCGTGACGACGAGTTGGGCGGCGGTCACGCAATGCACCGCCACCGGCTCACCGGCCCGGTGCCGTTCGGCGATCCAGGTCGTCAACTCGTCCAGGTCGAGCCCGTCGTCGTGCAGGATGCGCTTGCCCGGGGCGAGGTAATGCACACGTTGCCGCAGGCCTGTGGGGCGATCGTCGGGCTGCAGGTCGGGAGTGGCATCGGTGACGCCGGTGACGCCGTAGCGGGCCAGCCGAGTGCTGAACTCTGCGACCGCAGCGGGTCTCCGTTCGAGGGCCTCCGTCCAGGTTCGATCGGCGCTGCGGAGCCGACCGTCGGGATGATCGTCCAGACCCAGCGCGGCCAGGCCCGGCGAATTCACCGTCCACAACACGCCACTGCGATGTTGCACGCGCACCGGCACAGCGGGGGCCAACCGGTCCAACACGCGCCGGTCGAGTGGGCCGGCCACCGCCTCGTGATAGCCCACCGCCCGAATCCAGCCGTCACTGCCCACTACTGCGGCCGTCAACACGCTGGACAGGGCGGCCGCGTCGGCCACCTCGGCAGGGCCGACCCGGACCGAATCCTGCTCGGCCGCAGCCGAGTACACGTGCAGATGATGATCGTGCAACCCCGGAATCACGGTGCCGAACGCGGCGTCGAGCACCCGTTCGCCCGGATCGGGTGTCAGCGCTTGCGCGACTTCGTCGATGGTGTCGCCGACCCGGATGTCAGCCACCGCGCCGTCCAGCAGAGTCGCTCGACGAATCAGCATGGGGCGTCGATCCGTTCGTCGACCAACCGGTGGACCACGTCGTTATCGGCGCCCAAGTCCCGGCCGTGTAGGCCCACAGTGGGTCGTACCGGGACGACGCCGACACCATCGTCGTCACCGGAGCGGTATCCGGCAGCCACCGCCGCCATCGAGAATTCGATCAGTTCACCACCGCCGCGGCCCCGCGACTCCGCCACCGCGGCCGCGGCCTGCAGCCCGGTGAGCGGGTCTGCGATGGCGTCACCACTGAATACCGGTGTGCCCTGGCGGTATCCGACCAGACCCCCGGAGACCGCGGCGTCGTCGCCGAACGCCACCCAGTCGGCCCTCTCCCCTTCGGTGCCGTGCCCGGTGATGCGCAGCCAGATCCGTCCGGGCCGGGCTGCGACGACGTCGGGCCCCAGCCCGCGACGGGCGAGGGCGGCCGGCCGTGAGGCCTCGATCACCACATCGGCCACCTGGATCAGCGCGGCCAGGTCCCGGGAATCGTCGAAATCGACTGCATACGAGAGTTTTCCGCCGTTCATCCAGTCGAAGAACTGCGGCGCCCCGGCCCGGGTGCCGTCCGGCCGGCTCGAAGTTTCCACCTTGACCACGGTGGCCCCGGCCCGGGCCAGCAGCTGTCCGCACAGCGGACCGGCCCACATCGACGACAGGTCGGCCACCAGTGTTCCGGCCAGCGAGCCGGTCTGGGTAGGCCACAGTTGGCTCACCGCCGGCGCCGCGGGCGCGGTTTCCCCCAGCACCCCGACCGGCAATCCGAGCAGACGGGCCCGTCCGGCCAGCTCGGCGGCGGAGTTCCCCGCCGCCCAGCCCTGGACCGCGGGCCACGGATCGTCGTCCACCCAATCCACCTGCAGCAGTGCGGGAATCGCCGCGACATCATCGGGACGCGAGAGCGTCAGCGCGCACCACCCGTCCCGGGTGGCCAGCAGGCGGGTCGCCCCGCCCGCCGACACCTGGCCCTGGGGTGCGATGTTCAGCAGGGCGGCGCGGCCCGTGAGCAGTTCGATGGCGTCGACCGCCACACCGGTATGCATGGTGAAATCGTCGGCGACCACCTGGGCCTGCCGCAGCAAGCCCCGGGGAATCGTCAACGGTGTCATCAGAACTGCAGTGCGCTGAACCGCCAGTCCAGCACCTGGCGATCGTCACCACCGTCGGGCCCAGCGGCCGCATAGACCAGTGAGCGCAGTGTGAGCACGCCAGCGTCGGCCGATTCCACGTGCAGCTCGCTGAACAGGGTGTCGCCCTCGTGCACCGGGCCAGTGTGGTCGCAGGACTCCCAACCCAGCACGGTGGCCAGGTTCGGCAACAGCCGACTGGCCTGTGCCAGGGCCAGCCCGATGGTGTGCCCGCCGTACACCAGGCGCTCACCACCTACGCGCCGATCATGATGGGTGGCAGCGATGTTCAGCGTCAGCCGGGCCAGTTCCGGGGCGCTGCTCACCACGTCGGCGGTGCTGTGCAGAACCGCCCCGGCCAGAGCGGGATCGAAGTGAGGGCCAGGCACCCGGGACCGGAAAGCCTCCGCATCCCATCCGGCCGTGGGGTTGGGCGCGGTGGCACCGGCCCCGATCGCCGACAGGTCATCGGCGTGTCCGGTGTCGACGTCATCTCCGGACAGCGGCAACATCGCGCAGCGGTAGAAGTCGAGAACCTTGCGGTCCAACTGGTCGACAGTGGTCATCCGCAGCGCCGCCAGGCCGGTGGCCGCCCGGCCCGGTTTCGCCGAATTCTGTTTGAGACCAACCACTTCGGTGCGGGTATACAAAGTGTCACCAATCACCGGGTAGCGGTGGAACGCCAGCCCACGGTAGAACAGGTTGGCCTTCACCCGTTGCGTCACCAACGTGCTCTGACCGATCGCCACGTCGCAGACCAGCGCGGGATGCGCCAGCGGCCCCGGCTCCCCGGTCACCGTGGTGGCCAGTTCGGCGTCGAGCGCCAACCGCAGCCGGTCACCGAGGATGGCCTGGTGCGCCGCGGCCGCACCTGCGGTCAGCGTCATCGCCGGTGCGGTGTCGAATACCTGGCCGACCTGCAGATCGTCGAAGTACGGGCCACCGTGTTTCACATCTCGCACTATGCCAGTTACCCCCGTTGATCCTGCGGCTAGGGCGTGGAAGTACGAGAAGGCATCGCCCTCACCGCAGAGTCACCGGTACGGGACTCACCTCGTCCACCAAGCCCCAGGCGAGCGCCGTCGCGGCGTCGATGGTGTGCCCGGAGAGCACGAGGTATGCGGTGCGCCACCGGCCGATGCGTCGCGTGACGCTCACCGTGCCGCCTGCGCCGGGGATCAACCCCAGGGCCAGTTCGGGCAGGCCGATCGTGGCGTCCGGATGGCAGCTGACCCATCCGCAGTAGCAAGCCATCTCCAGGCCGCTGCCCAGCACTTGACCGTGCACCTCGGCGCGGCAGCGTCGGCCCAGCCTCTCGGTGAGTTCGTCGAGGACCAGGGCCGGGCTGTGCCTGGTACGGGCCAGATGCGCGCTGGCCGGGTCGGCGAACGAGCCGAACTCGGCGAGATCTCCGCCGCTGCAGAATGATCGGCCGTTGCCGCCGAGCACCACCTCGTCGACCGACGGATCCAGCCGGGCCACCTCAAGCGCCTCCAGCAGGGCGCCCCGGGCGTCGGTGGAGAACGCGTTGTGCCGCTGAGGCCGGTTGAACCGGACATGCAGCGTGTTTCCCTCGCGATGTGCCTGCACCGGTTCGGGCAGCTGCGGGGCGGTGGCCGGCCCGCGTTCGGACAGCCATCGAGCGAACTCCGGTCCGGACTGCAGCGTCGAATACGCCAGCGACTCGGTGATCAACCCGGCCCGGGTCGGCCCGTCCGGGTCGAGGGAACGCAACACATCGTCACAGACCGCCGCGGCCTGCGGCCACGTCTGACACCGCTCGGTGAGCTCGCCCAGTGTCTGCTCGACCGAGGTCACCGTCACCGCCCGCCGATCCTCGGTGGCGTGTTCGGTCAGCGTGAACGTCGCCTCGTCGGTCGGGGTCTCGACCCCGACCCGGATCCCCGCGGGCAGTTCCAGGACGGTCACGAGTACTTGTTTATCAGCCCCTGCTTGTAGAGCTTGCCGGTGTCGGTGCGGGGCAACTCGGCCTCGAACGAGATGGTCCGCGGGCACTTGTAGTGCGTCAGGCGCTCACGCAGCCAGGCCAGCAACTCCTCGGCGAATTCCGGGGTGGCATCGGCCGGGTCCACGGTCTGCACCACGCCCTTGACGCTCTGGCCCATCTCCTCGTCCGGGATGCCGAACACCGCGGCGTCCATCACCTTCGGGTGCACGACGAGCATGTTCTCGGCTTCCTGCGGGTAGATGTTCACTCCGCCTGAGATGATCATGTGGTGGCGCCGGTCGGTCAGGTACAGGTAACCGTCCTCATCGAGATACCCGATGTCCCCCACCGTCTTCCAGCCGTGCGATTCACGTGAAGACGCGGTCTTCTCCGCGTCGTTGAGGTATTCGAAATCGGCGCCGCCCTCGAAGAAGATCTCACCGGCCTGGCCGGGCGGCAGCTCCTTGCCGTCCTCGTCGAGGATGTGCACGACACCGTTCATCGGCTTGCCGACCGAGCCCGGGTGCGTCAGCCAGTCCTCGGCGAAGATCACCGTCGCACCGATGGCCTCCGAGGAGGCGTAGTACTCGTCGACGATCGGCCCCCACCAGTCGATCATCTGCTTCTTGATCTCGACCGGACACGGGGCGGCTGCGTGCATGACGCGCCGCAGGCTGGACAGGTCGTACGAATTCCGCACGCTTTCAGGGAGTTTGAGCATCCTGGTGAACATCACCGGAACGAACTGCCCCTGGGTGACCTTGTGCTTCTGGATCGCCTCCAGGCAGCCTTCGGCGTCGAACTTCTCCAGCACCACCGTGGTGATGCCCGCCGCGTGGGTCTGCATGGACCACACCGAGGGCGCGGTGTGATAGAGCGGCGCGGGGCTGAGATACACCGAGTCCGGCTGCATCCAGAAACCCACCAACGCCGACATCATGCCGGGTGTCTCCGACGGCGGCACGTGCGGCAGTTCCCGCTTGATTCCCTTGGGCCGACCCGTCGTCCCCGACGAGTACTGCAACAGGTCCCCGTCCATCTCGTCGTCGATCGGGGTGTCGGGCAGGTCCGCGACCGCTTCGGGGTACCGCTGCCAGCCGTCCAACTCACCGTCGGCGATCAGCAGGGTGCCCGGCAGGCCGTTCGGCAACTCCTTGTCGAGGCCGCTCAGGATGTCCTTGAGCACCGCGGAGCCGACGATGGCCTTGGCCCCGCTGTTGTCGATGATGTAGGCCGCCTCGGCCGCGGTCAGATGGGTGTTGATCGGCACGTAGTACAGGCCGCTGCGCCGCGCCGCCCACATCACCGCGTGAATGTGCTCGTTGTTCTCCATGAGGATCGCGACCACGTCGCCCTCCTGCAGTCCCTGCCGGCGGAAGTAATGGGCCAGGCGATTCGCGCGAGCTTCGAGCTCACCGAACGTGACGACGGTGCCCGACGGATGGAGGATGATCGCCGGCTTCTCGGGGTTGGCCTCGGCATGCTCGCGGATCTGCATGAGGGCACTGTAACCGGCACCACTTGACAGGTGTCAAGTGAGGCGGGGTTACAGGCCGCCAGCAGGTGTTTGACTGCAGAAGCACCACCGCCGCCAGGACCGCCAATACCAGGTCAAGCCCAACGCATCGGACCTACGATGTGCCATGCCATCCGGCATCGCCACCTTCCTCTTCACCGACATCGAGGGATCCACCCGCCGGTGGGAAGCCGACGCCGACGCCATGCGTGCCGCCCTCAGCCGACATGACGAAGTGCTTCGCACCGCCGTCGAGAGCCACGGCGGGCAGGTGTTCAAACACACCGGCGACGGCATCTGCGCGGTCTTCACGTCGCCGTCTTCAGCCGTCGACGCCGCGCTGGCGGCCCAGCTGGCGCTCGAATTGCCGGTCCGGATGGGCGTCGCCACCGGGGAGGCCGAGCGCCGCGACGCCGACTACTTCGGCGTGGCGCTCAACCGGGCAGCCCGGATCATGGCCGCCGGCCACGGTGGACAGATCCTGCTCGACGGGGTGACAGCAGGCCTGTTGAACGCCGTCGACCTGGTCTCGTTGGGGTCGAAGCGGCTCCGCGACATCGCGAAACCCGTGGACATCCATCAGGTCCGAGCCGCCGGACTGCGCACCGAGTTCCCGCCGCTGAACACGATCAACGCCAGGCTGGGAAACCTGCGGGTTCCCACCACGAGCCTGGTCGGACGCGAGCTGGATCTGGCCGAACTGCACGCGGCCCTGAAGATGCACCGCCTGGTGACGTTGACCGGGGTCGGCGGGGTCGGAAAGACCCGTCTGGCGCTGGAGGTCGCCGCCCGGTCTGCCGACGCCTTTCCCGATGGCGTCTTCGTGATCGAGCTGGCCGCGGTCGGGGATCCGGCGGCGGTTCCGGACTCCGTCGCGACGGTGCTGGGAATCACCCAGCAGGCCGGGCTCACCGTTGCCGAGAGCGTCGCCGCAGCGCTCCAGGGCCGCACGCGGATCCTGGTTTTCGACAACTGTGAGCATGTCCTGAATGCGGCTGCCGACCTGATCGAGACAATCCTCGCCCAGTCGTCGACCGTCACCATCCTTGCCACCAGCCGGGAAGGCCTGCGGCTCAAGGACGAACAGCTGTGGCCGGTGTCATCCCTGGATATCGACGACGAATTGGGTTCCACGGCGACCGCATTGTTCATCGAACGAGCCCAAGCAGTGTCACCTCACGCATCGTTCACCGCGCCGGCGGAGGGCGCCGCGATCGTCGAAATCTGCCGTCGCCTGGACGGAATACCGCTCGCGATCGAGCTGGCGGCATCCCGCATCGTGTCGATGACGGCAACTGAGATCCGCGAGCGCCTGGACGACCGTTTCCGGTTGCTGGTGGGGTCGCGCCGAGGGCTGGAACGCCATCAGACGCTTAGCCAAGCCGTGCAATGGTCCTACGATCTACTCGATGCTGATGAAAGGTCCTTACTGACAACACTTTCCGTGTTCAACGGCGGGTTCAACCTGGCGGCGGCGTGTGCGGTCGCCGGCTCCGGTGACGAACTGGAGACACTGGACTTGCTCGACGCCCTCGTCCGCAAGTCGCTGCTGGTGGCAGACCGGACGTCGCCACACACCCGCTTCTCCATGCTGGAGACGATCCGCCAGTTCGCCGAGGGACAGCTCGTCGACCACGGGGACGCGCGGGCGGCGCGCAGTGCGCACGCGCACTACTTCGCCGCCATGGAACCCGAAGTCCACGCGTTGTGGGACAGTCCGCGGCAACGCGAAGCCTATGAGTGGTTCAACCTCGAGTTGGCGAACCTGCGTGCAGGATTTCGCTGGGCTACCGACAACGGTGACCTGGATACGGCTGCCGCGATCGCGGTCAACGCCGCAACTCTCGGGTACTACGTCGAGCACTGGGAGCCGATCAGCTGGACCGAGGAACTCATTCCGCCCGCCGAGGCCTGCAAGCATCCGAGGCTGGCCCAGTTGTACGCCGCCACCACCAATTGTGCTGCGGTAGGGCGGGTGGACGACTTCGCCAGGTACGCGGCAGCCGGGCAGAAGGCAATCGAGAGCGGACAATACGACGAGGTGAGCGATGAACTCGCCAGCATGATCGCGGCCGGCTACAGCACGACGGGCCAAGCGGCGCGGGCCATCGAATGGTGCCGGGCGACCATCGCTCGCATCCCGGAGCCACATACCGGGAGCCTCACGGTGATGGTGGTGGCATTGGCCATCGCCGGCGCGACGTCCGAGGCCTTGGCACAGTCGGAGGGCCTGCTCGCGCTCGCCGACCATACCGACAACCCCAGCATGGCCGGTGCCGCACTCCTCGGATACGGCTGGGCACGCCGGGACGCCGATCCCGCCGCTGCCTACGATGCGCTCCGGCGCGCCCTGGTCGTCGCTGACGACAGCGGAGACCGTCAGCAATCATCAATCGTTGCAGGCCTTCTCACCGGTTTGGCCGCCGGTCGCGGCGAGTTCGACGATGCCCTCGGCTACATCACCCAAACCATCCGGCACTACCACGACACCGGCACCGTCGAGCTGATGCGCAGCGGTCTGAGTCTGCTCGCCGCCGTCCTGGACCAGATGGGCCACCACGAATCGGCCGCGACCATCAACGGGTTCGCCGCCTCAGCCCTCGCGCGTGCCAGTTTTCCCGAGATCACTGCCGCCGTCACGCATCTGAAAGAGGTTCTGGGCGACGAACGCTACCGCTCGTTGTCGATGACCGGTGCAGCCATGACCACCACCGAGATCACCGACTACGCATTCGACACCATCACCCGGGCCCGGTCCGAACTGGCCGCCGAGGCCTGACGGTCAGTCGGCGCCGACGCTCCGCAACAGCAACGTCAGGCTTGTCCCGGCGTCGTCGAGTGGTTGCAGCGAGCGGGCGCTACGACACTGAATGATGGCGCCCTCGAGAGAACTGACGATGAAGCTGCCGAGCGAGCCCGCGGTCGCGGCGTCAACACCCTTGGATTCGATCGAAGCGGCGATCACCCTGGCCCAATCAGCAAACACCGTCGCGGAGGCTTCACGCACCGCGAGGGCATCGGGACCGGCCTGGGCAGCGGCGACGATGGGACACCCGCCACTGAAATCACTGCCGATCAGGTTCTGTTTCCAGCCGGCGATGAAGGCACCGATCACGTCCTCAGCGGGCAGCGCCTGCGTGAGCTCCTCGATCCTGGCGGTGATGATCCGGCCGGCCTCCAGCGTCGCCTGTTCCATCAACTCTGTTTTTCCGGCCGGAAAGTGCTGGTAGATCGAGCCGCGTGCGGTGTTGCTCCGGTCCAACAGATCGCTGAGCCCGGTCGCGTGGACGCCGTACTCGCGCATCAACTCGATTGCGCTCTGGATGAGACGCTCTCGCGGGCCCGCCACTGCTGTCACTCTCTCCATCGCCCGAATAGACCAGTTGGTCCATCCTAGTCGACTACGCATAGACCGATTGGTCTACGATCCGGGAATGCATGATCTTGCGATCTTCAGCAAACTCACGCGAGCCTGCGTGAAGCATGCTTGGTGGGTGCTCGGTGCCTGGCTGGTCCTGGCCGGTGCACTCAACCTGGCGATTCCCCAGTTGGAACACACGGTCGCCGAACGCTCCGCGCCGTTCACCCCGGAAAGCCCGACCACCGAAACCCTGCGGCAGATGTCCCGCGACTTCGGCGTCCCCGACACCACCGCGGTCGGCAGCATCGTGGTGTCGAGCGACCGGCAGCTCGGCGCCGCCGACGCCGCCTACTACCGCGACCTGGTGGCGCGCCTGGTGGCCGACGCCGACGACGTCGCCTACGTGCTGGACACCTACGGCACACCGGGACTGGAGAAACTCGGACTGAGCCCGGACGGCAAGGCCATCCACCTGATCGTCGCGACCACCGGCGACGTCGGCTCCACCCGCGCGCACCGGTCCACCGAGAACGTCCGCGCCGCAGTCGATGCGCTACCACGCCCGCCAGGCGTCGACGTGCACTTCACGGGTGCCGCCCCCACACTGTCGGACCTGTTCTCCGCCATCGACACGTCACTGGCCATCATCACGGTGGTCTCGGTAGTGCTGATCACGCTGTTGCTGCTGGCGGTGTACCGCTCACTGCTGACCGCGATGATCCCGCTACTCACCGTGGGCATTTCGCTGGGCGTGGCCCGCCCGGTGGTCTCATGGCTCGGCGCCGGCGAGCTGCTGTCGGTATCCAACTTCACCATCGCGCTCGTCACCGCCATGGTGCTCGGGGCCGGCACCGACTACGGCATCTTCCTGCTGGCGAACTACCACGAGGGCAGACGCAAGGGACTGTCCGTCGACGACTCGGTGGCCCGCTCTGGCGCGCACACCGCCGGCATCGTCATCGCGTCGGCGCTGACCATCGCCGGTGCCGGAATGGCCATGCTGTTCACCAAGATCGGAATGTTCCGCACCGCCGGACCACCGATCGCACTATCGATCGCCATCACCGTGGCGGTCAGCCTGACCCTCACCCCGGCCATCATGGCGCTGTGGGGCCGGCGTGGGTACGCCGAACCCCGGCCGCTGGACGAACGGCGCTGGCGCAAGCGCGGCGCCGCGATCGTGCGCCGGGCACCCGCCCTGGTCGCCGCGTCACTGGTGTTCCTGCTCGCCACCAGCGCTGTGCTGATCACGTTCCAGCCCAACATCGATGAGAACGCCATGCAATTGCGGTCCACCGACAGCAAGCGCGGCTATGACGCGGTCTACCGGCACTGGAGAGTCAACGAGGCCGCACCTGAATTCGTCACCATCCGGGCCGACCACGACATGCGCAATACCAACGACCTGGCCGCGCTGGACCTCATCGCGATGTCGATCGGCAACGTTCCGCAGGTGGCTTACGTCCGGTCGATCACCCGGCCCGACGGAAAGCCGTTGCCCGAGACGGCGATCGGATCCCTCACCGCGCGGGTCGGTGACGGCCTGGCCGACGCACACGATCGGGTCGAGCAGGCCATCCCGCAGCTCAAGCAGCTCGCGGCCGGGGTGACACAGCTGCACGACGGCTCGGCCGGTGCGGCAGACAGGCTGCCCGAACTGGCCAAGGGCGCGCACGATCTCGTCACCTTGACCCGGAACCTGCTCGGCACCCTCGAATCCGCGAACCGGGTGGTCAACACCGTCTCGGACGGGTCGCTCGATGTGGCCACCGTGGTGCGCACCATGTCCGGTGCCACCGATGCGCTGGAGGGGGCGGTCGATGAAATCGACGCCACCCGAGACAGATTGGCCGCTCCCACCGCGGCTGTGCGCGCGGTGTTCGATCCGCTCACGGCAGCCGATCCCGGGCCGGGCTGCGCCGCGGACTGTATGCGGGCGCGGCAGGCCTTCGCCGACCTCAACGCCGCCACCGGTGGGCAGGCGCTGCTCGCGATCAACGGTTTGACCCTCGCCGCACCGCTGGTACCCGAGCGTCCGGTGAGCACCGCGCTGAACACCCTGCCCGATCTCCGTGCGGCCATCAAAGGCCTTCGGACCATGCTCGACCAGTTGGGCACCCGCACGCCCGAGCAGACCCGCGCAGATCTCAATCGGCTCATGTCCGGAATCAACGAACTGTCAACGGGTCTGAGTCGCCTCACAGCCGGGCTGGGCCAGGTCAAATCCGGCACCGACACCATGGTGGCGCTGACCACCGAACTCGGTACCGGGCTCGACCGAGCGTCGGACTTCCTGCACCGCCTGTCCACCGACACCGCCACCGGTGCGGGACGCGGTTTCTACCTACCCGAGGAGGGTCGTGTCGACCGCAGGTTCACCGCCGGTGAGCGGCTTCTCATCTCACCCGACGGGCACAGCGCCCGGATGATGGTGGTGTGGGCGGTGAATCCGTATGGCGCCGAGGCGATGGGCGCGGTACCGGATGTCATCGCCGCGGCGAACAACGCGGCGACGGGAACGGTGCTGGAGCACGCCCAGATCGAATCGACCGGCCTGGCCTCACTCTCACAACGCCACATCGACCAGACCTGGCGTGACTTCGCGCTTTTCGGCGTGGTCGCGGTCGCTGCCGTATTGCTGGTGCTGATCGTCATGCTGCGCAGTCTGGTGGCACCCGTACTGATGATCGCGGCGGTGGTGCTGTCGTTCGGCGCGGCGGCCGGAATGTCCACGCTGATCTGGCAACACCTCATCGGAATCAACCTGGACTGGTCGGTGTTCCCCGTCTCGTTCATGGCCCTGGTCGCCGTCGGCGCCGACTACAGCATGCTGTTCGCCGCCCGCATTCGCGAGGAGTCCCACAGTGGTGTGATCAGCGGCATCATCCGCGGGTTCGGCAGCACCGGCAGCGTGATCACCACTGCGGGAGTCGTTTTCGCGATCACGATGTTCGCCCTCACCAGCGGAACGGTGCTCAACCTGGTTCAGATCGGCTCCACGATCGGCATCGGCCTGCTGCTCGACATCACCGTGGTGCGGACGTACCTGGTCCCCGCCGCGATGAGTCTGCTGGGCGAGCGCATGTGGTGGCCGGCCCGCGCGTAGTGGGCCTAGCCACCACGTCCCGGTCGCAACGCCCGGAACGCTTCGAGCTGGCGGGCCTGGTATTCGGCGTCCTCGGCGTCGATCACCCGCGTGGATGCGGTCGCCCTGTCGTAGGCGACCTCGTCGCGGATGCGCTGCCGGATCAATTGCCGCAGGGCGATTTCGTCGATTCGACCGGCTGTGCCGCCGGCAGCCAGGTAGTGCTCGACGAATCGCTGCGCGGCGGTCAAGTCGAGGGTGTCGCGGCCGAGGCCCCACTCCCAGGCCGCACCAGCGAGCTCCGACTCCGCGCTCCCAATGCTCGCCTCATCCCAGTCGATCAGGCCGATGATCCGGCCTTGACGATCTACCAGGACGTTGTCCGCGTAGAAGTCACCGTGGACGAGTTGTTGTGTCGCAGAACCGAAGCCGGCGAGCCAGTCGTCGAGAGCCGGATCGGACAGGTCGGGGACGGACGCCGCCGGGGTGTGTCGGACTGGCGCCGGCGGCAGCCGAACCGTTGAGAGTGCCGCGTGCACGCGAGCCAGTAGATCGGCGGCAGCCAGCCGCTGGTTCTCGTCGGTGTCGTCTCCGGCAAGCCCATCGACGAAGGGCCACACCGTGATTGGGCGGTCGCCGATCCGGACCACGGTGCGACCGTCCACCGCCGGTATCGGGCCGATCGCCTCGGGTACAGCCTCCGCTGCGGCGCGCGCGACGGCTCCGCACCAGGCCAGATCCTCATCGCGGCGCCACGCTGCACCAACCCTGACCACGTACCTGCCGACACGGAACGCTGCCGCCTCCTGCCCGCCGGACAACCGATGTGGGGCTGCCTCATCGGTGATCTCGATCTGCCACGCTGCCAGAACTGCCTCGACCGTGGCCGCCGGCAATTCGGTCGTCACGAGATAATCCCCAATGTCTCTGGCCTCCAACGCAAACGCGCACCCTCGCCGATCACGAGGGTGCGCGTACTGCTTGTGCGGTGCGGTGCCGGTCAGGCCTCTTCGGCCAGACGGTGCTTGAGGGCGTCGAACTCGTCCTTGATGCCGGTCGGCAGCTTCTCACCGACGAACTCGAACCACTCCTCGATCAGCGGGAGCTCGGCCCGCCACTCCTCGGCGTTGACGGCCAGGGCCTCGTCCACATCGGCGGGATCCACGTCGAGCCCGGACAGGTCCAGGTCGGCCGCGGTCGGCACGATGCCGATCGGGGTGCTCTTGCCGTCGGCCTTGTGCTCGATGCGCTCGATGGCCCACTTCAGCACGCGGCTGTTCTCGCCGAAGCCCGGCCACAGGAAGCGGCCGTCCTCGCCGCGACGGAACCAGTTGACGAAGAACACCGCGGGCATCTTGGACTCGTCGGCATTCTTGCCGATGTTGATCCAGTGCTGGAAGTAGTCACCGACGTTGTAGCCCAGGAACGGCAGCATGGCCATCGGGTCGCGGCGCACGGTGCCGACCTTGCCCTCGGCGGCGGCGGTCTGCTCGGAACCGAGGGTCGCGCCGATGAAGACGCCGTGCTGCCAGTCGCGGGCCTGCGTCACCAGCGGGACCGTGGTCTTGCGGCGGCCACCGAACAGGATCGCCGAGATCGGCACGCCCTGCGGGTCGTCCCATTCCGGCGCCAGCGTCGGGCACTGGGCGATCGGGGTGCAGTAGCGCGAGTTCGGGTGCGCCGCCTTGTCTTCCGACTCGCGGTACCAGTCGTGGCCCTTCCAGTCGATCAGGTGATCGGGGTCGCCCTCCAGGCCTTCCCACCACACGTCGTTGTCGTCGGTCTTGGCGACGTTGGTGAAGACGGTGTTGCCCGCGGCGATGGTCTTCATCGCGTTCGGGTTGGAGTCCCAGTTGGTGCCGGGCGCGACGCCGAAGAAGCCGAACTCGGGGTTGACGGCATACAGGCGACCGTCCTTACCGAACCGCATCCAGGCGATGTCGTCGCCGACGGTCTCGGCGCGCCAGCCGGGGATGGTGGGCTGCAGCATCGCCAGGTTGGTCTTGCCACAGGCCGACGGGAACGCCGCGGCGATGAAGTAGGCCTTGTTCTCGGGGGAGATCAGCTTGACGATCAGCATGTGCTCGGCGAGCCAGCCCTCGTCGTGGGCCATCGCCGAGGCGATGCGCAGCGAGTAGCACTTCTTGCCCAGCAGGGCGTTGCCGCCGTAACCCGAGCCGAAGCTCATGATCTCGCGGGTCTCCGGGAAGTGGGTGATGTACTTGGTGTCGTTGCACGGCCACGGCACGTCCTTCTGGCCGGGCTCCAGCGGTGCGCCGATCGAGTGCAGCGCCTTGACGAAGAAGCCGTCGTCACCGAGCTTGTCGAGCGCGGCCTGGCCCATGCGGGTCATGGTGCGCATCGAGACCACGACGTACTCGGAATCGGTGATCTCCACACCGAGCTTGGGATCCTCGGCGTCCAGCGGACCCATGCAGAACGGCACCACGTACATGGTGCGACCGCGCATCGAACCGCGGTAGAGATCGGTCAGGATCCCGCGCATCTCGGTGGGATCCATCCAGTTGTTGGTGGGACCGGCATCGATCTCACGCTCGGAGCAGATGAAGGTGCGCGACTCGACGCGGGCGACGTCGGACGGATCGGAGAGCGCCAGGTAGGAGTTCGGCTGCTTCTCTTCGTTGAGCTTCTGGAAGGTGCCTGCCTCGACCAGGTGAGCGGCCAGGCGGTCGTACTCCTCGGCGGACCCGTCGGCGAAAACCACGCGATCGGGTTGAGTCAGCTCTGCGACCTCCTGGACCCAGGCCAGCAGACCCTGATGTTTCGTCGGTGCGGTGTCCAGACCCGGAATGGTCGCTGAGGTCATCAAATTCTCCTGCGTAGGTTTGTGGAACCCAAGCCACGTCACGACGCGGTCACGGCTACCCCTTGGGTAGAGGTTAACGCGGGTGACATACCCACGGTGAACCAGTGGTATGTCCGATCACTCACAGGAACGATTCAGATCAACGTTATCAGGTGGTTACTCGCCAGTAGCGTCGCTGTTGCCGTAAAGATCCGACCGGACGGCGAGCAGCGCCTGCCGTAACGGCGGGATCCGCCGGTCCCGCTGGGCCGCCGCCCGCGCGGTCGCGATGGCATGTTCTCGCAGCTCGGCATCCATCTCGGCGGTCTTCTCGGCCGCCACCGCCGCCTCGGCTTCCTCACGGGCCGCCAGTTCGGTGGTGAGCGCAGTCTCGGCGGCCAGGATCCGTTTCGCGACGAGCTCTTCAACCGACGAACGCAGCGTGGTGGTGATCTCCCCGACCCAGCGATCCAGCACCGCCCGGTCGTGCAACAACCCCCGGGTACCGACCACCCAGATCGCCAGCAGCAGCCCCACCACGGCGCCGACCACCAGGCCCGCCACGGCCAGCCCGGGAGCCGCACCCGCCAGCACCCTGCTGACCGCCACCGCCACGCCCAGCCCGAAGCCGGCCCCCAACACCAGCATCAGCCGGTTCTCCAGGGTCCGGGATTTCAGCTGCGGCGACGGCAGCTCCGGCACCCGCGCGGGTGCCGGCGGTTCGGGCGCCATCAACTCGAGCTCGGCGGCCATGCCGCGCAGGTGCGCGGTGACGCCCTCGTCGACCTCGGCGACCACCTCGTCGGCGCGCTGCCGCGCATAGTCCTCGAATGTGTCGATCCGGCGCCGGCTGACGCCCGCGACGTCCTCCTGCAGTTCGGTACGCACCGAGTTGCACCGGTTGCGGGCGAAGTAGCCGAGTTGAACCCGGGCCTGCTGCAGTTGGCTACGCAACGCGATGCTGCGTTCGGTGCGGGTCAGCCGGCGGGCCCTAGCCATCTCGGCGCGACGCTCCCGCAAGACCTCCACCCGGGCCTGACGGTCGGCTCCCGAGCCATCTGCCTCATACCGGCCGATCACCGCTTCCAGCCGGGTTTCCCAGGCGCGCAACCTGTTCCGTCGCGCAACATCGGGATCGGCCAGTTGACCGGTGAGTAGGTCGACGAGCTCGTCGAGTTGCGGCTCACCGAGATCGGGGGCAGCCGCCACACCCACCCACGGCATGCGTTCGTAGCGGGCATCGCGCTCGCCCAGGATCTTCGCGTCGGCGTCCCGCACATCACGCCAATCCCGGTGCGTATCGATCTTGGACACCACCCCGATCACCAGATCGGTGTATCGCGTTGCCAAATCGACCAGGGCACAATCTGATTCAGTCAGCGGCGAGGCCGCCGAAACGACGAACACCACCGCGGCCGGGGCCTCACCCGCCACCAGTTCGGTGGATTCCACGAAGGTGGTCTGCGGCATCCGCTCCCGCAACGCCGCCATCACGCTCGTCGACCCGGCCAGCCACGGACCGGCCACCAGCACCGCGTCGCGGGTCTCCACCCCCGGCGAGTTCAGGCCCGGATCGATCGCGGCCACCACGGCGTCGGCTTCCGCGATTTTCGCTTCCCGCGTGCGCGCAATATCTGGCTCCCGCGCCGTGTCCACGTCCGTCATCGTCGGCCACCCGTGGCCCCCAGCAGCCGCAGAGACCCTCGCACGATGTCGTCACCGCACCGGCGATGCAGCGCGTTCACCGGGCCGTCGCGGTAATACCGCCAACGCCGAGCCCGACAGAGATGGGCCTGGCGATCGTCCCCGGGATCCACCGTCAGCCCTTCGGCCTGCACGACGTCGACGGCGGCCGCCATCACCGCGATCACCGTGTCATCGGCGGCCAGAAAGCGTCCCACCGCCGAGCCGCCCACCGCCCGCAGCTCCGCCACTGCCCACCGCACCCGCTGGTACCGGACCGGCGCGGCCGCGGCATCGATCGCGGCGACCAGCCGGTCCACCTCGCTCAGCCGTCGCCACAGCCCCGGCAACGACCCGGGGTCCGCACCGCGGCTCAACGCCAGCGTGGTGTGGGCGATACCGAACCGGTCGAGATGTTCCAGCAGCTCGGTACGCACCGCGGGCGGCACCCCGTGCCCGCCGGCCACGAAGGAGTCGACCGAGGTCAGATCCGCGGGCTCGGCGGCCAGCAGCCGCAACGCATCCAACAGGTGCGGCGGAAGCTCCCCGGCCACCGCCAGCAGGGCCACCATCGGCACCACCACCGTGCCCGCCCGCTGCTGCAGCAGCCGCGCCCTGCGGTGCGCCGTCGCGACCGGGCCGCCCGGCCCGGACCCGGCCAGATCAGCCTTGTTGAGCACCACGACCGCCGGCCGACCCGCCCGGCTCAGCTCCGCCAGCAGGGCCTCGTCCTCGGGTTTGAGCACCTCGGCGATGACCAGCACCGTCACGTCGCCGTCCTCGGCGACCTCGAGCCCCACGCCGGCCAGCGCGGAGGCCACGGCGCTCACACCCACGCCTCGACGCCCGCGCACGTCTACACACAGAGGAGCCGAAACCCGCGCACTGATCTGGGCCAACCGCGCGTCACCGTCACGGTCGGCAAAGCGTGTGAGCTCGTCTGCGAAAATCTGGCAGCCTTCCCTGCGTGGTGACGGGCGCACCCCCGGGTGTCCCACGAAAAATCGTGACACGGCCCGGACGGCCTCGCGAACAGAGGTTTAAGTCCGCACAGCTCGAGGCAACTGTTGGGTATCAATCTCTACCACGATGCGGGCACCACGCCGCAGATAAGAGACCATGGACGGATGCACCCGTCCAGGTCCGATGTCGGTGGGCCGGCGCCGGCAGATGAAGCGGCCGACGTGCCGCCCGCCCAGCCGCACCGCTTTCCCCGGGTGACCAGCTTCCGCACCCGGCGCTCGACGCTGTCGCCGGCCCAGCAGCAGACCTGGGACCGGCTGTGGCCCGAGCTGGGCATTCAGGCCCGCGACGAGGATTCGACGCCCGTCGTCGACCTCGACACCGAAGCCTGGTTCGGACGCTCCGCGCCGCTGATCCTGGAGATCGGGTCGGGCACCGGCACCTCCACCCTGGCCATGGCCCAGGCCGAGCCGGATCTCGACGTGATCGCCGTCGAGGTCTACCGCAAAGGCCTGGCCCAACTGCTCAGCGCGATCGACCGGACCGCACAGACCGGGTCCCCCGTCACCAACATCCGCATGGTCCGCGGCGACGGTGTGGACGTGCTGGAGCACATGTTCGGCCCCGGGACCCTGACCGGCGTGCGGGTGTTCTTCCCGGATCCCTGGCCCAAGGCCCGTCACCACAAGCGCCGTCTGCTGCAGCCGGCCACGGTGGCGCTGATCGCCGACCGGCTGCGACCCGGCGGAATCCTGCACGCGGCCACCGACCACGCCGGGTATGCCGAGCACATCGCCGAGGTCGGTGACGCCGAACCGCTGCTGCGCCGGGTCGAGCTGGACGCGGATCTTCCCATATCGGTGGAGCGTCCGGTCACCAAGTACGAACGCAAAGCACTGGCCGGTCCCGACGTCACCGAGTTGGTCTGGGAGAAACGGCCATGAGTGTGACCGAAGACATGCGGGACGAGTCCGCGCAGGCAGAGGCCCGATCCGAGGAGTCCCCCGACTCGGCGGCGATCGCCCCCGCGCGACGGGTTCTGCTCGTCTGGGACGCCCCCAATCTGGACATGGGATTGGGTGCGATCCTGGGCGGCCGCCCGACCGCCGCCCACCGTCCCCGGTTCGACGCGCTGGGTCGCTGGTTGTTGGGATACACGTCCGATCTGGTGGCCGAAGCCGGCGACGATGCGGACGTCTCGCTGGAGCCGGAAGCCACCGTCTTCACCAACATCGCCCCAGGTAGCGCCGATGTGGTGCGGCCTTGGGTGGAGGCGTTGCGTAACGTGGGATTCGCCGTCTTCGCCAAACCGAAGATCGACGATGACAGCGATGTCGACAGCGACATGCTCGAGCACATCGCCCTGCGCCGCAGCGAGGGGCTGGCGGCGGTCCTGGTGGCTTCGGCGGACGGACAGGCGTTCCGGCAACCGCTCGAAGAAATCGCCCGTGAGGGCACTCCCGTGCAGGTGCTCGGATTTCGCGAACATGCGAGCTGGGCGCTAGCGTCGGATACCTTGGAGTTTGTCGATCTGGAGGACATTCCCGGTGTGTTCCGGGAACCGCTGCCACGGATCGGCCTGGACTCGCTACCCGAGCAGGGCGCATGGCTGCAGCCGTTCCGGCCGCTTTCATCGCTACTGACCGCGCGTGTGTAACAACTGAAGACCGCGATATTGAAACAGCGGGTCACACAAGTTTTTAGTTAGGAGCCTAAGTGTTCGCCTGGTGGGGTCGAACGGTGTACCAGTTCAGGTACATCGTCATCGGTGTCATGGTGGCGCTGTGCCTAGGTGGCGGGGTCTACGGAGCCAGTCTCGGCCAGCACGTCACCCAGAGTGGTTTCTACGACGAGGGCAGCCAGTCTGTCCAGGCGTCGCTGTTGGGTGACGAGGTCTACGGCCGTGACCGCACCAGCCACGTCGTCGCCATCCTGACGCCGCCGGATGACAAGAAGGTCACCGACAAGGCATGGCAGAAGGAGGTCACCGGCGAGCTCGACAAGGTCGTCGAGGACCATCCGGATCAGGTCCAGGGCTGGGTCGGCTGGCTGAAGGCGCCCGACAACCCCGCGGTCGCGGCGATGAAGACCGAGGACGGGCGCCACACCTTCATCAGCGTTCCCCTTTTGGGCGACGACGACGATGCGATCCTGAAGAACTACCAGGCCGTCGAGGACTCCCTGCAGCAGGTGAATGGCGGCGACATCAAACTCGCCGGCCTCAACCCGCTGGCCAGCGAGCTCACCGGCACCATCGGCACCGACCAGAAGCGCGCCGAGCTCGCGATCGTGCCGCTGGTGGCCGTGGTGCTGTTCTTCGTCTTCGGTGGCGCAGTCGCCGCGGCGCTGCCCGCGATCATCGGTGGTCTGACCATCGGCGGTGCATTGGGCATCCTGCGGTTCACCGCCGAGTTCGGCCCGGTGCACTTCTTCGCGCAGCCGGTCGTGACGATGATGGGCTTCGGTATCGCCATCGACTACGGCCTGTTCATCGTGAGCCGGTTCCGAGAAGAGCTCGCCGAGGGCTATGACACCGAGGCCGCAGTACGAAGATCGGTGATGACCTCCGGCCGCACCGTGGCCTTCTCCGCCGTGATCATCGTGGCGTCCTCATTGCCGCTGCTGTTGATCCCGCTCGGATTCCTCAAGTCGATCACCTACGCCATCATCGCCTCGGTCATGCTGGCGGCGTTCCTGTCGATCACCGTGCTGCCCGCTGTTCTGGGCATCCTGGGTCCGCGGGTCGACGCCCTGGGCGTGACCACGCTGCTGAAGATCCCGTTCCTGGCCAACTGGCCGTTCTCCCGCCGGATCATCGACTGGTTCGCCGAGAAGACGCAGAAGACCAAGACCCGCGAAGAAGTCGAGCAGGGTTTCTGGGGCCGGTTGGTCAACGTCGTGATGAAACGGCCAATCGCCTTCGCCACGCCGATTCTGATCGTGATGACCCTGCTGGTCCTTCCCATCGGCTCGCTCACACTGGCAGGTATCAGCGAGAAGTACCTGCCGCCGGACAACGCGGTGCGCCAGTCGCAGGAGCAGTTCGACAAGCTCTTCCCGGGTTTCCGCACCGAGCAGATCACGCTGGTGATGCAGCGCCAAGACGGCGAGCCGATCACCGACGCCCAGATCGCCGACATGCGCGCCAAGGCGATGACCGTCAAGGGCTTCACCGATCCGGACAACAATCCGGACGCCATGTGGAAGGAGCGCGCGGCCACCGACAGCGGTTCTAAGGACAAGTCGGTCCGCGTGATCCAGAACGGCCTGGTCAACCGTGGCGACGCGGCGACGAACATTTCGGACCTGCGGGCGCTGCAGCCTCCACACGGCATCGACGTGTTCGTCGGCGGTACCCCGGCCCTGGAACAGGACTCGATCCATAGCCTGTTCTCCCGGCTGCCGCTGATGGTGACGATCCTGGTCATCACCACCACGGTGCTGATGTTCCTGGCGTTCGGATCGATCGTGCTACCGGTCAAGGCGGCGTTGATGAGTGCCCTGACGCTCGGTTCGACGATGGGCATCCTGACCTGGATGTTCGTCGACGGCCACGGTTCAGGGATATTGAACTACACGCCACAGCCACTGATGGCACCGATGATCGGTCTGATCATCGCCGTCATCTGGGGTCTGTCCACCGACTACGAGGTGTTCCTGGTCTCCCGCATGGTGGAGGCCCGCGAACGCGGCATGTCCACGGCCGAGGCCATCCGCATCGGTACGGCGACCACCGGTCGTCTGATCACCGGTGCCGCCCTGGTCCTGGCAGTGGTGGCAGGTGCATTCGCCTTCTCCGATCTGGTGATGATGAAGTACCTGGCGTTCGGTCTGCTGATCGCCCTGCTGCTGGACGCCACGGTCATCCGAATGTTCCTGGTGCCGGCCATCATGAAGCTGCTCGGCGACGATTGCTGGTGGGCGCCGCACTGGATGAAGGTCGTGCAGCAGAAGATGGGTCTCGGCGAGACCGAGCTGCCCGACGAGCGCAAGCGTCCGATGGGTCAGGAGTCCAATGAGGACCCGCGCGCCCTCGCCGGCGTCGGCGCCCTGCCGGCACCGCGGCCGCACGATCCGACCCATCCTGCCCCGCCCGAGCCCATGCGCCCGCAGATGCCGCGGACCAACGCGCCGTCGGCCGCAGGCACCGCCCGGATCAGCCCGCCCCAGGCACAGCCGCGCCAGCAGCCCAATCAGGAGCCGGCCACCACGCGGTTCGCCGCGGCCCGCAACGCCGTGCGCAACGCAGTGAATACGGCGGTCAACACGGTCAACTCCGCGACGGGGAACACCAACGCGAACACCGAGCGCACGCCGCAGCCGACCGGACGTCCTGCGGGTGGCCCGCCGGCTCCCCCGCGACGCGAAGACCGTGAGATCGAATCGTGGTTGGGTGCGCTGCGCGGCGGTCCGGCCACGGGCGGCCCGTCCAACGGCACTCCGCCTCCGCCTCCGCCTCCTGCCCCGGCGCCGCGGCCGTCAGCGGACGCCACCCGAGCGATGCCGCAGCAGCGTCCGCCCGCCGGTGGTGGGAATGCGCCGACGACGGCGTTCAACGCACAGCGCCCGGGCCCGGGACCGGGACCGAATCCACGCCAGCGGGATCAGGATCCGTCGACCCAGAAGTTCAATCCCCGCGACAACGAGCCTCCGCGTCGCGGCGGTGGGATGAGCGCGCAGGATCTGCTGCGTCGCGAAGGCCGACTGTAAGAACCGGCTAATCCCGGTCCGGCAGGTCGTCGGCAGGGGCCTGGATGAGGACGCTGTCCTCATCCTCCTGCCGGGCTTCTTCGGCGTCCGGGTCCTCGGCCAGCAGCACTCGGGTCGCGCTGTTGATGAAGGCCACCGTCGGCACCGCGAGGAGGGCGCCGACGATGCCGGCCAGCACGCCGCCGCCCGCGATGGCCAACACCACGGCCAACGGGTGGATCGACACGGCACGGCCCATCACCAGCGGTTGCAGCACGTGGCCTTCCAGCTGCTGCACCGCGATGATCAGCCCGAGAGTGATCAGGGCGTAGACGAACCCCTTGGCCAGCAGCGCCACCACCACTGCCAGGAATCCGGCGACGACGGCACCGACCAGCGGGATGAACGCGCCCATGAACACCAGCGACGCCAGCGGCAGCGCGAGTGGGATCCCCATGATGGCCAAGCCCGTGCCGATGCCGACCGCGTCGACCAGGGCCACCAGGAACGTAGCCCGCATGTAGCCGCCCAGCGAGTGAAAGCCGGCCCGTCCGGCGTCGCGCACCCGGTCCCGCACATGGATCGGGAACACCTTGGTGACGAACGCGAAGATGCTGCGCCCACCCTGCAGCAGGAAGATCAGGGTGAACAGCACCAGCAGCGCGCCGGTGAGCAGTTCGGTGAGGGTGCCCGCGGTGGACAACGCCCCGGTGGTGAGCTTCTCCTGGTTGCGCTGCAACGCTTCGATCGCGGTGTTGCCCGCCTGGTCGATCTGTTCCTTGCTCAGCTGGAGCGGTCCGTTGATCAGCCAGTTGCGCAGCCCGTCGATGCTTCGGGTCACCTGTTCCACGAGTTGCGGTGCACCCTCGATGAATTGGGAGATGACGAAACTCAGGATGCCGCCGACGACGGCGAAACTGGCCAGCAGCACCAGTGCCACGGCAGCTCCGCGCGGCGCGCCCCGGCGGTCCATGAAGTCGACCGCGGGCAGCAGCAAAGCCGCCACCATGGTGGCCAGAGCCACCGGCACCACGATCACCTCAAGGCGCTTGACCAGCCACAGCAACGCCACGACCGCGGCCAAGATGACCAGCAGCCGCCATGACCAGGCCGCGACCTTACGTACGAACGGGGTGACGGCCTCATCGGCAAAATGATCCGGTGACATGTCGGTAGCCTAATGCGGCGCGCCGCCACAACCGGCGATGTCCTTGCGACCTGCGCGGTTACCCTGTATGGCGTGTCACACGACGCGCCGGCCGACACGGCTCGGGCCCGGGCCGGCTCCACGCGCGGTAGGTACTGGTGGGCGCGATGGGTGGTCATCGCACTCGCAGTCACCGTGCTCGCCGTCGAGGTGACCCTGGTCTGGGATCAGCTGGCGAAAGCCTGGCGCAGTCTGCTGACCGCGAACGGCTGGCGGGTGCTGGCGGCGGTCGGCGCCGCGATGGCGTCGATGCACAGCTTCGCCCAGATCCAGCGGACGCTGCTGCGCTCGGCCGGGGTGCCCGTCAAACAGTGGCGCTCGGAGGCCGCGTTCTACGCAGGTAACGCCCTGTCGACCACGATGCCGGGCGGGCCGGTGCTCTCGGCGACCTTCGTCTACCGCCAGCAACGCATCTGGGGTGCCTCGCCGTTGGTGGCCTCCTGGCAGCTGGTGATGTCGGGGGTGCTGCAGGTCGTCGGCCTGGCGCTGCTGGGCCTCGGCGGCGCACTTCTGCTCGGGGCCAGCAAAAACCCACTGTCGCTGATCTTTTCGCTCGGCGCGTTCCTGGCGATCATCCTGCTGGCCCAGGCCGTGGCCACCAGGCCCGAGCTGATCGACGGCATCGGGGTCAAGGTGCTGTCGTGGGTGAACTCGTTGCGCGGCAAGCCCTCTGACGTCGGGCTGGCCAAGTGGCGCGAGATCCTGCAGCAGCTGGAATCGGTCAGCCTGGGCCGCCGCGAGCTGGCGGTGGCGTTCAGCTGGTCGATGTTCAACTGGATTGCCGACGTGGCCTGCCTGGCGTTCGCCTGCTATGCCGCCGGTGGTCATCCGTCACTGGCCGGGGTCACCGTCGCCTACGCCGCGGCCCGCGCGGTGGGGTCTATCCCGTTGATGCCGGGCGGCCTCCTCGTGGTGGAGGCGGTACTGGTGCCCGGGCTGGTCTCCTCCGGACTGACGCTGGCCTCTGCCATCTCGGCGATGCTCATCTACCGGCTGGTCAGCTGGATCTTCATCTCGGCGATCGGCTGGGTGGTGTTCTTTTTCATGTTCCGCACCGAGAAGGACCTGGATCCAGACGCGGGCCCAGGCAAAAATCCCCCTCCCGAATCCCAGCGCTAGGAGTCGTACGTGCGAATCCGGTATCCGATCGCAGTGCTCGCCCTGACCTTGGCCGGGTGTTCGTCGGCGCAGACTCCGCAGTCCGAATCCCCTACCACCACCACTCCGCCGCCCGCGGTCACGCCCGTCGTGGGATCGATTCTGGCAGAACCGGTTCCGGTCGCGGCATCCGATGGCCGCACCCACCTGGCCTACGAGCTGATGTTGACCAACACGTCACCGGGAGTGGT
Organism: Mycolicibacterium porcinum; assembly: GCA_001942045.1. Lineage (GTDB taxonomy): Bacteria > Actinomycetota > Actinomycetes > Mycobacteriales > Mycobacteriaceae > Mycobacterium > Mycobacterium porcinum_A. The sequence continues at coordinate 46,100 of MSTD01000029.1, forward strand.
CACCCTCAACTCGCTGAGCGCCGCGACGGGCGACCGCAAGTTGCTCACGTTGTCCGGGGACAGCCTCAAGTACTGGACCAGGGCGGTGGGTAACTCCGCCGTCGGAACCAATGTGCTCGGCCCGGGCCAGAGCGCCTATGTGTGGATGGACGTCGTCGCCGACGATCCCGCGCAGGTGCCGGCAGAACTCACCCACGAACTCGGGATCACGGTGGCCAAGCCGATGCCGCCGCTGGTCCCGCCGGCTCTTACCGAGTCGGTGGCGCCGGTGGCGGTACAGACCCGCAAACCGGTATCCATCACCCCGCCGCTGACCGGCGACAACTGGGTGGATGCGAACAGCTGCTGCGATATGACCCCGCACCGGATGGCACTGAACCCGATCAACGGAAAAGTCTGGGCCGCAGAACGATTCGCAATCGACTACGTGCAGCTGGGCCCCGACGGCCGGTTGTCCAATGGCGACCGGGCCAAGGTCGCGAGCTACCCCTACTTCGGCGCGGAGATCCACGCGGTGGCCGACGGACCCGTGGTGGCGGTGCTCGACGGCCTCAACGAGCAGGTCCCCGGCGTCACACCGCACGGCCTCACGCTGCAGCAGTACGGCGGCAATCACATCGTGCAGGACATCGGCGACGGCAACTACGCCTTCTACGCCCACCTGCAGCCGAACAGCCTCAAGGTCAAGCCCGGTGACAAACTCACCGCCGGGCAGGTCATCGGCGCCCTGGGCAACTCCGGCAACTCCGATGCACCACACCTGCACTTCCATGTGATGGACGGCCCGGATCCGTTGGCGTCCAATGGCTTACCATTTACCTTCAAATCGTTCCGGCTCGATTCGCGGCTCACCTCGCTGGCCGCCGCCGACGCGCTGTTCGACGGCAAGCCGGCCGCACGGCAACCGGGCTTCGCCGAGCGCGACCAAACCGACGTCAGCCCACTGGTATTGGATGTGATGAGCTATGCGACGAGCTAGCGGCACGGCCTTCCTGGCCGATCTGGTCTGTGTGGTGGTGTTCTGCACGATAGGGCGGCGTAGCCACGCCGAGGGCATCACGTTGGCCGGAGTGGCCGAGACGGCCTGGCCATTTCTGACCGGGACCGTGGTGGGCTGGTTGCTCTCCCGTGGGTGGCAGCGCCCGACGTCGTTGGCGCCCACCGGGGTGGTGGTGTGGGTCAGCACCGTGGTGGTCGGCATGGTGCTGCGCAAACTGACCTCGGCCGGGGTGGCGGTCAGCTTCATCGTGGTCGCCTCGCTGGTGACGGCCGTACTGCTGTTGGGGTGGCGCGCGGTGCTCACCGTGCGCGGGCGCACGCAACAAGCCTGATGCGCGGGCGCACGCAACAAGCCTGAGCCCTGCGGCGTCGTCAATCCGCCTGGGCCGCATCCGCTGTCGGCGATATCGCGATCGTCAACGTCGCCCGCAGACCACCAAGGGGTCCGTCGGACAACGTGATCTCGCCGCCGTGCAGATGAGCCTGTTGTGCCACCAGAGCCAGGCCGAGTCCGGATCCTCCTGCCATCGCGGTGCTTCCCCTGCGGAACCGGCCGAGCACGGTCTCGTGCTCCTCGACCGGTAGCCCCCGCCCGTTGTCGTCGACGGTGATGATGAGGTGCTCATCGCTCCGGTGGGCGGTCAGGGTGATCCGGGTGGCCTCACCGTGGACGATGGCATTGCGCACCAGGTTGTCAACCGCGATGCGGAGTCCCCCGGGCCAGCCCATCACCAGGCCGACGTCGTCGGCCACCTGCACGTCGATCGTGACGTGTCCGCTCCCCCGGGCGCTCTCCCTGACCACCCGGTCGAGCAGGTCGGCGATATCGATCAGTTCGCGGTCCTCGGCCTGGGCCAGTTGCCCCGAGGCCAGTTGGCCGAGCGCGGTGATGATCGCCTCCACCCGGCGCTGCGCGCGGGACAGATCGGCCACCACCTCGTCGCGCTCGGATTCGGGCAGGTTGTGGATGCGCAGCGTGTCCAGGTCGGCACGCATCGCGGTGAGCGGCGTACGCAACTCATGCGCGGCATTGGCGGCGAAATCCTGAGCGGCCTGAAGGGAATTGGTGGTGGCGCGCTGCGCGGCGGTCAAGCGGGTCAGCATGCCCGCCATGGCCTCCGACAGATCCTCGGCCTCCCGCACGCCGCGCACCTTCGGCATCGTCTCGGTGCCGCTGTCCAGTTTCGAGGTGTGCTCGGTGAGTTTGCGCAGCGGTCGGATGGCGGGACCGGCCAACAGCCAACCCAGCCCACCTGCCACCAGCACGGTAGCCACGCCGAAGCCGGTGTACAGCGGAATCCTGTTGGGGCTCAACAAGATACTGTCCGCTCGGATGCCGATCGACATCAGCACCCCGCCATGCTGGTCCATGTGGACCGTCCGCACCCGGTAATCGACTCCGTTGACCTGCACGGTCTCGGTGCCCGGCGGTAGCGCAGGCAGCTGGAAGCCCCGCTGGAACACCACCTGCCCCGTCGAACGCGACCGGCCGGTGGTCAGCACCCCGCGGGTGGGATCCTGCAGATGCTCGGGGTTGATGCTGGCATCAACGATCGAATCGAGCCTGCGGTCCAACTGGGCGGAATCGTTGTTGGCCAGCACCACCGAGGTCAGGATGGTGAACACCGCGACCACCGCCGCAGCGGCCAGCGCCGAAGCCACCGCGACCCTGGTGCGCAATGACGCCGAGCGGATGAAGCCGAAAGTCCGCACCTAGCGCTGTGTCCTCACGGTTCTTCCCGCAACACGTACCCGATCCCGCGAACGGTATGGATCACCCGCGGCACGTCGGGCCCTTCGAGCTTGCGCCGTAGGTACGAGATGAAGACGTCGGCCACGTTGGTGTCCACGTCGAAGTCGTATCCCCAGACCAGTTCGAGGAGCCGCTGGCGCGACAGCACCACCCCGGCGTTCTCCGCGAGCACCGCAAGCAGATCGAATTCCCGTTTGGTCAGGTCGACGCGTTCCCCGCCGACGAACACCAGCCGGCGGGCAGTGTCGATGGTCAGCGCGCCGACGGTCATGGTGTCCGACTGACGCTCGGCGTGGCTGGCCCGGCGCAGCAGTGCGTTGAGCCGGGCCACGAGCTCGCCGAGGTCGAACGGTTTGGTCAGGTAATCGTCCGCACCGGCTTCCAGTCCCGCGATGCGGTCGTTGACCGTGTCGCGGGCGGACAGCACACAGATCGGGATGTCGTTGCCCAGTGCCCGCAGGGCGGTGACCACGGCGACACCGTCGAGTTCCGGCATCTGGACGTCGAGGACGAGCGCATCGTGCGACTCGTTCGACAACAGCCGCAGCGCCTCCTTGCCCGACGCCGCGACCCGGACGTCGAACCCCGAATGCCGCAGTCCGCGGGCAACCGAAGTACGCACATCCGGGTCGTCGTCGACCATCAGCACCGTGCGGTTAACACTCTCGGGCGTCACGTGTCCTTCGCCGCTGGCGGGGGTTGCTTCCACCCGCACTCGGTTACGGGATGGAGGGAGCCGGAGCTTCGCCGCAGCGGTTCTTCAGGTCTACCAGCGGCTGGCGGATACCGGTCAGCTCGGCCTTCGTCTGGGGGTTCGCCTCAAGGTAGTCGTGCACCTTGGTCTTGACCTCTTCGCGCGGCAGGCCTTCCAGGCTGGTGAAGAAGTTGTTCACGTCGGGATGGGTGAACAGATACGCCGAGGTTGATGCCGACACACCCGAAGCCACGCCGGCCAGATCGGCTGCGCTGCAGTTGGGGGGGTTGTTCGCCGGGTCGTCGGCAAGTGCCGACGGGATGGCGCCGAACAGCATCGCACCGGCTACGGCGCCGGCGCCGGCCACGCCAGCTACCACGCGCCGCGCATTTCGGGCCGAGAGCAACATGGTCAAGCTCCTTCATCGGATGGGGAGGCCGTAACCCCAAACGGTTAACGGCTGAAGGAAAGCTAAGCAGAATCCTTGACGACTTTCTTGCCTTGCGCGCAAACCGTCGTTCCGGGCGATGAATCCGCAGTTCAGCGGTGCCATCTCCGGCGACGCGGGAGTGACTGGCCTAGCGGGTCGAGGCGGTGGTGGGGCCCGGAAGCGGACCGGAGCCCGCCGTCACCGCCGAGGCCGGCGCGCGTTGCGCAGGCACCGCGGCACTGGGCACGCCGACGTTCTGTGCCGCGGGCAGCCCGCCGGGCAAACCACTGGTAGCTCCGCCACCCTGCTGCGTGGCCTGCGCCAGCCCCATCAGTTGCGGCAGGGTCACCGGCAGCTTGCACCGGGTGCCCAGGCTGGCCAGCGGCTGCTGCAGCTGCTGCATGTCCTTGGCGGCCTGCGGGTTGGCGTCGAAGTAGGCCTTGAGGGAGGCGATCGACTGGGCGCCACCCTGCTGTTGACTGATCGTGGTCAGGGCCTGGTTGGTCTGGGGATGCGTGTCCAGATAGTTGCCGATGTTGGTGGCCACACTGCCCGCGGTGCGGGCGACCTCGCTGGCGGCACACGGATCGGTCGCAGCCGTAGCGGACGGGACCATGAGCGCGGCCACCACCGCGCCGCCGGCCCCGGTCGCCGCGAGTGCGGCGGCCAGACCGCGGCGCAATCCACCGTTGGTCGGTTGCATGGAGTACTCCTTCAGGGTGGGCCCCGGCGCACACGTCAGCCGGGGTCGTCCTTAGCTACTTCGCCGGGTCGGGCGATTCCGTTAGCCGCGGCCGCGTCAAACGCTACGGATCTCAGCTGTGAGATGTCTCAGCGTGATCTCAGAACCGGAAGAGAGCGAGCCACATTACACCGGTGGAGGTACGCTCTCGCTGGTACGAGCCAGGACACGCCCAGCCATGTTGGGGGGAGAAAGCGGGGAAGTCGCATCCAGCAGTTCATGATGCGCTTGAGCAGCTATCTGCGCAGATTCCGCTGGGCGGTTTTCGCGACTTGGTTGTTGCTTCTGGTGCCCTCCATCTACCTCGCGATCAACCAGTCGTCGAATCTGACCGGCGGCGGGTTCGACGTCGAGGGTTCGCAATCGCTCCACGTACAACGCCAACTTGAGGAGCACTTCCCCGATCAGGGCGCGTCCCCGCTTGCCCTGATCGCGGCGCCCCGCGCCGACGCCTCCTTCCAGGACATGAACGCCGCGGTGGTGTGGCTGGAGAAGATCGCGGGCGAGGTGCCCAGCGTCAAGATCGTGCCGAATCCGCAACAGCCGGCCCCGCAGCCCGATCGGCCCTACGTCATCACGCTGCAACTGGACTTCAACAACACCGGCGCGGTGGACGTGGCCAAGCAGCTGCGCCAGAAGGTCGGTGTGCACGGCGAAGAGCCGGGCGAGAGCGAGAACGGCAAGGTCAAGTTCTACGTCATCGGGCAGGGCGCTCTCGGTGCCGCGGCCACCCAGGCCACCAAGCACGACATCGCCGCGGCCGAGAAGTGGAACCTGCCGATCGTGTTGATCGTGCTGCTGGCGGTGTTCGGTTCGCTGGCCGCCGCGGCGCTGCCGCTGGTGCTCGGCATCTGCACGGTCGTGGTGACCATGGGCCTCGTCTACCTGCTGTCGATGTACACGCAGATGAGTGTGTTCGTGACGTCGACGGTGTCGATGTTCGGCATCGCCCTGGCCATCGACTACTCGCTGTTCATCCTGATGCGGTACCGCGAGGAGCTGCGCGCCGGCCGTGATCCGGCCGATGCGGTGGACGCGGCGATGGCCACTTCCGGCCTGGCGGTGGCCCTGTCCGGGCTCACCGTCATCGCCTCGGTCACCGGCATCTACATCATCAACACGCCGGTGCTGGTGTCGATGGCCACCGGCGCGATCCTGGCCGTCGCGGTCGCGGTGCTGACCTCCACCACGCTGACCCCGGCCGTGCTGGCGACGTTCGGCAAGGCGGCGGCGAAGCGCTCGTCGTACCTGCACTGGTCCCGGCGCGCCGAGGCGACCCAGTCGCGGTTCTGGACCCGCTGGACGGGCGCGGTGATGCGCAGGCCGTGGGCCTCGGCCAGCGCCGCGGCGATCCTGTTGTTGGTCCTTGCCGCACCGGCGTTCGGAATGGTGCTGGGCAACAGCATGCAGCGCCAGTTCGAGCCGACGCACGAGATCCGCGGCGGGGTGAACGCCGCGGCCGACGCGTTGGGCCCCGGGGCACTGGGCCCGGTCCGGGTGCTGGTGACATTCCCCGAGAGCAACGCCGACAGTCCCAAGTCCACCGCCGCCCTCGACGCGGTGCGCCAGGAGATGACCCGGGCGCCGAACGTGCAAACCGTGCAGCCGCCGGTGTTCGCCGACAACAACACCAGCGCGCTGCTGTCGGCTGTGCTGTCGGTGGACCCGGAGGATCTGGCCGCCCGCGAGTCGATCGACTGGATGCGGGACAAGCTGCCGCAGGCTGCCGGCTCGAACGCACGCGTCGACGTGGGCGGTCCGACCGCACTGATCAAGGATTTCGACGACCGGGTTTCCAGTACCCAGCCGCTGGTGTTTCTGTTCGTCGCGTTGATCGCCTTCGTGATGCTGCTGGTGTCGATCCGGTCGGTGTTCCTGGCGCTCAAGGGCGTGCTGATGACCGTGCTGTCGGTGGCCGCGGCCTACGGCAGCCTGGTGGTGGTCTTCCAGTGGGGCTGGTTCGAGGGGCTGGGGTTCGAGAAGATCAGCTCGCTCGACAGCACCGTCCCGCCGCTCGTCCTGGCGATGACGTTCGGCCTGTCGATGGACTACGAGATCTTTCTGCTCACCCGGATCCGGGAGCGGTTCCTCCAGACCAACAACACCCGCGACGCGGTCGCGTACGGCGTCAGCACGAGCGCGCGCACCATCACCAGCGCGGCACTGATCATGATCGCGGTGTTCATCGGGTTCGCTTTTGCCGGCATGCCGCTGGTGGCGCAGCTCGGGGTGGCGTGTGCGGTGGCGATCGCCGTCGACGCGACCGTGGTCCGGCTGATCCTGGTGCCGGCCCTGATGGCCATGTTCGACGAATGGAACTGGTGGCTGCCGCATTGGCTGGATCGGTTGCTGCCCGAGGTCGATTTCGAGAAGCCGCTGCCCAAGGTCGAGGTCACCGATCTGGTGATCATCCCCGACGACATCTCCGCCCTGGGGCCGAGCGGATCGGACCTGCGCATGATGGTGCGCACCGCGGCACGCATGAAAACCCTTGCCCCGCAAACGATCATCGTCACGGATCCATTGGCGTTCAGCGGCTGCAGCAAACCGTCGTCCCGGCTCGCGGCGCGGCGGCCCGGCGGCCCGAAGCGGTGCCCCGGGGTGCATCCGGTGACCATGTGGCGGGGCAGGCTCTCGGTGGCGGTGGATGCTCTGGAGACCGAGGCCGACGGGCAGCTCACCCAGATGGAGCGGCTCGGCCCGGTGGAGACCACGAATGTGCAACTGCCGACCGGTGATCGGCTGCAGATCCCGACCGGCGCCGAAACGCTGCGGCTGAAAAGTTATCTGATCATGTGCCGCAACAGCACGAAAGACTTTGAGGAGTTTGCTGATCTCGTTGATTCGGTCGAAACCGAGACAGCAGCTCTGGTGTTGTCGGGCATGGACCGGTATTACTGTGGGCAGAACCCGAAGAGCAGATGGGTCGCCACGCAACTGGTGCGGCGGCTGGCCGATCCGCAACCGTCCGACGAACACGACTTCGTGATGTCGGACCCGGATGCGGCTGCCGAATGGGAGAAGGTCAGGCAGCGCTGCCTGTCAGTTGCGGTAGCAATGCTGGAGGAGGCGAAGTGACGTTGGCGCCCGACGTCCGGGAGTCGAGGGACGCGCGCACTGCGCGTCGCGAAGAGATTCAGCCGGTGCAATCGTCTACCCGCCGTCCTGCCGGACAACGCGTCCAGGGCGCCCAGCCGCAACGCACCGCCACACAACGGACCCCAGCCCAGCGGGCGGGCCAACGCCCCGCCCCGGCCCAACGGACCCCGGGCACGCCGCGCGCGACGACGCCACGCACATCCGCACAAAGCAATTCGGCGCAACGTAGTTCGGCACAACGCCCCCAGAAAGCGCCCGCCCAGGTACAACGGACTCAGGAGCAACGCGCTCCCGGACAGGAAACCAAGGCAGCACGCACACAGGGGCAGGGCACGCAGACACCACGCACACCGGTACAGCGTTCGCAGCCGGCACAGCCGCGACAACCACGTCAGGCCAAGGCCGCGCCGCAGCGCCAACCCGCATTCGACGACCGGCCGGTCGAGTACTGGCCGACCGCCGCGATCCGCGCGGCCTTGGAGACCGACGACATGGCGGTCTGGCAGCGGATCGTCGCCGCCATCAAGCGGGATCCGTACGGCCGCACCGCCCGCCAGGTCGAGGAAGTGCTGCAGACCGCCCGCCCCTACGGGGTGTCCAAGGCGCTGTCGGAGGTGCTGGTGCGCACCCGTGAGCACCTCGAGGCCACAGAGCGTGCCGAGGTCGCCCGCCAGATCCAGGCCATGCTGCGCCGTTCCGAATTGCAGGCGCCCGAGTTCGCTTCGCGGGTCGGGGTGTCCAACGAGTCCTTCGCCGACTATCTGGAAGGCACCGTCAGCCCGCCGGCCTCGCTGCTGCTGCGCATGCAGCGGCTCTCGGACCGGTTCGCGAAACTGTCCGCGCAGCGCTCCGCGAAGTAGTCGCCGCCGCACATGACGTCTCAGTCGGCCGCGACGGTGCAGCGCGTCCTGCGGGCGACCCGCTCGGTGGCCATCGTCGGCGCCTCGGCCAACCCGGCCCGAGCCAGCCACGAGGTCTGGACGTACCTGAAAGCGGCCACCGACTACACGCTCTACCTGGTGAACCCGACGATCACCGAAGTGGACGGCACTCCTGTCTATCCCAGCCTGGCCGCGCTGCCGGAAGTACCCGACCTCGTCGACGTGTTCCGTCGCCGCGAAGAGCTGCCCAACGTGTGCGCCGACGCGATCGCGGTCGGGGCCAAGACCTTGTGGCTGCAATTAGGGCTGCGCGACGACCAGGTGGCCCGCGACGGCGCCGCGGCCGGCCTCACGGTCATCCAGGACCTCTGCCTCAAGGTCGAGTACGCCCGGTTCGGCTAAGGCCCCGTCGCCTAACGCGAGTGCAACGGGGTGACGTTGTCGACGAGCCAGCGCCCGTCGGCCTTGCTCAGCGCCACCCGCAGCGCCATCACCGCGTTGTCGGTGGGTTTGCCCGGCGCACTCTGGGTTCCGCGCAGGACGACGGCGACGCTGGCCACCTGCGGACCAAGCGCCTCCACTCCGGCCGAGATGGTGGCGGCGGTGGCCGATACGTTCTTGCTGGCCAATTCCTTTGCCACATTGGCGAATTCGTTCTTGAACTGCTCGGCCTGCTGCGGCGACATCATCGCCGTGGCGCGGTCGATCGAGGAGGTCGGGCTCTGCGGGCTGAAGGTAGCGGTGGCCTCCGAGACGCTGCTGGCGATGCGCACCACCTCGTCACGGTCGTTGTTGAAGGTGCGGTCGGGCCCGGTCCAGCGCAGGTAACCCACCGTCACCGCGGCGACGAGGGCCGCGGCCGCCACCCCGGCGACGGCCAGCCGCAGCCCGGGAGCGTCGTCGTCGGTGCCCAGCGTCACGCCGTCCCGGCGCGCCAGCACGACGTTGACGATGACGCCCTGCACGATCAGCAGGCACAGCACCGAGCACAGCGAGACCCACCACAGCGGCCAGGCCAGTGCCAGGCCGATGTAGAGCAGCGCCACGATCGCGGCCAGCGGCGCCGCCACGTCAAAAGCCAGGACCCGCAACCGGTTTCTCATCGGATCGGCTCCAACCGCGAGACCATCAGGGTGCCGTCGACGTCGGACACGTCCAGCCGCAGGGTCCAGCGCACGGTCTGAGGCTTGTCGGTGCCGGCATTCTCACTGACGGAGGTGGCCACCACCAGCACCGTGTCGGTACGGGACACCATCCCGGCCAACTCCGGCTTGGGCGCGGGCACCGGCCGTCCGTCCGGGCCTGGCGGCGGGTGGTAGAGCGATTCGATGGCCACCGAGTCGATCTGCCCCGTGGTGCGGGCCTGCAGTCGCTGCACGAGGTCGCGGTAGGGCTGCACGGCGGCGTCGAAGTCGGCGTTGAGCTGCCCGACGGTCCCCTCGCGCAGCTTCTGCATACCGGCCTCGACGGAGTCCTTGTTGATGTTGATCAGGACGTTGGTCCAGTCGGCCGCGGTCCTCAGCACCCGGGTCTGGTACGCGCGCTCGTCGGTCTCGCTGCGGTGGCCGGACCACACCATGACGCCCAGGACCACCGCGACGACCGCGATCAGGCCCGCGACCGCCGAGGCGAAGCCGAAGCCGGTGAGGACGCCATCGGAGTGACCGTCGGTGCTGTCCTTGCTGTCGGTGCTGTCCTTGCTCGGCGCCTCTGGCATGGCCGTGAGGGTACCGGCCGCGAAACCAGCCCGGCGCACCCGCGGCCTTCTGGAAGAATGTCGGGGTGACGGTAGAAGCGATCAAGTCGGGTATCGACCTGAGCCATGTCGACCCGCAGGCCCGCCCGCAAGACGACCTGTTCGGCCACGTCAACGGCCGGTGGTTGACCGATTATGAGATTCCCGCCGACCGCGCCACCGACGGCGCCTTCCGGCTCCTGCACGACCGCGCCGAGGAGCAGATCCGCGATCTGATCACCCAAGCGGCCGATTCCGGCGCCGCCGACGGCACCGACGAGCAGCGCATCGGCGATCTGTACGCCAGTTTCATGGACGAGCAGACCATCGCCACGCGTGGCCTCGCGCCGCTGCTGGCCGAGCTGGCGCTGATCGACGGTGCTGCCGACAGCGATGCGCTGGCGGCCGTGCTGGGCGGGCTGGAGCGCACCGGGGTGTCTGGCGGGGCCGGGGTGTACGTGGACACCGACTCCAAGGATTCGACGCGCTACCTGTTACACATGAGCCAGTCCGGGCTCGGCCTGCCCGACGAGTCCTACTACCGCGACGAGCAGCACGCCGAGATCCTGGCCGCCTACCCCGGCCATATCGCCCGGATGTTCACGTTGGTCTACGGCGACACGGCCGGTGATCCCGCCGATATCGCCGCCCGGATCGTGGCGCTGGAGTCCAAGCTGGCCGCCGCGCATTGGGACGTGGTCAAGCGCCGCGACGCCGACCTGACCTACAACCTGCGCACCTTCGCCGACCTGTCCGGCGATGCCCCCGGCTTCGACTGGACCGGCTGGCTCGGCGCCCTCGGCACCACCCCCGAGAAGGTCTCCGAGCTGGTGCTGCGTCAGCCCGACTACGTGACGGCGTTCGCCGCGCTGTGGGCCAGTGAGGACCTGGAGGACTGGAAGGCCTGGACCCGCTGGCGCCTCATCCACTCGCGTGCCGGGCTGCTGACCGAGGAGCTCGTGGCCGAGAACTTCGATTTCTACGGCCGTACCTTGAGCGGCACCGAGCAGAACCGCGACCGCTGGAAGCGTGGGGTGTCGTTGGTGGAGGGCCTGATGGGCGACGCCCTGGGCAAGCTCTACGTGGCGAAGTACTTCCCGCCCGAGGCCAAGGCCCGGATGGACGAGTTGGTGGCCAACCTGCGCGAGGCCTACCGGGTCAGCATCAACGACCTGGACTGGATGACGCCGGAAACCAGGGCCAAGGCGCTGGTGAAGCTCGACAAGTTCACCCCCAAGATCGGTTATCCGGCCCGCTGGCGGGACTATTCGGCGCTGGTGGTGGAGCGCGACGACCTGTACGGCAACTACCGCCGCGGCCATGTGGTCAACTCCGACCGCGAGCTGGCCAAGCTGGGCGGACCGGTGGACCGCGACGAGTGGTTCATGACCCCGCAGACGGTGAACGCCTACTACAACCCGGGAATGAACGAAATCGTCTTCCCCGCAGCCATTCTGCAGCCGCCGTTCTTCGACGCCGAGGCCGACGACGCGGCCAACTACGGCGGTATCGGCGCGGTGATCGGCCACGAGATCGGTCACGGATTCGACGACCAGGGCGCCAAATACGACGGCGACGGCAATCTGGTGGACTGGTGGACCGACGCCGACCGCGCTGAATTCGGGGTCCGCACAAAGGCTTTGATCGATCAGTACGAGAAGTTCAGCCCGCGCGGGCTGGACCCCTCACACCACGTGAACGGTGCGTTCACGGTCGGGGAGAACATCGGGGACCTCGGTGGGCTGTCCATCGCCCTGCTCGCCTATCAGCTGTCACTGAAGGGCGAGGAGGCTCCGGTGATCGACGGGCTGACCGGTATTCAGCGCGTCTACTTCGGCTGGGCGCAGGTGTGGCGGACCAAATCCCGTGAGGCCGAGGCCATCCGGCGCCTGGCGGTGGACCCCCACTCGCCGCCGGAGTTCCGCTGCAACGGCGTCATCCGCAACATCGACTCGTTCTACGAGGCGTTCGAGGTGTCCGACAGCGACGAGCTGTACCTGGAGCCGGCCGAACGCGTGCGCATCTGGAACTAGCCTGGGATACAACAAAACCCCTGCCGTCGGGCAGGGGTTTTGTTGTATGCGTCGGCGTTAGAACATCTGCCAGTCGGAGGCACCGTCCGGGGTGTTGTACCAGCCGCCGCCGGTGTTCTTGATGACGACCGGGTCGCCGCTGCCGAAGTTGTCGTAGAACCACTTGGCGTTCTCGGGGCTGAGGTTGATGCAGCCGTGGCTGGTGTTGCTCTTGCCCTGCTGAGCGACGGACCACGGGGCGCTGTGCACGAACACGCCGCTGTTGTCGATGCGGACGGCGTCCTGCACCTTCAGCTTGTAGCCCTCCTTGGAGTCCACCGGCACACCGTAGGTGGAGGAATCCATGATGATGTCGGGGAACTTCTCCAGCACGTAGTAGGTGCCGTTCTTGGTCTCATGCTTGCCGTCGGGCTTACCCATCGACACCGGGAAGGTCTTCTCCAGCTTCCCGTTGCGCATGATCTCCATCTGGTGGGCCTTGTCGTCGACCGTGGCCACCAGGTAGTCGCCCACGCGGAAGCTCGACTTCGTGCCGGCCGCGTCGATGTTCACCACGGTGTTGGACGGCCAGAAGTCCTGCGGGCGCCAACGCAGCTGCGTGTCGGTGACCCAGTAGAACCGGCCCGCCACCGGTGGGTTCGAGGTGATGCGGATGGCGTCCTGGGCCATCTGCCGGTTGGCGATCGGCCGCTGGAAGTTGATGTAGATGGGCTTGGCTACACCCACCATCGACCCGTTGACCGGGTTGAACGACGGCGGCAGGAACGGGGCCTCACCGGTGAACGGCTCGGAGTTCTGTCCGGGCGCGTTGCCCTCGGTGAACGGGACCGTCGGGGAGCCGTAGTTGATGATCGGTGCGGGTGTCGCCGGGGCGGCGGCCGCCGGCGCCGCCGGGTCGGCGGGCAGCGGGGGGATGTACGCGCCCGGCGGAGGACCGGGGACTGCGGGGTCGACGGGTGCCGGCGGCACCTCGGGATCCGCGTACGCGGATGGGCTGAGCACCATTCCACCGACCACTCCCGCGGCCACGAACATGGTGATCAGTCGACGTTTTGCCGATTTCGGCATGAGTAACCTCCAGACAGCACAACTCGCTCCAGTGTCTCACAGCGCGGTGACCAGCTACTGCCGCGAGAAGCCGTCATCCCCCGACAACCACCGTTTCCACGGCGCTGAACTGCGATGTTTATCGACTGTGAGCGTGCTCGCGTTACTTCTCTGTGGTAGCGCAGGAAACTGTGAACACGCCGCGAGTCAACGCAACGCCACTCAACGCCACGATGATCAGCACCGCAGCCGCGCTGACGGTCGGCGCAGCGCCGCCGTGGTCGTAGATCGCGCCGCCGATCAGCGCACCGCCCATGATGCCGACCTGGAAGGCCGCGACGTACCGGCCTGACGCGCCGTCAGGGTCGTCCGGCGAGGTGCGCATCGCCGAGGCCTGCAACATCGGCGGCAAAGCCGTCGATGCCGCACCCCAGACCACCACCGCCACCGCCCCGAGCACCACCACCGCCACCCCGGACCACGATTCGACGGCCAGCACCGACAACGTCAGCAGGGCAGCGGCCAGCGCGGCCAGACAGCCCAGCACCGAGGCCTTGGGCCACAGGTCCAGCGGCCGGGCCATGGCGGCCATCCCGGCCAGACCGGCGACCCCGAACCCGGCCAGCAGCCACGCCAGGTGCGGCCCGTGAATCCCGACCACGTCCCGAATGATCACCACGATGAAGGTGAACGCGATGAAATGCCCGGTGACGCCGATCAGGGTCAGGACCGACAGGGTGAGCAACCGGCGGTTACGCCGGTGGCCGTGCCTCGCCGCCGCAGCCTGAGTCACGCCCGAGATGGGCGCGAGCGGTGGCAGCAGGATCCACGCGGCCAGGGCCACCACGGCCGCGGCCACCGCGATGACCGCAACGGCCTGCCGCCAGCCCCACATCGCGCTGAGCGCCGCGGCGAGCGGGTTGCCCACCACCAGGGCCAGCCCGGTGCCCACATAGACCGCGGCGGTGGCGCGGCCGGCGTGGCTGGCCGGGACCAGCCTGGCCCCGATCGGTGCGATCACCGACCACATCAGCCCGTGCGCCAGCGCGCACAGCACCCGGCCGCCGGCCAGCACCGCGAAGTTCGGCGCGAGCGCGGAGATCACCTGGGAGACGGTCAGGCACACCAGGGTGGCGACCAGCGTCCGGCGTCGCGGCCAGCGGGCCGTCAGCCGCACAAGCGCGACCGTGGTCAGTGCGGCGACCAGGGCATAGCTGGCCATCAGGGTGGCGACCAGGCCCTCACTGACCTCGAGGTCGGTGGCGATCGCCGGCAGCGCACCGACCGGAAGCATCTCGGCGGTGACGTAGACGAACGCCGCCGCCGCGAGGACGGCGAGTTGCGTGGCAACGCGTGGTGTCCACGGGCTGGTGTGGGCGGGGAGCGATTCGCCGGTGACGCTGAAGGTCATGCTGGGATGCCACGGTAGTGCCATAACGTTGCCGTGCGTGGTTGCCGAACCGAGAGGAGGCGCAATGGTTGCAGTGCCTGATGGTTATGAGGATCTTTTGACGAGGCCGCTGTTCGGTCATCTCGCCACCACGAGACCCGACGGGACCGTGCAGGTGAATCCCATGTGGTTCGAATGGGACGGCACGCATCTGCGCTTCACCCACACCACCAAGCGCCAGAAATACCGCAACGTGACGGCGCACCCCGAGGTCGCGATGTCCATCCACGATCCGGACAACCCGTACCGCTACCTGGAGGTCCGTGGCGTGGTCGACGAGATCGTGCCCGATCCCACCGCGGCGTTCTTCCTGGCACTCAACGACCGCTACAGCGGGTCGTTGAACGAGGTGCCGCCGGACGCCGCCGACCGGGTGATCCTTCAGGTGCGTCCGACGGTGTTCAGCAAGCACTGACCGGCCAGAGCGCACAATCGAATCCGTGATTGTCGCCTTCAGCATCAGCCCGGCCGGCGGGGACGAGTCCGGCAGTGTCAGCGCAGCGGTGGCCGAAGCCGTGCGGGTGGTGCGGGCCTCGGGCCTGCCCAACGAAACGAACGCCATGTTCACCAACGTCGAAGGTGAATGGGACGAGGTGATGGCCGTGGTGAAACAGGCCGTGGAGGTGGTTGCGGCGGTATCCCCACGGGTCAGCCTGGTGTTGAAGGCCGACATCCGTCCCGGCTACACCGGGCAGCTCACCGCGAAGGTCGAGCGGATCGAGCAGGCGCTGGGCGGTTAGGAGCGGACCAGGCGGGCGATGGCGGCCGACGCCTCGGCCAGCTTGGCTTCGGCCTGGGCCCCGCCTTCGGAGACGGCCTGCGTCACGCAATGGCCGAGGTGCTCATCGAGGAGGCCGAGCGCTACCGACTGCAGCGCACTGTTGACGGCGCTGATCTGGGTGAGGACGTCGATGCAGTACTTGTCCTCGTCGATCATCTTGGCGATGCCCCGGACCTGGCCTTCGATCCGGCGCAGCCGTTTGGCGTAGTTGTCCTTCTGCGCCGAGTAGCCGTGTGCACCCGAGTTGTCAGCCGCGTCCATGACCCCAGTATACCGGTACCCCACCGGGGTATGCATGTCGATTTGACCGGGCGAAATAGTGCCACCGGGCCGCCCCGGTGACCGATACGCTCGACGCGATGTCACAGCCTCCCTGGCCTGGCCCTTACGGCGAGTCGCCGACCTATCCGCCACCCAGCTGGCCGGTTCCACCGCAGCCCCCGGCCGCGGAACCGGGTGGCCGCTCCGGGTTGGGTACCGCCGTCACCGTCGTCAGCATCATCGTCACGATCGCGCTGTGGATCGTGGCCGTGCTCGGCGCCGCCGCTGCGGCGTGGCTGTCGCTGTTCTTCGGCATGTCGACCGACACCTGCCATGCGACCTGTGGTCCCACCCCCTATGACGATCAGGTCTATCCCACGATCTTCGGCTGGATTGGCGGCGGGCTGGCCGCCGGCGTCGTGGGAAGCATCGTCATGGTGTTCTTCACCCGCAGGTGGTTGTGGCTCTGGCCGGTGGTGTCGATCGCCTGCACGATCGTGGGATTCCTGTTGGGGCTCGACCTGACCATCAAGTCGAGGGAGTGGACCGGCTGAGCCATACCCCCTACAGGTATAGAAAGAATTTGGGTGGCTAACTAACCGGGAGGCATACTTACCTGCATGTCTTCCCACCAGCCCGATATCAAGCCCCGCAGCCGCGACGTCACCGACGGCCTGGAGAAGGCCGCCGCCCGCGGAATGCTCCGCGCGGTAGGTATGGGGGACGACGACTGGGTCAAGCCACAGATCGGCGTCGGATCGTCATGGAACGAGATCACGCCGTGCAACATGTCGCTGCAGCGGCTCGCCCAGGACGTCAAGGACGGCGTGCACGAGGCCGGGGGCTACCCGCTGGAGTTCGGCACCATCTCGGTGTCCGACGGCATCTCGATGGGCCACGAGGGCATGCACTTCTCCCTGGTTTCCCGCGAGGTGATCGCCGACAGCGTCGAGACCGTGATGCAGGCCGAGCGCCTCGACGGCTCGGTGCTGCTGGCCGGCTGTGACAAGTCGATTCCCGGCATGCTCATGGCCGCGGCCCGCCTGGATTTGGCCTCGGTGTTCTTCTACAACGGCTCGATCATGCCCGGCGTCGCCAAGCTCACCGACGGCACCGAGAAGGAAGTCACCATCATCGACGCCTTTGAGGCCGTCGGCGCGTGCGTGCGCGGGTTGATGTCACGCGAGGACGTCGACATCATCGAGCGGGCGATCTGTCCGGGCGAGGGCGCGTGTGGCGGCATGTACACCGCCAACACCATGGCGTCGGCGGCCGAGGCGCTGGGTATGTCGTTGCCGGGCAGCGCATCTCCGGTGGCCGTGGACAAGCGCCGCGGCGAGTTCGCCCGTCGCTCGGGCGAGGCGGTCGTCGAGATGCTGCGCCGCGGCATCACCGCGCGCGACATCCTCACCAAGAAGGCGTTCGAGAACGCCATCGCGGTGGTGATGGCGTTCGGTGGGTCCACCAACGCCGTGCTGCACCTTCTGGCCATCGCCAAGGAGGCCGAGGTCGAGCTGACGCTGGCCGACTTCACCCGCATCGGCAACAAGGTGCCTCACCTGGCCGATGTGAAACCCTTTGGCCGCCACGTGATGAAGGACGTCGACGAGATCGGCGGCGTGCCGGTGGTCATGCGCGCACTGCTCGATGCCGGCCTACTGCACGGCGACTGCCTGACCGTCACCGGCAAGACCATGGCCGAGAACCTCGCCCACATCGCTCCCCCGGATCCGGACGGCAAGGTGCTGCGGGCGATGAACAACCCGATCCACCCCACCGGCGGCATCACCATCCTGCACGGGTCACTGGCCCCCGAGGGCGCCGTGGTGAAGTCCGCAGGGTTCGAGTCCGACGTGTTCGAGGGCACCGCAAGGGTTTTCGAGCGCGAGCGGGCGGCCCTGGACGCGTTGGAGGACGGCACCATCACCCACGGCGACGTCGTGGTCATCCGCTACGAAGGCCCCAAGGGCGGCCCGGGCATGCGCGAGATGCTGGCCATCACCGGCGCCATCAAGGGTGCCGGGCTGGGCAAGGACGTGCTGCTGATGACGGACGGCCGGTTCTCCGGCGGGACGACGGGCCTGTGCGTCGGGCATATCGCTCCGGAGGCCGTCGACGGCGGGCCCATCGCCTTCGTCAAGGACGGTGACCGGATCCGCCTGGACGTGGCGAACGGGACGCTCGACGTGCTGGTCGACGAGGCCGAGTTCGAGGCCCGCAAGGTCGGGTTCGAGCCGCTGCCGCCGCGCTACAAGACCGGCGTGCTGGCCAAGTACACCAAGCTGGTCCAGTCCGCCGCCGTCGGAGCGGTCTGCAACTAACCGGGATTTGTGCACGATTTTCCGCGCTGACCGCGGAAAATCGTGCACAAATCACCGACCGCGACGGATGATCGCGGCGAGCTGCTCACGTGAGCTCGCGCCCACCCGTTGACAGGCCCGGTACAGGTGGCCTTCCACGCTGCGCACCGACATCACCAGACGCTCGGCGATCTGCTTGTTGGACAGGCCGGCGACCACGAGTTCGACGATCTCACGCTGCCTTCCGGTCAACGGCTGACCGGCCGGGTTGCGCAGCGCCGGGGTACAGAGCCCGCCGCATTCGTCGGCGCTCTCCTGCGCCAGCGCTGCCGCATACGCACTGCGCTTGGCTTGCCCGTGGCGGCCGAACGCGACCGCGGCCTGCGCGGTGGTGTCGGTGGCGGTGGCCCGGTCGCCGAGCGCTCGATACTCCCCTGCCGCAGCGAGCAATCCGTTGCCGTCATCGGCTGCCAAGGCCTCGATGTGGTGGGCAACTGTTTCGGCCAGCGGCAGTTTCAGGGTGTCGGCAAGCTCCCGCGCCCGTTTGGCGCCTGACGTGTCGCCCCACTGTGCGGCGGTCTGCAGACACAGTAGTTCATGTGTCGGCTGTTCGTATTTCGCCGCGTCCCGGGCCGCTTCGCGGACCACCTCGATGGCGTCGGTCAGCGCACCACCGGCCGCCAGCGTCCACCCGGTGGCCACCGACATCGCGGTTTGTACGAACACGTAATCGCCGGGCACCATCTGGCCGACTCCGGCCAGAGCCTCGGTCGCGGCGTCGGCCTGGCCGAGTTTGGCGTATGCCTCGGCGAGGGCGAAACGACTTGCGATGCGCAAACCTGTTGTTATCGCATGTGTTTCGGCTCCCGCGCACGCCTCATGCAGGTGTTTGACGGCAGCGGGCAGATCGGCCCTGGCCAGTTCGGCGTGGCCGAGCAGGTTGGCGAGATTGGCGTAGACGAGGCCTGGAACGTCGCGCGCCGACTCGTCGAGCCGCACTGCCATCGCCGTGACTTCGTCGATCCGGCCGGTCAGCCGGCAGGCGCGGCCGTGGACTGCGCCGAACCAGAACCGCATCGGCGAGGATTCGAAAGAGGTGGTGGCCCGTTCGATGGCCTGCTCGGCGACGGAGTCGATGTCGTCGACGTGCCCCAGCGCACCGAAGGCCATCATCAACGCGATCGAGGCCATCATGGCGTGGAGATCTGGCAGTCCACCCGAATCCAGGGCGGTCCTGGCGTTCTCCTCGGCGCTCGCGCAGTGTCCGAGCACCGCATCGACACAGGCTTGGATGGCCAGTCGCTCCATCCGCTGTGCATCGGATTCCGCTGTGTCGGAGAGCTTTTCCAGGATCGCGTGCGCGTCGAGCGGGCGGCTGAGCATCCAGGCCAGATTCGCTGCCCGGATCGTGGCCCAATGGTGGCGGTCGGGTCTGCCGTCTGCACTGATCTCGCGCAGAACCGTCTCGGCTTCGTCACCGCGGCTCAACAGCACCAACGTCATGGCCCGCATCGGTGCGGCCTCGGGTGCGCCGCATTCGTCTGCGGCAGCGGCGAATCGGTTCGCCGCGTCGGGATCGAGCAGGACCGCGGCGCACCGGGCCGCGGTCAGATACAGCTGCGGATCAGGTGGCAGATCGGAGTGCAGCGCCAGCAGTGCCCGGCGCACCGTAGCGCGCATGTCGCCGTCAGGTTCCGACGCCAGCCGGCTGGCGAGCTTCCCGCGGATCTTCGACAGGTGCATCTCACCGGCTGTGGCCCTGCGTAATTCGCCGTATAAGGGATGTGCCAGGGTCGCCACGAGGCCGCGCCCGGCCCGGTCGATCCGGACCAGATGCATCTGCTCAGCAGCCTCCAGATCGGCGGGCTCGACCAGGTCGACCAGGACGTCGACACTGAGCGGTTCGCACTGCGACAGCGTGTCGAGTACCAACGCCATACCAGGCTCGAGTTGACCGAGGCGGCGCCCGACCATGTCGGTGATGCTCTGGGACACAGCCACATCGCCGTCCCACATCCACACCCCGGCGGATTTGCGCATCCGCCCGGCGGCGATCTGGTCTTTCACCAACTGCAGCAGGTACAGGGCGTTGCCTCCGGTGAGCTTCCAGAAGCGGCGCGTGCTACGGCTGTCGACCGGCCCGCCGACTGCGGACTCGATCAGGGTCGCAGCCGCCGTGGCGGAAAGTGGTTCGAGGTCGATCCGGTCGAGCAGGCTGTCCTTCCACAGGGCGGTCACCGCGTCGGGTTCCGGGCCGCCGGACCGCGCGGTGACGACGAGGCGCACCCCCTGCGTCTGTGCCAGTTGGTGCACGACGTGCGCGGACAGCGGATCGAGCAGGTGGGCGTCGTCGATGCCGATGACGACCTTGCCCATGCGCTGCTGGGCCACGAAGGAGTCGATCACGCGCCGTACGTCCGGCAGCGGGTCGCACATGCTCTGGCTGATCGATCCGGTGAAGGCTCCCAGCGGAATCTCCCGCGCGGATTCGGTCCCGACGAACCAATTGGTTCGATGTCCGGACGCGGCGGCGTGGGTGAGGGCCTCCCGGGCCAACCGGGTTTTGCCGACGCCGGCACTGCCGACGATCACCACACCGTGATGGGTTCCCGGCCCACCAAGGGAGCGACGGATCGCCGCCAGTTCTTCTTCCCGCCCCGCCAGCTTCATCTCAGCAGTTCGTACCCGCCATCGCCGTCATGGAAGTCCTGCGATTGCCCACAATATGGCGCAATTCCCGGCCCGGGGACCAAATTGACGCATCGTGTGATTCGCGGGGCGCTCCCGGCACGCAGGTATCCCTACCAGCCGGAGTCCGGCTGGTCCGTCGGCTTCGCCTACCGCACCTCAGGCGTGCCGCGCTTCAGAATTGCGCACCCGCATGCCGAAGTACATCGCGTTGAAGCCCAGCACCATCACGAGTGCACCGCTGACCACGTGCGACCAGATCATGCCGGCGGTCGGTCCACTGACGAACACCCACGGCGAGATGATCAGCCACACACCGAAGATCGGCAGTGTCCAGGTCATGCCGTGCGCGCGGTCCAGCGCGAAGCTGAAACACATCGACAGGAATGCGATCGCCCCTCCGACGATGAGGTCGTTGACCGTCAGCCTGTTGAAGGAGTCGAAGCCGACGATCCAGGGGGACAGCGCGACGTACATCGCCGTCAGCAACGTCAGGCCGAAGGTGACCTGCGCGGCCATCGACTCTGCGACCCGGTCATAGCCCGCCCGCAGGGCCATAATGTCCGGGTGTAGGTCGATTGATGAATGGACTGTACTCATTTCTTGTCCTTTCCGTTACACGGCAAGGCGTTTGGGCCCTACCGCACCCATCCATCGCTTCCCAGATTACGCCGTATGTCCGGCGTCGGCGGCGGCCGTCGGCGACCGTCGACGGCCGCCAAGTACAGTCATCTCAATGCGGTGGCGCAGCAACGCCCGAACAGAAGATCCCACCGGCGCACGTCAGCAACTCGGCTGGTTCGCAACGCTCTTCGCGATGGCGTTGGTGTTCCACTACTCCGACAGTCAGCCCCTCGCGGTGCTGCCTGCGTTGCTGGCCGGCCTGCCCGCGCTGATCTTTCCCGGCTCGGTGGCTGCCGCCGGCCTGGCGGTGGCGGCCGGAGCCGTCGTGGCCGTGCTGAATCTGCCTGCCGCGTCGAACCATCTCGTGCTGAGCCTGCTGGTCGCCATCGCGCTCGGGACCGCCGCGCTGTGGGCGTTGGTCGTTCGGAAGCGGCCCGACACCTCGAGCAGCTTCGTCGACCGCTGGCTGGAAGCGGCGCGCAGCCCGGTCGGGCTGGTGTTGCTCGTGGTCTATCTGTTCACGGTGTTCGACAAGTTGAACACCGCGTACTTCGCCCCGGAAACCTCGTG
Source organism: Mycolicibacterium porcinum (assembly GCA_001942045.1). GTDB lineage: Bacteria > Actinomycetota > Actinomycetes > Mycobacteriales > Mycobacteriaceae > Mycobacterium > Mycobacterium porcinum_A. The sequence goes on from MSTD01000029.1 coordinate 68,187, forward strand.
TGGTGGCGAGCTGTTCGGACAGCTCATCTGGCTCAACGGCTTCGAGGATGCGGTGCCGGGGCCGTCGGTCGGCCAGTTCGTCGCCGTCGTCGCGGTCGTGATCGAGGCCGCCATCTTCGCGTTGCTGGCGGTGCCGAAACTGCGGTTCTGGGGCGTGCTGCTCGGTGTGGGCTTCCACTCGATATTGGCGTTGGCCTCGTTCTACGACTTCGCCACGGTCGTCTTCGCGGTGTACGTGCTGCTGGTCCCGACCGAGGTGTTCGCCACCCTGTCGCCCCGGCACCGCGAGCGTGCGTGTCTGCCGCCCGACACACCGCGAAACGTCAGCATTTTGGGCACGCTCGCAACGGTCGGGCGACCGCGGGGCCTGGCGCTCACCGGTTTCGCGGCCCATGTGCTGGTGAGTCTGGTATCGAGCTCGGCCGACTCGCCGGACAGCCCGATCGGCCTGCCGTGGCACACCCTGCTCGTGCTCACGTGGGCCGTCGCGGTGATCCCGTTCATGATCGCGCTGTTGCGGGCCTACCGTGCTGCCGAGTTGGCCGGCGTCCGCGCCCCGAATTGGCAGCTACGCCCCCTGATCCTGCTGATCGCACCGCTGCTGGCGTTAGCCAACGGGGTCACGCCGTACGTGGGGCTCAAGACCGTGGCGAATTTCTCGATGTTCAGCAACCTGCACACCGAGGAGGGCAGCTCCAACCACCTGTTGCCCGGCGTCACGGCCATTCAGTTGGCCGATTACCAGCGGGACACCGTCACCCTGGTCGGACTGGAATTGCCCGAGCCTACCGGCGACATGACGCAACTTCGCCGGCAGACCCGCTGGCTGTCCGAAGACCCTCCGGTCCGCATCCCCTGGCTCGAGCTGCGCCGCACCGTGCTGCTGTGGCGCGACGCGGGGCTGAGCGGCATCCGCATCGCCTACCTGCACGGCGGGCCTCCGCAGGTGGCGAACGACGCGACGAACGACCCCGTCCTCGCGGCACCGCTGCCGTGGTGGCAGCGCCATCTCCTCGCGTTCCGCGCCGTCGACTCCGGGTCCGGCGCCGGCGTCTGCCGCTGGTAGGCCACGCACCGCGACCGTGCGTGTCTGTCGGCCGCCACGCCGTAAAACGTCGGCAGTTTGCGCCCGCTCGGGCCGACCCAGATGGCGCAGAATCGCGGAATGGACATCGCAGATCGGCTGAAACTCGATGTGCCCGTGGTCCAGGCGGGCATGGCCGGCGGTATCGCGGGTGCGCCACTGGCCGCCGCGGTGGCAGCGGCCGGCGGGCTGGGCACATTGGGGCTCCTACCGCCCGGGCAGCTGAAGGCGGCCATCGCGACGGTCCGCGACCAGGTGCCCGGCCGCGCCGTTGCGGTCAATCTGTTGATGCCGTTCCTCCGCCGCTCACATATCGAGGTCTGCCTCGAAGCGAGGATCGACATTGCGGTGATGGCGTTCGCGATCGATCGAAATCTGATCCGACGACTGTCAGACGGCGGCGTTTTCGTCTTGGTGATGGTCGGCACCCAAGCGCAGGCCGTCGAGGCGCTGGCCTACGGAGCCGACGGATTGATCGCACAGGGCCGGGAGGCAGGCGGACATCTGGTCGGCACCCAGGCGCAGGCGGATTTCTTGCCAAAAGCCTTGACCCTGGCTGGTTCCCGCCCCATCTTCGCCGCGGGTGGCATCGCGACGGCCGCCGACACCCGTGCGGCGCTCGCCGCAGGGGCCTCGGGTGTGGTGGCGGGCACGCGGTTCCTGCTCACCCACGAATCCGGCGCCCACCCGGTTTACCGGCAGCGGATCATCGACGCGGACAGCACGATCGAGACGACGGCGTTCGGCCTGGCCTGGCCGGAACGACATCGGGTTCTCCCGAACGCCATGACAATGCGCTGGTGCCACCCGGACGGGCGCACACGCCGACTGCCCGCGGCGATCAACAAGTACAGCGGGCCGTTGTCCCGGATCCCCGACCGTGGCGACGGCGCGCTCCTGCGCCTTCAGCACCCCGCGCTGCCGCTCCTCACCCCGAATCACGCTCACCGCAGACATGCCCGCGAAATGGGTGGACCGCGCCGCGCTCTATGCCGGTGAGACCGCGCTGCGGTTGGACCGGGTCACGTCGGCCGCACAGGCTGTGGCCGATCTCGCGCCGTAGTGCTTGCACTCTCGCGCGTCGCGAGCGTGCGCAAAATGCCGACGTTTTGCGGCGTGGCGGCCAGCAGACGCGCACGCTCGCGGTGCAAAAGAAGCCTCAGGGGCCGACGCGGTCCGGGTCGCGGTAAGTCTCGGCCTGCGCGGCGATCACCTCGGGTGTCGGTAGCGGCTCGGCACGATCCACGTACACACCGCCGGCCCGCAGGGTGTCGTCGACCAGTAGCCAGATCCACCGCACCAAGTCGGCCACCAGCCGGTCCTGCTCGGTGGAGCCGGGTTGGTCGAGCCACCGGCCGGTCGTCGATTCGACCAGCCCGACGATGGCGAAGGCCAACGGCTCTGGATCCGTGGAGACACCAAAAGCGTTGAGGTACACCGTGAACAGCACGCCGAGCTGGGTCCCGATGGTCTGCCGGATGTCGGCGATGGCGTCAGGCGTCGCGGCGTCCTCGCCGAGTGAGCACCGCGCCAGGTAGCGGTACAGGTTGCGGTGCTCGACGAGGAATCGCACGTGGGCGCCGACGCTGGCCTCGATGATCTGGGCCATCGAACCGTGCGGGGTCCACAGCGGCGCGAGCTCGGCCTGGAGCATCTCGGCGGCGCGCTGCGCGATCGCGCGCTGCAGGTCGCCGGCACCGGCGAAGTGCCGGTAGAGCTTGGTGCGGGTGACGCCGACGTGGGCGGCGATCTGTTCGGTCGAGGTCTGCGGACCGTGTTCGGCGATCGCGGCCAGCGCGGCATCGACGAACTCGGCCCGTCGGCGTTCCCGCTGGCCTGCCCATCGGCCGCGCCTCACGGCTGGTTCCACGACTACACCCTAGCCAATCAAGTGGTACATGTCGTACCATTCACCTAACTGGTACGTCCTGTACCACTTGATTTCGAAGGGACGACGCAGATGGACGCGTTGATCGCAGTTCGCAAAGCGGCAGGCCTGCCGGCAGTCGCCGACCCCTTGGCACCCGCCGAGGACTACGGCTTCTTCGGCCCGGATTCGATCACCTGGAAGGTGTGGAGCTACCCCACCTCACTGCTGATCGGCTTCTCCCGGGCGGTGACCATCGAACACCTCGACCCGTTCCTGGCCGCCGCGGTCGACGCCACCGGACAGGTCTACGCCCGCACCCGCCTGCGCTACGACCGGACCATGCAGTACTTCGCCCTGGTCGCCTTCGGCGACGCCAAGTCCGTCCTCGACGCGTCCGAGATCCTGGTCAAGATCCACTCGAAGGCCATCGGCACCGAACCGATCACCAAGCGCCCGTTCGACGCCAACGACCCGCACTCGCAGCTGTGGATCCACCTCACCGCGTGGCACTCGATCCTCTACAGCTACGAGATGTTCGGCCCCGGCAAGCTGACAGCGGCCGAGGAGAGCCAGTACTGGGAGGAATGCGCGCGGGCGGCGGAGTTTCAGACCATCAACCCCGACGATGTGCCACGCACCCGCGAGGGCATCCGGGAGTACTTCGAGAGCTTCCGACCCGATCTCGTCGGCTCCGAGGTGGCCCAGCGGATGATGGACTACCTGGTCGACCTGGGCTACCACATCCTGCCCGAGCGGATGCCGCGCTGGATGCGTAAGGCGTTCAACATTCCGATGCGCGCCGCCATCATCGCCACCATGCCGCAGTGGATGCGCCTGCTGGGCGGCATCCCCCAGCGCCGGTTCGCCGACGTCGCGGCGCGGGCCGTGGTGCGCCCGTTCCTCAGGGTCGTCGCCGCGAATCCGCGCCTCGAGCTGGCCGTCCTGGACCTCACCACGCCGCACACCACGCCGATCGTCGGCCCGACCCTGATGGGTATCCCGGCCAAGAACACCGTGACGTACACCCCGGCCGAGGCCAGGGCCAAATGGGACCGGACCACTCCGTTCGAGCAGTACGCTGCGATCGTGGCCAAGCGGGAGGCGGGCCAAGGCCCCACCCCGTACGTCCATAACCATCACGACGCACTGATGCAATTCGACAAGAGCGTGAGCTGACATGACCGAAACGCAGATCAACGAGGCCCTCGAGGAACTCGTAGAGGGCGAAAAGACCTGGGCCTCACTATCATTGGCGGCCCGCCGCGGATTGCTCGACGAGGTGCGCGCGCTGACCGTGCGCCACGCCGCCGAGTGGGTGGACGCCGCGGTCGGCATCAAGCAACTGGACCCGTCCTCACCGCTGGTGGGCGAGGAATGGATTTCCGGTCCGTACTCACTGGCCGCCGGCCTGGGCGCGCTCTCGGAGAGCCTGGCCAAACTCGAAGCCGGCCGCAGCCCGCTCGACGGCGCCGAGTTCGGTTACGCGCCGGGTGGCCGGACCACGGTAAAGGCCTTGCCGCTCAACACCTTCGACCAGCTACTGATGTCCGGGTTCAGCGCCGAGGTGTGGCTGCAGCCCGGTATCGAGAAGGCCGAGGCAATTCGGGCAGCCGGCCTGGCTCAACGCGACCCGTCCCGCACCAACGGCGTGGGCGCGGTTCTGGGCGCGGGCAACATCTTCTCGATCGCCCCGCTGGACACCATCTACGAGCTGTACGCCAACAACCGGGTGGTGGCCCTCAAGCTCAACCCGATCACCGATCCGCTGCTGCCCGTGCTCACCAAGGTGCTGGCCCCGTTCATCGCGATCGGCGCGGTGCGGATCCTGACCGGCGGAGCCGAGGCCGGGACATACCTGGTGCGGCACAAGCTCGTCGACCATGTGCACATGACCGGCAGCGCGCTGACGTATGACGCCATCGTGTTCGGTACCGGGGAGGACGGTGCGCGACGCAAGGCCGCGGACGAACCGGTCCTCGACAAGGAGATGACCGCCGAGCTCGGCGGGGTGTCCCCGACCATCGTGCTGCCCGGCGCCTGGAGCAAGTCCGACATCGAGTTCCAGGCCAATCACGTTGCCACGCAACGCTTGCACAACAACGGCTACAACTGCGTGGCCGCGCAGGTGGTGGTGCTGCCCAAGCGTTGGGCGCAGCGCGAGGAGTTCATCGCCGCGATCCGCAAGGCCGTCAACGACGCACCGGCTCGGCCCGCCTATTACCCTGGCTCCGACGTCCGGGTGGCCAGCGCGGACGCGTCGTATCCGGAAGCACAGCATCTGGGTTCGAGGGGTGCCCGGGTGCTGGTGGTCGATCCGGCCGACCGGGATGCGTTGTTGCGCACCGAGTATTTCGGTCCGGTGCTCGGGGTGATCGAACTCGACGTCCCTGACGACAAATTTGCCGAAGAGGCCGTGCGGGTCGCCAACCACGAGTTCGTCGGCACTCTGGGGGTGAACATCATCGCCCACCCGGACACCCTTGCCGGTCTCGGCGAGAAGTTCGACCACCTCGTCGAGCAGTTGCGCTACGGCACCATCGCGATCAATGCCTGGACCGGCGTCGGCTACCTGACCCCGACGGCCACCTGGGGAGCGTTCCCCGGTCACAAGCGCAATGACATCCAGAGCGGAACCGGCGTGGTGCACAACGCTTTTCTGCTCGACCGCCCGGAGCGCACGGTGGTCCGCGGACCGTTCCGGCCCGCGCCGCGGTCAGTGGTCCACGGGGAGTGGTCGTTGTCGCCCAAGCCGCCGTGGTTCGTCAACAACCGCACCGCGGCGACGACGGGCCGGTTGCTGGTGGACTTCGCCGGGGCACCCGGCTGGGGCAAGCTTCCTGCGATCTTTGCGTCGGCCCTGCGGGGTTGATCAGCCGGAGGCGACGGGCGTGGCCGGTGCGCGCAGCAACCGCTGCGCGCAGTCCAGCAGGACCCGGTGCAGCTCTTCGTCGGTGACGTCGTTGAGCGCCGGGTCGGTCGCGCTGCCATAGACGCCGGCGGCGAGCACCGACATACAAATCCGGCTGGCCGCGTCGGGGTCGGGACCGAGCAGGATCCCGGTCAGCCGTTCGATGGTGTCCTGAAGTTCGGCGCGGCTGTGCACGAGGCCGTCGATGACGGGATCGCCGTGGAACACCGCGGTCACCCGCCGGTGCCGGACCGCCATCTCCACCATGCCGCTGACGGCGGCCTCGCGCCGGGCCTCGGGCGTGGACATGGCCTCGGCGATTCGGACCAGCCGCATCATGTCGTCGAAGACCGGTTGGATGACCGCCAGCACGATGTCGTCCTTGGAATGGAATTGGTAGTAGACGGCAGCCTTGCTGACGCCGAGACGGTCGGCGATCATCTGCAGCGACGTGCCGTTCACACCGTGCTCGGCGAACAGGCTCAACGCCGCTTCCAGCACTCGTTCGCGGGCAAAGCCACGCGGCGCAACAGCCTTCGCCACACCTGTCCCTTCGTCGCGCTGAGCGTACCCAAGGGTGCTAGATCACACCGTAAATTAAACGTACTAACTTGATTGAAGTTAGCCGACTGTATAGGTTTCACTTTACATCCGGCAAGGAAATCCGCGGGGAGGTGTACTGATGCCGACTTCATGCTTGGCGCCCTTGGCAGACCTCCTCGACACCTATCTCTTGGCAGCCGCCGAAACCGGCGTCGAGCAGGTCGTTTTCCTCGCCTCCGATCTGGACCCGCGTCCTTATCAACTGCCCTGGCCCGTCGGCACCACCGTGTACGTCGTCGACAACCCCGCGATCCTCGAGGTCAAGACCGACGCACTCGCCGGCACCACACCGACGGCCGTCGTCCGCGGCGTCCCTGCCGACATCAGCGGAAACTGGCCCGCCGCACTCATCCAAGCCGGGTTCGACGCCGAACGGCCGACCCTGTGGAGTGTGGAAGGCGTACTACCCTTCGTTCCATTGGATGAGCAGCGTCGGCTCGTCGTCGACATCACCGCCGTGAGCGCGCCGGGCAGCCGGCTGATCTCGGAGATGTCGGTCAGTCCCTTCGGGGACGATTCCGGCGGGGAACTCGCCGCGGATGTCGACGTAGAAAGATGTTGGCGGGAATCCGCCGACGCCGACATGATCACGAAGTGGCAATGGAGCTGCGCAGCTAGCCGGTACGTCACCGCGTACCTGACCTCCGAAAGGCCGACCAGCGAATATGAAGCTGTTGAGACGGTTCTGGATTCCGTTGATCATCATGGCCGTGGTCGTGGTCGGCGGATTCACGGTG
>MSTD01000030.1:0-61544 GCA_001942045.1 Mycolicibacterium porcinum
GGATCCGCGGGTGCAGCCGGGGCCGGTGCTCCTGGCGCAGGCGCAGGCGCAGGCGCGGGCGCTCCGGGAGCAGGAGCAGGAGCGGGAGCGGGCGCGGGCGCTCCAGGTGCCGGCGCCGGAGCGGGAGCGGCGGGGGCCGGCGCACCGGGCACCGCTGGGGCAGGCGCCGGCGCCGGAGGCGCCGGCACGGGATCCGCATACGCCACCGCCGGCAGCGCAACGGCCGCGGCGGTCGCACCGGTCATCGCAACCAGCGCCAGCTTGTTCGACAGACCTCTGCGCCGATGTGACATCGCATCCGACTCGTCCATGGGGAAGAAACTACCGTGTTACGGCCGTGACGCAAGTGTGAGTTGCTCTTAGAGTGCCAAAAAGTGCGATTGCGACAGATGGGATATCGCCAGCTGGTCCGCGGTAGGCATAGTTGCTGGCACGCGGGTGTGCGGGGCGCCACGCCGAACCTGGCAACCCACCTCCGACGCCTTCGGTGTCAGAGCCCTCAACACGTGATTCGGACGCGCGCAGGCCTGCGTTACGTCCTCGAGGTCACTTATTTCCGGCGCCCGCCGCGTGCACCGCAACCTCCTGCGCCTTCACCGAGAAATACACCGTGTCGCCCGGAGCCAGTCGCAGCTCGGCGGCCGACTCGGCGGTGATGTCGGCGGCCAGCCCGGGGGCGCCGTCGGGCTGCTCATCCGCCCGGACCCGGATGCCGGGCCCGCGGCTGTCGAGCTCGGCGACGGTCACCGCGACGGTGTTGCGCGGACTGCCGTGCGGTTCCTCGCGGTACACCGCGACCGACGCCGGCGAGAACACCGCCACCACCGGCGCCCCGGGCGCCACCTCGGCCGCCGGCGTGCCGTGCCATTTCCCACCCCAGGCGGTGGTGACGACACCGTCGTGACCTGCCGTGCCGCCGATCAGGTTCACCCCGGCGAACCGCGCCCCGAAGTGGCTCTTGGGGGTCGCCAATACCTCTGCAGCAGAACCGCTTTCGATTATCCTGCCGGCCTCGACGACAATCACGCGGTCGGCCAGGGTCAGTACATCGAGCAGGTCGTGGGTGATCAGCACCGCGCACCGACCACCGGTGGCCAGCACCCGCCGCAGCACCTTGCGCATCGAGGCCGCCACCGCCACGTCCAAACCCGCCAGCGGTTCGTCGAGCAGCAGTACCTCGGGATCGGCAGCCAAAGCCCGGGCCAGCGCCACCCGCTGGGCCTGCCCGCCCGACAACCGGCGAGGTCGCCGGTCAGCCAGGTCCGTCGCGTCGACCTCGGCCAACCATCGATGCGTGCTCTCTCGTGCGGCGCGACGCCCCAGGCTGCGCCCACTGCGGGCGCCGAATGCCACATTGGCCGCCACACTGAGGTGCGGAAACAACAGAGAATCCTGCAACAACAACCCGACGCGCCGGGCATGGGTGGGCACCTGCACGCCGGCGGCCGGGTCGGTCAGCACCCGATCGCCCACCTGGATACGCCCGGCATCCAGACCGACCAATCCCGCGATCGAATGCAGGGTGGTCGACTTGCCGGCGCCGTTGGGGCCAAGAACCGCCAGAACCTCCCCGGCCGGCACCTCGAATTCCAGGTCCAGGCCGCGACTTTCGACGACCGCGCGCACGTGCAGGGTCACGCTGTTCCCCCCGCTCGCAACCGCCGGCTGCCCAACCCGATGACCACGACGGCCGCCACGGCCACCAACAGCACCGACAACGCCACCGCGGCGTCGGCATCGCTCTCCCGCTGCAGATAGATCTCCAAGGGAAGGGTGCGGGTGACGCCCTGGCGCGAGCCCGCGAACGTCAGCGTGGCGCCGAACTCGCCGAGCGAGCGCGCGAAGGCCAGCACGGCTCCCGACACCAGACCGGGGCCCAACAGCGGCAGAGTCACCCGCCACCACACCGTCGCCGGCGAGGCGCCCAGCGTCGCGGCCACCACTTCGAAATCGGCACCTGCCGTGCGGGCCGCGCCTTCCAGCGAGATGACCAGGAACGGCAACGACACGAACGTCTGCGCCAGCACGACGGCCACCGTCGTGAATGCGATCTGCACGCCCGCGCCCTCCAGGTACCGACCGACCAGTCCGAGCCGGCCGAAGGCATACAGCAGCGCGATGCCGCCCACCACGGGCGGCAGCACCAACGGCAACAGGATCAACGGCCGGACGAGCCGGGTGACGAGCCCGTCGGCGCGGGCGAGCACCAGCGCGAGCGGAACCCCGAACACCACGCACAACACCGTGCTGGCCAGCGAGGTCTCCAGGCTGAGCTTCAACGCCGCAGTCGAGGACGCGCTGGAGATCAGCGACCCGAACCTGGGCCAATCCACCTTTGCCACCATCGCGACCAGGGGCAACACCACGAAGATCGCGCCGGCGGCGGCCGGGAGATATATCCAGCGCGGCAGCCGTGGCGGATTCGTCACAAGGCCGCCTCGCCGACCATGTCGACGCAGGTGAGAGCGCTGGGTCGGATCATCCCCGCCACCATATGCGAGCCGACATTTGGCGCGCCGAGTTTCGTGTCCTAGCTACTGTCCAGTAACATTGGCCGTTGGTCGCCCCCATCCGGCGCGGCGATCCCCGGGTACATGGAGGTACATCATGGCGGAGGTGCTGGTCACCGGCGGCGACACTGAACTCGGCCGCACCATTGCGGCAGGCTTCCTCGACGCAGGCCACAACGTGGTCATCGCCGGCGCCCGCCGCGAGGATCTGGAGCTGACCGCCAAGCAGCTCGACGTCGCGTCGATCGTGTTCGACAACACCGATCCCGCCAGCCTCGAGAACGCCCGCTCACTGTTCCCCCATCACCTCGACACGCTGGTCAATGTCCCGGCTCCGCAGTTCGAGTCCAAGGACCCCCGCACCTTCACACTGAGCGACCTGGCCACCGCCTGGCGCAACGCGCTGGACGCCACCGTGGTCTCGGCGGTGCTGACCGTGCAGATCGTCGGCGACCACCTGCGCTCGGGCGGTTCCATCATCAACGTCGTGCCCGCGAGCCCGCGTGAGGGCAGCGCCGAAGCCGCGGTCAAGGCCGCCCTCGGCGATTGGACCGCAGGCCAGGCCGCCTACTTCGGCACCCGCGGCATCACCGTCAACGCCATCGCCCCCGGCCTGTCCGCCGAGCCCGACTACGACGGCCTCGGCACCACGCCGCCGTCGGTTGCCGACGAATTCGCCCGTCTCGCAGTGTTTTTGAGCACGCCGGCGGCCCGCCACATCACCGGGCAGACCATGCACGTCAGCCGCGGAGCGTTGGCCACCCTCGGCTAAAGGGTTACGGTTGATGGAGTGACGATCCGACTCGCACTCCAGATCCCGAACTTCTCCTACGGCACCGGCGTTTCCGAACTCTTCCCGACCGTCATCGCGCAAGCCCGCGAGGCCGAAGCCGCCGGCTTCGACTCGGTCTTCGTGATGGACCACTTCTATCAGCTGCCGCAGATCGGCTCCCCCGATCAGCCGATGCTCGAGGCCTACACGGCCCTCGGCGCACTGGCGACCGCAACTCAGAAGGTTCAGCTGGGCACACTGGTCACCGGCAATACCTACCGCAACCCGACACTGCTGGCCAAGGCCATCACCACGCTCGACGTGGTCAGCGCGGGCCGGGCCGTCCTCGGCATCGGCACCGGGTGGTTCGAGCTCGAACACGACAGCCTCGGCTTCGAATTCGGCACTTTCACCGAGCGTTTCAAGAAGCTCGAGGAGGCGCTGCAGATCATCCTGCCGATGCTCGAGGGCAAGCGCGCGACCTTCAACGGCACGTACTACCGGACCGAGGAGGCGTTCGCCGAACCCCGCTTCCGCGACCACATTCCGCTGATGATCGGCGGCAGCGGTGAGAAGAAAACCATCCCGCTGGCGGCCCGGTACTTCGACCATCTCAATGTGATCGCGGGCTTCGACGAGTTGGCCCGCAAGGTGCAGGTCGCCAAAGAGCAATGCGAAAAGATCGGCCGTGATCCGGCGACGCTGGAGACGAGCATGCTCGTGTTCACGATGATCGACGACAACGTGACCGCCGACATGATTCCCGACGAGGTCAGGCAGCAAGTGGTCTTCGGCAGTGCCGAACAGGTCGCCGAGCAGATCAAGACCAAGATCCTCAACGCCGGCATCGACGGAGTCATCCTCAGCCCTACCACCCAGATCACCGGATACCGCCCCGGCGGTATCACCGCTGTAGCCGAAGCGTTGAAACCACTGATATCCGGGTAAACATTCGGTTCGTTGGCCATCTCACCGCACAGGCGGGAATCGCGCCGACTAACCTAACGGTTATTACGAGTGGCAAACACGTCCGCGAGGAGCAGCAATGAGCCATCCCGGAGCTACGGCATCGGATCGGCATAAGGTAGTCATCATCGGATCGGGTTTCGGCGGCCTCACCGCTGCCAAGACCCTCAAACGTGCCGACGTCGACGTCAAGCTGATCGCCCGCACTACCCACCACCTGTTCCAGCCGTTGCTGTACCAGGTGGCCACCGGCATCATCTCCGAGGGCGAGATCGCGCCGGCCACCCGCGTGATCCTGCGCAAGCAGAAGAACGCCCAGGTGCTGTTGGGCGACGTCACCCACATCGATCTGGAGAACCGGACGGTGGATTCGGTGCTCCTCGGGCACACCTACTCCACTCCGTACGACAGCCTCATCATCGCCGCCGGCGCCGGGCAGTCCTACTTCGGCAACGACCATTTCGCCGAGTTCGCCCCCGGCATGAAGTCGATCGACGATGCGCTGGAGCTCCGCGGCCGCATTCTCGGTGCGTTCGAACAGGCCGAGCGGTCCAGCGATCCGGTACGCCGGGCCAAGCTGCTGACCTTCACCGTGGTCGGGGCCGGTCCCACCGGTGTCGAAATGGCCGGGCAGATCGCCGAATTGGCGGATCAGACCCTGCGCGGCAGCTTCCGGCACATCGATCCCACCGAGGCGCGGGTGATCCTGCTCGACGCCGCACCGGCCGTCCTCCCGCCGATGGGCGAGAAGCTGGGGAAGCGGGCCCAGGCGCGACTGGAGAAGATGGGGGTCGAGGTTCAGCTCGGCGCCATGGTGACGGACGTAGACCGCAACGGCCTGACCGTCAAGGATTCCGACGGCACGTTGCGACGCATCGAATCGGCCTGCAAGGTGTGGTCGGCCGGGGTCTCGGCCAGCCCGCTGGGCAAGGATCTGGCCGAACAGGCCGGGGTCGAACTGGACCGCGCCGGCCGGGTCAAGGTGGAGCCCGACCTGACGATCCCTGGTCATCCCAACGTGTTCGTGGTCGGTGACATGGCCGCGGTCGAAGGGGTGCCCGGCGTTGCCCAGGGCGCGATCCAGGGTGGCCGTTACGCGGCCAAACTGATCAAGCGCGAGGTTGCCGGCACCAGCCCGAAGATCCGGACCCCGTTCGAATACTGGGACAAGGGTTCGATGGCCACGGTGTCGCGGTTCTCGGCGGTCGCCAAGGTCGGACCGATCGAGTTCTCCGGCTTCTTCGCCTGGTTGTGCTGGCTGGTGCTGCACCTGGTGTACATCGTCGGGTTCAAGAGCCGCCTGGTGACGGTGCTGTCCTGGGGCGTGACGTTCCTGAGCACCAAACGTGGGCAGCTCACCATCACCGAGCAACAGGCCTACGCCCGCACCAGGATCGAAGAACTCGAGGAGATCGCGGCGTCCGTCCAGGAAACCGAGAAAGCGGCCTCCTAGCCCACGGCGCTCTCGGGCGGCAGCCGGTCCCCCTGCCAGGTGGCCAGGCTGCCGCCGCGGGCCAACTCCAGCACGGTTCCCGGTGCCTCGAATGTGGGTGCGGGATAACGCAGTTCGCTGATGCAGGCCCGCGGGGCGATCAGGATGTCGTCGCCCACGGCCCCGCGGCCCAGTTCGATGCGATGGCGCAGCAGCGGCGTCGAACCGACGTCGGCGTGCAATGCCGACGACCAGAACCCCTCCCGCTCACCGGATCTGCCGATCTGGACCCGCTCCCGGATCCGCACCTGCGCCGACTCCGCGATTGCCAGACGCGTCGTCACCCGATGGCCAGAACCACCGGCGACCACGGTCGGCTCCGGATCCAGGTCCAGCTGACCAGCCACCTCGAGTTCCCACTGCGCGGCCGATTGCCGCGTGTGACCGCCGGGCAGCACCATCGTCGCCGCGGCGGTGCGGATCCGCAGCCGGGCGCCGGCTTCCACCACCAACCGCACCGTCAGGGTGTCGCCGCCGAGCGGGGTGGCGGCTGTGGAGATCAGGTGCACGGTATCGGGTTCTGTGCACCGCCCGGCCAGCCCGCCGCGCGCCTCGATGCGCGGCAACCGCCCCGGCGACGCGGCGATCACGACATGGGCATGCATTACGCGGGCGAAGCCTGAGCGACTTTCAGCTGCTCGCGCACCCAGGCCAGCACCGGACCCGCCGTGGGATCCTCGGTGAGTGAGATGAGTGCCGTGGGCCTGTCCTGCCGAGCCTTGGCCGCGTCGCGCCGCATCACGTCGAGATCGGCCCCCACCAGAGGCGCCAGATCAGTCTTGTTGACTACCAACAGGTCCGAGTAGGTCACGCCGGGTCCACCCTTGCGCGGCACCTTGTCTCCCCCGGCCACGTCGATGACGAAGATCTGAACGTCCACCAGTCCCGAGGAGAACGTCGCGGTGAGGTTGTCGCCACCGGACTCGACCAGGATCAGGTCCAAGGGTGGGTTCGCCTCGATCAGGTCGTCGATCGCGTCGAGGTTGGCGGTGATGTCGTCGCGGATCGCGGTGTGCGGGCATCCCCCGGTCTGGACCGCGGCGATCCGCTCGTCGGGCAGGACCGCGTGCCTGCGCAGGAAGTCGGCGTCCTCGGTGGTGTAGATGTCGTTGGTCAACACCGCCAGCGACAGCTCGTCACGCAGTTGCCGGCTCAGTGCGGCCACCAGCGCGGTCTTGCCGGATCCGACCGGTCCGCCGACACCGATGCGCAACGGTTCGCCGGGCCGGCGGATCCGCTTGGGCCGGTCGACGTGGGTGTGGGGCTCGCCGTCGATGAAATGTGGTGGCATGGTGGGCCTTTCGAGAACTGTACTGAGATTTACGAGACGAACAACGGCCGGTCGCGTTCGGTGTGCCGTTGCGCCAGGACGTCGAGCAAGGGATCGGACAGGTCGGCCAGCCCGGTCACCGCGTTGGCTGCCGCCTCGTCGCACAACCCGGACAGCTCGAAGGTCAGCGCTGCGACATCGGCGGGGTCCAGGGCGAGCAAGCGCTGCGCGGCAGTGGCCGACCCGGTCATGGTCGTGTACACCACCGACAGCGCGGTCTGGCCCGGATCCAGTTCGGCGGCTGCGGCGACGGTCCCGGCCGCGACCGGCAGATGTGGCCGAGACCCGAGGGCGTCCCACGGCTGTTGTGGCCACACCCGCCGGGCCAACCGGACCAATCCCCTCCCCTGCGCCCGCGAGGCTTCGCGGGCCGCCGGTGCCGGTGTGCGGGCATCGGTTTCAGCGTCGGCGGCGTCAGGGTCCAGGGTCCCGGTGTGCACCGCCACCGCGATAGAGGCAGCCACCACTCCGCTGGTTCGGATGCGCCGGACCAGGAAGGCACGCAACGTGGCCACGTCGGTCAGCAGGCCACTGGTGACCGCCTCCTCGACGCCGCCGGAATGCACGTGCCCGCCGGTCGGCAGACGGGAGTCGGCCAGGGTCAGAAGCGTTGCCAGGCTGCTCATCTAGAAGAGGAAATATCGCTGGGCCATGGGCAGTTCGACCGCGGGCTGCTCCTGCCACACCTGCCCGTCGATCCGCACGGTGAAGGTATCCGGCTCGACCTCGATGTGCGGCAACGCATCATTGAGCGGCATCTGCGCCTTGCCGATCCGTCGAACATTCTTGACCGCAGCCAGCTTTCGACGCACATCGAGGCGCTCGGCGAGTCCGTCCTCGATCGCCTGCGGTGCGACGAAATGCACCGACGTGGCGGCCGCGGCGGCCGGAGCCGCGCCGAACATGGGCCGCGGCAGGACCGGCTGCGGGGTGGGAATGGAAGCGTTGGCATCGCCCATCGCCGCCCAGGCGATCATGCCGCCTTTGAGCACCGCGTGGGGTCGCACGCCGAAGAACGCGGGTTCCCACAGCACGAGGTCAGCGAGCTTGCCGACCTCGACCGAACCGACCTCGTCGTCGAGTCCGTGCGCGATGGCCGGGCAGATGGTGTATTTCGCGACGTACCGGCGGGCGCGATGATTGTCTGCCCGACCGTCCCCTTCGAGCGCACCGCGCCTGCGCTTCATCACGTGCGCGGTCTGCCAGGTCCTCAGCACCACCTCACCGACCCGGCCCATCGCCTGCGAGTCGCTACCGATCATCGAGATGGCCCCGATGTCGTGCAGGAGATCCTCGGCGGCGATCGTCGACGGCCGGATCCGGCTCTCCGCGAACGCCAGATCCTCGGGCACACTCGGATTCAGGTGGTGGCACACCATGAGCATGTCGAGATGCTCGTCGAGGGTGTTGACCGTGTGTGGGCGCGTCGGATTGGTCGAGCTGGGAAGCACATTCGGGTGTGACGCGACGGTGATGATGTCGGGCGCGTGCCCGCCGCCGGCGCCCTCGGTGTGATACGCGTGGATGCCACGGCCCTTGATGGCGGCCAGCGTGTCCTCGACGAAACCCGCCTCGTTGAGCGTGTCGGTGTGGATGTTGGCCTGCACGCCGGCGGCTTCGGCGACGGTGAGACAGGCGTCGATGGCCGCGGGCGTGGTGCCCCAGTCCTCGTGCAGCTTGAATCCTGCAGCGCCACCGCGCAACTGTTCCCACATCGCCTCGGAGCTGACCGTGTTGCCCTTACCGAGCAGCGCGACGTTGAGCGGCCAGGAGTCCAGCGACTCCAGCATCCTGGCCAGGTGCCAGGCGCCCGGGGTGACCGTGGTGGCCTTGCTGCCCTCGGCCGGTCCGGTTCCGCCGGCCACGATCGTGGTGATGCCGCCCCCGAGGGCCTCTTCCATGATCTGCGGACAGATCAGGTGCACATGGCAGTCGATCGCACCTGCGGTCAGGATGCGGCCGTTACCGGCGATGATCTCGGTCGACGGGCCGACGACCAGATCCGGGTGCACGCCGGTCATGATGTCTGGATTGCCGGCCTTGCCGATGGCCACGATGCGGCCGTCGCGGATCCCGATGTCGGCCTTGATGATTCCCCAGTGGTCGATGATCACCGCGCCGGTGATGACGGTGTCGGGTGCGCCGTCGGCACGGGTCGCCCTGGCCTGGCCCATCGACTCACGGAGGACCTTGCCGCCGCCGAACACCGCCTCGTCGCCGGCCAGGCCCGGGCCGCCGCTGCGGTCCTCGGTGATCTCGATGAACAGGTCGGTGTCGGCCAACCGGATCCGGTCACCGGTGGTCGGGCCGAACAGCGCCGCGTAACGGGCCCGGGTCAATTCGGTCATCGGTGTCCTCGGTTCTTCGTGCAAGCGCTCATCACGCCCCCAATCGGCCGGGCGGGTCGAGGCTGATGCCGTGGACCTCACGGGTGCCGCCCAGCGGAACCAGCGAAACACGCTGGGCCACACCGGGTTCGAAACGAATCGCGGTACCGGCCGGGACGTCGAGACGATGCCCGCGGGCGGCGTCGCGGTCGAAGTCCAGCGCCGAGTTCGCCTGTGGCAGATGCACATGGCTGCCGACCTGCACGGGGCGGTCACCGGTGTTGACCACTTCCAGAACCAGCCGTGGCGCACCGGGATTGAGCGCGATGACACCGTCACCGAAGACGATTTCGCCTGGGATCATCGGTCAGGCGATCGGGTGATGGACGGTGACCAGCTTGGTGCCGTCGGGAAAAGTGGCCTCGACCTGCACATCGTCCAGCATCTCGGGCACACCCTCCATGACCTGGTCGCGAGTCAGCACCTCGCGTCCACTCACCATCAACTCCGCGACCGTCCGACCGTCGCGAGCACCTTCCAGCAGGTGATCGGTGATCACCGCGACGGCCTCGGGATGGTTGAGCAACAAGCCGCGAGCCTGCCTGCGCCGCGCCAGGTCTGCGGCATACGAGATGAGCAGACGATCCTGCTCATGCGGGGTCAAACGCATAGTGCGCGATCCTGCCACGGCGGGCGCGGTTCGGCAGCGCTCGCGGCCGCGGCGGAGGCGCTACTCGGGGATGTTCTGCAGCCGGACCTGGCCGCGGGCCACCAGCTTGCCGGCCTCGTCGGTGATGGTGATCAGCCAGAGCTGCTGGCGGCGGCCGCGGTGGATCGGTTCGGAAACCGCTGTGACGGTGCCGGATCCGATCGCGCGAAGGAAGTCGGTGTTGTTGTTGACCCCGACCACGGTGCCGCCGCCGTTCTGCGACAGCCAGATGTGGCCGGACACACTGGCCAGGCTTTCGACGATCGAGCAGTACACGCCACCGTGCACGATGCCCCAGGGCTGCAGCAGCTTGTCATGGATCGTCAGCTGTGCGCGGCCGCCGTCGGGGGTGAGCTCGAGATAGGTCAGGCCCAGTTCGGTGTCGAAACCCTTGCCCAGACCTTCGGGGATATCAGTGGTCGTCACAGTCCTCGTGTCTACACGCCGTATCGCCACAAAGATGCGGGCGGGTCCCGCGTGTACTACGCGGGACCCGCCCTCGAGTGGACCGGGGGTCTCTGCAGCCCTCAGGACTCCGGCTCGGTCCGTTAGCCTCGTATCTACATGATAGGCAAGGCTGCCCTAATTTAACAAGACCTTCCCCGCGCGCGCCGAACCGCGAACCGGAAGGCCGAAGCCCACCAGGGCGTCCAGCACCGCCTGGCCACGCCGCATGCTCACCACCTCGCTGGAGCCGGCCAGCAGCGGGACCTGGGTGGCCGCGCCGACCACCGCTGCCCCCACCATGTGCCACATGGCTGCAATCGACATGGCGCCGTCGCTGATCTCCACCAACCGAGCGAACAGCGGCTCCAGTGCGCGATGGCTGCGATGCGCCACCCAGGTGGTCAGTGCGGCCTCACTGGGCAGCGCGACGATCCCGTCATGCGAGGCACTGGCGAACCGGGCCGCCCGGCCGCAGTAATAGGGATCCTCCGGCAGGCCGCGCAGGGTCGGATCGACGACGCCGACCCAATCGATCGCCCCTTCGGAGTCGACGTGGACCCAGAGGTTCTCCAAACCGGTGTCCCAGGCCCGACCCTCCAGCGCCAGCAGCGGCACTACCCGACCGATCACCACATGAATGAAGGTGGCGGCCAGCTGCTGGGCGACCGCGGCGCGATTTCCCGTCTCAGCCATCGCCGCGTCGAACATGCCCTGGAGCCGGTCCACCGACAGCGCCTCGGCCAACGGCCACCAACGCCGACGGGACAGGTCGCCCACCACGGCCACGCCGTAGACCCGCGGACACTCCGGGTACAGCTCACGTAAACGCCGACTCGACTCGTGCAGCGGCAGCGTCCGTTCGATAGCCATACCCGCGATCAGCGGATCTTCGATCAAGACCGTCATGTCACCTCCGAAGGCTCCAGTTTGACTTAGGTTAGCCTTACTATAGTCACGTGAAGGATGAGAGCTACCCCCTGTGACTCGATTCACAAACGCCCCCACATATGGCGCTGACCTTGCCCTAAACGGCGGCGAAGGCCCGTCCGCGTACTATCGCCAAACGCATACGACGCGCGGTAGTAAACCCGTAGTACGCTGGCTTTACTGCTCAGGAGAGAACGGAACATGGCCAAATTGACGCGTCTCGGGGAACTTGAGCGCGAGGTGATGGATCACCTGTGGTCCGCGCCCGAACCCCAAACAGTGCGCCAAGTCCATGAGGCGCTGGCCGCCCGCCGCGACTTGGCCTACACCACGATCATGACCGTGCTGCAACGACTGGCGAAGAAGAACCTCGTCGTGCAGCACCGCGATGACCGCGCACACCGCTACGCGCCCACCCATGGGCGCGACGAGCTGGTCGCCGGCCTGATGGTCGATGCCCTCGACCAGGCCTCGGACTCCGGCAGCCGCCAGGCCGCGCTGGTCCATTTCGTCGAGAAAGTCGGTATCGACGAAGCCCGGGCACTGCGCCGGGCGCTCGCCGAACTGGAGAGCAAGCACCAGCTGCCCCCACCGGCTGGTAATTCGGGTACTGCCTGAGAGAGACTTACGGCGTGTCCGCGCTGGCCTTCACCCTCGTCGCACTGGCCCTGGTGGGACCGGTGCCCGCGGTGTTGGCCCGTTCGGCGTGGCCCCTGCGTGCACCGCGCGCGGCGATCGTGCTGTGGCAGTCGATCGCGTTGGCCGCAGTGCTCTCGGCCTTCTCGGCCGGTATCGCGATCGCCAGCCGCCTGTTCGTACCCGGGCCCGATGGTCGGCCGACGGCAACCATCACCAGCGAGATCGACGCCCTCGGATGGCCGTTGTGGCTGCTCCTGGTCGTCGTCTTCACTCTGACACTGTTCATCGGCGGTCGGCTGTGCGTGGCCGTGATCCAGGTGGCGGTGGCCACCCGCCGCCGCCGCGCCCATCACCGCATGATGGTCGACCTGCTCAGCAAGTCCCGCGACGCGGTCCCGGCCCACCTGTGTACGGCCCACCGCCCGCTCGCCGGCGATGAGCTGCGCATCCTCGACGTGGCGCAGCCACTCGCCTACTGCCTGCCCGGCGTCCGCAGTCGCGTCGTGGTCAGCGAGGGAACATTGACGACCTTGTCCGACAACGAAGTGGCCGCGATCCTCACCCATGAGCGGGCCCACCTGCGGGCCCGTCACGACCTGGTGCTGGAAATGTTCACCGCCGTCCACGCCGCCTTCCCCCGGTTCGTCCGCAGCGCCAATGCCCTGGACGCGGTCCGGCTGCTGATCGAGCTGCTCGCCGACGACGCCGCAGTACGCACCGCCGGCCCCACTCCCCTGGCCCGGGCGCTGGTCGCCTGCGCGAACGGCCGCACCCCCTCGGGCGCGCTGGCCGCGGGCGGGCCGACCACCGTGATCCGGGTACGCAGACTGGGCGGCAAGCCCAACAGTGTCGCCATGGCCGTCACCGCATACCTGGCCGCCGCCGCCGTGCTGGTGGTACCCACCGTGGCCGTTGCCGTCCCCTGGCTCACCGAGCTTCACCGCCTGTTCGCCGGGCTGGGATAAGCCGCCGTCCGACAGGCGTTCTGACACAACAAAACAACGAAAGGCTGCTGCATGAGCAAGACCAGCACTTCTGGCACGGCACAGATCGGAGTCACCGGCCTGGCCGTGATGGGCTCCAACCTCGCTCGCAACTTCGCCCACCACGGCTATACCGTTGCGCTGCACAACCGGTCGATCGCCAAAACCGATGCGCTGCTGGCCGAGCACGGTTCCGAGGGCAAGTTCGTGCGCAGCGAGACGATCGCGGAATTCCTTGACGCCCTGGAGAAGCCGCGCCGGGTGATCATCATGGTCAAGGCCGGCGAACCGACCGATGCCGTGATCAACGAGCTGGCCGACGCCATGGAGCCCGGCGACATCATCATCGACGGCGGCAACGCGCTCTACACCGACACCATTCGCCGCGAGAAGGCGATCCGCGAGCGCGGCCTGCACTTCGTCGGCGCGGGCATCTCCGGTGGCGAGGAAGGCGCGCTCAACGGCCCGTCGATCATGCCCGGCGGCCCGGCGGAGTCGTACAAGTCCCTCGGCCCGCTGCTGGAGGAGATCTCCGCCCACGTGGACGGCGTGCCGTGCTGCACCCACATCGGCCCGGACGGCGCCGGGCACTTCGTGAAGATGGTGCACAACGGCATCGAATACTCCGACATGCAGCTCATCGGCGAGGCCTACCAGTTGCTGCGCGACGGGCTGGGTATGTCCGCACCCGAGATCGCCGACGTGTTCGCCGAGTGGAACAAGGGCGAACTGGACAGCTACCTGGTCGAGATCACCGCCGAGGTGCTCCGCCAGGTCGACGCCAAGACCGGCAAGCCGCTGGTCGACGTGATCGTGGACGAGGCCGAGCAGAAGGGCACCGGGCGCTGGACCGTGAAGTCCGCGCTCGATCTGGGCGTGCCGGTCACCGGGATCGCCGAAGCCGTGTTCGCCCGCGCGCTGTCTGGCTCGGTCGCCCAGCGCAAGGCCACCACCAACCTGGCTTCGGGCGAACTCGGCGCAAAGCCCAGTGACGCAAAGCAATTCACCGAGGACGTACGGCAGGCGCTGTACGCCTCCAAAATCGTCGCCTACGCCCAGGGCTTCAACCAGATCCAGGCCGGCTCGGCCGAGTACGACTGGAACCTCACCCCGGGCGATCTCGCAACCATCTGGCGCGGCGGCTGCATCATCCGGGCCAAGTTCCTCAACCGGATCAAAGAAGCCTTCGACGCCGAGCCTGATCTGGCCACGCTTCTGGCCGCCCCGTATTTCCGCAGCGCGGTGGAGTCGGCGATCGACAGCTGGCGCCGCGTCGTCGTCACCGCCACGCAGCTCGGCATCCCCATTCCCGGCTTCTCGTCGGCGCTGTCCTACTACGACGCACTGCGCACCGAGCGGCTGCCCGCAGCCTTGACCCAGGGCTTGCGCGATTTCTTCGGCGCGCACACCTACGGGCGCACCGACGCCGAGCCCGGCCAGAAGTTCCACACGCTGTGGAGCGGAGACCGCAGCGAAGTTCCTGCCTGAGTAGTCAGCGCGAGCAGACGCAAACTCGCACAAAATCGTCCGCAAACGTGCGAGTTTGCGTCTGCTCGCCGGGAATGCCCGCGCCACTAGACTCAAGGGCGTGAGGTTTCTCAACGGACACATCCCGCCGTACGACCTGACCTACAACGACGTCTTCGTCGTCCCGGGCCGGTCGGATGTGGCATCGCGGTTCGATGTAGATCTGTCCACCGCCGACGGTTCCGGCACCACCATCCCGGTGGTGGTGGCGAACATGACCGCGGTGGCGGGCAGACGCATGGCCGAGACCATCGCCCGGCGTGGCGGCATCGTCGTCCTCCCGCAGGACCTGCCGATCAACGTGGTCGCCGACACCGTGCAGTTCGTCAAGAGCCGCGACCTGGTGGTGGACACGCCCGTCACGCTGGGACCCGACGACTCGGTGTCCGACGCCGCGGCACTGCTGCACAAGCGGGCGCACGGCGCGGCGGTGGTGGTGTTCGAGGGACGCCCGATCGGGCTGGTCACCGAGGCCAGCTGCGCCGGGGTGGACCGGTTCGCCCGGATCCGCGAGGTCGCGGTGACGGACTTCGTCACCGCCCCGGTGGGCACCGACCCGCGGAAGGTGTTCGACCTCCTCGAGCACGCGCCGATCGATCTGGCGGTACTCACCGAGGCGGACGGCTCCCTGGCCGGCGTGCTCACCCGCACCGCCGCGGTGCGGGCGGGCATCTACACGCCCGCCGTCGACGCGGCCGGGCGGCTGCGCATCGCCGCCGCCGTCGGGATCAACGGCGACGTCGGGGCGAAGGCCCGCGCCCTGGCCGAAGCCGGGGTCGACCTGCTGGTCATCGACACCGCCCACGGTCACCAGGTCAAGATGCTCGAGGCCATCAAGTCGGTGGCGGCCCTGGACCTCGGCCTGCCGCTGGCGGCGGGCAACGTGGTCTCGGCCGAGGGCACCCGCGACCTGATCAACGCCGGCGCCTCGATCGTCAAGGTCGGTGTGGGCCCCGGCGCGATGTGCACCACCAGGATGATGACCGGCGTGGGCCGGCCACAGTTCTCCGCAGTGGTCGAATGTGCCGCTGCGGCAAAGGAACTCGGTGCACACGTGTGGGCGGACGGCGGAGTCCGGCACCCGCGTGACGTGGCACTGGCATTGGCTGCGGGCGCGTCGAACGTGATGATCGGCTCCTGGTTCGCCGGGACCTATGAGTCCCCCGGTGACCTGATGCACGACCGGGAGGAACGCCCGTACAAGGAGAGCTACGGCATGGCCTCCAAGCGCGCGGTGGCCGCCCGCACCGCCGGTGACAGCCAGTTCGACCGGGCCCGCAAGGCCTTGTTCGAGGAGGGCATTTCGTCCTCGCGGATGAGCCTGGACCCGGGCCGGGGCGGGGTCGAGGACCTGCTCGACCACATCACCTCTGGGGTGCGCAGCACCTGCACCTACGTCGGCGCCACCAACCTTGCCGAGCTGCACGAGAACGTGGTGCTGGGCGTGCAGTCGGCCGCCGGTTTCGCCGAAGGGCATCCGCTCCCGACGGGCTGGTAATCCGGCGAGTCGCGATACTATTGGGGTTCCTGAATGCCGAGTGGACGGTGGCATGCCGCCCTTTCGTCTGCTCGGTCAGATCGAACGAAAGGGTTCACGTGCCGCAGGCACCCACCGAGGCCTCCGGTTCTGAACCGGCCTTCGGGGTGGAACACCAGTCACTTCTGAGCGCCGAAGCTGACGACCCCTCTCCTAGTCGGCCGGGCCCCGGGCCCGGCGCAGCACTGATGAGCATCTGATGGGCAGCTCAACCGACGTGCTCCTGTCGTTGCTGTCGATCTTGGCTATCGTCCTGCTCACCTTCGGTACCGCGGTGTTCGTGGCCGCCGAGTTCTCTCTGACCGCACTCGAGCGCAGCACGGTCGAGGCCAACGCCCGCACCGGCGACCGCCGCGACCAACTGGTCCGCCGCGCCCACCGCACGCTGTCCTTCCAGCTCTCCGGGGCCCAGGTCGGCATCTCGATCACCACCCTGGCCACCGGTTATCTCGCCGAACCCGTCGTCGGCGAACTGATTCGGCCGGGCCTCGACGCCCTCGGGATCCCCGCCAGATTCGCCGGTGGCCTGTCCCTGTTCCTGGCGGTGGTCATCGCGACGTCGCTGTCGATGGTGTTCGGCGAGCTGGTCCCCAAGAACCTGGCGGTGGCCCGTCCGGTCCCGACGGCCCGCGCCGCCGCACCGTTCCAATTGCTGTTCTCGATGTTGTTCACCCCGGTCATCCGGCTGACCAACGGCACCGCCAACTGGATCCTCCGCCGGCTGGGGATCGAACCGGCCGAGGAACTGCGGTCGGCGCGCTCGGCCCAGGAACTGGCGTCACTGGTACGCAACTCCGCCCGCAGCGGATCCCTCGACCCGACCACCGCGTTGTTGGTGCACCGCTCACTGCAGTTCGGCGAGCGTTCCGCCGAGGAACTGATGACCCCACGTTCCAAGATCGAGGTCCTCGACGCGGCGGACTCGGTGACCGACCTGATGAACGCCGCGATCCGCACGGGCTACTCGCGTTTCCCGATCGTCGAGGGCGACCTCGACGAGACCATCGGCGTCGTCCACATCAAGCAGGTATTCACGATCCCGCGCGAGGACCGGGACCGGACCCGACTTGCCGCCTTGGCGCTGCCGGTGGCCACCGTGCCGTCCACCCTCGACGGCGACGCGGTGATGACCCAGATCCGCGCCAACGGATTGCAGACCGCGCTCGTCGTCGACGAGTACGGCGGCACCGCGGGCATGGTGACGGTCGAGGATCTGATCGAGGAGATCGTCGGCGACGTTCGGGACGAGCACGACGACGCCACTCCCGACGTGGTGCCGGCCGGAGCGGGATGGCAGGTGTCCGGGTTGCTTCGCATCGACGAGGTGGCGACCAGCACCGGATTCCGGGCGCTCGAAGGAGAGTACGAGACCATCGGCGGGCTGGTCCTGCAGGAACTCGGGCACATACCGGAGGCCGGCGAGTCCGTGGAGCTCACGGCGTTCGATCCCGACGGAGATCCGGACAAGCCGACGCACTGGCTGGCCACCGTGGTGCGGATGGACGGCCGCCGGATCGACCTGCTCGAGCTGACCAGCCTCGGCCACCGGGAGAACAGCCATGGGTGACATCCTCGGGGTGCTGCTGACCGTGCTGCTGCTCGCCGCCAACGCGTTCTTCGTGGCCGCGGAGTTCGCGCTGATCTCGGCCCGCCGCGACCGGCTGCAGGCCTTGGCCGAACAGGGTAAACGCAGCGCCGTCACCGTCATTCGAGCCGGTGAGCACCTGTCGCTGATGCTGGCCGGCTCTCAGCTGGGAATCACGATCTGCTCGATCCTGCTGGGCCGGGTGGGCGAACCGGCCGTCGCGCATCTGCTGGAGAAGCCGTTCGCGTTGGTCGGCGTGTCCGATGCCGTGCTGCACACGGTCTCGTTCTTCGTCGCGCTGGCCATCGTGGTGATCCTGCATGTGCTGCTCGGCGAGATGGTGCCGAAGAACATCGCCATCGCGGGTCCCGAGACGGCCGCGATGCTGCTGATCCCGCCCTACCTGGTCTATATCCGGGCGGCCCGGCCGTTCATCGCGTTCTACAACTGGTGCGCCAACGTCACCCTGCGGGCCTTCCGGGTGGAACCGAAGGATGAGCTGGAATCGGCCGTGTCGACCGTCGAATTGTCCGAGATGATCGCGGAGTCGGTGTCGGAAGGACTGCTCGACACCGAGGAGCACGGTCGGTTGACGCGGGCCCTGCAGACCCGGAGCCGCACGGTCAGCGACGTGGCGATGCCGTTGAACGACATTCATGCGATCCGGGTCGCCGCGCAGGGTTCAGGGCCCACGGTGGGCGATGTGGAGCGCGCCCTCACCGAGACCGGCTACTCGCGCTTCCCGGTGGCCGACGCCTTCGGCGAGTTCATCGGCTATCTGCACATCAAAGATGTGTTGCCACACATCAACGATCCCGATGCGGTGCTGGATGTGTCGATGGTCCGACCGCTGCCGCAGATCCCGGCCTCGACGCCGCTGCCCGACGCGTTGTCGCGGATGCGGCGGAGCAACAGTCACCTCGCGCTGGTGGTCTCGCGCGAAGAGCACGATGAAGATGCGGACGGCACCGTCATCGCCATGGTGGCGCTGGAGGACCTGGTCGAGGACCTGGTCGGCACCGTGCGAGACGGTACCCACCGCATCTGAGCCGCAGGCCTATCCCGCGGGTTGAGCGAGCAACCCACGCAGGATCAGGTCGGCCAGATCGGTGGCCGCACGCTCGACGGCCTGATCCGTGTCGTCGATCCCCCGGACACACACGGCGTACATCGCGGCGCCGCCGATCGCGTCCATGATGGTGTCGATGTCGACCTGCCGACGAGCGTGCCCGTGGGCGGCGGCGTCGTTGACGAGCGACGCGAGCTGGGTACGCGCGGCAGCGTCGAGCCGTTCGGTCATGAGCCTGCGGATGTCGGAGTCGGCCCGCAGGTCGGTCAATAGGCCCGGAATCGATTCCCGCACAGCGGGTTCGCGGAACAGCAGGTAGGCACCGCGACACAGCCGGGCGATCTCGGTGGCGACGTCGTCGCTCGGTGCGGCCGGGTCCAGATCCGGGAAGACGGCTTCATGGACCAGCAGTGCCTTGGACTTCCACCTGCGATAGATGGTCGGGCGGCTGACGCCGGCCGTGCTGGCGATCAGGTCGATGGACGTCGCCGCGTAGCCCCGCTGCACCAGCAATCGGCGGGTCGTGCTCAGGACGGCCTGGTCGATCGACGGGTCAGGACGTGACCCCTGCCGCCGGTGGCGTGTGCCGGCCGGACGCGACTCCACGCTGTCTCCTCACATCGCCGGGCGGATCAGCCGAAGTTTGGCACAACGATGGCCGCCTACCGGAACTCACCATTGCCATGGTCTCACATTTGTTGTTACATCGTGTAATGACAAATGCTCCATGGAGGTATTGACCAGTGAATAATGTTGCAGCCAAACCGATTTCGGCCGAAGCCTGGGTGGCCACCGCCCTCGGTGACCCGGCGAAGGTGCTCGAACGCCAAACCGTAGAGGTCCGCGCACCCGGGCCCGGTGAAATCCGGGTGGCAGTGCGGGCCTTCTGTCTGAACTTCAACGACATCGACGTCATCCAGGGCCGCTACACCACCATGCCCCTGCAGGCCCCGTTCGTCCCCGGCATGGAGGCCGTCGGCGTGGTCGAGAGCGCCGGGCTCGGCGCCGAGCACCTCGTGGGACGGCGCATCGTCGGCATCCCGTCGATGGCCTTCGGCGGGTACGCCTCGTACGCCATCGTCGACGCCGCGACCGCCCTGGAACTGCCGGCCTGGGTCAGCGACGTCGACGGTGCCGCGCTGCACTACCCGTTCCACCTGGGCTGGTTCGCGCTGCATGAGCGGGGTCGGCTCAAGCCCGGCGAGACACTGCTGGTCCACGCGGCGGCGGGTGGGACCGGGTCGGGGGCCCTCGTGCTCGGCAAGGCGCTCGGTGCCCGCGTGATCGCCACTGCGGGCAGCGACGAGAAGGTCGAGTTCTGCAAGCAGCTGGGCGCCGACCACGCCATCAACTACCGCAACGGCGACTGGGTGGAGCAGGTCATGGACCTCACCTACGGCCGGGGCGTCGACGTGGCTTTCGACGCGGTCGGCGGCAGCGTGACCACCGATACCTTCCGGTGCATGGGCCTGCACGGGCGACACCTGATGGCCGGGTTCGCCGAGGACATCGCGCTGGAGGACGGCGACTATCTGTCCCCTCGCCCCATCGCCTACGGCAACTTCGACGTGTGCGGGGTCTGCCTGGTCTACGTCACCGACCCGCTCGCGGTTCGCCGCACTCTCGGGTTCAACTGGCCCGCGCGCTCCGAGGGTCTCGACGCTCACGTCAAACTGCTCGAAATGCTGCGCACCGGAGCCATCCGGACAGTCATCGGCGGCGAGGTGGAATGGTCGGACCTGCCGGCCCAACTGGAGCGGATGCAGGCCCGGCAGACCACGGGGCGCCTGGTCGTTTCCACCGGCGCCCACGACTGAGCCCGCATCTCCCCAGGTAGGCTCGAGCCGAACGGCGGCAGTGGGCCACCTGGTGGAGGAGACATGGAAGGACGCGCTGGATCCGGCGCGGCTGGACTGACCCTTCCGGGTGTCGCCGAAGCCGAAGAGGTTTTGGCGGCCCCGGAATGGGCGGCCCGGGCAGAATCACACCGGCGACGCGCCGACGACTTCCTCACACCGCACCTGCGCCGCCAACACGCCGGTGAACCGCATCCGGTTTGGGATTTCCTGTTCACCTACTACAGCCTGCGACCCCGACAGCTACGACGATGGCATCCGGGCTACGGGGTGGTGCTCGCCGGCGAACGTGCCGCGGAGTACCTGCAGCGCACCGGGTACGGACCGCATCCGCACGGCGTCACGGTCCGTGAGGACTACCTGCGTTCCCGTGCCGAGACGGTCCGATTCATCGCCCGGTTGATGCGGGCGACCGCGACGCGAACGCCCCGGATGAACTGCTTCGGACTCCACGAATGGGCCATGGTCTATCGGACTCCCCAGCTACGCCACGACCAGGTTCCGCTGCGCCTCGGCACCGCCGGAACCGACGCCGTCGTCGAGTCAATGCCGTTGCGGTGCACCCACTTCGACGCCTTCCGCTTCTTCACCGACGCCGCCGTCCCCCGCAACGACCGGCAACTGAGCCGGGAGCAGCAGATCGACGCCGAGCAGCCCGGCTGCATCCACGCCGCGATGGACACCTACAAGTGGGCCTACAAACTCGGCCCGCTGGTGCCGTCGGAGTTGGTGATGGACGCCCTCGATCTGGCGGCCGACGCGCGGGCGGTCGATATGTGTGCCAGCCCATACGACTTGAAGCAGTATGGTTTCCAGCCGATCGCCATCGAAACACCGGCCGGGCGTGCCGAATACGTCAGGGCCCAGCAGCGCATCGCCGAGCGGGCGGCTCCGTTGCGAGTCGCTCTGGCAAACCGGTGTGAGCAGTTGCTCAGCAGGCTGGACGGCTGAAAGGCCGACGTTACCAATGGGTAAGCTGGATAAACGGCAGGCATCGCACGGTGCCTGGAGCCGAGGGAGGAAACGCGCATGACCAATCGCGTGACTGTCGGAAACCTGCGTGTCGCGCAGGTGCTGCACGACTTCATCACGAAAGAGGCACTGCCGGGCACCGGCGTCGACCCGGACAGCTTCTGGTCCGGCGTGGACAAGGTCGTCGCTGACCTCACCCCGAAGAACCAGGAACTCCTGGCCCGTCGCGACGATCTGCAGGCGCAGATCGACAAGTGGCACCGCGCCCACGTGCTGGAGCCCGTCGACCCCGAGGCCTACAAGCAGTTCCTCACCGATATCGGCTACCTGCTGCCCGAGCCCGCCGACTTCACCATCACGACCTCCGGCGTGGACGACGAGATCACCTCGACGGCCGGTCCGCAGCTCGTGGTGCCGATCCTCAACGCCCGCTTCGCGCTGAACGCCGCCAACGCCCGGTGGGGCTCGCTGTACGACGCGCTGTACGGCACGGACGTGATCAGCGAAGAGGACGGCGCCGAGAAGGGCAAGGGTTACAACCAGGTGCGCGGCGACAAGGTCATCGCCTACGCCCGCAACTTCCTGGATGAGGCCGTGCCGCTGGCCGCCGGCTCCTGGGCCGAGGCCAAGGGTCTCAAGATCGTCCATGAAGACGGGGCCGGTCAGCTCCTCGTCACCTACGGCGATGACCTGTCGAGTGGCCTGGCCACCCCTGAACAGTTCGTCGGCTACACCGGCGAGCTGGGCCAGCCGCAGTGGTCGGTCCTGCTCAAGAACCACGGCCTGCACATCGAGATCCTGATCGACCCCGACTCCCCGATCGGCTCCACCGACGCCGCGGGCATCAAGGATGTCGTGCTGGAATCCGCGATCACCACGATCATGGACTTCGAGGACTCCGTGGCCGCCGTCGACGCCGACGACAAGGTGCTCGGCTACCGCAACTGGCTGGGCCTGAACAAGGGCGATCTGGCCGAAGAGGTCAGCAAGGGGGGCAAGACCTTCACCCGCGTGCTCAACCCCGACCGCACCTTCACCACCCCGGACGGCGAGGGCGAGCTGACCCTGCCCGGCCGCAGTCTGCTGTTCGTGCGCAACGTCGGACACCTGATGACCAACGACGCGATCGTGGATGCCGACGGCAACGAGATCCCCGAGGGCATCCAGGACGCGTTGTTCACCGGCCTGATCGCCATGCATGGGCTGAAGTCGACGGACGAGAACGGTGAGCTGACCAACAGCCGCACCGGGTCGGTGTACATCGTCAAGCCCAAGATGCACGGCCCCGACGAGGTCGCCTTCACCTGCGAGCTGTTCGGCCGCGTCGAGGACGTGCTCGGCCTGCCGGGCGGCACCCTCAAGGTCGGCATCATGGACGAGGAGCGTCGCACCACGGTCAACCTGAAGGCCTGCATCAAGGCCGCGGCCGACCGCGTGGTGTTCATCAACACCGGCTTCCTGGATCGCACCGGCGACGAGATCCACACCTCGATGGAGGCCGGCCCGATGATCCGTAAGGGCGCCATGAAGAGCCAGCCCTGGATCAAGGCCTACGAGGACAACAACGTCGACGTCGGCCTGGCCACTGGTCTGGCAGGCAAGGCCCAGATCGGCAAGGGCATGTGGGCCATGACCGATCTGATGGCCGACATGGTCGAGCAGAAGATCGGCCAGCCGAAGGCCGGCGCCACCACCGCGTGGGTGCCCTCGCCGACCGCCGCCACCCTGCACGCGATGCACTACCACCAGGTGGACGTCGAGGCCGTGCAGAAGGAACTGGCCGGCAAGAAGCGCAGCACCATCGAAGAGCTGCTGACGATCCCGCTGGCGGACTCCTCACTGACCTGGTCGCCCGAGGAGATCCACGAAGAGGTGGACAACAACTGCCAGTCGATCCTGGGCTATGTGGTCCGCTGGATCGACGCCGGCGTCGGCTGCTCGAAGGTGCCCGACATCCACAACGTGGCGCTGATGGAAGACCGCGCCACCCTGCGGATCTCGAGCCAGCTGCTGGCGAACTGGCTGCGCCACGGAATCATCACCGAAGAGGACGTCAAGGCCAGCCTGCGCCGGATGGCCGCGGTCGTCGACGAGCAGAACGCCGGGGACCCCGACTACCTGGCGATGGCGCCCAATCCGGATGACAGCATCGCGTTCGGCGCGGCGCAGGAGTTGATCCTGTCCGGGGCGGCGCAACCCAACGGCTACACCGAGCCGATCCTGCACCGGCGCCGCCGCGAGTTCAAAGCGAGCACCGCCGGGAAGTGATTAGACTTCGGCGGGTCCGGATGACTAGTCGGCGCGAGACGTACAGGGGTTAGGAATGGGCAGGCACAGCATTCCCGACCCTGAGGATGCCGCGGACGAGCCGCACGTCGGCGAGTCCGGGTATTCCGACGACTACCAGCCTCCCCGCCGTGAGCAGTCACGGCGCGCCGGAGACGATTTCGACGCGCCGGGGCATCGAGCCGGCGAATACCGGGATGCGCCCGCGTTCCGACCGGAGCCCGAGTATCGGGACGACCGGGGTTACCGGGCCGAGCCCGATTACCGTGCGCCCCAGTACGCCGACGGCGATGACGACTACGAGTCGGACTATCGGGATTCGGAGTACGCCGACTACGACGAGACGGACTACGTCGAGGCGGATTACGTCGAAGACGACGTTTACGACGACGAGTACATCGACGGCTACCGCGGCAAGTACACCGACGATGCCGACGACTATGACGCAGGGTACGACGCCCGGTACTCCGACGAATACTCGGCCGACGACTACGCCGACGATCAGCCGACCGCACAGTTCGGCGCGGTTTCCGAACCGCCACCACCCCCGTCCACTCCGTCGAGCCGGCAGCGCGGCGACTGGGACGGCGGCGGGTGGACCGGCAGCCATCGCGCCGTCGAGTCCGGGCGCCGCGGGGTCAGCGTCGGGGTGATCGTCGCCCTGGTCACCGTGGTGGCCGTGGTCGGCGCGATGATCCTGTGGAAGTTCTTCGGCGACGTGCTCGCCGGTCGCAGCGACGCCGCCGCCGCGCGCTGCGTGGACGGCGAACTCGGGGTCGCGGTGATCGCCGACCCGACCATCTCCACGCACATCGAGGGACTGGCCAACACGTACAACGAGTCGGTCAGCCCGGTGGGTGACCGCTGCGTGAAGGTACGCGTGCAGTCCGCCGAATCCGACCGGGTGGTGGGCGGTTTCGCCAACACGTGGCCGAGCGAGCTCGGCGACCGCCCGGCACTGTGGATTCCGGCCAGCAGCATCGCCGAGGCGCGGCTGGAGGCGACGGCGGGCGCCAAGACCGTCAGCGACAGCCGTTCCCTGGTCACCTCGCCGGTTCTGCTCGCGGTCCGCCCGCAGCTCAAAGACGCACTGGCACAACAGACCTGGGCCACGCTGCCGCAGCTGCAGAACAGCCCGGCCGGGATGAACGCGCTCAAGCTACCCGGTTGGGGCACGCTCAAACTCGCGCTGCCGACGCACAGCAACGGCGACGCCGCTTCGCTGGCCGCCGAGGCGGTCGCCTCGGCATCCGCCCCCTCCGGGGCGCCGGCGACCTCGGGCATGAGCGCTGCCAACAGCCTGTTGCATGGGCAGCCCAAGCTCGACGACGCCGAGCTGGGAACCGCACTCGATGCGCTGCTCAACGCCTCCGATCCGGCGACCGCGCCGGTGCACGCGGTGGCCACCACCGAACAGCAGATCTTCCAGCGGGGCACCTCGCTCGACAACGCCAAGTCCACCTTGGCCGGCTGGCTGCCACCCGGCCCGACCGCGATGGCCGATTACCCGACCGTCCTGCTGGCCGGCGACTGGCTGGAGAAGGAACAGGTCACCGCGGCCAGCGAATTCGCTCGCTATCTCCGCAAGCCCGAGCAGCTCGCCGAACTCGCCAAAGCCGGATTCCGGGCCGAAGGGACGACACCGCCGTCGAGCGATGTCACCAGCTTCAGCCAACTGGCCGCGCCGTTGTCGGTCGGCGACAACGCCATGCGGGTGACGCTGGCCAACGCGACGGCCGCACCGACCGGAAGCCCGGCGGTCACCATCATGCTCGACCAGTCGATGCCGACCGAGGAGGGCGGCAAGTCCCGATTGTCCAACGTGGTGGCCGCGCTCGACAGCCGGCTCAAGGCGCTGCCGGACACCGCCGCGGTCGGCCTGTGGACCTTCGACGGCACCGAGGGGCGCTCAGAGGTCTCGACCGGGCCGCTGGCCGAGCCGGTAAGTGGTCAGCGTCGTTCCGATGCGCTGACCTCGACGTTGGACGAGCAGACCGCCTCGGGCGGCGGTGCGGTGTCGTTCACCACGCTGCGGATGCTCTACAACGAGGCGCTGTCGAAATATCGTGAGGGCCAGACCAATTCGATCCTGGTCATCACCACCGGCCCGCACACCGATCAGAGCCTCGACGGGCCCGGGCTGCAGGAGTTCATCCGCGGCGCATTCGACCCCGCCCGCCCGGTCGCGGTCAACGTGATCGATTTCGGCACCGGCTCGGACCGCAGCACCTGGGAAGCCGTCGCACAGGCGAGTAGCGGGACCTACCAACATGTCTCGAGCTCGACCTCGCCCGAACTGACCACCGCCGTCAACACCATGCTGGGCTGACACGCCACGCCGTGATGCCCTAACGCGTCGGTTTCTACCCCAGGCTCGCTCGCACCGAGCGAGCACAGCCCTGGGGTAGAAGCCGACGCAGCAGGTGAACCGCCGCAGCCGTTTGGCGTTACGCGAACGCCTCGACGGGCGGGCAGGAGCACACCAGATTCCGGTCGCCGTAAGCGCCGTCGATGCGTCGCACGGGCGGCCAGACCTTGGCCCGGTAACCCTTGCCCAGCGGGTAGGCGGCCTGTTCGCGGGTGTACGGGTGGTCCCAGTCGGCGACCATCAGGCACTCGGCCGTATGGGGTGCACCGCGCAGCGGGTTGTCGTCCACCGGCCACTCCCCCGAACCGACCCGGTCGATCTCGGCGCGGATCGCGATCATCGCGTCGCAGAATGCGTCGACCTCGGCCAGGCTCTCGCTCTCGGTCGGCTCGACCATCAACGTGCCTGCCACCGGGAAGCTCATGGTCGGGGCGTGGAAACCGTAGTCCGCCAGTCGCTTTGCCACGTCGTCGACGGTCACGCCGGTGTCCTTGGTGATCCCGCGCAGGTCGAGGATGCACTCGTGGGCGACCATACCGTTCTCGCCGGTGTAGAGCACCGGGTAGTACTCGTCGAGCCGGCGGGCCACGTAGTTGGCTGACGCGATGGCGGTCAAAGTCGCCTCACGCAGACCCTCGGCACCCATCATCCGGATGTAGGCCCAGGTGATCGGCAGGATCGACGCCGACCCGTACGGCGCGGCCGAGACCGTGTGCTCATCGGGCAGCTCGTCGGCCAGCGGATGGCCGGGCAGGAACGGCGCCAGGTGCGCGCGCACCGCGACCGGGCCCACGCCGGGTCCGCCGCCGCCGTGCGGGATGCAGAACGTCTTGTGCAGGTTCAGGTGGCTGACGTCGCCGCCGAACCGGCCCGGCCGGGCCAGCCCGACCAGCGCGTTGAGGTTCGCGCCGTCCACGTAGACCTGTCCGCCCACGTCGTGCACCGCCGCGCAGATGTCGGCGACGTCGTGTTCGTACACGCCGTGCGTCGACGGGTAGGTGATCATCAGGGCCGCAATGCGATCCGCATGTTCGGCGATCTTCGCCCGCAGGTCGTCGAGGTCGACGTCCCCGTTCTCGCGGCAGGCCACCACCACGACGCGCATGCCGGCCAGCGCCGCCGAGGCAGCGTTGGTGCCATGGGCGCTCGACGGGATCAGGCAGAGGTCGCGGTCGGTGTCACCGCGGGACACGTGGTAGGCCTTGATCGCCAGCAGTCCGGCGTACTCGCCCTGGGAACCGGCGTTGGGCTGCAACGAAATCTGGTCGTAGCCGGTGATGCCGGTGAGCCAGTCCTGCAGATCGGCGATCAGTTTGCGCAGTCCCGGGTTGTCGGAGGCCGGTGCGAACGGGTGCTGACGGCCGAACTCGGGCCAGGTGATCGGCTCCATCTCGGCGGCCGCGTTGAGCTTCATCGTGCACGAGCCCAACGGGATCATGCTGCGGTCCAAGGCAATATCCTTATCCGCCAGCGCCCGCAGATACCGCATCATCTCGGTCTCGGTGCGGTAGGAGTTGAACGCCGGGTGGGTGAGGAACTCCGAGGTTCGGGTGAGGATCCCGGCGTCGGCCGGTTCAGCGGCCACGGAAACCCCGAACGCCTCCAGGACCGCGGCCACGTGCGCGTCGGTGGTGGCCTCGTCGCAGGACACCGACACATGATCGGCGTCGACGCGCCACAGATTGATCCCGTTGGCCTTGGCCGCGGCGATCACGTCGTCGGCCCGGCCGGGCACCCGGGCCAGCACGGTGTCGAAGAACTTGTCGTGCACCAGCGCATCGCCGAGCGCAGCCGCGATGGCCGAGGCATGGCCATGCACGCGCCGCGCAATCGCGGTCAGTCCCTGTGCGCCGTGGTAGCTGGCGTACATCGCGGCCATCACCGCCAACAGCACCTGCGCGGTACAGATGTTGCTGGTCGCCTTGTCGCGGCGGATGTGCTGCTCGCGGGTCTGCAGGGCCAGACGATAAGCCGGGGCACCATCGGCGTCGACCGAGACACCGACCAACCGGCCCGGCAACTGTCGGGCATGCTTGGCGTGCACGGCCAAATAACCGGCGTGCGGACCACCGAATCCCATTGGCACACCGAACCGTTGGCTGGTTCCGAAGGCCACGTCGGCCCCGATCTCCCCCGGCGGGGTGATCACGGTCAGGGCCAGCAAGTCGGCGCCGACGGCGACGAGCGCGCCACGCTCGTGGGCGGCGCTGATCAGATCCGCCCAGTTGTCGACACGCCCGCTCGCTCCGGGCAACTGCACGATGGCGCCGAAGAACTCCCCGTCCGGCAGGCCCTCACGCAGATCTGCGGTGACGATCTCGATGCCGAGCGGCTCCGCGCGAGTGGCCAGCACCGCCGCGGTCTGGGCGTACACGTCGGTGTCGACCAGCAGTCGATTGGTCTTGGATTTGGTCGCGCGGTGCATCAGCGTCATGGCCTCGGCCGCAGCGGTGCCCTCGTCGAGCATCGAGGCGTTGGCCACCTCAAGTCCGGTCAGATCGGACACCATGGTCTGGAAGTTCAGCAGCGCCTCCAGTCGGCCCTGGCTGATCTCGGGCTGATACGGCGTGTACGCGGTGTACCAGGCGGGGTTCTCAAGAATGTTGCGCCGCAGCACGGCGGGGGTGAACGTGTCGAAGTAGCCCTGGCCGATCATCGAGACGGCGGTGGTGTTGGAGTCGGCCAACGCGCGCAGCTCTGCCAGTGACTCCTCCTCGGTGGCCGGGGCGGGCAGGCCGTCGAGGCCCGGGGCGATCCCGTCGGCGCCCAGCGCGTCGAGAATGCCTGCCGGCAGTGCCTTGGCCGCGAGTTCGTCGAGTGATGCCACGCCGATCACCTCGAGCATGGTGGCCACGGCGGCGGCGTCCGGGCCGATGTGACGATCGGCGAAACGCGATTGATGCTGGTCGGACACGACACTCTCCTGAGGCGCAGACGTGCTCAGACGTCCTAGGCGTCCCTCTCCCTCTGTCGTCGACCCGGTCCGGGCGCCTGAGAGATTCAGTCCCGGAACAGGACTTTTCCCCATGGGCGGGTACCCAGCGGGCACCACTTTCCAGAGGCATCGGGGCCTGGCGCGGTCCTGGGTGCCTGAGAGGTTGACGGAGAGGTATTGCTCCTTCGGCGTCCGTGGCTGGCTGTCACGAAACTCTCCCGCGCGAGGGCGATGCGCCGATCATTCTACCGGGCTTCTGCCGGCAACCCCGCATTCCCGCGGGCACACAGCGAGGTCCCCCACATCGCCGGATGCGGGGGACCTATGTGTCGGTCCGGGAGGAGAAATCAGCCGATCTTGCGGTCACGGCTTTTGCGCCGCGACGCCAGCTCGTCCTCGGGTGATGCGATGGACTCGCCGCCGTCGGCCCGCTCGCCCGGGAAGTCGGCGATGGTGCCGGTCAACTCGCGCATGGCGCCGGATACCGCGATGCCGAACACGCCCTGGCCGCCCTGCAGCAAGTCGACGACCTCTTCGGCCGAGGTGCATTCGTACACCGTGGTGCCGTCGGAGAACAGGGTGATGTTCGCCAGATCCTGTACGCCGCGCTGACGCAGGTGGTCGACCGCGACGCGGATGTTGTGCAGCGAGATGCCGGTATCCAGCAGGCGCTTGACGATCTTGAGGACCAGCACGTCCTTGAACGAGTAGAGCCGCTGGCTGCCCGATCCGGCCGCACCCCTGATGGACGGAACCACGAGGGAGGTGCGAGCCCAGTAATCGAGCTGGCGGTAGGTGATGCCGGCGATCTGGCAGGCACTGGGACCCCGGTAACCGACCAGTTCGTCGGGCACCGAATCGTCCGGGAACAGGCCACCCTGGACGGGTTCGCCAGATGGCCTGACGGGCGGCTCCGCGCCGCCCCGGGTGGTCAGATCCAGCTCTTCCTGCCGTGGCGTGTCACCCACTGTGAATCCTCTCGCCGATCGAACTCGCCCGCACCGTACTGCTATGTCCTGCAGCGCGGCACACTCTGCCGCGACGGTTTGCTGCGAGCTCGAATGTGTCGAGCATACGCTCCCCGCCGGGCCCTGATTGCCCGCTGCGAAGAAAGTATGGCGCCCGAAATCGCGCCCGATTGCCTCCCGCGCCGCGTGTCGACACCGGTATACCCACTTGAGACGTACCCGTGATCTGCGACCGAGCAGCGGCGCGCGCGACGATCATGTCGCCTTGAAGTCGTCCGGCGACACGCTGTCCAAGAACTCCTTGAACTTCTCCACTTCGTCCTCACGGACGGTGCCCGCGGCCTCTTCGTCGTTCTCGTCGGGGATGAGCAGGCCGGCCTCGGCCAGCACCGCTTCCTCCACGTAGATCGGGACACCGACGCGCAGGGCGATCGCCACCGAGTCCGACGGCCTGGCCGAGACCTTGATGTCGCGATCGAAGATCAGGTCGGCGTAGAACGTGCCTTCCTGCAGGTCGACGATCCGCACCTCCTTGAGCGAATGGCCAAGGGCGGCAATGACATCTCGGATCAGGTCGTGAGTGAGCGGCCGGGTGGGCTCGACACCCTGCTGCTCCAGCGCGATCGCGGCAGCCTCCGACTGCCCGATCCAGATCGGCAGGTAGCGGTCACCGTTGGATTCCCGCAAAAGCAACACGGGTTGGTTCTGCGGTTGTTCCACCCGAATGCCGACCACGCGAACCTCAGCCATCTGTGCCTGCCCTCCGCACCGCCGTGCCGTCTCGTCGAGTCTTCGTCCGTCGCACCGTCCGCTAGACGAACTGGCCGTCAAAACGAGTCTAGTCCTCAGCGATCCAGAACGTCGCGTACGGCGGACTTGATGAGGGACGTGTGCAAAGTGATCGCCAAAGCGGCCACTTCACGGGCCAGATCGTCGGCGCGGTCCCGGGCTCCGGCCTTGCCCGCCTTGCCCACTGGGCCTGCGATCTGGGCGATCAGATCTGATTGCCGGTCGGCAGCGGAGCGGAACGCCCGCAAATGCCTGGGCTCCACGCCGTAGTCGCCCAGGGCCCGTGCGCACTGCGCGATCACTACGGAATGTTCATCGAAAAACCCGGCCGGTCCGGCGGTGATGATGCCGTTGCGGACCAACGCCCCCAGCATCTCTTCGTCGATGCCCGACCGGGCCAACAGATCTTCGCGGGACAGCCGCACCTGAGTCGGCGCCACTGCCGCGACGACAGCGGCGCCGTCACCGCCCTCTGACACCGGGACGAGACGCGGCACCCCATAGGTGGACCCCGCCTGCGGCAACTCCCCGTCAGGTTGCGCGTCGAGTTGCGCCTTGATCACCTTCAGCGGCAGATACTGGTCCCGCTGCGCGGTCAGGATGAACCGCAACCGCGCACAGTCGTACGCCGTGAAGCGCCGGTATCCCGACGCGGTCCGCTGCGGCGTCACCAGCCCCTCGGCCTCGAGGAACCGGATCTTCGAGATGCTGACATCCGGAAAGTCGCCCCGGAGCAGGTCGAGGACTGCACCGATCGACATCCCGGCCAGTGCAGGTCTGTCGGGGGCAGTCATCGGCTAGCTGGTCTGGCCGCTGTCGTCGTCAGACCGGGGGCCCGTGAGGAACACCAGGCGGAACTTCCCGATCTGCACTTCGTCGCCGTTGGCGAGCACGGCCGAATCGACCGGCTCGCGATTCACGTACGTTCCGTTGAGGCTGCCGACGTCGACAACCTGGAACTCTCCGCTCTCCAACCGGAACTCGGCGTGCCGACGGCTCACCGTCACATCATCGAGGAAAATGTCGCTGTCCGGGTGGCGCCCCGCCGAGGTCGTCGGCTGATCGAGCAGAAAACGCGATCCGGCATTCGGTCCGCGCTTGACGACGAGCAATGCCGAACCCGCGGGCAGGCCCTCGACACCGGAAACGGCGCCTTCGGTACCGGCCGCTGCGGGCGCATCCAGTTCGTTCAGGAAGTCGGCACGGAAAACCGATGTGGTTTCCACCGTCACGTCTTCCGACTGGTCGGCCCCCAAATTGCTGTCCTTGTCCGTCACCCGCTGCTCCTCACTGGCTGCTGTGGCGTTGCCCGGCGTGGCCCCAGCCCATCGTCGGTCTCACGTCGACCGTACCGCGCATCAGGCATCATTGGGTCCACCACCGCCGGATCCGATGGGGAAGATATCTGCGCGCCGGGTACGGCCCAACCGGTCTTGGCGACCGGCCCTCGAAACCCTAACAATTCCTTACTCGGTCACGGCGGCGCGGTAGCCGTCCGCGTCGAGCAAACCGGCCAGGGCCTCCTCGAGCGTGCCTTCCTCGAGCCGCAGATCGACCAGCCAGCCTTCGCCGTAGGGGTCGGAATTGACCAGCTGCGGGCTGCCGTCCAGATCACCGTTGACCGCAACGACTTTCGCGGCCACCGGGGCGTACAGGTCGGACACCGACTTGGTGGACTCGACCTCGCCGAACGCATCACCGGCGGCCAGCTGGGCCCCGACATCGGGCAGTTGGACGAACACCACATCGCCGAGCGCGGACTGCGCGTAATCGGTGATGCCGACGCGCACCGTGTCGTCACCGGTACGCAATACCCACTCGTGTTCCGAGGTGTAGTACAGGTCGGCAGGGATCTCGCTCACGGCGCTCCTTAGTTCGTGGAGTTGGTTGCTCTGCTGGTTTGAAGCTCACTTGACGGGCTGAGCGTATTGGCGTGGTTTCGGTTGCCGCAAGGCGGTGACGTCGACGCGCTCGGCTTGTTGTACCACCATCGTGCCGCCGACACGCTTCACACTGTCCATTGCCCCGCCGGGAATGTTCATCGCGGCCGCCAATGTCGGCGGATCCCCTATCGCCAGAACCGAATACGGCGGCCGCAGGGTCGCGTCGTCGACCTTGAGCTCACCGGGCGGGCCGATGATCCAGGTGTCGAGACCGACGCGGACCGCGGTTTGCTGATCACCGCCTCGGATCTCGATGGCCTCGGCGCCGGCCGCCCGCAGCTCGTTGATCACATCGAGCATCGTCTCCGCAGGCACCCCGGGGGCGTTGTCCTCTATGGTGAGCGTCACTCCGGGACCGGTCGCGGCCACCGTCCCGATCTGGATCGACAGCGCCTCCAGCCGGGCCTGGGCATTCTCGATCGCCGCCTGGTCACTGCTGCCCGAGGCCTGCAGCTGCTGCAGGGTCCGTTGCAGATCGGACACCTCGGTGTTCAGCGAGCCCTCACGTTGCTGCAGGGAGTCGAGCAGCACCAACAGATCCGCCGGCCGCGCGGTCTCCAGCGAATCCCCTGACTCGTTCTGGCGAACCTGGGTGACGATCGCCATGCCCAGCAGAATGCACAGCAGCACCCCCAGACCGCCGAACACGAGCTGCGAGCGGCTGCGGCGCACGATCCGCAGGTTCCGGAACCGGCGCGGCGAGACGTCCTCGGGCATCTCATGGCGGCCGTGGTGCTCGGCATGATGTTCGGGCTTGTGCTCCGGCGCAGCCTCGGGCCGGGCCTCAGGCTGAGATTCCGACCGAGATTCCGGCGGGGCTTCGGGCTGGTCCGGCTCGGCGGCGCCGGCCGGCGCATCCGGCTCAGCCGGTTCGGCGGTGGGTTCGGACTCGGATTCGCTCATGTCAGGCGCCGAACAACCTGCGTCGCAATGCGGCGGCATTACCGAAGATCCGGATACCGAGGACCACGATGATCGCCGTCGACAACTGGGTACCGACGCCCAGCTGATCGCCGACATACACGATCAGCGCCGCCACCAACACGTTGAACACGAACGACACCACGAACACCTTGGCGTCGAATATCCGCTCCAGATAGGCCCGCAACCCACCGAAAACCGCATCCAGTGCGGCCACCACGGCGATCGGAAGGTACGGCTCGACGAAGTCGGGAACGCTCGGATGGAACACCAATCCGAGGACGATCCCGACGACCAGTGCGACGATCCCGATCATCTAACGGTCAATCCTGTGCACGTCAGGCCTATCCAATCTGTTTGGCGAAGTTGACATCCCGTACCGATACCGCGGGCACGGTCAGACCGTCTCCCGAACTCACGTTCACCCCGACCCCGTAGGAAGTCTCCAGCAGCCGCAGCCGCTGCAGACCCGGAGTGCGATCGAAAGTATCGGCCATCCCCTTCGGCGGTCCGATGGCCACAATGGCATACGGACTCGTGATCGGCTGGTTGTCGACCAGAATCCCGCCACCGGCCTGGCGGATCGTGACACCGGCACCGACCCGCACGCCGCCCACCGAAACCGCCTCTGCCCCACTGGCCCACAGCGAGTTCACCACCAGCTGCAGGTCCCGGTCGAGGATGATCTGCTGTCCCCCGGCGACCCGCTGTTTGGAGACGTCACTGAGATCCTTGGACAGCCCGGGATCGGTGACGGTGACGGTCAGCCCGGGACCGATCATCGGAATGGCGGCGGCCTCGATGTTGGCGGTGTCCAGACTGCCGAGCAGCTGCTGGCCGTTCTCGTCCATGCCGAGCCTGCTGCGCCGCTCGGCGTCCAGCTGGTCGACCAGGGCGTCGCGCTCGGCGCTGGCCCGGTCGGCGCCGATCTGGGCCGCACGAACCCGCCCGGCCAGCGTGTGCTGGGCTTCCCGGGCGGCCGGGGCCGCCGTCTGCGCCTGACCGGCGGCGACAGCGAATACCGTGGCAATCACACCCGCGCCGACCAGCAGCCACGCGATGTCGGTCACCCGCCGGCGCGGCCGCTCACCGGACTCCCGGGCCGCGGCGGCCGCGGCATAGCCAGGGTCCAGATGCTCCGAGAGCAACGAGCGCAGGAGCGACGGCAGCGGAATGCGCTTGGGGGCGTTGGCCTCGTGGTCGTTGAGTCCCGCGCCCGACTCGAATCCGCCCAGGGTGCTCATGATCGGACGGGGAGTCGTCGCACCACCATCGTCACCTGGATCAGGTAGAGCACCGCCGACCACAGGTACAACGCCACACCCCACAGCAGGAAGGCCCAACCGCAGGCCAGGGCCACGCGGCTCCACGTCGCGTCCCACTGGCCGAGCAGCACCCACGGGA
The DNA here is from genome assembly GCA_001942045.1 of Mycolicibacterium porcinum. Taxonomy (GTDB): domain Bacteria; phylum Actinomycetota; class Actinomycetes; order Mycobacteriales; family Mycobacteriaceae; genus Mycobacterium; species Mycobacterium porcinum_A. Next base: position 35,263 of record MSTD01000030.1, read on the forward strand.
AGCCCGACATCAGCGCGAAGGTGGCGGCCTTGCCCAGGTACGTCACCGGCAGCGCGGTCAGGCCCCGGCGACGCAGCAGCGGCAGCGTGGCGGCGAGCACCGCGTCGCGCCCCAGCAGGGTCAGCACCAGCCACCACGGCACCACGCCGTACAGCGCCAAGGCGACCGGGACGGTGACCATGTAGATGCGGTCGACGAGCGGATCGAGCAGTTCGCCGAGCCGTGAGGACTGGTTGTCGACCAGGCGGGCGATCTTGCCGTCGGCCCAGTCGGAGAAGCCGCTGAACATCAGGACCGCGACCGCCCAGCCGTTGGCGTGCGCACCGAACAGCAGCCACAGGAACACCGGCACCAGCACCAGGCGCAGCACACTGAGCGCGTTGGGCACGGTCAGCACCCGATCCGACCCGGGTGGGGCGTCCCGACTCGTAGCGCTCCTGCCCTCGGGAGCAGGCGCGTGGTCCATGCCCTAAAACCTAGCGGAACACACCCGGCAGGCTCAGCGCCGACATGGTGTCGTCGTTGAGCGGGTTGTCATGAACCATGTACGTCCACGTCGACGTCGGCCGCGCGAGTTTGGACAGGTCGATGCCCGGTTCGTCCTCGATCTTGTCGGCCGTGTCGAAGGTCTGCTGAGCGGCCTCGATCGCATCGGCGGCCAGCGAGGCGAACGCGTCGACGGCCATCCGGTGGAATTCGTCGAGCGGGTTCTGCCGGCCCAACGCCCGGAGGTGGATGCTCTCCCGGATGTCGGCGAGGAAGGCCAGATGGTCGCACCAGCCGCGGTCCAGGTGGTAGAGCATGATCAGCCGGCAGATCTTCTCCAGCTTCTCCTCGCCGTCCTCCCCCAGCTCCTCGGCCAGCTTGGCGTAGCGCTCGGGTGACCGCTCTTTGAGCTCTTGGCGTGCGGTGTCGGTGCGCAGGAGGGTTTCGCGTCGGTCCACGATGATGGCGCGCTGCTGCGCGATCAGCTGGTTGTAGCGCCACGTGTTGGCGTGCACGTCGAGCAGCCTGCCCTCGGCGACCCGCTGCGCGTGGTCGAGCAGACCCGCCGCCTTGGGCGCGAGGACGCGGCCGTCCTCGTCGGTTTCGGTGGGAAGTTTGGTGTCGTCGAGGTGGGAGGCCACGACCTCGTCCTCCCAGCTGGAGAAGAACACCGTCGAGCCGGGATCGCCCTGACGCCCGGCGCGGCCGCGCAGCTGGTTGTCCAGGCGCTCGGTGTGGTGGCGGCCGGTGCCGACGACGTGCAGCCCGCCGAGCTCCGCCACCTTCTCCTTGTCCTCGGAATCGTCGGCCGCGTCAGATCCACCGAGTCGGATGTCGGTGCCGCGGCCGGCCATCTGGGTGGACACCGTGACCGAGCCCAGCTTGCCGGCCTCGGCGATCACCGCCGCCTCCTCGGCGTCATTCTTGGCGTTGAGCACCACGGCAGGTACACCCGCCTTGACGAGCCGACGGTGCAGGTCTTCGGACTCGGCGACATCGTGGGTGCCGACCAGAATCGGCTGACCGGTCGCGTGCACCTCGGCGATGTGTTCGACGATGGCGTGGTTCTTGGCGGCCTCGGTGAGGTACACCCGGTCGGTCTCGTCCTCGCGGATGTTGGGCTTGTTCGGCGGGATCGGCGAAACGCCGAGCTTGTAGAACTGGCGCAGCTGCTCGCCGGCGGCCAGCGCGGTACCGGTCATGCCGCACACCGTCGGGTAGCGGTTGACCAGCGCCTGCACCGTGATGGTGTCGAGGACCTCACCGGTTTCGGTGGTCTCGATGCCTTCCTTGGCCTCGACCGCGGCCTGCAGGCCGTCCGGCCACCGCTGCAGCGACGCGATGCGGCCACGGGACGCGTTGATGAGATGGACCGCTCCGTCGCGGACGATGTAGTGCACGTCGCGCTGCAGCAGCACGTGGGCGTGCAACGCGACGTTGACCTCGGTGAGCGTGGTGGCGACGTGCTCCTCGGAGTACAGGTCGATATTGCCGAGGCGGGCTTCGAGCTTGCGGGCACCGGCCTCGGTGAGATGCACGTTGCGGTTGTCGTCGTCGGTCGCGAAGTTCTCGTCGGAATCGGTTCCCGAGATCAGGTCGCCGACCATCCGGATGATCTCGACGCGCGGCTGTTCCCGGTGGCTGGTGCCGGCCAGCACCAGAGGCACCAGTGCCTCGTCGACGAGCACCGAGTCGGCCTCGTCGATGAGCGCTACGTCGGGATTCGGGGACACCAGGTCGGCCACGTCGGTGACCAGCTGGTCGCGCAGCACGTCGAAGCCGATCTCGTTGACTGAGGCGTAGGTGATGTCGCACTCGTAGGCGGCACGTCGCTGCTCGGCGGTGGAATCGGCGGTGATCCAGCCGACGGTGAGCCCCAGCGCCTCCAGCAGCGGGGTCATCCACTCGGCGTCGCGACGCGCCAGGTAGTCGTTGATAGTGATGACGTGCACGTGCCTGCCACCGATCGCGTAGCCGGCCGCGGCGATCGCGCCGGCCAGGGTCTTGCCCTCACCGGTGGCCATCTCGACGACGTCGCCGGCGAGCATGCGCAGCGCGGCGAGCAACTGCACATCAAAGGGACGCAGGCCGGTGGTCCGCTCGGCGGCCTCCCGGGCCAGCGCCAGGAATTGCGGCATGTCCGCCGATGCGGCCAGGTCCTGCAGTTCGAGCAGCTTGGCGGCCTTGGTGAGCTGCTCGTCGTCGAGTTTGGCAGCCTTGTCCTCGAAGGCGGCTGCTCCCTTGACCTCTGAGAGCGAACGGGCCTGATTCCGCTCGGTACTGGCACCCAGTAGCTTCCAGAACTTGCTGCTCACACGGCCCGGTTTGGCGCTGGACGTCTTCGGCACATGTTCACGGTACGCGGGCGCGCCGAGGGTCCTGGAAACCGGATCGGCGCAGGCACGCCTTGAGCCGTCCGGGCGGGCTCATGCCAGCTGATGGGGGTACCTTGCCCGCATGGAGATGTTCACTCCGACGCTCGACTGGAGCGACGAGCTCGCGACGTCGCTGGCGTGGATCGCCAAGGGCTGGCTGATCTCTGCCGTGTGCACGTTTGTGATCCTGGTGCTGATTGCCAAGTTCACCGCCTGGGGTAGGCAGTACTGGCGGATCACCAGCGGCTATTTCACCGGGCGCGACAGCGTGATCGTGTGGGCCTGGCTGGCCGCTCTGCTGCTCTCGGTGATCACCGGGGTGCGGCTGGCCGTGCTGTTCAGCTATCAGGGCAACGACATGATGACCAGCTTCCAGGTCATCGCCGGCGGCATCTCCAGCGGCAACGAGGCCGTGAAGGTCTCCGGTAAAGACGGCTTCTGGCTGTCGTTGGGCGTCTTCGCGCTGCTGGCAGCGATCCATATCGCCCGGATCATGCTCGACATCTATATGGCCCAACGGTTCATGCTGCGCTGGCGGGCCTGGCTGACCAGCCGGCTCACCGGTGACTGGCTGGACGGCAAGGCCTACTACCGCACGCGTTTCATCGATGACACCATCGACAACCCGGACCAGCGCATCCAGGCCGACATCGACACCTTCACCGCGGGCATCGACTCGCTGCCGAACCGTCCGAGCGCCGGCTCCACGAACACCCTGTTGTTCGGCTCCGTCTATTCGGTGGCCTCGATGATTTCGTTCACCGCGATTCTGTGGAACCTGTCCGGCGAAATCACCTTGCCCCTCGTCGGCATCGACCTGCCGCGGGCGATCTTCTGGATCGGCGTCATCTACGTCCTGTTCGCCACGGTGGTGGCGTTCTGGCTCGGCCGGCCGATCATCCAGCTGGCCTTCAACAACGAGAAGTACAACGCGGCCTTCCGCTATGCGCTGGTGCGGCTGCGCGACGCCTCCGAAGCGGTGGCCTTCTACCGCGGAGAGATCGCCGAACGTACCGGGCTGCGGAAGCTGTTCGCACCGGTGGTGTCGAACTACCGGAACTACATCAACCGGATGATCAAGTTCCAGGGCTGGAACAACTCGATCGACCAGGCTCAGGAGCTCATTCCCTACATCGTGCAGTTCCCGCGGTTCTACAGCGGCGAGATCACCCTGGGCGCGCTGAACCAGACCGCCAGCGCCTTCCGCAGCCTGCTCGACGGGTTGTCGTTCTTCCGTACCGCCTACGACCAATTCGCCGGTTATCGGGCCGCGATCATGCGTCTGCACGGGCTCGTCGTGGCGAACGAAGAAGCCAGAGCACTGCCTGAGGTGACCACGCTGCCGTGTGTGGACGGCACGGTGAAACTCACCGACATCGAGGTCCGCACCCCCGACGGCAGGCAACTCATCAAACCGCTCGACCTGCACCTGCAGGTGGGCGACACGTTGGTGATCACCGGGCGGTCCGGCAGCGGCAAGACCACGCTGCTGCGCAGCCTCGCCGAACTGTGGCCGTTCACGTCGGGCACGCTGACCCGCCCGTGCGGACCCAACGAGACCATGTTCCTCTCGCAGTTGCCGTACGTCCCACTCGGCGACCTGCGCGCCGTGGTGACCTACCCGGCTGAGGAAGGCGCCGTCGACGACGAGACGCTCAAGCGGACCCTCGACGAGGTGGCGCTGGCACATCTGGTCAACCGGCTCGACGAGGTCCAGGACTGGGCCAAGGTGTTGTCTCCCGGTGAGCAACAACGGATCGCGTTCGCCCGGATCCTGCTCGTCAAACCCAAGGTGGTGTTCCTCGACGAGTCGACGTCGGCGCTCGACGAAGGCCTGGAGTTCATGCTGTATCAGCGGGTGCGCACCGAGTTGCCGGACACCATCCTGGTCAGCGTCAGTCACCGCACCACGGTCGAACAGCACCACACCCACGAACTCGAGCTGCTCGGTGACGGCGAATGGCGGCTCGGCCGAATCGAAGACGACGCGACCGGCCTGGTCAAGCAACCCTGATCGGGCGGTAGTTCCCGGTAACTTCCCGGGGTATGGAGATGTTCACCCAGTCGCTGGACTGGGGCAACGAGATCCTTGCGTCGCTGGTCTGGGTCATCAAGGCGTGGGCGATCGGCGCGGTGGCGCTGGTCGCGTCGTTGGCCGTGCTGGCCCGCGTCACCACGTGGGGCCGGCAGTTCTGGCGGGTCACCGGTGGTTACTTCGTTGGGCGCCAAAGCGTTCCGGTATGGGCACTGCTGTGTGTGTTGCTGTTCTCGGTGATGCTCTCGGTGCGCATGGACGTGTTGTTCAGCTACTACGCCAACGATCAGTTCTCGGCACTGCAGGTGGCGTTCACCGGCGCGGGGGCGGGCAACGAGGCGGTGCGCGATTCGGGCATCGCCGGATTCTGGAAGTCGATCGTCATCTTCGTGCTGCTGGTGACGGCCGAGATCACCCTGACGCTGCTCGACCTGCTCCTGATGCAGTACTTCATCGTGCGGTGGCGCATCTGGCTGACCAACCGACTCACCGGCGACTGGCTGGATCAGCGGGCCTACTATCGCGGCCGGTTCATCGGCGGTTTCGGCGGGACCCCGATCGACAATCCGGATCAGCGCATCCAGCAGGACATCGACGTGTTCACCACCGGCACCGGGCCCGAAACCAATACCGGCACGGTCGCCACATCGCAGACCCTGGTGTTCGGATCGGTCTACGCGATCGTTTCGGTGGTCGCGTTCACCCCGATCCTGTGGAATCTCGCCGGGCCACTGACGATTCTGGGTGTGACGATACCGAAGGCCTTGTTCTGGATCGCGTTGCTGTGGGTGGCGATCACGACGGTGGTGGCGATCTGGATCGGTAAGCCGATCATCCGGTTGACCTTCCGCAACTCACTCACCAACGCGGCGTTCCGGTACGCACTCGTACGTATCCGTGACGGCGCCGAGGCGGTGGGCTTCTATCGCGGCGAACACACCGAGCGCGACACCCTGAGGGCGCTCTTCGCGAATGTCATCGCGAACTTCCGCAGGCTGGTGCTCCGCAGCGTGGCGTTCCTCGGGTGGAACCGGTCCATCAATCGGATCATCGAACCGCTGCCCCTGATCATCCAGGCGCCCCGGCTGTTCGCGGCCGAACTTCAGTTGGGTGATGTCACGCAATCGTCCGCCGCATTCGACCGGGTGCAGAGTTCGTTGAGCTTCTTCCGCTCGGTGTACGACGCGTTCGCCGGCTACCGGGCCGCGATCATCCGCTTGGACGGTCTGGTCACGGCGAACGAACAGGCAAGGGCGCTACCACGATTGGGCACCGGGGTGAGTACCAACGGCGGGGTCGAGCTCGAGGACGTCGAAGTGCGGTCACCCGACGGCGACCTGCTTCTGCACGACCTCGACATGCAACTCGCACCCGGCGATTCACTCGTCATCACCGGGCCGTCCGGCACCGGGAAGACGACGCTGTTGCGCAGTCTGGCGCGGCTGTGGCCCTACGGTTCCGGCACCGTGCGTTATCCCGGGCAGGGCGAGGTGATGTTCCTGTCGCAGCTCCCCTATGCCCCGCTGGGCGATCTGCGGACGGTGGCCTGCTATCCCTCACCGACCGGCACCTACGGCGACGACGAGATCCGGGCCGCACTCGACGCGGTGGCCCTGGGGAATCTGACCTCGCGGCTGGATGAAGACGCCGATTGGGGAAAGGTACTGTCCCCGGGCGAACAACAGCGCATCGCGTTCGCCCGGGTGCTGCTGGCCAAGCCGTCGGCGGTGTTCCTGGACGAGGCCACCTCGGCACTCGACGCCGGCCAGCAGCACGCGCTCTACACCACGCTGCGCACCGCGTTACCCGACTGCATCGTGGTCAGCATCAGCCATCGCGACAGCGTCAACCGGCTCCACGACCGTCGCCTCGAACTGCTCGGCGACGGTCGCTGGAACCTCGCGCCGGTCGGCGAACCGGCCTAGCGTGCCGCCGCGTGCGTGCCGGCGCGGCGCCCGAAGAACGATCCTTCGCCGAGTTGCACGCCGCTGGCGTATCCCATGCCGTCCTGCGCGATGTTCGACGCGCAGGCACCCGCCGCATACAGGCCGCCGATGACGCTGCCGTCCTCCCGCAGCACCTCGCCGTCGATCGACACCGTCAGCCCACCCATGGTGAATCCCGAGTACATAGCGACGCCGAGCGACAGGTCGAAGGCCGCGTACGGACCGGTGTCCTGCGCGGCGACGTACTCGGGCTGCTTGTGGAAGTCGGGATCCTCGCCGTTGGCCGCGTTCTTGTTGTAGCGCTCCAGCGTCGCCGCCAGGTTGCCGGCCGGAATGCCCAGTGCCTCTTCGACTTCGGCGATTGTCTCGTAGCCGTCGATGAACTGGATCAGCGGCATGGCGGGCATCTCCATGTGCGCCTCGTCGACGATGAGGTACGCCTGTTGGTCCGGCTGCTGCAGGACGAACGCCGAGGTGCGGGAGTGGTAGGAGTCCTCGTTGACGAACCGCTGTCCCTGGTTGTTGACGATGACGCCGGTCAGCAGGATCTCCGGCGGGTAGGCCGCCGCGGTGATGAACAGCTGATCCATGCCGTTGGCGACGCCGCCCGCCGCGACACCCATCCGGATGCCCAGGCCGTCGTCGTTGGGGTTGCCCAGGATGTAGGGCTCGACCTCCCCGTGATGCTTGGTGCGGCGCTTCCTACCCAGTGCCGGGGTGTATTCGGCGACCATCTTGGGGTTCATCGCGAATCCGCCGGCCGTGATGATGACCGATTTCGCTTTGACACAACCGGTTTCGCCGAAGTGCTTCCATTTCACCCCGACGACGGTGCGCTTCTCCGGATCGCCGTCGACGATCAGGTTGGTGGCCCCGACCTCGTAGCGGATCGTGACGCCCAGCGTCTCGGCGCGCTTCAGCAGGAGATCGATCACCATCGCGGCGCCGCCCAACTCGCCCGGCACCGGCACCGAGTGTCCGCGCGGAGCCGGCTTGGCCTTCTCGGTGAACGGCCACACCTTCTCGTTGCCGGTGTAGGACAGCCCCTCGGTGCCCGGTGGCACGACGACCTTGCCCGGGTAGAAGCTGCGCTCGAACTGAAAGCCCAGTGCTTCAAGCCAATTGAAGTGCTCGACGCTGCCGTCGCAGTAGGCGCGGATCTTGTCCAGATCGGGTTCACGGGACACGGCGACGAGGTACTTGTACATCTCGTCGGCGGTGTCGGGGTGCCCGGTCGCCTCCTGCACGGCGGTGCCCCCGCCGAGATAGAAGTGCCCGCCGGCCATCGAGGTGGTGCCGCCGGCCGCCGCGGCCTTCTCCAATACCAGTACGCGGGCGCCCTGCGCCGCGGCGCTGACCGCCGCGCAGCCTCCGGCGATGCCGAACCCGACCACCACGACGTCGAACTCGTCGGACCAGGTTTCGACGTCCGCGGCCGCTACGACTTCGGGGACGTCGGGGATTTCCTTCACTGCTGCTCCTGTTTCACATACTCGAAGAACGCCCGGATTTCGGGCGGAATGTAAGCGATCTCCAGATACGGCACCCCGTCCGCGACGGCCGACAGGTAGGCGAATCTCATGCCTCCCGGCATGACGCCCTGGCAGACAACGGGCGCCCCCTCGGCCTCGGCGTCCCGCAGTTTGGCGTCGAATGCGGGCTCGTCAGCCGCTTCGACGCAGATGTGATGCAGGCCGGATCCGTGCCGGTCCAGGAACTCGGTGTAGACACTCTCGCCGCGCACGGGAGCGATGAGTTCCAGTTGGGTGTCGCCGGCGTAGCTGAGCGAGATGTCGGCCACGAAATCGGCGGGCTCGCCACGGAAGCTGCAGGTTTCGGGGCCGAAGTGGACCGAGGGCATCCGCACCCATCGACGCGCACCCAGCAGGGTGGTCAGCGTCCGTTCGGTGGCATCCAGATCGGCGGTAACCCAGGCGATCTGGACAGGTGTCTGATCAAGCATCGCCATGAGAATATCGCCCGACCGGCACGAAAGCTAGAACGTGTTCTAGTTCTGCGGTTCGTCGGGTCGTGGCGAACGCCGGCCGGGCGCCCGATCGATACCGGTCAGGGCTGGCCGACGAGGTTCGACACCTCACCGGCGAGCGGTGTGCCTTCGCTGCGGGCCTGGCCGCTGGCGTTCTGCCACGATACGGCGGCCGGGTAGTTGCCCCACGTGCTGTTGAACATTCCCACGATGGCAGCGCGACCGTCGGGCGTAACCACGTACACCGGACCACCGGAATCGCCCTTCTGGCTCACCACGCCGTTGGCCATGGTGAACCAGCCGTTGTTGACGGCCTCGACGGTGCCGCAGGTCTCCCCCGTCACCACCCCGAAGTGGCAGACCGGGGCCCCGGGTGTCGGTACCACCGCGGGATCCTCCACGAGCACCCGACCGCCGGGCAGGATGTTGTTCACCACGACATCGCCGGCCAGCTGGATGGTCTCCCAGTCGGAGATCATGTGATTGGTGTCGACCGTGGCACCGTCGGGTGTGTTGTCGCGGAAAGCACCCATGTGCCCGATGAAATTGCCGTCCCGGTCGTTCACCGGCCCACCTCCGCGGCAATGCCCTGCGGTGAATCCGACCCGGCTGGCCGCATCCACGAAGCCCAGGGTGCACAGATTGGTGCCCTGGCGGATCTCCATCCCGGGGTACACCAGCGAACCTGCCGCCGCGGCCGTGGGTACCGGACACACCAGCAGCCCAGCCACCGGAACCCCCGCCATCGCCCGCATCACCCCACCAAGCCAACTGTTCACGGCCGGCCTCCCTCGTTTTCGGACGTGGTGAACGTCACCCTACCGACATCAATATCGGCGCGGCGGCAACTTCGTTACCGGGGGTACCCGTAACGACCTGCCGAAAACGACGACGGCCCGGACCGAATGGGTCCGGGCCGCGCGTCTGTTCACAGGTCAGGGAATCGTCAAGACCTGGCCCGGGTGAATCAGGTCAGGGTTGGCGATGCCGCTGGCATCGGCGATCTGCTGGTACCTGTTGCCGTCGCCGTAGAACCGCTCGGCGATCGCCCACAGGGTGTCACCGGAAACCACGGTGTAGGTCCGCGGCTCGGGTGCCGGCGGGGGTGGCGGCGGCGCGGCCGGCTCGGGTGCGGCCTCGGGGGCCGGTGCGGGCTCTTCCACAGCGGCAGGTGCCACCTCGGGCTCGGGCGCGGCGGCCTCGGGGGCCGGTGGCGGCGGCTCGGAGGTCTCGGTCTTCGACGACCAGGCGGGCCCGTCGGCGGCGTACAGCACCAGGTTGCGGTCGTCCTGGAGAACCAGCTTGACGTCCTTCTTGCCCTTGGTGTCGGTGTGCCAGACCGGCTTCTCGGAGGTGTACAGCACGAAGTTACCGTCGGTCTGTACCTCCGCCCGCTGCACGTCCTGGCCGTTGGTGGAAGTCGACCAGACCGCTTCGTCGCGTGCGTACAACACGAGGTTGCCGTCGTCCTGCAACGTCAGCGTGTACGCGCCGTTGTTGGAGGTGAGCGACCCCCCCTTCTCCAGCTTCTGTCCTTCGGTCAGTGTGTCTCCCACGCATTGCCCCTTTCTGGACCGTCATCCCGGGTTGTCCACCCGGTTCAGTTGACCTTACTGATTTGAGGTTTGCTTTGGTGCTATTCGGCTCGGCCCGAATTCAAACGTCACACAAACACTCGGGAACACCGGGTTTTTCGACGCGGATCAGCCCGGATCGCGACACCGCGGCGTGTCGCGCATCGATGCAGATCTCGAATCGTGACTGACGTCAATTGTCATGTCGGCCAATGGTTGTGGCGCTCGGTGCGACCACGGGCGCCCGCGGGCCGGGTCGCCGGGCCAGGTCGTGGCGGGCCGGCGCGTTATCCGACCGGCTGGGGTTCGGAGGCCTCGGCAGGCTGCCAGCCGGGCGGGCCGAACACGTAGCCCAGCCGGTCCCGCAGCCGGCCGGCCCGCCGTACGTCGCGGGCGATCGCCACGTATTCGTGGGTCTGCAGCTTCCAGATGTTGAACGTGCCCACCGGCTTGGTCAGCCCGTAGTGCGGCCGGAACACCTCCGGTTGGAATGTGCCGAACATCCGGTCCCAGATGATCAGGATGCCCCCGTAGTTGCGGTCCAGGTACAGCTGGTCGCGTCCGTGGTGTACGCGATGATGCGAGGGCGTGTTGAAGATGAATTCGATTGGCCGCCAGAGCTTTCCGACCCGCTCGGTGTGCACCCAGAATTGATAGACCAGATTCAGCGAGAAGCTGGCGAACACGAGCCACGGCGGGATGCCGAGCAGCGGCAACGGTATCCAGGCCAGGATCTCGCCGCTGTTGTTCCACTTCTGCCGTAGTGCGGTGGCGAAGTTGTAATACTCGCTGGAGTGATGGGCCTGGTGCGTCGCCCAGATCAACCGCACCCGGTGGGCCACCCGGTGGTACGCGTAGAACAGCAGGTCCACCCCGACGATCGCGATCACCCAGGTGTACCACCGGTTTCCCGGCAGGTGCCACGGTGCCAGATAGGCGTATATGGCCGCATAACCCAACAGCGCCAGCAACTTCCACCCGGCGGTCGTGAGGATCGACACCAGCCCCATCGAGATGCTCGTCCACGCGTCGCGCGTGTGGAACGCCCCGGCGGGCGCCCGGTCGGATTCGAGGTGCTCCAGGCGGCGGGCCGCCACCCACTCCACGGTCAGCAGCACCAGGAAGAACGGGATCGCGAAGAACACCGGGTCCCGCATCGGCGGAGGCAGGAAGTCCAGAACGGATCTGATCATGTCCATGTCAGTGTTCTCATCTCGGCGGATCGGTCTTCAGCGGAAATTGAGGACCTGGCTCCCCCAGGTCGCGTGCAGATCGCGGTCCAGGTCGGCGACGGTCTTGTCCTGCTTGTCGATCACCAGGACGGCTCGGTCCTCGCGACGATACGGCCGCCACACCGGCTCCCCGGCAGCGCCCGCCGGTTGCCCGGTGGCGGCGAAGTTGACCCATCGGCGACGCACCCGCTGCGACACCGCGCGTCCGTGCTTGAGCCCGCCCAGCTTGAACGTCGGATCTTTCGGGCCGGCAACCAGATTGCCCCAGACGTACGGCAACTCGGTGGCGTGGGCGGCGCCGAGCCGCAGCAGGCGCAGCATCGGGGTGGTGAAGTCGAAGCGGTACAGGTACACCGGGGCGACGGCACTGTGTCCCTCGGCGAACCACAGCGTGGGCATGCGGAACCCGATGTCACGCGCCATGCCCAATCCGATGGCCTTGGGCCGCAAACCCGAGTAGGCCGAGGTGATCTGGGCTTCGGTCGGCAGTTGCAAGCCGGGTTGTTCGGCGACGATTGCGGCGAACATCGACCGCAGTGCACCGGGGGTGATCGGCATGAGCGGTGACTTCATCCAGCGGAACACCGTGGCCTCGTGCTCGTTGGTGCCGATCAGCAGCGGTACCGGGTGCGTGCGACCCGCCCTGGCCGCCGCCACCGGGTAGTCGGGAACCAGGTCGCCGTCGACGATGGGCGCGAAGGCCAGCAGGCCCGGGCTCTGTGTCGGGACCGCATCGAACACGTCTTTGGCCGCGGACAGGATGCTGGGCACGGGAGCCTCGGACAATCGCCCGATTTCGTCGTCCGAGACGCCGAGCCGCTCGAGGAACTGACCGGCCACCGCCCGGGATCGTTCGGCGTCGTACACCGATGTCGCCGGTGAACTCTGCGCGATCGCCGCGCTGAACAGGCCCTCGGCGGCCGGGCTGGCCAGCAGGGTGGTGATGATCCCACCGCCGGCCGATTCGCCGAACAGGGTCACCCGGTGTGGGTCTCCACCGAAGGCGGCGATGTTGTCGCGGACCCAGTGGAGTGCGAGCAGCACATCCCGCAGGCCGAGGTTGGTGTCGAAACGCAGTCCCTTCGCGCCGGGCTGTCCGTTGAACTGGGACAGGTCCAGGAAGCCGAAGGGGCCGAGCCGGTAGTTGAGCGTGACCACCACGGCGTCGCCTTCGGCGGCCAGCACCGATCCGTCGTACAGCGGCTGGCTGCCCGAGCCCAGGACGTAGGCCCCGCCGTGCACCCACACCATCACCGGTTTGCCGGCGGCGGCTTCGGTTCCGCTGGGTGCCCATACGTTGAGCACCAGGCTGTCCTCGCCCTGGCGGCCGCCGAGGTCGAGCGGCAGCCTCGGATCGGTGATCTGTGGGCATACCGGCCCGGCTGCGGTCGCGTCGACAATCTGCCGCTGACGCGCGGGCGGTTGCGGTGCCCGCCACCGCAACTCACCGACCGGGGCGGCGGCGTAGCGAATACCCAGCCACCGCTTGACGGTTCCGTCGTCGGAACCGCGGACGGGACCGTACCCGGTGTCGACGACGGGCCCACCGGCGCGGTTCGGGTCGGGCATGCGGGCTCCTCGGTGAATCTGGCGAACTCCCCCACGGTACTCATCCGCTCGGCGGGCCCGGAAAATATTCCGGCTGGTTACAAACCTCGGCCCGGCGCCGAACCCCTCGTAGCGTCGGCCGCCATGACCCTCACCGACATCGATCCGATCACCGCTCCCCCAGTCCTCGGCACCGCAGAGCAAGCCCTGGCCGCCGTCGACGCCCTGGCCGCCGAACTGGCCGCGGGCAGTGCCGAGCGTGAGCGCTCCGGGGCGTCGCTGCTGCCTCAGTTACGGCAGGTCGCCGAATCGGGCCTGCTGAGCGTCGTGGTGCCGGCCGAGCACGGCGGGCCGGGTCTGTCGGCGGCGGTCAAGGTCGAGGTGTTGCGCCGGCTGTCCCGCGGCGACAGCGCCGTCGGCCAGCTCCTGCTGTCGCATTTCGTGATCGGGCAGGCGATTTCGGGTCTCGGCCGGCAGCAGCCGGCGCCGCGCATCTACGCGGACATCCTGGCCGGTGCGCAGCTGGGTAATGCCTCCGCCGAACGCGGCACCCCGACCGGGTTGGACCGGCACACCACCGTCACCCCGCGGGGTGACGGAACGTGGGTGCTCAACGGCACGAAGTACTACGCGACCGGTGCGCTCGGCGCGAAGTGGATCGCGGTGGCCGCCGTCATCGCCGGCCGGGACGGCGAGACGGCGACGGTGTTCGTCCGGCCGGACCAGGCCGGCGTCACGCTGGATCTGGAGCAGTGGTCGGCGTTCGGCCAGCGCGGTACCGCCAGCGGAGAGGTGCGACTGACCGACGTCGTCGTCGACGGTGAGCTGGTGATCGAGGAGGGCGCCGCACCGGATCCCGTCGCCGGTCCGCCCAGCGTGCTCGGCGCCTACGACCAGGCCCTGCACGCCGCGGTCGACATCGCTATCGCCCGCGCCGCGCTCGAGGACGGCGCCGAGTTCGTCCGCACCCGGTCGCGGCCGTGGAAGGAGGCGGTACTGGCCGGGGTGGCCCGCGCCGACGAGGAACCGCACGTGGTGCGCCGGTTCGGTGAGCTCACCGCCCGGCTGTACGCGCTGGAGGCCCTGCTGGCCCACGGCACCGCGGTGGTCGACGAGGGGCTGGCCGAGGCCGAGCTGTCCCGCGACACGGCGGCTCGCGCGTCACTGCAAGTTGCCGGGGCCAAGGCGCTGGCCCAGGAGTACGCGGTCGAAATAGCCAGTACCATCTTCGAATTGACCGGTACCTCGGGGACCGACTCGGCGACGAACCTCGACCGGCACTGGCGCAACGTGCGCACCCACTCGCTGCACGATCCGGCCCACTGGAAGTACGTGCACCTGGGCAACCACACGCTGCACGGCACCCGCCCGCCGCGGCTGGGGCTGGTGTTGTGATCGGATAAGTTGGTCGGGTGCGGACCTGGGCGTTGTTGATCGCGGCCGTCGCCACCGAAGTCAGCGCCACGCTGTCGTTGCGCGCGTCCCAGGACCACTCGGCATGGCTGGTGCTCGTGGTGACCGGCTATCTGGCCGCGTTCGTGCTGTTGACCCTGGTGCTGCGGGCCGGAATGCCCGTCGGCGTGGCGTACGGCATCTGGGGTGCGCTGGGTACCGCCGCGACGGCCGTGCTGGCCGCGGTGCTGTTCGGCGATCCGTTCACCTGGCCGATCGTGGCCGGCATCGGTCTGATCATCGCCGGCGTGCTGCTGGTCGAACTCGGTTCGCATCCTCGGCAGGCCGAATCATGATGTGGCTGGCGTTGACCGGGGCCATCCTGGTCGAGGTGTTCGCCACGCTCGCGCTGCGGGCCTCGGACGGATTCCGTCGCAAGGCCTGGATCGCCCCGGTGGTCGCCGGGTACGTGATGTCGTTCTATCTGCTGTGGCTGGCGCTGTCATTGGGTGTGCCGGTGGGCATCGCCTACGGCATCTGGACCGCGTGCGGGGTCGCCCTGGTCGCGGTCATCGCCAGGTTCCTGTTCAAGGAGCCGCTGACCCCGGTGATGATGCTCGGCATCGCGTTGATCGTGTCGGGGGTGTTCACCATCGAGCTCGCCGGGGTCGGGCCCACGCACTGACCCCTTCCCCGGCAGCACCCCGGCCAGCAGGACGGCCACCACCCCGGCAACCGGCACGGCCAGCAGACCGGCCCGCAACCCGGCGGCATCCGCGACGAATCCGACCAGCAGCGGCGCCCCGAAGAAGCCGACCCGCATGAGCCAGGTGACCACGGTCAGACCGGTGCCGGGCCGCAGCCCGGGCAACTGGTCGGCGGCATGCATGGCGGCGGGTACGAGGGTGGCCACCCCGAGGCCGGCCAGCGCGAACCCGGCGATCGTGGTCGTGACGGTCGGGAACGCCAGCGCGGTCCCCATCCCGGCGGCGGCGATCAACCCGCCCGCGCGCGCCACCGCGGCCTCGCCGAACCGGTCGACCAGCCGGTCGCCGGTCAGCCGGCCGACGAACATGAACCCGACCAGTGCGATGTACCCGAAGACCGCCAGCGCCGGCGGCGCATGCAGCCAGTCGCGCAGATACAGGGTGGCCCAGGAACTTCCGGCGTCCTCGACCGTGGCGCCCGCGATCGCGATCAGCACCAGGGCCAGCAGGATCAGATACACCCGCGGTCCGGCTCTGGTCCGCGCCGCGGCGTGCGCGGCCGGATGGTCGTCGTGGTCGGGGCCGGGCAGCAGGTAGCGGTAGGCGATCAGCGCCACCGCGCTCAACAACACGGCCACCGCCGTCAGATGGATGCCGCGCGGGATGCCGAGGGCGATCGTCCCGGCGCCGGTGAGCCCGCCGAGGATGGCGCCCGCGGCCCACACCGCGTGCAGTGAGTTGATGATGGACCGGCCGACTGCGCGTTGCACCCGCAGTCCGTGTGCGTTCTGTGCGACGTCGACGACGGAGTCGCACGCCCCGGCCAGGAACAGGGCCGCGGCGAACAGCAGCGGCGTGCCCGCGACACCGGCGGCGACGACGAACGCGGCCAGCGCCACGGTGCCGATAACCGCCACGCAGGCGCTGCGGAACCGTCGAATCAGCGTCGCCGCGGTCAGTCCCGCGACCAGTGCGCCGCCGGAGAACGCGGCGACGGCGGCGCCGTACACCGCGTTGCTCAGGTGTAGATCGGTCTTGATCTCCGGATAGCGCGGCAGCAGATTGGCGAAGATCGCTCCGTTGGTCAGGAACAGCGCGCCGACCGCGATCCGGGCTCGGCGCAGCGTGACGCCGTCGCGTTGCGCCGAGACCGATACGGGTGCCACTGAGGCGACACTACTGCGGTCCGTGAGCGCTAGCCGACCGCCGCCACCAACCGCTCGCTGACCTGCCACAGGTCGCAGGCCTTGGCCTCGTCGTACGAATCGCGCGAGGACCGGATCCGACGGGCACCCTCGAAGTACGCCCCGGTGACACCCGCGAGGGCGGGGTCGGCGACGAGCGCGGCGAGGTTGATTCCCGACCGTCTGGTGCTGTTCACATTGGGCAGCAGTCGCAGGGCGGGCAGCAGCAGACGCCAGGCCAGCCGCTGGACGCTCCCGTAGTCCCTGGCCAGCCCCGAACCCGGCATCAGGCCCGGGTCGAACGCGTTGACCGTGATTCCGCGGTCGCCGTGGCCGAGTCGCCGGTCCAACTCATAGCTGAAGAGCATGTTGCACAGCTTGGAGGTGGTGTAGCGTCGCCTGCCCTCTTCCCCCGTCAGCCCGTCCGCCGGCGGGTGCAGCAGGGTTTCGGCCGAGTTGTATTGCGGTGCGGGCATACCCGTGAACTTGTCCGGGTCGTGGGTGCCGCTGCTGACCACCACGATCCGTGCCGGGGCCGTCAAGGTGTCGAGTATCTGCCGCACCAGGGCGAAGTGTCCGAGATGGTTGACCCCCCAGGTCATCTCGTAACCGTCCGCCGTGGTCCGGGTGCCCGCGACGAGCTGCAGGCCGGCATTGCACACCACGGCCGTCACTGGAGGAATGTCCAGCCGCGGCACGGTGTCGGCGAAGTCGCGCACCGACCGCAACGACGCCAGGTCCAGTTCGGCGACCGTGGTGCATCCGGGGCGGGCGAGCCGTGCTGCCGCGTCGGCGCCCCGGGCGATATCGCGTACTGCCAGCACCACGTGCCACCCCGCATCGGATTCCAGGAGTGCGCGGGCACATTCGAATCCCAGCCCGGTGTTCGCGCCGGTGATGATCGCGGTTCTACCGGTCACTTTTCCTCCAGGAGTATCGGGATGAGGGCGGTGACGGCCTGCCACAGCCGCTGGTACATGCGGGGGAAATCGGTGTCGTCGGGCTCGAGGTGACCGGCGAAGAACACACCGTCGGACTGTGCGACAGCGAATGCGGTCAGTTCGGCCACCACGTGCTCCGCGCGGCGTGGCGGCACCTCGGCGGGCAACTGGGCGCGCACGGCGGCGGCGAACCGGGAGATCGCGGTGTCCCGCACCCGGCGCACCACCGCGGTCACCGTCGGATCGTCGCTGCGTTCCAGCGACAGCAGGTAGAGGATGCGGAGAAACTCGGGGCGCTGTGACTGCAGGTCCGCCAGCACCGTCAGTTGCTCGTCGATGGTCCCGCGGCTGGGGATGGCCGCGAAGAATCGGTCGGCTCCGCGTTCCATCACAGCGGCGAGCACGCCGTCCTTGGACCCGAAATGCCAGTAGATCGAGCTGGCTGGGAGGCCGCAGGCCTTGCGGATGTCGCTGATCGAGGTGGCGGCGTAGCCGCGGGTGGCGATGAGTCGTTCGGTGGCGTCGAGGATCTGCTCCCGGGAATCCGCGCCCTGCTGTTGTCGCCTGGTGGATGCAGTCACCTGAACCTACCTCTGTAAGGATCGTTACAGACACGCTAACAGCACTCACGATCGCCAGGCCAGTGGCACGCTGAGCCGGTGACGATCAGCGACACCGCCGCCGACGATCTGATCGGCCTGTTTCCACCGGGGACACAACAGGACTCCGATGGCACCCTGATGGTCGGCGGCTGCCGACTGGACGACATCGCCGAGCAATTCGGCACTCCGGCGATCGTGGTGGACGAGGGCGCCTTGCGGCAGCGGGCCGCCGACTACCTCGCCGCGTTCCGCGAGCGCTGGCCGCGCAGCGATGTCGCGTTCGCGTCGAAGTCCTTCCCGTGCACCGCCGTTCAACGCGTGATGGCGGCCGAAGGCCTGCACCTCGATGTCGCGGGCGGCGGTGAGATCCTGTCCGCGCTCAAGGCCGGTGCCGATCCGGCCCGGCTGGTGCTGCACGGCAACGCCAAGACCGACGAAGAGCTGACCCTGGCCGTCGGCCGCGGCGTCGGTCTGATCGTGGTCGATAACTTCGACGACATCGACCGGCTGGAGCGGATCGTGCCCGCCGGCCACCAGCAACCATGTCTGGTTCGGGTGATTCCGGGCGTCGATGCTGCCACGCACGCCTCGCAGGCCACCGGACACGCGGGGTCGAAGTTCGGCCTGATGCCCGATGACGCCCGGGCGGCGATCGCCCGCATCGAGGCCAGCCCGCGGCTACGCCTGGACGGCGTGCACACCCATGTCGGATCACAGCTGCTCAACGTCGAACAGCTGGCCGCCGCGGTGGCGCCGATCGCCGCGCTGGGCACGTTCGACGTGTACGACCTCGGCGGCGGCCTCGGGGTGCGTTACACGTATGACGAACACCCGCCGAGTCTGGATGACTACGCCGAGGCGATGGTGGCCCAGGCCCGCGCGCTATTGCCCCCGGACAGCCGCATCATCGTCGAACCGGGTCGCAGCATGGTCGCGACCACCGCCTGCACCCTGTACCGCGTCACCACCGTCAAGCGCGGGGTGATCACCCATGTCGCGGTGGACGGCGGGATGGGTGACAACTTGGAGGTGTCGCTGACCGCGCAGCGGTTCGAGGCGACCATCGCGAACCGCGTCGGCGGCGGCGAGACGGTCAGCGTCGTCGGCAGGCACTGCGAATCCGGCGATCAACTCATCGATGCAGTGGCACTGCGTGAACCCAAGGTCGGTGACCTGCTGGCGGTACCGGTCACCGGGGCCTACTGCTACACCATGTCGAATCAGTACAACGGGGCTCGTCGCGTTCCGGTTGTGTTCGCGCACAACGGAACTGCTCGCCTCGTGGTGCGCCGGGACACCTGGGAGGACCTGCTGGCCCGCGATGTCGACTGACACGATCGCGCTCTGGGCACCAAGATTGGTGTCATGACCCCACCGTCATCGGCCCTGCTGGAGTTGGCCCGCCGCTACGGCGTGGCCGCAGAGTTCGACGACTGGACCGGCCTGCGCACCGCTGTCGCGGAGTCGACGCTGGTGGCCGTGCTGGCAGCCCTCGGCGTACCGGCCGGCACCGAGCAGGAGCGGGCCGCCGCACTGGAAGCCCACGACCGGGAGTACTGGCAACGCCGCCTGCCGCCCATCGTGCTGGGCCGGGCGGGCGTGGCGTCGAGTTTCTGGGTGCACGTCACCCATGGCGATCCGGTCGAGCTGACGCTGCTCCTCGAGGACGGCACCGAACGCGGCGGTCTGCGGCAGCTGGAGAACAACCGTCCGCCGTACGACCTCGGGGACCGGTTGATCGGTGAGGCCACGTTCGAGCTGCCTGCGGACCTGCCGCTGGGCTATCACCGGCTGCGGCTCGGCGAGCATTTCACCGAGACCCCGGTGGTGATCTCCCCCGCCACGCTGGATCTGCCGGCCCGGCTGGGACGGCGGCGGGCGTGGGGTCTGGCCGCCCAGCTCTACAGCGTTCGATCGCAAAATTCCTGGGGTACAGGCGATCTCACCGACCTGACCGATCTGGCGGTGTGGTCGGCCGCCGAGCACGGCGCCGACTTCATCCTGGTCAATCCGCTGCATGCGGCCGCGCCGACCGCGCCGATGGAGCCCTCGCCGTATCTGCCCACCTCCCGGCGCTTCGGCAATCCGCTCTACCTGCGGGTGGAAGCCGTCCCGGAGTTCGCCTCGGTCCGCCACCGTGGCCGACTGCGCGGGCTGCGTGCTGCGCTCAACAAGCGCGCCGACCGCAGCCCGACGATTGACCGCGACGCGGCGTGGCAGGCCAAGTGCGCCGCGCTCGAGCAGGTGTATCGGGTCGAGCGCTCGGCCGGACGCGAGGTGGCATACGCCGCCTACCGGGCCCGGCAGGGTCGCAGCCTCGACGATTTCGCGATCTGGTGCGCGCTGGCCGAACAGTACGGCGCCGATTGGCACGGCTGGCCGCACGCGCTGCAGCATCCGGCGAACCCCGAGGTGGCGGCGTTCGCGGCGGCCAACCCCCACGCGGTCGACTTCCACCGGTGGTTGCAGTGGTTGCTCGACGAGCAACTCACCGTCGCCCAGGCCACCGCCGTACAGGCGGGCATGGAGCTGGGCGTCATGAGCGACCTGGCGGTCGGCGTGGACCCCGACGGTGCCGACGCCTGGGCGCTGCAGGATGTGCTGGCGCTCGGCGTCACCGCGGGCGCACCGCCGGACGAGTTCAATCAGCTCGGCCAGGACTGGTCGCAGCCGCCGTGGCGGCCGGACCGTCTCGTGGAGCAGGCCTACGAACCGTTCCGGGCCGTGGTCAACATGGCGCTGCGGCATTCCGGCGGGGTGCGCATCGACCACATCATCGGGATGTTCCGGCTGTGGTGGATCCCGAAGGGGGCCGCACCCACCGAGGGCACCTATGTGCGCTACGACCATGACGCGATGATCGGCATCATCGCGCTCGAGGCGCACCGGGCCGGCGCCCTCGTGGTCGGCGAGGATCTCGGCACGGTCGAGCCGTGGGTGCGCGACTACCTACGCGAGCGGGGCCTGTTCGGCACCTCGATCCTGTGGTTCGAGTCCGACGAGTCCGGTGGGCCGCTGCCGGCCGAACGGTGGCGCGAGTCCTGCCTGTCGTCGGTGACCACGCACGACCTGCCGCCGACACCCGGCTATCTCGCCGGCGAGCACGTACGGCTGCGGGAGGAGCTGGGGTTGCTCACCCGACCGGTGGACGAGGAGCTGGCCGCCGACCGTGCCGCCCAGGCGGCCTGGCTCGACGAGTTGCGCCGGGTCGGGCTGCTGGGAGCCGATGCGGATACCGATGAGGTGGTGACGGCGCTCTACCGCTATCTGGGCCGCACCCCCTCGAGACTGCTGGCGCTGTCACTGGCCGACGCGGTCGGCGACATGCGCACCCAGAATCAGCCCGGCACCACCGACGAATACCCGAACTGGCGGATCCCGCTGGCCGGTCCGGATGGCCGGCGCCTACTCGTCGAGGACGTGTTCGTGGACCCGCGGGCGGCGGCGTTGTGCGACGTGATGGCGACGATCACCGGCCACCCGGATCGGACCGGCATGTAACGCGGGGGACGTCTTCTCCGGTTTCACATTCGTCACTGCTGCGATATGTTCGCAACCGCACCCGACTGACGGAGTTCACGTGAAGAAACTTGTTGCGCTCGGCGGTGGCCTGCTTGCCGCCGGTTCGATCGCCATGTTGGCCGCAGGTACCGCCACTTCGCAGCCGAGCGCAGCCTCGGTCAACGTCGTCGGGGAGCCCTACATGAAGGCGCTGGCGATCCTGAAGAGCCAAGGCATCAAAGCCACCTTCGGCGGCTCGTTCGGTAGCGCCCTGCCGCAGGCCGAGTGCCTGGTGGATTCTCAGAAGGTCAACTCCAGCGGCAAGATGATCCTGATGCTGGACTGCAGCGAAGCCGCCGCCGAGCAGGGTGCCGAAGCGGCCGTTCCCGGCGGCCCGAGGGTCGGCAGCAACGGGGTGACCACGGTGACGCCGACGCCAGTGGTCCCGATCGCCGGCGCACCTGGCGCCGGCACGCCGCCGCCGGCCTGATCCGAAGACCGGCCCGAAACGGGCCACCCGGTACCGCCGTTCCCACCTAAATCCGTACACTGCTGAGAGTCCACTCATCCCAGGGAGGCTCTCGATGTTGCGTCCGTTGCGGTTTGACCATGAGATCGACCCCGGCCCGGTACAGATCCAGGCCAGGAAGGTGCACTTCGATCTCGACGACATCCCGTTGCACTGGATCCCCGGCCATCC
Organism: Mycolicibacterium porcinum; assembly: GCA_001942045.1. Taxonomy (GTDB): domain Bacteria; phylum Actinomycetota; class Actinomycetes; order Mycobacteriales; family Mycobacteriaceae; genus Mycobacterium; species Mycobacterium porcinum_A. Next base: position 57,473 of record MSTD01000030.1, read on the forward strand.
GGTGGCCTCGTCGATGGTGAACCTGTTCAACGTGGTCCTGCCGGTGGCCGAGCACTGGTTCGTCGCGACGTTCAACGAAGCGCTGCCGTACGTGCGCGATCCCAAGCTCGCCGACGACATGCGCGGCTTCATCGGCCAGGAGGCCACCCACGCCGAGACCCACGATCAGGTGCTCGACGATTTCCTGACCAACCACGGGGTGGATTATCAGCCGGTGCTGTCCCTGGTGGAGCACGTGTTCACCAAGACGCTGGCCCCGTCGGACTCCCCCGATCCGCGCCGCAGGCTGGCCAACCTGTGTGACCGGCTGTGGCTCATCGCCGCGATCGAGCACTACACGGCGGTGCTGGGCGACTTCGTGCTGAACTGCACCTGGGAGGACCACGACGCCGACCCGACGATGACCGACCTGTTCCGCTGGCACGGCGCCGAGGAGGTCGAGCACCGCAGCGTCGCCCACGATGTGGCGGTGTACTTCCAGGACAGCTATTTCAGCCGGGTGCGGGCGATGTCGATCGCCGCCACCGCGGTGTACCTGTTCTTCCAGCGCGGCTGCTGGGCGATGGTCAAGAGCGACCCCACGCTCGACATCGGCTGGTGGCGGATGAACAAGATGCGCATGCGTGATTCGAAGCTGGGTCTGCTGCCGAAGTTCTCCCGGATGTTCGGCTCCAATACCTTGGCCTACTGTCGGCCCGGCTTCTCCCCCGAGGAGATGGGGTCGACGGCCCAGGCGGTCGCCTACCTGGCGAGCTCGCCCGCGGCGCGGGCCGCCCACCTGTGACGGGCGCCGGTATGCCGGGTCTGCTTGCGCGCTACCGCCGGCTCCCACCGAGCATGTCGGGCCGGTTCCGGCACGATCCGATGCTCGGCGCCGCCGGCGCCGCGATCGCCACCATCTGGACGGTCGGCAGGTGGGTCCGACGGTCCAGTCCACCACCCGAATTGGACCGCACCATCGAGTTGACGGTGACGGGCCGGGAAGTGGTGGCCCACGATCAGGACGTCATCGCGCTGACCCTGGCCGCCGCGGACGGCGGAAGGTTGCCGCAGTGGTATCCGGGTGCGCACATCGACCTGCACCTGGCCAGCGGCCGCGTGCGGCAGTACTCGCTGTGCGGCGATCCCGGGGTTGCGGACCGCTATCGAATTGCCGTGCGGCGCATCCCCGATGGCGGTGGCGGCTCGGTCGAGGTGCACGACAGCCTGCGAGTCGGCAGTCGGGTGAGCACACACGGCCCGCGCAATGCGTTCGCCCTCACGGTGCCCGGCTACGGGTCACCCACCCAGCGGTTCCGTTTCATCGCGGGCGGAATCGGCATCACCCCGATCCTGCCGATGCTCGGGCTGGCCGAGAGGTTGGGTGTCGACTGGTCGATGGTGTACGCCGGCCGCAGCCGCGACAGCCTGCCGTTCCTGGACGAGCTGGCCCGGTTCGGCGACCGCATCGAGATCCGTACCGACGACGTCCACGGCCTGCCCACCGCCGAAGATCTGCTCGGCGACTGCCCCGACGGCACCACGGTGTACGCGTGTGGTCCGGCGCCGATGCTGACCGGGATCCGGGCCGCGCTGATCGGCCGGGACGACGTCGAGCTGCATTTCGAAAGGTTCGCGGCGCCACCGGTTGTCGATGGTGCCGAGTTCTCGGTGACGATCGCCTCGACCGGCGCCGAGGTGACCGTCGGCGCCGACGAGACTCTGCTCGCCGCACTCGGCCGGGCCGGGGTCAACGCGCCGTACTCATGCCAGCAAGGGTTTTGCGGCACGTGCCGGATCCGGGCCACCGACGGGACGGTGCAGCACCGCGACACGCTGCTGACGGACCCCGAGCGTGACGCTGGTTATCTACTGACGTGCGTGTCGCGGGCCGAGGCCGGTCACCGGTTGACCCTCGACCTCTGAACCGTCAGCCGGCTTCCGGGGCGCCCTCGCCGTAGCCGGCCAGCTCGGGTGCGGTCATCAACTGGTCCAGCAGGGGCCGCTGCCCGCTCAACAGTTTGACGCGTGCCGTCGCCACCGAAACCCAAGCAACACGGTCTATTTCGGGGAATTCGACGAACCGGCCCGACCCCTTCGGCAGCTCCACGGTGAAGGTGTTGCTGACGGCCGCTGTGACGTCGAAGTCGGCGCGCACCGCGAACGCGGTGACCAGCTTGCCGCCGGCCTGGCGTACCGGCGTGAGATCGATGCGCGGACCGGCGGGCGGCGCGGCGCCGAGTTCCTCGGTGAATTCACGTTGGGCCGCCGCCCACGGATCCTCCCCGGCGGCGTACTCCCCCTTGGGAATCGACCAGGCCCCGGCATCCTTGCGCGCCCAGAACGGCCCGCCCGGATGGGCGATCAGCACTTCCACATCGGTCCCGGCGAAGCGGTACAACAGGACACCGGCGCTCAGCTTTGCCACGGCATGCACGCTACGCGGTGACCCCGTCGCGCGGAGATGGGTGACGCGGGCCACTTTGCCAGAGCCTCGTAATTCCGATCACCCCTGCGGTATCCGCACCTACCGGGCCCGACTCCGGTTCCCGAGTGTGACGCAGCCCTCGTCAACAGTTTTCGGTGTGCCGGAATTTAATTTGTGAACTGCCGGTTAACACTTGAGTAACACCTAAACGAACTGGCTTCGGCGCCCGGCGGTTCCCCGCTGCCGGACCGCCGCTTGCGGCATAACAGAACAAGAAAGAAGGCACGAAAGATGATGAGGCTCGGATTTGCCACAGCACTGGTAGGCGCAGCAGCCGCAGCGGTGATCGGTCTGGCCGCACCCGCCCAGGCCGCGCCGACCGGACCGGGCAACGCCCAACAGACCATCAGCGAATTGCAGGCCCAGGGCTACAAGGTGGTCGTCAACCACGTCGGCTCGACCCCGCTGGACAAGGCGACCGTGGTGGCGGTACGACCGGGACAGACCTACACCCGGACAGATTCCGGTAACCCGGGCGACAGCTTGCAGACCAATGTCGTCAACAAGACGGTTTACGTGGACGTGAAGTAAGTCCAAACTACGTGAAACATCAAGGAGGGGCGCCCTTTTCGGGCGCCCCTCCTTGGTGTCTGAGTACGGCGCACCGTCCGGCGCCCGCTAGAGTCGCCAGCGTGCGACGTTTTGCCCGGTATGTCGCCCTCGGCGACAGCCAGACCGAAGGCCTGTGGGATGGCGACGACACCGTCGGCCTGATGGGTTTCGCCGATCGGCTTGCGATGCGGCTCGACGGGCTTCATCCGGGGCTGGGATATGCCAACCTCGCGATTCGCGGCCACCGCATCGGCGATGTGCTGAACACCCAACTGCCCACCGCCCTGTCCATGCAGCCCGACCTGGTGACGGTCTGCATCGGCATGAACGATGTGACCCGGCCGGGGCGCTCGTTCACCCGCGCGCTGGGCGATCTCGAATGCATCTACCGGATGCTCGCGGACTCCGGCGCCACCGTCGTCACCACCACGTTCCCGGACATCACCCAGATCCTGCCGGTGGGCCGGCTACTCGGAAAGCGGGTGGTTCAGATCAACGACGCGATCGTCGAGGCCGCCGGCCGGTACGGGTTCCTCCTCGTCGACCTGTACTCGGCGCCGTCGATGCGCGAACCGGAGACCTGGAGCCCCGATCGGGTGCACGGCTCGGCGAAGGGCCACCAATTGTTCGCCGCAGCAGCGGCCGAGGCCCTCGGATTGCCTGGCAGTAACCATGATTGGGCGCTGGCGACCGGACCGGACCAGACCCAGTCGTTCCGGTCCCGGGCCTACTCCCAGGTGCTGTGGACGCAGAACATGCTCATGCCGTGGCTGTGGCGGCACCTGCGCGGGCAATCGGGAGGCGTGGGCCGTTCGCCCCGTCGTCCCGACCTGATGTGCCTGAGCGCCTAACCGAAACCGAGGATCGACCATGCGAGGTCGGCCGGGCCGCCCGTCAGATTGCCCTCTCCGGCCTTCGCCACCATCGCCGGGCAGAACGTGGAGATCGCGATCCCGGTGAACATCGTGGCCGGGCCGAGCGACATCCCGCCGGCGTCGGCGACCTTGGCGGCCACGTCGGCGGCGTTCTGACCCGGCTCGGACAGCATCGGGC
>MSTD01000030.1:61554-75060 GCA_001942045.1 Mycolicibacterium porcinum
GCATCGGGCAGACCGACTGTCCGAGCGCCACGGCCTGGGCCGGGTCCACGGCGCTCACGCCCGCCTGCCCCAGCGTGTCGACGAACGTCTGATCCACCGGATCGGCCTGAGCCGGCGCAGCGATCACGACGGCCGCAATCCCGGTAACCGCTGCGGCTCCCATCGTGGAGAGCATTCGGGAAAACCGGATCACGTTGCGCCGCATGGCCGTAATCGTACGGGCCGGCCCGGCGCACCTGACGCCGAGGTCCTGCCCCGCTGTCAGATCCCGCCCCAGGCCGAGTCGAGTTCCTTGGCCACGTCGATCACCTTGGCCTGTTCGGATGCCGGGCTGTCGATCTCGCCGGCCACGTGCGCGGCGATGAACCGCTTGATCTCGGCGTCCACGCCGGCCAGGATGCGCAGCACCTCGGCGCGCAGCGACTTGGAGGTGACGTGGATCGAGATGTCCGACGGCCGAGGCTTCTTGACATCGAGGATCAGCAGAAGTGGTTCGGCGGCCAGTGCCGAGGCGCGCAGGGCGATCTCGCCGAACACCATGAACTTGGGCCGGTCGATGCGCAGGTCGATCACCATGTCGATCTCGAGCGGGATCCGGATGGAGAACGTGATGGTTTCGCCCACGATGCGGCTCACCCGAGGCTTCTGGATCTTGACCCGAGCGGTGACCTTGGCGATCTTGCCCGGTCCCTGTGCGATGGGCCCCATCTCGAATGCGTCGCCGGCGATCGCGCCGATGGCGTCACCGACCCGTTCCTCGGATACGGCCACCTCGAAGAACCGGCGACCGAATTCTTCGTAGGTGATGTAAGCGTGATCAGCCATGATCCCTCTACGGTCTCACGACGAGGTGCGGGGACGGTGCAGCCGGGCCGGTTTGCCTCGTCACGTCTCGTCCGCGTAGTGGCGCAACCGGGTGACGGCACGAGCCCCGCGGCCGAGATCGGCGATCAGCACGGCCCGGCGCCCATCGCGGTCCAGGCCGGCCACCACACTGGACCCGGACGCGATCAGCTTGCGCCACGACGCGCCCGAGGCGCGTTCCACCAACCCGGATGTGCTCAGCGGTCCGTCGTCACCGGCGCAGATGACGGTGCCCGCACCCAGCCGCCGTTGTACCGCCACCGCGTCCCCGGCGCACAGGTCGTCGAGCAGCCCGGCGATCAGACGCTTGCCGGCCCGGCCGGCGCCGCCCATTCCCTTGGCGAATCCGAGCGCGCCCGTCGGTCCCTGGTTGCGCAGCAATGCGGCGGACAGGCGGAGTCCGACGGGGACGGCGCCGAGGCCGGCCCGGGCGAACTGCCCGATCATGGCGGGCAGTTCCCAGTACGCCTGCAGTGCGGCGATGCCCGCTCCGTCGCCGACGGGCGAAACCACGTAGCGCAGGTAGGCCGGAATCCGCATCGTCACCGACGGGCTCATCGCGACTTCGAGCTCGAGATCGCGGATCACCGTCGACCCGCTGACGATGTCGACGTCCCGGTGGAAGGTGATGTCGCGCGGGGCGATGAAGGTGTTGTAGAACCGCTCGATCTCGGCGGCGCCACGGTGCGGCCGCGAGCCCACGGGGTCCTCGACCTGTCCGCCCGCAGCGAACAGCCCCACCCATCCCTGTCGGTCGTGCGCACCCGCTGCCTGCGGTGACAACTCGACGGTGGCCAGCAGCTCGTCCCGTGTGAATGACATATGGATCGTTTACCACCCCGCCCCGGCGCCCGTGCGCGCACACTGGAGTTGGACACGTGGGGCTTGCCCACAACCACCGAGGAGAGCGCAATGAGTGGCAGTGGACCGTTCGGGTTCGACCCCGAGGACTTCGACCGCGTCGCCCGCGAGGCCGGCGAGGGACTGCGCGATGCCCTCGACGGGTTGGGCAAATTCTTGGGCAACCCTGGTCAGGGCGTCGGCTGGGCGGGGCTGCTGGATGAGGTGGCCCGGTTCTCGCGGCCCAGGACCGAGCCGGAGACCACCGGTGAGAAGGGTGACGGGGTGTGGGCGATCTACACCGTCGACGACGCCGGCGGTGCCCACATCGAGCAGGTTTACCCCAATGAGCTCGAGGCGCTGCGGGCCAACGCGAGCAACACCGATCCGGACCGCCGGGTGCGGTTCCTGCCGTACGGCATCGCGGTCAGCGTGCTCGATACCGATACCGGCGAGTAACAACGGACCCAATTGCCGACTGCTCGACGCGGTGACCGGCTAGGCTTCTGGCCCAAAGTCAACGAACTGGCCGGCCTCATTCGACCGGCGGCCGGCAATGCTGAGGGTGGAACATGATTCGCGAACTCTTCGCCACGACGGCGGTCGCCGCGGCGGCACTGGCAACAGCGATCTCGGCCGCGCCGGGTGCCGTGGCCGACGACGGAAGCAACATGTACCCGGACAATCCGGGCCGCTACCCCACCGACGTCCCCGGCATGAGCTATGAGGCTTCCAACGGCGCGCCCTGCTACAGCTGGGAACGCAACGTGTTCGGCCGCGGCCCGGGTGGCACGGCGATGCAGTGCCGGTGGATTCCGAACCAGTGGCCGCCGGTGTACACGGGCTTCTGGACCTACGCCTACCCGCTGCACGGGGTGCAGGAGATCGGCTCGCCATGCCCCGGTCCGCAGTCCGCGGCACAGTCCCCTGACGGCCGGCCGATGTTGTGCCTCGGGGAGCAGGGCTGGCAACCGGGCGTGCTGACCGGCGACGGGTTCTTCCCGGTCTGACGCCGGCCTGAGGCGCGGGTCACATCCCCTCGGCCATACAGTGAAGTGATCCGTGTATGGTCGTGGGGCCCGAATCCGTGCACACCAGGAGTGCCATGAGCGCCGACGTCAAGTTCGACCTGTCCACAGTGTTCTCCACGGTCGCAAAGGCCGTGCCCGATCAAACCTTCCTGGTGTGGCGCGATCGCCGGTTCAGCTACGCCGAGTTCGACGCCCGCGTCGACGGATTCGCCCGCTATCTGGTGTCGGCCGGTCTCGGGGTGCACACCGAGCGCGACGGGCTGGCCGGCCACGAATCGGGTCAGGACCATCTCGGCATCTACCTGCGCAACGGCAACGAGTACCTCGAATCGATGATCGGCAGCTACCGCGCTCGGGTGGCGCCGTTCAACGTGAGCTATCGCTACGTGGAGGAGGAACTCCTCTACCTGCTGAAGGATTCCAATTCCCGGGCGGTGATCTACAACGCCGAGTTCGCGCCCCGGGTGGCGGCGATCCGCGACCAGCTGCCGAACCTGCAGGTGCTCATCCAGGTCGCCGACGAATCAGGCAACGAACTGCTGCCCGGTGCCGTCGATTACGAGACGGCCCTGAACACCCCCGCCCCGGAATCCGGCATGCCGACCCCGTCGGGCGACGACCTGTACATCCTCTACACCGGCGGCACCACCGGCATGCCCAAGGGCGTGCTGTGGCGCCAGCACGACATCTTCCTGTCCTCGATGGGCGGTCGGCCGTTCGGCAGCGACACCTTCATCGCGTCGTACGAGGAACTCGCCGAGCGGGCCCGCACCGCGGGCGGCGGACTGTCACTGCTGATGATCCCGCCGTTCATGCACGGTGCCGCGCAGTGGGCCGCCTACAACGCCATCACGATGGGCGGGAAGCTCGTGATCCCCGACGATGTGGTGCGGATGCGCCCCGACAACGTGTTGACGCTCGCCGCACGGGAACGGGTGCTGAGCATCCCGGTGGTCGGCGACGCCATCGCCCGGCCGCTGATCGACGAGATCGAGAAGGGCGATTACGACCTGTCCGGCCTGTTCACGATCAGCAACGGCGGCGCACCGCTGTCACCGACCGTGCGGGAACGCATCCTGGCCGCCCTGCCGCACCTGATGCTGCTCGACGCCGTTGGTTCCTCGGAGTCGGGCACCCAGATGAGCACCGCGTCCACCGCGGGCACCGATTCCGAGGCGGCCACCTTCAGCGCGCAGTCGGACACCGCGGTGGTGGCCGAGGACATGTCGAGGGTGCTCGGCCCCGGTGAGGGCGGCGGCTGGCTGGCGCGGCGCGACCTGATCCCGCTGGGGTATCTGGGCGACGAGGCCAAGACCGCGCGCACCTTCCCCACCATCGACGGCGTCCGCTGGGCCGTCCCGGGTGACCGGGCAAATGTCTTGGAAGACGGCCGGATTCAGCTGCTGGGCCGCGATTCGGTCACCATCAACTCCGGCGGAGAGAAGATCTTCGTCGAGGAGGTCGAGCGCGCCGTCGCCGCGCACCCCGCCGTCTACGACGTGGTCGTGGTCGGCCGTCCCTCGGAGCGTTGGGGCAACGAGGTCGTGGCGGTCGTGCAGTTCGCCGAAGGCGCGTCGGCCACCGACGAGGAACTCGCATCGGTGTGTGAGCGGACGATCGCGCGCTACAAGATCCCGAAGGCATTCGTCCGGTCCGAGCAGATCGTGCGCTCCCCCGCGGGCAAGGCCGATTATCGCTGGGCCAAATCGGTGGCCACCGAGCACGCCGGGGCGGTCAGCGCTTCGTAGCCCGAAGGCTCAGGCCCCGAACAGTTTTCCGATGGCGGCGAGCATCGTGGTGTGGGCGGCAACCGCCTGGCCCACGGTGATCGCCAGCAGTGGCCGCGGCGCCGCGATGGTCAGGTCCTCGGTGATCCGGGTCCCGGACTCGGTGGCCGTGAAGTCCACCCGGCTGTCCAACCGCACCTGCGGGAACTGCCGAGCCTGGGCGGTCACCACACCCGCCGCGGGGACGATGAGCCGCGCCCGGTAGGTGATCGGAAGAGCGAATGGCCCCAACGGGATTCGGTCGCGGACCTGATAATCCTGCCGGTATCCGTCGGCCAGCTCCACCCGGGACGTGCTGCGGACCCACTGCACGAGGGGATGCACCTGGGAGATGTGGTCCAGGTCGACGTAGAACGCCCGCACCTGCTCCGGTGGCGCGGGCACCTCACCGCTGACGCTGCGCCGGGCCTGCCCGATCCAGATGTTCACGCCGCCCAGTTCACCACAGTCAGTTCACTGAGGTCGGTCAAACTACGATGCGCAGCTGCTCCCAACCACGCACCGTCGAGGTGGGCGCGAGTTTCGCACTGTCGTAGTCGATCTCCCATTCCGGGAACCGGTTCAACAGCTCGTCGAGCGCGACGCGTCCCTCCAGCCGGGCCAGGTTGGCACCCAGGCAGTAGTGCAGCCCCTTGCCGAAGGTCAGGTGGCTGATGTTGTCGCGATGGATGTCGAAGGTATCGGGATCGCGGTAACGACGTGGGTCGCGGTTGGCCGCCCCGAACAGCAGTAGCATCGCGCTGCCGGCCGGCACGGTGGTGTCGTCGTATTCGAAATCTCTTGCCACCCAGCGCGCCACGTGCGGGCCGGTGGGTTCGAAGCGCAGTGTCTCGTCGACCGCCCGGGTCAGCAGCGACCTGTCCTGCTCCACCTCGCGACGCTGTTCGGGATGTTCGGCGAGCACCTTCGCCAGCCAGCCGATGAGCCGTCCGGTGGTCTCGTTGCCCGCGCCGGCCACCACCTGCGTGTAGTGCAAAACTTCCTTGCGGTCGAGCTTGCGGGTTACCCCGTGCTCGTCGGTGAACTCGACGTTGAGCAGCGCCGTCATCAGGTCGTCGGAGGGATTGTGGGATCGCCATTCGACGTAGTCGGCATAGATCCGACCGTCGGCGATGCGGTCGGCCTGCACGACCTTCATCGGCGCGCCGGGCTTGGTGCGCAGGTTGGCGTCGTTCGCGTCGCGCACCCCGATCTGCTCGGATTCCGGTATTCCGAGCAGCATTCCGATCACCCGCATCGGCATCATCGACGCCAGTTCGGCGATGATGTCGAATCCACCCGAGCCGACCAGCGGGTCCAGGCAACGCACGCAGAACTGCCGGATCTGGTCCTCGATCTCGGCCATCCGCCGTGGCGTGAACACCCGTGACATCAGCCCGCGCAACAGGGTGTGCATGGGCGGGTCCTCGAACATCATCACGCCCGGCGGCATGTCGAAGTCGGATTTGACCAGTTCGAGGATGTCACTTCGGCTGTTGGAGAAGGTTTCCCAGTCCGACAGCGCCTTCTCGACATCGGCGTGCCGGGACAGTGCCCAGAAGTCGTAGCGCTCGTTGTGGTAAATCGGGGCCTCGTCGCGCAGCCGAGCGTAGACCGGGTAGGGGTCGGCCACGATTCCGACGTCGTACGGGTCGTAATAGACGGTCATTTGAGGCAACTGCCGGCGTCGACGGGAAGGGTGACGCCGGTGATGTAGCGGGCTTCGTCCGACGCCAGGAACAGGACCGCGTTACTGATGTCTTCGGGGGTGACCCACGGGATCGGCAGCATGTGGAACGTCTGGCAGATCGGTGCCAGATCATCCGGTCCGGGATTTTCCAGGTCGGGCCGGAACATGCGATAGGTCTTCTCGTTCATCAGCATCGGGCTGTTGACGTGGGTCGGATGCACGGAGTTCACCCGGATCGAGTGCTGGCCCAACTCGACGGCGAAGCTGCGCATCAGGCCGACGACACCGTGTTTGGCGGCGACGTAGTGGCCGGTGAACGGGTAGGCCTTCGACCCAGCCACCGAGCTGGTCAGGATGATCGAACCGCCGCGCCCGCCCGCGAGCATATGGGGCACACCGGCTTTCACCGTTTTCCATACCCCGCTGAGATTGACGTCGATCATCTCCTGCCAGAGATCCTCGTCCATCCGGTCGAGCTTCACCCCGGTGGTGCCGATGCCCGCGTTGGCGGCGATGATGTCGAGCCGGCCCAGCTGCTCGACGCCGCTGTCGACGGCGACCTTGAGCGCATCGAAGTCGCGCACGTCGACCTCGGCGGTGACGATACGTCGCCCGAGGTTCTTGACCAGGTTCGCGGTTTCGGCGAGGTCTTCAGCGGTCGCGCCCGCGGCCGGTGAGCGATCGAAGGTGGCGCAGATGTCGACGGCGATGATGTCCGCACCCTCGCCGGCCAGCCGAACCGCGTGGCTGCGCCCCTGTCCGCGTGCCGCACCGGTGATCAGTGCGACCTTGCCGTCGACCCGTCCTGTCATCGCCCACCCTCATCGTCGGGGCAGGTGCCGGGTGCCGGCACGCTGCCAACTTTGGGCGATCGCCCAATAACTACACTCGGGCCATGTTTAGCAGCCGCCGCCACACGTGGTCAAGGGTGCGATGAGCCCGCAGAGAACTACCGGGCAGGCCGCCGCCGGCCGTGATTCGACGACCCGCCGGGCGCTGATCCGCGCCACCGCCCAGGTGATGCTCGAGGAAGGCTATGCCGCGGCGACGTCGCGGCGGGTGGCCGCGCGGGCCGAGGTCAAACCCGCACTGGTGCACTACTACTTCCCCAGCATGGACGACCTGTTCGTGGCGGTGCTTCAGGCCGGCGCCGAGGCGAATCTGAGTACCCAGCAGGACGCCTTCGCCGACGAGTCGCCCCTTCACGCGCTGTGGGACCTCAACAGCGCGCAGGGCGCGGCGTTGTGGATGGAGTTCATGGCATTGGCCAACCACCGCAAGGCCATTCGGAGCGAGATCGCCGGTTACGCCGATCGATTCCGGGAGCTCGAGGAAGCGGCGATGGCCACGGCGTTGCAGGCCCACGGCGTCGACACCGACAAATTCCCGCCCGTGGTGATGTCGATGATCGTGGCGAGCCTGGCCCGAATCCTGGTACTCGAACAGGGCCTGGGCATCAGCCGCGGCCACGCGCAGGCGCAGGAATTCGTGCGGCGCTATCTGGACCAGTTCGAGCTTCCGCCGGGCGGCCGGGAATGACCCTGTTGCATGAGCTGATCTCGGCGGCGGCCACCGCCGCGCCCGAACGTCCGGCCGTGGTCACCGACGACGGCACCACCGCGACCTTCGTAGAATTCGATCGCCAGATCCGCGGGGTCGCAAGCTGGGTGGCGGCCAGGACCGCTCCGGGTGACCGGGTGGCCGTGGTCGCCGACAACAGCGCCGCCTACGCCCAGCTGTACTACGCCGTGCCGCGCAGCGGGCGGGTGCTGACCCTGATCAACCAACGGCTCAGCCCGGCCGAGCAGGCCGCCCAGCTGGCCACCGCCGCACCCGCATTGCTGCTCGGCGACGAGCGCTATCTGTCGGCCCTGGCCGGGACCGGCACCCCGGCCGAACGGGCGGTCGCGTTCGAATCCGAGCAGTGGCGGGCGGCGCCCACGGCCGACCTTGCCTGCCCCGACGTCGCGAACCCCGACGATCCGGCCTGGCTGCTCTTCACCAGCGGATCCACCGGTGTGCCCAAAGCTGTTGTGCACAGCCATCGTTCGATACTGACCGCGGTGTGGGGCTCGGTGGCAGGCCGCTCAGTGCCACCCGGCGGCGTGTACCTGCTGCCGTTCCCGATGTGCCACGTCGCCGGCTACAACATGCTGGTTCAGCACGCGGTGGCGGCCACCGTCGTGCTGTGCGCACAGTTTCGCCCCGAGGCCTTCGCGCAGCTGGTCCGCACCCACGGGGTGACCTCGTGTTCGTTGGCGCCGACGATGCTGCATTCGCTGCTGGGCTATCTGGACCGCTCCGGGACCGACCTGCCCAGCCTCAGGGCGATTGCCTATGGATCGGCGGCGATGCCACTGGATCTGCTGCGCCGTGCGATCGAGGTACTCGGCGTCGACTTCCACCAGGGTTACGGGATGACCGAAACCGGTGGGAACATCACATTTCTCGGCCCGGACGACCATCGGGCCGGGGCCGCCGGCCGCACCGATCTGCTCACCAGCGCGGGCTATCCGCACCAGAATGTCGAGATCGGTATCGCCGGCCCGGACGGGGATCTGCTGCCGTCCGGTCAAGTCGGCGAGATCGTGGTGCGCGGCGCACAGGTGGCACCCGGATACTGGCCCGACGGTGTCGGCACCGAGAACGGCTGGCTACATACCGGCGACCTGGGCCGCACCGAACCCGACGGCAGGCTTTTCGTGGTCGACCGGCTCAAGGACATCATCGTCACGGGCGGCGAGAACGTGTCCTCGCGCGAAGTGGAGGATGTACTGTCCGGCCACCCCGGAGTCGACCAGGTGGCCGTGGTGGCGGTCCCCGACGATTACTGGGGCGAAGCGGTGTGCGCCGTGGTCGTCCCGGCGCCGGGACCGCCACCTACGGCCGACGAACTCATCGAGCATGTCCGGACCGAGATCGCGGGTTTCAAGCGGCCCCGCGTGGTGCTGTTCACCGAGGCGCTACCGCTGACCGGCAACGGGAAGATCGCCAAGGACCGCGTTCGTTCCTTCGCTCGCGCCGCGGTTCTCGGTAACGCCCAGGACGCGTAACACGTCTGGCTTCATCCGGCGCAGTTCCTCACCCCAGTAGCCCCAGCTGTGGATGCCGTCCGGGAAGTTGAACACCGCGTTGGTGCCGCCGGCCGCCCGATAGGCGTCGGCGAAGGCCCGGTTGGAGTCGATCGCAAAGCCTTCCAGGAAGCCCAGGCCGCCGATCGGCGCGTCCGGGCTGGCCAGCGCCGGATCGCGCGCGGTGCCGTTGCCGCAGTAGATCCAGAGCCGGGTGCCGTTGGCGACCAGTCGCCCGACGTTGACCGTCGGGTCGTTGCGGGCCCAGGCCGGATCTCCCGGTGGACCCCACATCGCGTCTGGGTTGAATCCGCCGTTCCAGTTCATGGCAATCCCGACCAGGCCCGGCCACTGCGCGGCCGACAGGTTCAGAAAGCCGGACAGCGCACCCGCATAACTGAACTGCTGCGGGTGGTAGGCGGCCAGCACCAGGGCCGACGATCCACCCATGGACAAGCCCACCACCGCGTTACCACCTTGGGCGACTTGCCGATTGGCGGCCAACCAGGCCGGTAGCTCGCTCGTCAGGAAGGTCTCCCAGTTGTAGGTCCAGGTGCCACCGTTGCCCACCGCAGGCGCATACCAGTCGCTGTAGAAGCTGGACTTCCCACCGACCGGCATGACCACCGAGATCCCGCTTCCCGCATACCAGTCGAAAGCCGCGGTGTTGATGTCCCAGCCGTTGCGATCATCGCCGGCCTCCATGCTGTCGAGCAGGTACAGCGCATGCGAACCCGGCCCGCCGCTGAGGAACTCGACGCTCACATCACGCGCCATCGCGGCAGACGGCACGACGAGGGTCTCGATCGGCGTGTTGGAATAAGCCTGGGCTTCCGGCAGCCCCACCCCGCCGATGGACACCGATGACAGCGCAAGTGCCACAACGGCGAGGAGTCGCCTCGTGCCCGGCACGATCGTCATCGCTGCCCCATCCCTGGCGCACTGTCCCTTGAGGACGGCCGTGGCCAACCCCTCGAACGGCCCCGACACAGCGGACGATACGCCTGGTAGGCGTGTTTTCTGTGTTTTCCGCCAAATGCCCCGGCAAATTTGACGGCCCGTCAACATAATTGCCGTCCCCGCAACCCCTCGAGTGCTAGCGTTCCGCGTTACCTGAGAGCGCATTGGGGGTTCCGAATTGACTGCAGACAATCCTGACTGGACCAAGCCGGCCGCAATGGCCATCCCGCCGGAAGGCTACTTCGAGCTGGAGCAGGGGCGCTACGGGCCCACCTACCCGAGAACCCCTGCCTGCCACGGTTTTTCCATCATCGCGAAGGTGAAGGAAGGACGCGAGGAGGCGATCCGCGCGTATGGAAAACAAATCGAGGAAGCCGTCGCCGCCAGCCCGGAAGTGCTTGCGCCGCTACGCCTGCACTATTTGCGTTGGCAGCTATTTGACGTCGGTTCGGGGCTGCATTTCCAGTACCAGGGCATCTTCGACACCGACTTCGACAAGTACACCGAAGACGCGGTGCAGCTGTTCAGCAGCACCGGTATCACCACGGTGTTCACCAATCTGGAAGGGTTCCCCGAGGATTGGAAGGAGAACCCGGCGGCGTTCATCGAGTTCGTCCGGGCACATCAGGTGCCGAGCTTCCTGGAATACGGCGAGTACCCGTACGTCACGGCCGACGAGATCAAGAAGGCCCTGCGCCTCAAGGCCGCCTTCTCCACCATGCTCGACCAGATGCAATAGCCGTGCTCGAGTTCGACGAGATTCAGCACATCCTGCTGACTCGCACCCCGGCCATCACCGGGCGTTACGAGTTCCTGACGTTCGACACACCCGAGGGTGGCCGGGCCTGGTTGACCGAGCTGCTGGACAAGGTGTCCTCGGCCGCCGACGCGATGGCCACGATGGCGGAGTCCGACCGGTGGGTCACGCTGGCGTTCACCTGGACCGGACTGCGCGCGCTCGGAGTCGACGAGGAGTCATTGGCGAGTTTCCCCGCCGCGTTCCGGGAGGGGATGGCGCAGCGTGCCTCGATCCTGGGTGACACCGGCGAGGCCGCCCCCGAACACTGGTTGGGCGGTCTGGCTGGTGAGGATCTGCATGCGATCGCGATCTTGTTCTCCCGCACCGACGAGCAGTGCCGCCGCTCCATCGACGAGCACGACAAACTTCTGGACCGCACCCCCGGTGTACGCAGCCTGTCCCACCTGGACCTGAACGCGACCCCGCCGTTCAATTACGCCCACGATCACTTCGGGTTCCGAGACCGGTTGTCCCAGCCGGTGATGAAAGGCTCCGGGGAGGAGCCGACACCGGGTTCCGGTGACCCGCTCGAGCCCGGCGAGTTCATCCTCGGCTATCCCGATGAGGACGGACCGGTCGCCAATCTGCCTCAGCCGGAGGTACTTTCGCGCAACGGCAGCTACCTGGCCTACCGCAGGCTCGGGGAGCACGTCGCGCGGTTCCGGGACTACCTCCGTGAGCGGTCGGACTCACCGGAAGCCGAAGAGCTGCTGGCCGCGAAGTTCATGGGCCGGTGGCGCAGCGGCGCTCCCCTGGTGCTCGCGCCCGAACATGACGATCCCGAGCTCGGCGCGGATCCCATGCGCAACAACGATTTCAACTACAAGGAAATGGACCCCTTCGGCTACGCCTGCCCGCTGGGGTCGCACGCCCGCCGGCTCAATCCACGGGATACCGCGCACTACATGAACCGGCGCCGAATGATCCGGCGCGGCGCCACCTACGGACCCGCGCTGCCCGACGGCGCACCCGACGACGGCGTGGACCGCGGCATCGCGGCGTTCATCATCTGCGCCGACCTGGTGCGCCAGTTCGAGTTCGCGCAGAACGTCTGGATCAACGACAAGACGTTCCACGAACTGGGCAACGAGCACGACCCGATCTGCGGCACGCAGGACGGAACGCTGGACTTCACGGTGCCCAAGCGTCCGATACGGAAGGTGCACAAGGGAATTCCGGCGTTCACTACCCTCCGCGGCGGGGCGTACTTCTTCCTGCCGGGGATGTCAGGACTTCGCTATCTCGCCACCGGCGACGGAAAGGCTGACCCATGACCGGTGCCCGCACCTACAACCAGACCCACATTCGGCGGCCGCACGACGGGCGTCGCCGGATCAGCATCTACTGGACGTGGAGCTACCCGTGGGAAGCCCAGCGCAACCCGGCCGCGATGGAGAACCGGTTCTCCACCATGACCGAGGTCCGCAACGTGCTGTGGCCGGCATACGAGACACCCGAATACGACGAAGCCTCCTTCCTGCAGGGCATCGCCGGCACGCTGGAGCTGTTCCACCGGTCCACCCTGGCCTTCCAGGAGCTCGCGGGTGAGGTCACCGGCCATCCGGTGGCGGTGTTCCAGCGGATCGACCAGGCCGGTTACCGGCTTCCGATCGACGAGCGGATTCTCGAGGACTGCGACACGCTGATGGTCTTCGGCCTCGACCACATCCTGTCCGAGCAGGAGGCCGACCCGGCCGAGATCGAGGCGATCCGCCGCTGGCTGCAGCGCGAGGGCACCTGTCTGCTGCTGGCGCCGCATCACGATGTCGGCGACACCGACGACTACGCCCGCCGCCAGGTCGAGTACCTGCACCACGGCGATCCGCTGGTGCCACGCCAACAGCGCTTCGGCCAGTACACACGCTCGCTGATGCGTGCGCTCGACGTCCCGGTGCACAACGTCTGGGGGCTACGGCCGGCCGTCGTGGCGGGCAGCACCGAGATCGCGCCCTTGACCGCCTCGCCCGATCTGGACTCCCCCGGCCTACTCGCCGATGTCACGACCTTCAACTTCCACCCGCACCTGCCGCACTACGAATTGACCGCACCGGAGAGCGCGGCGCTGCGCGTATTGGGACGCCAACTGATCGACCCCACCCGGCCGCATCCGTTCACCGAGGCGGGCAACACCGCTTTCAACGCACTGATCTGGATGCCGCCGGCGAGCGGCCGGGCCGGCGACATCGTGCTGGTCGACTCCACCAATTTCACGACGCTGTTCGGTGGCACCGACAGTCTCAGGCATTTCTGGAACAACCTGGCGACCATGCGGTAATTCGGGCCCGCGCGCTACGGCATCGCGGTGAGCAGCCACCCGCTGATCGGATCGGCTGGGGTGGCCGGGGCCGGCGCCGGTGTCGGTACCGGAGCGGGCATCGGGGCCGGCGCGAGTGCCGGGGCCGGTGCTGACACGGGCACCGCGGCAGGCACAGGTGCCGACGGTGCGAGCGCGGGCCCGGGCGACGGATCGGTGGCGAGGTGGGTC
>MSTD01000031.1:0-60799 GCA_001942045.1 Mycolicibacterium porcinum
CACCAGCGTGCCGACGTTCACGCCGACGCTGCCTCCGGAGGAGGAGTGGGACCAGGGTCCCGGAAACGGCCATGGCAACGGCAAGGGCCACGGTAAGAAAGGCCATCCGCACGACTGAGGAATAGATGCCGCGGCCGCGACGTTTTCCATTGCATAGAGATTCTATGTTTTCAATGGATTGGTTCGATATGAGTAAATTCGGCATCAAGCTCTCGGCCGCGGTCGGCGGATGCGCTGCGGTCGCGTTGGGCGCGCTCGGAGCCGTCGGAGGTCAGCAGAGCGATCCCGTTTCGCTTCTCGGGTCCGAGCCGTTGTCTCCGATGCAGACCGGGATAACCATCACCCCGTCCAACCCGGCACAGGCGCCCGAGATCCCCATGGCTACTCCGGGTATCAAGGGACCTGCTCCGCTACCGCTGGAAGAACAAGGACTGCCGGGATAGGCAAGCCGGACCCGCTGTCGACCGGAACGGGAAAGGCCCAGACCAGATTTCTCTGGTCTGGGCCTTACTCACATTGTCGGGGTGGCGGGATTCGAACCCACGACCTCTTCGTCCCGAACGAAGCGCGCTACCAAGCTGCGCCACACCCCGTGTGAAGCTTCGACAGCCTATCGCACCGGGTACCTCGAAAGCCAAACGGCCACCTCTGCATCGACGGCGCCATCGGCCTGCGCCGGTTTCTTCCTGATGGTCGCCCCCAAACGCGAGTCACAGCCCAGGCGTGGAAAGCGGCGCACAGGCTTTGCGGCGTCGTTCGTCGGTTTCTACCTGCGGGTCGCGCCGAAACGCAGATCACAGCCCAGGGGTAGAAACTGGCGGGCAACTGGGAAGCAATAGACACCTCGACGGCGTTATACGACGCATGACCGTGCTGGGCGCCTTCATCTACCTGGGCTTCTTCGCCCTGGCAGCGTTGTGGCTGTTCCTGACGGCCGAGACCGATCAGGACCAGCTGCCCGAGCGCTCGAACTCCGAGAGCACTTCGGCGGACGCCGAGGTGTCCAGCCCCTGGGCGCTGAGCCAGTCCGCATCGAAGTAGGTGTCCGCGTAGCGGTCCCCGCTGTCGGCCAGCAGGGTCACCACCGACCCGCTGCGGCCGTGCGCGATCATCTCGGCCAACAACTGGAACGCGCCCCACAGATTGGTTCCGGTCGACGGCCCGACCCGGCGCCCCAGCACCCGGCTCGCGTGATGGGCCGCGGCCACCGACCCGCTGTCGGGCACGGCGATCATGCGATCGACCACCCCGGGCAGGAACGACGGCTCCACCCGCGGCCTACCGATGCCCTCGATACGTGAGGACGCCCCGGTGACGACGTCATCGCGGCCCTGCGCGTAACCGGGGAAGAACGCCGAATTCTCCGGATCGACGACACACAACTGCGTGGCGTGCCTGCGGTAGCGGATGTAGCGGCCGATGGTCGCGCTGGTGCCGCCGGTGCCCGCGCCCACCACGATCCACTCCGGGACCGGATGTGGCTCCAGCCGCATCTGTTCGTAGATCGACTCGGCGATGTTGTTGTTGCCCCGCCAGTCGGTGGCCCGCTCGGCGTTGGTGAACTGGTCCAGATAGTGCCCGCCGGTCTCCTCGGCCAGCCGGTGCGCTTCGGCGTACACCTGCGACGACTCGGCCACGAAATGACAGCGGCCGCCCTGGGCCTCGATCAGCGCGATCTTCGAACCACTGGTCGACGCGGGCACCACGGCGATGAACGGCAGACCCAGCAGCGCCGCGAAGTACGCCTCGGACACCGCCGTCGAGCCCGAGGACGCCTCGATGATCGTGGTGCCCTCACCGATCCAGCCGTTGCACAACCCGTACAGGAACAGCGAACGGGCCAGCCGGTGCTTCAGGCTGCCGGTGATGTGGGTGGACTCGTCCTTGAGATACAGCGCGACGTCGACGTCCTCCCGCCATCTGGCAGGCAGCGGATACCGCAGCAGATGGGTATCGGCGCTGCGTCTGGAATCAGCCTCGATCAGCCGCACGGCATTGTCGACCCACCGGCGTGGCCGGGGATGCGACGCGGTATCGGCCGGCCGGCTCACCGGGCCGAGACGGCCGGGCTGGATTGCCCGGCCCTGGTCCCGACGTGCCCGCCACCGGTCGGCGCCGCGACGAGTGTCAGCAGGGTGGCCTCCGGGCGGCAGCAGAACCGCACCGGAGCGAACGGCGACGTGCCGATCCCGGCCGACACATGCAGCTGCATGTGCGAACCCCATTTCGAGGCGCCCTTGGCTCGGGACCGGTCCAGCTCGCAGTTGGTCACGATGGCCCCGTAGAACGGCAGGCACAACTGACCGCCGTGGGTGTGCCCGGCCAGCACCAGCTGATAGCCGTCGGCGGCGAAGCGGTCCAGCACGCGCGGCTCGGGGGAGTGGGTGAGCCCCAGCGTCAGATTGGCCGCGCCGTTGGCCCGCCCGGCGATGGTGTCGTAGCGGTCGCGCTTGAGGTGCGGATCGTCGACGCCGGCCACCGAGATGTGCAGCCCGGCCACCTCGATGTCGCGACGGATGTGGGTCATGTCGAGCCAGCCGCGCTCGGTGAAGGCCGCGCGCAGGTCTTGCCACGGCAGGGGCTCGCCGTGCGTCCGGTGGTCCGGGTTGGTGAGGTAGTTCAGCGGGTTCTTCAGCCGCGGTGCGAAGTAGTCGTTGCTGCCGAACACGAACAGGCCGGGAGCCGACAGCAGCTCACTCAGTGACTGCACGACGGCGGGCACGGCCTTCGGGTGGGCCAGGTTGTCGCCGGTGTTGACCACCAGATCGGGCTCGAGACGGGCCAGATCACGCAGCCAGGCCTGCTTGCGCCGCTGATTGGGCCGCATGTGCAGGTCGGACAGATGCAGGACACGCAGGGGCGACGAGCCCGGGGCGAGTACCGGCATGGTCGCTTCCCGCAGCACGAACGCGTTGCGTTCGATCAGGGACGCGTAGCCGATGCCGGCAACCAACGAACCGGCGGTGACGGCAGCTGCCTTCTTCACTGACATGCAGGCAAGCCTACTGCGAACCGGTCCTCACGGGGGTGGTGGAGGCCCGAGCACCGGGACCGTGATGGGCGGCAGACCCGGGATCTCGACCACGGTCTGGCCGATCTCCGGTGGTGGGCCACCCGGCATCGGGAACGCGATCGGGGGCGGCGGCGGGGCCGGCGGAATTCCGTTGCTGACCTGGATCGTGATGATCGATCCCGGAATGGTCTGCCCGGACGGCGCGGTACCGACCACGGTGCCGGCGCGTGAGCTGCTGTTGACCGAGGCGGAGCCGTCGGCCACCTGGAAGCCGGCTTCCTTGAGCCGCTGGCGCGCAGCGGGCTCGTCGAGTCCGTTCACCGTGGGCACCACGGATCCGGGGCCGCCGTCGACGTAGCGCGGATCAGTCGGCGGCATCACCACGGGCCCGAAGTTGTTGGCGATCGGCTTCAATGCGGTGAACCAGGTCCGCGCCGGCTCGTTACCGCCGAACAGATCGCCGTCCCCGCACTGGCGCAGCGGGAACGAGCACAGCTCGCCGGGACTTGAGGAGTCGTCGTAGATGTAGTTCGCCGCGGCGTACTGGTTGGTGAAGCCCAGGAACCCCGACGAACGGTGCGCCTCGGTGGTGCCGGTCTTACCCGACATCGGCAGATCCCAGCCGACCGAACCGGCCGACCCGGAGGCGGTACCGCCGGCCTGGTCGTCCTTGCTCATCGCGTTGGCCAACGTGTTGGCCAGGCCCTCGGGCACCGCCTGATCACAGGTCTCGGTGGTCACCGACACCTCGTTGCCGTGCCGGTCGAGCACCTGGGCGATCGGGTTGGGCGGGCACCAGGTCCCGCCCGAGGCCAAGGTGGCCGCCACATTGGACAACTCGAGTGCGTTCACCTCGATGGGCCCCAGGGTGAACGAGCCGATGTTCTGACGCTTGACGAAGTCGGCCAGGCTCTCGTTGCTCTCCGGGTCGTAGTCGCGGGCGGTGCCGGGCAACGCATAGGAACGAAGCCCCAGCCTGACGGCCATATCCACCGACCGCTGCACGCCGATCTGTGAGATGAGCTTGGCGAACGCGGTATTGGGCGAGGTAGCCAAGGCGTCGGTGACGCTCATCGAGCCCCGGTAGCCGCCGGCGTTCTTCACACACCACGTGTCCTTCGGGCAGCCCGGGGTGTCGCTGCTGCCCAACCCCTTGGCCTGGAAGAACCCGGGCACCGGCAATTGGGTGTTGATGCCCATTCCCATATCCATGGCCGCGGCCGTGGTGAAGATCTTGAAGATCGACCCGGCGCCGTCGCCGACGAGGGAGAACGGCTGCGGCTGCATGGTCTCGCCGGCATCGGTGTTCAGGCCGTACGTGCGATTGCTCGCCATCGCCAGGACCGGATGCGATTCCTTACCCGGCTTGATCACGCTCATGACGCTGGCGATGCCGGGGGCGTCGGGCCGGGCGATGCCGTCGATCGCCGACTTCACCGAGCCCTGCACATCCGGGTCCAGCGTGGTCTTGATCAGGTATCCGCCCTTGGCCACCTGCTCCTTGGACAGCCCGGCGCGGGCGAGGTACTCCAGCGCGTAATCGCAGAAGAACGCCCGGTCGCCGGCGGCGATGCAACCCCGGGGCAGCTCGTTGGGCTGCGGCAGGATGCCCAGCGGCTGCTGCTTGGCGGCCCGCAGCGCCTCGGCCTCCTGCGGGATGTTGTCGATCATGGTGTCCAGCACCAGGTTCCGTCGGGCCAGGGCGCCGTCGGGGTTGGTGTAGGGATTGAGCGCACTGGTGGACTGCACCATGCCGGCCAGCAACGCGGCCTGTTGCCAGTTCAACTCGGAGGCGTTGATGCCGAAGTATGTCTGGGCGGCGTCCTGGACGCCGAACGCGCCGTTGCCGAACGAGACCAGGTTGAGATAGCGGGTCAGGATCTCGGGCTTGGTGAACGTCTTGTCGAGCGTGAGCGCCATCCGGATCTCACGTAGCTTGCGGGCCGGCGTGGTCTCGATGGCGGCGCGGCGCTCGGCGTCGGTCTGGGCGACGACCAACAACTGGTAGTTCTTCACGTACTGCTGCTCGACGGTCGAACCGCCACGGGTGTCCGTGTCGCCCCGCATGTAACCGGTCAGACCCGTCAGGGTGCCCTGCCAGTCCACGCCGTTGTGTTCGGCGAACCGCTTGTCCTCGATCGAGACCAGGGCGAGCTTCATGGTGTTGGCGATCTGATCGCTGGGCACCTCGAAACGGCGTTGCGAATACAGCCACGCGATCGTGTTGCCCTTGGCGTCGACCATGGTCGAGACCTGCGGGACCTCGCCGTCCACCAGGGCGGCCGAGCCGTTGGCGACGACGTCGGAGGCCCGGTTGGACATCAGGCCGAATCCACCCACCACCGGGAACAAGAATGTGGCCACCAACACGCTGGCCAGCAGGCAGCACCAGGCCAGTTTGATGATGGTGACCGCTTGGGGTGGCTGCGCGGGCGGTCGAGTCGGCTGCTCCGGCATGGGTACAGAGTAGCTATCTGTCTGACGGGCGCTTCCTGCGAGCGGGGCTCACCGACATATCCCACTTGCCTGCAGAAACACCTGGGTGCGCCCAAATCCCGCCCAGACGGCACGGCCGTCCCAAAAAAGTGGTTCGCAAACTGTTGCGTTAATACCCTCTGACCACCTAGCTTGGACACACAGTGCGATCCAGGTAACACAGGCTGGCGCAATGTGGCGTAGATCGCAACGGCGTTCTACACCGGAAGGTTCAACGCCCGCCATCTGGGGAGATGGCTGGAACGAAGGGATCGCTGGTGTCAGGTACAAGAACTGTCGCAGACAAGATGAACGCTTCCGCCCCAGCCGCCAACCTGGTCCATCGAGGCGAGGGTGAAGCCCGGATCGCCTGGGTGTCCCAGGCCCGATGCCGCCAGGCCGATCCGGACGAGCTGTTCGTCCGCGGTGCTGCGCAACGCAAAGCCGCGGTGATCTGCAGGCACTGCCCGGTGATCCTCGAATGCGGCGCCGACGCCCTCGACAACCGCGTCGAGTTCGGAGTCTGGGGCGGAATGACCGAACGTCAGCGCCGTGCCCTGCTCAAGCAGCATCCCGAAGTCATTTCTTGGGCCGAGTTCTTCGCCGCCCAGCGCAAACATCACCGCAGCGCGGTCTAGCGTCCGTGCGGTTCGGCGGGCTGACCGGCTCGCGCGCGCCAAATTACAGCCGACGGTAGTGTATTCGGTTGTGGCACATGGTAATCGGCGGCAGTGAGTGAGCCTGCCGGCGTTCTCCCGTTGATCGATGACCTGTGCCTGCTCATCGGTGCGGTCAGCGACAACATGGCCACCAACATGCTGCTCCGGCGGCTCGGGCTCGACATCGGATGCGTCGGGCACCCGAGATCCGCCGGTATCTGGAAGGCGCCGGTCAGGCGGCGCCGACGGCCTCTCCGGTGATCTGATCGGCGATCGCCCGCAACGCTTCCAGGTCGGACACGTCGAACGGCAGCGACGGCACACCGACGATCGCCACATGTGGATTGGCCCCGGTGAAGCGGGACAGCAGCCGCACCTCGCGCTTGGCGGTCTGGGCCCGATCGGCGTGGACGCGCAGGACGGCCGCGGCCAGCGATTCCGGATCCTCGGCCGCCAGCTCGTCAGCGGCTTCCTCGGCCTTCTCGGCATGCAGATCGCACAGCGTCGGGTGGGTGCGGTTCAGGATCAGCCCGGCCAGCGGCATGTGCTCGTTCGACAGCCGGTCGACGAAGAACGAAGCCTCGCGCAGCGCATCGGGCTCGGCCGCCGACACGACGACGAACTGGGTGCCGCGCCGCTTGAGCAATTCGTAGGTGCGGTCAGCTTTTTCGCGGAAGCCGCCGAACGTGGCATCCAGTGACTGGACGAAACCTGCTGCGTCGGAAAGCATCTGCGAACCCAGCACGGTGGACAACGCTTTCATGGCCAGCCCGACCGCGCCGGTGACCAGCCGCCCGATCCCGCGTCCCGGGGCCAGCAGCATGCGCCAGAGCCGGCTGTCCATGAAGCTGCCCAACCGCTTCGGCGCGTCGAGGAAGTCCAGGGCGTTGCGCGACGGCGGGGTGTCCACCACCACCAGATCCCACTTGTCCTCGGCCAGCAGCTGGCCGAGTTTCTCCATCGCCATGTACTCCTGCGTGCCCGCCAGCGACGTCGCCACCGTTTGGTAGAACTGGTTCTCCAGAATGGAATCGGCGCGGTCCGGGCCGGAGTACTGCACCACCATCTCGTCGAACGTGCGGCGCATGTCGAGCATCATCGCGTGCAGCTCACCGGTCACCTCCGGCGCCAGCGGAACCCGCTGCGGGGTGTTGCCGAGGTCCTTGATGCCCAGTGCCTGGGCCAGGCGCTTGGCCGGGTCGATGGTCAGCACCACAACGGTCCGGCCGTACTCGGCGGCCCGCAGCGCCATCGCGGCCGCCGTGGTGGTCTTGCCGACTCCGCCTGCGCCGCAACACACTACGACGCGATTGGCGGTATCGGACAGGATCGTGTGCATGTCAAGGGCGGGCGGTTTGGCACTCACTATCTGACCCCTTGCTGTTCAAGTGCTTCGGCGAGTTCGTACAGGCTGCCCAGATCGACACCGTCGGCCAGCGCCGGCAGCTCGAGGCGGGGCACGTCGATGGCGTCGAGCAGTTCGGCGCTCTCGGCGCGGGCCGCGATCCGGGTGGCGTGCTGGATCGACTCGGTGAGCAATCCGGCGAAATCGTTGTCAGACAATGTGATTCCGGCCTTGCTCAGGCCGGCGCGGACGGCGTCGGCGTCTATGTCGCCCTCGGCGGCCTTGGCCAGATCCTCAGCGGGCAGGTACGTCGGGATGTTGCGGTTGACGATGACGCTGCCGATCGGCAGCCCCATCTCGGTGAGCTCCTCGATGGCCTCAAGAGTCTCCTGGATCGGCAGTGCCTCGAGCAGCGTCACCAGGTGAATGGCGGTCTGCTCGGAGTGCAGCAGCTTGACCACGCCGTCGGCCTGCGAGTGCACCGGCCCGCCCTTGGCCAGGTCGGAGACCGCCTTGGTGACGTCCAGGAACCGCGGAATACGGCCGGTGGGAGGGGAATCCACCACCACAGCGTCGTACACGCCGCGCTTGCCCTTGGCGTCCTTCTTCTCCCGGGTCACGATCTCTTTGATCTTGCCCGTCAGCAGCACGTCCCGGAGGCCGGGCGCGATGGTGGTGGCGAACTCGATGGCCCCGATCCGGCGCATCGCCCGGCCGGCGATACCGAGGTTGTAGAACATGTCGAGGTATTCCAGGAACGCGGCCTCGATGTCGATGGCGAGCGCGTTGACCTGACCGCCGCCATCGGCCGTGGCGACCTTGACTTCCTCGTACGGCAGCGGCGGCACGTCGAACAGCTGCGCGATGCCCTGCCGCTCCTCGACCTCGACCAGCAGCACCTTGCGGCCGCCGGCCGCCAGGGCCAGGGCCAGGGCCGCGGCGACGGTGGACTTGCCGGTACCGCCTTTACCCGAAACGAAATGCAGCCGGGCCTTGGTCAGTCGCGACGGCCAGCCGACATGTTTGGCGCCGCTCTCAGTGGTTGCCACCAGTGCATGCTAACCAAGCCTGAGTGTCCGACCGATAAGCTCAGGCCATGACCGAACCAACCCGGTGGGAGTACGCCACGGTGCCGTTGTTGACCCACGCCACGAAACAGATTCTCGACCAGTGGGGACAGGACGGCTGGGAGCTGGTCTCCGTGCTTCCCGGGCCGACCGGCGAGCAGCACGTCGCCTACCTGAAGCGGCCGAAGTGACCAACTCGCAACGGCTGGCCGAGCTCGGCATCGAACTGCCCGACGTCGTCGCGCCACTGGCCGCCTACGTGCCCGCTGTCCGGACCGGCAATCTGGTCTACACCGCTGGTCAGCTCCCGATCCAGAGCGGCGACCTGCTGGCCACCGGCAAGGTCGGCGACGAGGTCAGCCCCGAGCAGGGCAACGAGCTGGCCCGGGTCTGCGGCCTCAACGCGCTGGCCGCCGTGCACGCGTTGGTGGGCATCGACTCCGTCGTCAGAGTCGTCAAGGTGGTCGGATTCGTGGCCTCCGCCGCCGGCTTCAACGGGCAGCCCGGCGTCGTCAACGGCGCCTCGGAACTGTTCGGTGAGATCTTCGGTGAGGCGGGTGCCCACGCCCGTTCCGCCGTCGGCGTGTCGGAACTGCCGCGCAACGCGCCGGTCGAAGTCGAGATCATCGTCGAGATCGCGTAAGCGATCGAGCATCAGGAGAGGCAATCGCGTCGTCATGCAACACCCGGCCTACGGGCTGCTGCGGCCGGTCACCGAGACTGCGTCGGTACTCCTCTGCGACAACCCCGGCCTGATGACGCTGGAGGGCACCAACACCTGGGTGCTGCGGGGGCCTGGCAGCGACGAGATCGTCATCGTGGACCCCGGCCCCGACGATGAGGCGCACATCGCCCGCATCGCCGAACTGGGCACCGTGGCACTGGTGTTGATCAGCCACAAGCACGAGGACCACACCGGCGGTATCGACAAGCTCGTCGACCGCACCGGCGCCACCGTTCGTTCGGTCGGCAGTGGATTCCTGCGTGGCCTCGGCGGCCCGCTGACCGACGGTGAGGTGATCGACGCTGCGGGCCTGAGGATCAAGGTGATGGCCACCCCGGGGCACACCGTCGATTCACTGTCCTTCGTTCTCGACGACGCGGTGTTGACCGCGGACACCGTGCTGGGCCGCGGCACCACCGTCATCGACACCGAGGACGGCAGCCTGCGTGACTATCTGGAATCGCTGCACCGGCTACAGGGTCTCGGCGCCCGCACGGTGCTTCCCGGCCACGGACCGGACCTTCCCGATCTTGAGGCAGTGACCGCGATGTACCTGGCCCACCGTGAGGAGCGGCTGGACCAGGTGCGGGCAGCGCTGGTCGAACTCGGGGACGACGCCGGGGCTCGACAGGTCGTCGAGCACGTCTACACCGACGTCGACCAGAAGCTGTGGGATGCCGCCGAGAAGAGCGTGCAGGCCCAGCTGGACTATCTGCGGGGCTAGCCGCGAGAAGACATGAAAGTGCCCCTTTTCGTCGGAAAAGGGGCACTTTGCGTCTGGGCAGAGGACCTAGCGCGCTCGGCGGGCCAGCCGCTCGCTGTCGCTGATCAGCACGCTCTTGCCCTCCAGCCGGATCCAGCCGCGATGGGCGAAATCGGCGAGCGCCTTGTTCACGGTCTCGCGAGAGGCGCCGACGAGCTGGGCGATCTCTTCCTGGGTCAGGTCGTGCGTCACGCGCAGCGCCCCGCCCTCCTGCGTGCCGAACCGCTGGGCCAGCTGCAGCAGCTGCTTGGCCACGCGACCGGGAACGTCGGTGAAGATCAAGTCGGCCAGGTTGTTGTTGGTGCGACGCAGGCGACGGGCGAGCACGCGCAGCAGCTGCTCCGCGATCTCGGGACGGTCGGCGATCCACGCGCGCAGCGCGTCCCGGTCCATCGACACCGCGCGCACCTCGGTGATGGTGGTGGCGCTCGAGGTGCGGGGCCCCGGGTCGAAGATCGACAGCTCACCGAACATGTCCGACGGGCCCATGATGGTCAGCAGGTTCTCGCGGCCGTCAGGCGACCGGCGGCCGATCTTCACCTTGCCGGAAATGATGATGTACAGGCGGTCGCCGGGCTCGCCCTCGGCGAACACCGTATGCCCGCGCGGGAAGTCGACGGGCTGCAACTGCTTCGTCAGCGCCGATACGGCGGTCGGTTCGACGCCCTGGAAGATTCCGGCCCTGGCCAGGATCTCGTCCACGTTGCCCCTTAAGCTATTGGGTGTGTTGTCCTCTTACTGATACTTCCTGCTCAGTCTAGAGGTACGCGGTTTCGCGACTAGCCCACGCTACACACGATTGACAGGTCGAGACGCCGGAAACCCGGTATTTATGGTCTGCGGCTCGTAGTACCGCGTCGGCAAACGCTCGGTGTCGGGGTCCGTGATGACCGGCTTGGGCCGCGGAACGACGGCCGCCGGGGCCGGTTCTCGGGCCAAACTCGCTTCGAGTCTCTCGAGCCCGAACGCCGCCAGCATGAGCAACCCCGGGATGAGTGCTACCAGCAACCACGACACAAGGCAGTAGTTAACACGGCGTAGGTCTCAGTGGGGTCACGAATCATCACCGGTCCGCGCAGAAGATTGTCCGTCGAGGTCAGTACGCTGATTGTCGTGACTGAGGCTGCCGCCCCAACTGGGAAAACGCGCCGGTCCAAGAAGTGGGACACCGAAACCCACCTGGGCCTGGTTCGTCGGGCTCGACGGATGAATCGTGAACTGGCCCGGGCCTTTCCACATGTCTACTGCGAGCTGGACTTCACCAACCCGCTCGAGCTGACAGTGGCGACGATTCTGTCGGCGCAGAGCACGGACAAGCGGGTGAACCTGACGACGCCCGCGCTGTTCCTCAAATACCGCACGGCGCTGGACTATGCGCAGGCCGATCGCACCGAGATGGAGGAGCTGATCCGGCCGACCGGGTTCTACCGGAACAAGACCAACTCCCTGATCCGGCTCGGCCAGGAGTTGGTGGCCCGGTTCGACGGCGAGGTGCCCAACAACCTCGACGACCTGGTCACCCTGCCCGGCGTCGGGCGCAAGACCGCCAACGTCATCCTCGGCAATGCCTTCGACATCCCCGGGATCACCGTCGACACCCACTTCGGCCGGCTGGTGCGGCGCTGGCGCTGGACGGCTGAGGAGGACCCGGTGAAGGTCGAGTTCGCGGTCGGTGAGCTCATCGAACGCAAGGAATGGACGCTGCTGAGCCACCGGGTGATCTTCCACGGCCGCCGGGTCTGCCACGCCCGCAAACCCGCGTGCGGGGTGTGCGTGCTGGCCAAGGACTGCCCGTCCTTCGGGCTGGGCCCCACAGACCCGGAGACCGCCGCGGCCCTGGTCAAAGGCCCCGAGACGGACCATCTGCTGGCCCTGGCGGGCCTGTGACCACACGATGACCAGATCGGCCCGCTGGACCGTGGTGATCCTGGTGATCCTGGTGGCGCTGGGCACCGCGTTCTGGATGGAGCTACGTGACGAGCCGGCGCCGCAGCCCGGGGCGGCGGGGCAGTCCACGTCCCGCGATCACCGCGACGCCGACACCCCCGAGGCCCTGGCCGGCCCCCGGGCCCGCGCGGACCTGCCGCCCTGCCCCAGCCCCGGAAAGGGAGAGGGCCCCGAGACGCTGCGGGGCATCACCTTGGAATGCGCAGGCGACGGGAAGCCCGTCGACGTGGCATCCGCGCTCGCGGGCCGCACCGTCGTGCTCAACCTGTGGGCCTACTGGTGCGGGCCGTGTGCCGACGAGTTGCCGGCGATGGCCGAATACCAGCGCCGGGCCGGTGACGACGTGCTGGTGGTGACCGTGCACCAGGACGAGAACGAGACGGCGGCGTTGGTCCGGCTGGCCGAACTCGGCGTGCGGCTGCCAACGCTGCAGGACGGCCGGAGACTGATCGCGGCGGCGCTCAAGGTGCCCAACGTCATGCCTGCGACGGTGGTACTGCGCGCGGACGGTAGCGTGGCCGGGACCCTGCCCCGCTCGTTCGTCAGCGCCGACGAGATCGCGGCGGCGGTCGACGAGAAGATCCGCTCTAGCCGATAGGAGCATCCGGGGTGAGATCGACGCGCGACGGGCTGTTCCCGGATGCCGCCCCGGCCTGGCTCAAGCCGTTGGTGGACAACCTCGACCAGGTGCCGGACGCCTATCGACGGCGGGTGCCCCCGGACGTGCTGGCGGGCATCGTCGAAGCCAACAACCAAGCCGCCCAGGCCGGCGCGCGGCGCGACGCCGCCGTGCTGGTCCTGTTCTCAGGCCCGGCCGACGGTGCGCCGCCGCAGCTTCCCGACGATGCCGACCTGCTGGTGACGGTCCGCGCGTCAACGCTGCGCCACCACGCCGGCCAGGCCGCGTTCCCCGGCGGCGCCACCGATCCCGGCGACGATGGCCCCGTCGGCACAGCCTTCCGCGAGGCGTGGGAGGAGACCGGCATCGATACCAGCCGGCTGTACCCGCTGGCCACCTTGGAGAAGATGTTCATCCCGCCGTCGGGATTCCATGTGGTCCCGGTGCTGGCGTACTCACCCGACCCGGGCCCCGTCGCCGTCGTCGACGAATCCGAGACCGCCGTCGTCGCGCGGGTTCCGGTGCGGGCCTTCATCAACCCGGAGAACCGGCTCATGGTGTACCGGGAGGCCAACACCAGCCGGTTCGCCGGTCCGGCCTTCCTGCTCAACGAGATGCTGGTGTGGGGTTTCACCGGCCAGGTCATCTCGGCGATGCTTGACGTCGCGGGCTGGGCCAAGCCCTGGAACACCGACGACGTCCGCGGACTCGATGACGCAATGGCCCTCGTCGGGCATGACAACGGTTACGGTGAAGCCCCATGTTGAAGTGGATATAGATGACACCCTCGGTCTGGCTCGATTTCGCAATCCTCGGCATCGGCTTCGTCGCAGCCATCTCAGGCTGGCGCTCGGGCGCGCTCGGCTCCCTGCTGTCGTTCATCGGTGTGGTGCTCGGCGCCGTGGCGGGTGTGCTGCTGGCGCCGCACGTGATCCCGCACATCAGCGGTGACCGCACCAAACTGTTCGCGACGCTGTTCCTGATCCTCGCGCTGGTGGTGATCGGTGAGATCGCCGGTGTGGTGCTGGGCCGTGCCGTGCGCGGCACCATCCGCAACCGCCTGTTCCGGGCGTTGGACTCGGTGGTCGGGGTCAGCCTGATGCTCGTTGCGGTGCTGGTCGCGTCCTGGCTGCTGGGCAGCCTGCTCACCTCCTCGGACCAGCCGAATCTGGCTGCGGCGGTGAAGAATTCGCGGGTACTGTCTGAGGTCGACAAGGTGGCGCCGGACTGGATGCGCTCGGTACCCAACCGGTTGTCGGCCCTGTTGGACACCTCCGGGTTGCCCGATGTGCTCGAACCGTTCGGGCGCACCCCGATCGTCAACGTCGACGCCCCGGACGCGTCGTTGGCCACCGACCCCATCGTGACGACGAGCCGGCCCAGCGTGGTCAAGATCCGCGGCGTCGCACCCAGCTGCCAGAAGGTGTTGGAGGGCAGCGGGTTCGTCGTCGCCCCCAACCGTGTGATGTCCAATGCCCACGTGGTGGCCGGCGCCGACAGCGTCACCATCGAAGCCGACGGCAAGACCTACGACGCGGGGGTGGTGTCCTACGACCCCAACGCCGACATCTCGATCCTCGACGTCCCGGATCTGCCGATCACCCCCCTGCAGTTCGCCGAGCAGCCGGCGCCGAAGGGGACCGACGCCGTGGTGATGGGTTATCCGGGCGGCGGTGACTTCCTGGCCACCCCGGCGCGCGTCCGCGAGATCATCGAGCTCAACGGACCCGACATCTACCGGACCACCACCGTCACCCGCGAGGTCTACACGGTCAGAGGCACGGTGCGGCAAGGCAATTCGGGCGGGCCCATGATCAACCGGGGCGGCAAGGTGCTCGGCGTGGTGTTCGGTGCGGCAGTCGACGACGCCGACACCGGGTTCGTGCTGACCGCCAAGGAAGTCGAGCGTCAGCTGGCCAGGGTCGGCAACACTCAACGGGTGGCGACCGGGACCTGCATCAACTCCTGATCGTCAGGTGCGCAGCTGGGCCAGGAACCGGCCCAGCTGCTCATTGACCGCCTCCGGTTGCTCTTCGTGGCCGAAATGCCCTGCACCGGTGATCGATACGTAGCGGCCGTGCGGCGCATAGCGTTGGGTCCGGTGCACCGGATCGGTGAGGACATACGGATCCGCGTCGCCACGCATGTGCAGAACCGGCACGCTGATCGGACGTTTCATCGACCGCATGAACCGCAGCCCCTCACTGCGCAGCTGGCTGCGCACGGCCCACCGCTGGTATTCCAGCGCGCAGTGCGCGGCTCCCGGAATCTGGATGGCCTGACGCAGGTGGCCCATGGTCTCGGAGAAGTCTTGACTGGTCTGCCATTTGGCCCCGGCCCGGCTACGGACCAGGCGTTCCAACTCCGCGCCGTCGTGGCGCGTCAGCGTGCGCTCGGGCCAGACGGGCAACTGGTAGCGCAGCATCGACGGCAACAGGGCCCGGCCCTGGTCTCGGCGGGTCAACGTGGAGGTCCGCAGCGCCACCGGATGCGGTGAGCTGACGAGGGCGATCGCATTGACAACACGCGGGTGCAGCACCGCCGTCGCCCAGCACACCAGGCCGCCGTCGGCGTGGCCGACCAGCGTCGCGGTCTTGTGCCCCAGTGCCCGTATCAGCCCGGCGGTGTCCCCGGCCAGCGTCCAGCCGTCGTAGCCGCGCGGTGGTTTGTCGCTGTCCCCGTAACCGCGCAGGTCGACCGCCACGACCCGGGCACCGGTCAGGCCGGTGAGCTGATGACGCCACGACCACCAGAAGGAACCGAACCCGTGCAGAAGGATGACGAGGGGGCGGTCGGGCTGCGAGCTCTCGCCCTCGTGCCTACGGTCGGGCTGCGAGTTCTCGCCCTCCACCACATGGAAGCGAATGCCGTTGGCGTGCACCTGCAGATGCCGCCATGGCCCCTCGATCCTGGTGATCGACGGGTCGGGTGGGGGCATTACCAGCCTGACGGGTCGGTGGCCGGCTTGGCCGGGACCGCAGGCACCGCGGACTCGTGGTGGCCCGGCGTCAGGGCTTCGCGGGTCTCCTTGACCGACTCAATGGTCTGCTGCGGACCTCTGATGCGGCGCACCTTGAGGAAGCCGAACAACGCCAGCGCCCCGGTAGTCAGCACCATCAGGCCGAACACGATCAGGAAGGCCACCCAGCGCCACAGCCAGGTGTCGAGCAGCTCGGCCAGGAAGAAGAAGAAAAAGAAGGTCGAGTAGAACAGGACCACCAGCGCGGCGATGAAGAACACGCTGCCGGTCAGGCCCTTCTTCACGTCGCGAGTGATCTCGGCCTTCGCCAACTCCACCTCGGCGCGCAGCAGGGTGGAGACCTGCGCGGTGGCGTCCTTCACCAGGTCGCCGATCGAGGGGTCTGGCTTGGGGGCGTGCGGGTCGACGAGCGGAATCGAGGTCACCGTCGTCGGAACGCCGTCCCTGCGGTCGCCTGTGCTCATGGCGTTCATGTTGCCATGCGGCGAAGCCGTTAACGATCCCGGCCGACATCCGGGTCTTAGTAGACTGACCGCAGTCTTGAGTTGCGCGGGTCGGGCGCGTCGATTGGAGGACACTTGACGGGCAGGCGCCGCTGGCAGTGGCTCATTGGTGCACCGATCATTGCCTTCGTGGCGATGTTGACCCCGGCCCCGGCGCACGCCGATCCACCTGTGGTGCTCGGCGGCGGCTCGGGCATCGTGGTCAACGGCGAGTCGTTCTGCACGCTCACCACCATTGGGCACGACAATGCCGGCCGCCTCATCGGTTTTACCTCGGCGCACTGCGGCGGGCCGGGGGCCGTGGTGTCGGCTGAGGGCGCGAACGGCGCCGGGGTGCTCGGCAAGATGGTCGCCGGCAACGACCTGCTCGATTACGCGGTGATCGAATTCGATCCGGCCAAGGTGACGCCGACCAACAACGTCAACGGTTTCCAGATCGACGGGCTGGGCCCCGATCCGGTGTTCGGGGACGTGGCCTGCAAGCTGGGCCGCACCACCGGCTATTCGTGCGGCGTCACCTGGGGCCCGGGGCAGGACCCCGGCACCATCGTGAACCAGGTGTGCGGTCAGCCGGGCGACTCAGGCGCGCCGGTCACCGTCAACAACAGGCTCGTCGGCATGATCCACGGTGCCTACACGGAGGAACTGCCGACCTGCGTGGTGAAGTTCGTGCCCCTGCACACCCCGGCCGTGACGATGTCGTTCAACACGCAGCTGGCCGACATCACCGCCAAGAACCGACCGGGAACGGGTTTCGTCCCGGTCGGTTAGCGGCCTCTTACTTGCTGGCGCGGATCGCCTCGAACACGCTCGGGTCGACCAGCGTCGAGGTGTCGCCGAGCTCGCGACCCTCGGCCACGTCGCGCAGCAACCGGCGCATGATCTTGCCGCTGCGGGTCTTGGGCAGCTCGGGCACCACGTGGATCTCGCGCGGCTTGGCGATCGGCGAGATCTCGGTGGCCACCTGGGCCCGCAGCTCCTCGACCATGGTGTCGGCCCCGCCGTGCGCGGAGGCCTTGAGGATGACGAACGCGCAGATGGCCTGACCCGTGGTGTCGTCGCTGGCGCCGACCACGGCGGCCTCGGCCACCCCGGAATGTCCGACTAGGGCCGACTCCACCTCGGCCGTCGAGATGCGGTGCCCCGAGATGTTCATGACGTCGTCAATGCGGCCCAGCACCCAGATGTTGCCGTCGGAGTCGTAGCGCGCGCCGTCCCCGGCGAAGTACCAGCCCTGCTCGGCGAACCGCGACCAGTAGGTGTCCTTGAACCGCTGCGGGTCACCCCAGATGCCGCGCAGCATCGCCGGCCACGGCTGGTCCAGCACCAGGTAGCCGGTGACGTGCTCGGCCTCGTCGGCGCCGGGCACCAACTCGTTGCCTTCGTCGTCGACGATCTTGGCCGAGATGCCGGGCAGCGGGGTCATCGCGGAGCCGGGCTTGGCCGCGGTGACACCGGGCAGCGGCGAGATCATGATCGCGCCGGTCTCGGTCTGCCACCACGTGTCGACGACGGGAGTCTTGTTGGCGCCGATGACTTCCCGGTACCAGCGCCACGCCTCGGGGTTGATCGGCTCGCCCACCGAACCCAGCAGCCGCAGGCTCGACAGGTTATGTGCCGACGGGATCTGCCGGCCCAGCTTCATGAACGTACGGATCAATGTGGGTGCGGTGTAATAGATTGTGACGCCGTACTTTTCGATGATCTCGAAGTGACGGTGCTCGGTCGGCGAGGTCGGGGTGCCCTCGTAGACCACCTGGGTGGCGCCGTTGGCCAGCGGCCCGTAGGTGATGTAGGTGTGCCCGGTCACCCAGCCGATGTCGGCGGTGCACCAGTACACGTCGGTCTCGGGTTTGAGGTCGAAGACGTTGTAGTGGGTGTATGCCGCCTGGGTCAGGTAGCCGCCCGAGGTGTGCACGATGCCCTTGGGCTTGCCGGTGGTGCCGGAGGTGTACAGCAGGAACAGCGGCTGCTCGGAGTCGAACGATTCGGGCGTGTGCTCGGTGGATGCCTTGTCGACGGTCTCGTGCCACCACAGGTCGCGGCCGTCGGTCCAGTTGACGTCGATTCCGGTGCGCCGCACCACCAGCACGTGTTCGACCGACGGCTGATCCGCGACGGCCTCATCCACGGCGTCCTTGAGCGAGGCGGCCTTGCCGCGCCGGTACTGACCGTCGGTGGTGATGACGAGCTTGGCCTCGGCGTCCTCGACGCGGGCCTTGAGCGCACTGGCCGAGAATCCGGCGAACACGACGCTGTGCATGGCGCCCAGCCGGGCACAGGCCAGCATCGCCACGATCGCCTCGGGCACCATCGGCATGTAGATGGCGACCCGGTCGCCCGCGGTCAGGCCGAGCGCGGCCAGCGCATTGGCGGCCTTGCTGACCTCATCTTTGAGCTGGGCGTAGGTGATGTCGCGGGAGTCACCGACAGGCTCGCCCTCCCAGTGGATCGCCACCCGGTCGCCGTTACCGGCCTCGACGTGACGGTCCACGCAGTTGTAGGCGACGTTGAGCTTGCCGCCGACGAACCACTTGGCGAAGGGGGCGTCGGACCAGTCGAGTACCTCGCTGAACGGGGTCTGCCAGCTCAGCCGGTTGGCCTGGGCGGCCCAGAACGCCAGCCGGTCTTTCTCGGCCTCGGCGTACAACTCGCCCGTCGCGTTGGCGTTGGCCGCGAAATCGGCAGGCGGCGGATAGGCTGACGGAACTTCGGTAGGCGTCGCTGGCGCGTTTGACATGGGTGTGAGCCTAGTCACCAAAGGTTGCAGCGGCGTTGGGACCTCACAAGCCGGTTGCCGGGCGGCTGTCGTTATGCGCCCAACGGTCGGCGAGATGGAGTTCAGCGGTCGGCTAGCGTTTCGCTTATGACCGATCCCCTCGCACCGCTGGTCGACCTGCCCGGTGTTTCCGCGGCCAGCGATGAGGCGCGTGATGCCCTGGGCCGGGCGCACCGACACAAGTTCAACCTGCGCGGGTGGCCGCAGACCGCTGCCGAGGCTGCGCTGCGGGCGGCGCGGGCCTCGGCGGTGCTCGATGGCGGGGCTGTCCAGTTGTCCGCAGATGGTGAGCCCGACCCGGTGACGGCGGGCGCGATCCGGGTGGCCGAGGCGCTCGAAGGTGGCGCCACCGCGTTGGTCGGGGTGTGGCAGCGGGCGCCGATGCAGGCATTGGCCCGGCTGCACGCGCTGGCCGCCGCCGACCTCACCGATGACGAACACCTGGGCCGGCCGCGGACCGATTCCGACGTCGGTCGTCGTCTCGAGCTGCTGACCGAGATCCTGGCCGGCGGCTCCAAGGTCCCGGCCCCCGTGCTGGCCGCCGTCGCGCACGGCGAACTGCTCAGCCTGGCTCCATTTGGGACCGCCGACGGGGTCGTCGCCCGCGCGGTATCGCGCCTGGTGACGATCGCGACCGGGCTGGACCCGCACGGGCTCGGGGTTCCCGAGGTGCACTGGATGCGGAAGTCGGGGGAGTACCGGGCTGCCGCACGGGGATTCGCCTCGGGTACACCCGACGGGCTGACCGCGTGGCTGCTGCTCAGCAGCGAAGGCCTGAAGGGTGGTGCGCGGGAAGCGCTTCAGATCGCCCAGTCAGCGGCTGGCTGACGCACCGGATCGAGGGCCTCTCAGCAAACGAAAGCGGGCGACGGTCCGAAACGATGTTTCGGCTCGCCGCCCGCTAGCACGGATACCGGTTACCAAGCGTGCCAGATGGGTTGCGTGGGTGGCCTCGGCGTCCTCGCGATGCGCTTCGGCTGCAACCCTACCCAAAGGGCCGTCGTAGCCGTCCGCTCTTCGCAATCACGCAGGCCCGCAACACTTTTGCCTATTCCGCGGCATGTGCTCCGCGTGGGTGCCGGAACCCGTGCTGGGGAGCCTGGTTCGGGAGATCTAGTCTTCTCTTCCGGCTAGCTCTTGGCCTCATCCAAGCTTCCGTGGTTCCTTTGTACTACGTGACCACGGTCACAGCAAGGGTGAAATACACCCGAGTTCCGATCGTTACGCCACCGTCTCAGCTACTACGTGCGGTAGCTCAGGATGTGAAGCGGCGCAACAATGAATAGGTCAATGCGCCGGCCGCCAGGGCGCTGATACCAACTGCCGCGGTGGTCGCCACCGCCGCACCGGACGGCGCCGGAATCCGGTCGCGCAGCGACACCGGCCTGGTGAACGTCAGCACCGGCCAGCCTCGGGAGGCCGCCTCCTTGCGCAGTCCCCGGTCCGGGTTGACCGCGGTGGGGTGGCCCACGGCTTCGAGCATCGGGATGTCGGTGATCGAATCCGAATAGGCGTAGCAGTGGTCCAGCGCGTAGCCCTCGCGGGCGGCCAGGGCGCGGATCGCCTCGACCTTGCCCTCGCCGAAGCAGTAGAAGGCGATGTCGCCGGTGTAGCGGCCCTCTTCGACCACCATCCGGGTGGCCATGGCGTGGGTCGCGCCCAGTGCCCGGGCGATGGGGGCGACGATCTCCTCGCCCGAGGCCGACACCACCACGACGTCACGGCCACACAGCTTGTGGTCGGCGATCAACTCGGCGGCTTCGGCGAACACCAACGGATCGACGATGTCGTGCAAGGTCTCGCCGACGATCGACTTGACCTGTTCGACATCCCAGCCCGTGCACATGTTGGTGATGTAGCTGCGCATCCGGTCCATCTGGTCGTGGTCGGCGCCCGACATCAGGAACAGAAACTGGGCATATGTCGACTTGAGGACGGTGCGCCGGTTCAGCAGTCCCTGATTGAAGAAGGGTTTGCTGAAAGCAAGCGTGCTGGACTTGGCGATGACGGTCTTGTCGAGGTCGAAGAAGGCCGCCGTGCGCACCGGCTGACCGTCGTGCGGCCCGGATTGCTGTGCGATCGACTCCCCGGCAACCCGATCGGATGC
Organism: Mycolicibacterium porcinum; assembly: GCA_001942045.1. GTDB lineage: Bacteria > Actinomycetota > Actinomycetes > Mycobacteriales > Mycobacteriaceae > Mycobacterium > Mycobacterium porcinum_A. The sequence continues at coordinate 20,982 of MSTD01000031.1, forward strand.
GGTCACAAGCGCCAGCATAGAGGCAGGTGCCTCGCCCTATCCGATTGCCAGTGCAAAATGGCAGTTCACGACACATTCTTTCGAACGCGACTTCCGGCATCCCGGCCGGTAGCCCGCACAGGTGTCTCTTGCATGTTTTGGCAGTTCCGTGTGTATAGTGAGCATTACTCGGCTTATGCCGAGGGTGTATCAGCCCGACCCCCCGGGGCTGATACACGACGACCTCCGCCTCCTCCCCCCCTGGCGGGGGTCGTCCCTTTTGTGGGGGAAGAATCCTCCGCCACCGGACCTCGTTGGTTGCGGAACCGTATTTTCAGCCTGCCGCCGCGCGCGGCGTCCCCGTTCTGAGCCCCGCAATTGATCCACAGGGCCGACTTCATCCACAATCCGCGAATTGGTGATGGTGCCGGGCGTGTGGTTGCCCGCAGTGTTGGCATATGGCCACTCCGAACACCGCCACCGCCCCGACCGGCACCGTGCTGGCACTCATCGGTGACCCGCTGCTGCGGGATGACGTGTCCCGGGTTGCCGCGGCGGCCGGAGTCGGCCTCGTCCTCGTCGAGGAGCCCGCCGGGCGCAAGGCCTGGATCGGGGCGTCCGCGGTGCTGCTCGATGCTGCGGCCGCGCAGCGTTGCGCGGCCCGGGCGCTGCCCCGACGCACCCGGGTGATCCTGGTCGGCCATGACGACCCGCGGCCGGACGACTGGCAGGCCGCGATCTCCGTCGGCGCCCAGCACGTGGTGACGCTTCCCGCCCAGGACGCCGACCTCGTCACAGCCCTGTCCGAATCGGCCTGCCGCGATGACGCCGGCCGTGGTCCGGTGGTGGCGGTGGTCGGCGCCCGGGGCGGAGCCGGGGCGTCGGTGTTCGCGGTGGCGCTGGCGCAATCGGCGTCGACCGCGCTGCTGGTCGAGGCGGATCCGTGGAGTGGCGGGATCGATCTGGTGGCGGGCAGTGAGGACCAAGCCGGCCTGCGCTGGCCGGACCTGGCCCTGCAGGGCGGTCGGCTGGGCTATGCGGCGTTGCGCGACGCGCTGCCCCGCCGCGACGGAGTCAGCGTCCTCTCCAGCGGCCGGTCGGGTACCGACATCGAGGCCGGACCGCTCGGCGCTGTCATCGACGCGGGATGCCGTGGCGGCGTCACCGTCGTGTGCGACGTGCCGCGACGCGCCACCGAAGCGGCCGAAACGGCGTTGGACGCAGCCGATCTGGTGGTGCTGGTGACACCGGCCGACGTGCGGTCATGTACCGCGGCGGCGGCCGCCCGACCCTGGGTGCTGGCCTGCAATCCGAATGCCGGTGTCGTGGTGCGGGGTCCGGCGCCCGGTGGACTGCGGGCTGCCGAGGTGGCCCGCATCGTTGACCTGCCGTTGCTGGCGGCGATGCGACCACAGGCCGGCCTCGCCGAGGTCTTGGAGCGCGGCGGGTTACGGGTGCGGGCCCGGTCGCCGTTGGGCTCGGCGGCTCGACAGGTGCTGTCGGTGCTGGCCGGTCATCCCGGGCAGGAGGCGGGGGCAGCATGAGCATCTCGCTGATCGACCGGGTCCGCGAACGATTGGTGGCCGAGGCGTCCCCACTCAGTCCCGGTGTGGTGGCCGCGGCAATCCGGGCCGAGTCCGGCGGACTGCTCGGCGACACCGAGGTTCTGAGCAACCTGCGGCTACTGGAGACCGAACTGACCGGAGCCGGAATCCTGGAGCCGCTGCTGTGCGCGCCGACCACCACCGACGTCCTGGTGACCGGGCCCGACGCGGTGTGGGTTGACGATGGCAGCGGGTTGCACCGCAGCACAGTGTGTTTCCCTGATGAGGGCGCGGTCCGCAGGCTGGCTCAGCGGTTGGCGCTGCTGGCCGGGCGCCGCCTCGATGAGGCGCAGCCGTGGGTGGACGGTCAGCTCACCGGGATCGGACCGTTCGCCGTGCGCCTGCACGCGGTGTTGCCGCCGATCGCCGCCGCGGGCACCTGCCTGTCCCTGCGGGTGTTACGCCCGGCCACGCAGAATCTCGAAACCCTCACCCGATCCGGGGCGATCCCGCCGCGGGCCGCCGAGTTGATGCGCGCGATCATCCAGGCTCGGCTGGCATTCCTCATCTCGGGTGGCACGGGTTGCGGAAAGACCACCCTGCTGGCCGCCGCGCTTGGCGCTGTCGCGGCCCATGAACGCATCGTGTGCGTCGAGGACGCCACCGAGCTGGCCCCGGCGCACCCACATCTGGTGAAGCTGGTGGCCAGGGGCGCCAACGTCGAAGGCGTCGGCGAGGTCACCGTGCGAGACCTCGTTCGGCAGGCATTGCGGATGCGTCCGGACCGGATCGTCGTCGGTGAGGTGCGCGGGGCCGAGGTGGTGGACCTGCTGGCCGCGCTCAACACCGGGCACGACGGCGGGGCGGGCACCGTGCACGCAAACAGCCCGGCGGAGGTACCGGCCCGGTTGGAGGCGCTTGGCGCGCTCGGCGGGCTGGACCGTTGTGCGCTGGTCAGTCAGCTGGCGGCCGCCGTGCAGGTGCTGCTGCACGTAGGGCGGGACGGCACCGGCCGGCGCAGGCTCGCCGAGATCGCGGTGCTGCGTCGAGGTGCTCGAGGTGATCTGGAGGTGGTGACGGCCTGGCACGCCGACACCGGATCGGGTTGTGGTGCAGACGCTCTCAACGCGTTGGTGGAAAGCCGGGTGTCGTCATGACGGTGAGCGCACTGGCGCTGGCCGCCGCGCTCGTGCTGTGGCCGGCCACGCCCCGGCGGACGGCAGCGCTGCGTCGGGTGAATTCCCCGGTCCGGCGTCCGGTGCGGATGGTGCCGGTCGTGGTGCTGATGGGTGTCGTGCTGGCCTGGCTGGTACCGCTGCCGGTCGCCCTGGCCGCGGCGGTGGTGGCGATCACCGGGGCGGTCCGTCGGAGGCGCCGCATGGCCCGGCGCCGGCGACAGCAGGAGTCCGCGGCGCTGCAGGCCGCCCTGGACGTGTTGGTCGGTGAACTTCGCACCGGGGTGCATCCGGTCGCCGCTTTCGCGGCCGCCGCCGGCGAAGTTTCCGGGCCGGTGCATCAGGGCATGGGAGCGGTGGCGGCCCGGGCGCGTCTGGGTGCTGATGTCGCGGCCGGGCTCGACGACGTCGCGGCGGCCTCGCAACTGCCGATGCACTGGGAACGGCTCGCGGCCTGCTGGCGCCTGGCCCATGCATACGGACTGTCGATCGCCACGTTGATGCGCACTGCGCAGCGCGACATCGTTGAGCGCGAACGCTTTTCCTCACATGTCGAAGCGTCGATGGCGGGTCCACGCGCCACTGCCACGGTGCTCGCCGGATTGCCGGTGGCCGGAATAGCACTGGGCCAGTTGATCGGGGCGCGGCCCCTTGCGTTCCTGTTCGGTGCGGGCGTCGGTGGCTGGCTGTTGATGGCCGGAGTTCTCCTGGCCTGTGCCGGCTTGATGTGGGCGGACCAGATCACTGAGCGGGTGCTGAGATGACCTGGGCTGCCTTGTTTCTCGCGGCGGCACTGTTGGTCGGTGCGGATCCGGCCCGGGTGCGCAATCGTGCCGCGCCGACCCGGCAGCGACGGGTCAGTCTGCGGCGTGCGTCAGCCGATGACCCGCTGGCCGCCGCGTCGACCTTCGATCTGTTCGCCGCGTGTCTGGCAGCCGGTCTTGCAGTTTCCAGCGCGGCGGCTGCCGTCAGCCCGTCGGCTCCACCGTCGCTGGCTCCGCTGCTGCGCCGGGCGGCTGAGTTGCTGGCACTCGGGGCCGATCCGGCACGGGCGTGGGCAGGCGGCGCCGACGGCAATGCTGCTGTGCCCCAGGACAAGAACTCCGAGGCGCTGTTGCGGCTGGCCCGCCGTTCGGCCGCCTCGGGTAGTGCCTTGGCCGATGGTGTGGCTGAGCTGGCCGCCCAGACGCGGCATGAGGCCGCCACGTCTGCCGACGCGGTGGCCGAACGCGCCTCCGTTCTGGTCGCCGGGCCGCTCGGGCTGTGCTTCCTTCCGGCGTTTCTGTGTCTTGGCGTCATACCTGTGGTCGCCGGCCTCGCCGGGGACGTATTGGGCTCAGGACTGTTGTGAACACACATCGCAAAGGGAGGAAAGATCATGGCGGGAAACATGATTCGGCGTGCGAACGCCAGGGCGGCGCTGCTGATGCTCGACGAGTCAGGCATGAGCACCGTCGAATACGCCATCGGCACCATTGCCGCCGCGGCATTCGGGGCGATCCTGTACACCGTGGTCACCGGGGACTCGATAGTGAGTGCGCTGACCAACATCATCAGCCGGGCGCTGAACACCAACGTCTAGGTGACGGCCTGGATGACCGGGGTGCCGTCACTGTCGAGGCCGCCTTCGCGATCGCGTCACTGGTGGCGGTCCTGGTGGTATGTGTCGGCGGCATCGGTGCGGTCGGTATGCAGATCCGGTGTATCGACGCCGCACGTGAAGCTGCCCGGCTGGCGGCCCGCGGTGAGGGCGAAGCGGCGGCGGCCGCAGCTCGCCGCGTCGCCCCATCGGGTGCGGTGCTGCATGTCGGGCAGGACGGCGGCTTGGTGGTGGCCCGGGTCAGCGCAGCCACGCTGCTGCCGGGGCTCACGGTGTCCGCCGAGGCGGCCGCGGCTCCCGAGCCCGGCGTCGGGTGAACAGGGGTCGGCCACGCTGGTGGCCGCGGCCATGATCGCGATGGTGATCGCGTTCGCGGCGGGCGGCGCCTACCTCGGTGCCGCGGTGACGGCCCGGCACCGAGCCCAGGCCGCGGCCGACCTGGCCGCCCTGGGCGCGGCAGGGGCCGTGGTGTCCGGCCCGGACGCGGCGTGCCGGCAAGCCGCGGACATCGCGGCTCGGATGCGTTCGGTCCTGGGAGACTGCCGGATCGACAAGCTCGACGTCGTGCTCGAAGTGGCGGTCCCGGTCCGGTTGGGGCGATGGGGAGTCGGGCCGGCCCGGGCGGCCGCGCGCGCCGGACCGGTGGATGCCGCCGCCTAGTTGAGATCGTCGAGGTCTGCCGCGGCGATCTCCTCGTCGGTCGGCAGCCGAAGGGCGATCAGCCCGGCGAAGGTGTCATCGCCGAGCTCGACCCGGTTGATCGTCATGTGCACGGGCTGCCAGCCGCCCCCTTCGGCGCGCATCCGCAACACGGCCGTGGTGGCGCCGTCGGAGAAATCCGTGGTCATCCGGGCCACATGTCGGGTATCGGCCGGGTGGACGCGGGCCGGGCCGCCGTCGCGGTTGCGCCAGTCGAAGAACGGTGCGGGCTCGTCGAGCCACTTCAACAGCTTCCAGTCGTCGAGGCCGACCAGGGCCCGGTGCACGCCTGGCCGGGCCAGTCCGTCGAGGATGCGCTGGGCCAGATTGTCGGGGCGCACCGCGGGCTTCTCGCGCTCGCAGCGCCAGTTCATCGCTCGGCAGATCAGCCGCTCCGAGCCGTCGTCCTGCGGTTCGAGTGCCACGCGTGCCACGAATCCCACCGTGATGAGCTGTCCGCGGTGATCGGTGACATCCCAGGCGGTGCACAAGGTATTGCCCACCACGGGCTTGATCGTCATGGCCAGGACCTTGGCCTCGCTGCTGTTGAGGTCCTTGGCCGGCAGATCGTCGGCAAACGTCCGGTGATGGGTGGCTTCGGTTTCCGGATTCATCCCGCTGTTGTGCAGGGATTCGGCGGTATCGGTGGCCACGCCCGTCGTCAGGTCCCAGATCAGCGGACCCGGAACCGGACGTTCTGGCGGCTCGGCATCGGTCGGTCCGACCCAGACGTGCACCCCGTGGATGTGTCCGTCGGACATTCGCACCACCTCGGTGCGGATTACGCGGTCGTTCTTGGGTGTGATGCTGCTGAGGCCCTGGCCGGCCTGCACGGTTTCCCTGATGGCGCTCTGAATTGCCATCAGGTGCGGATTTCGCCGTAGAAACACACTGATCGGGACGAGGTTCTTCGTCTGCAGACCTCGTGCGACCACCACAGGCTCGCTACCCAGTGTCTCCACGAGCAGCCAGTCGTGGGTCATGCGCGGCATTTTACCGGCGGTGCCCGCAGCTGCCCGCATACCCGACGACGGCCCCTACGGCGACGGAATCCGCACCGGAGAACTGCGGATTACGGTCACGAGTAGTCGAACTTGCGGCTGTCGGGTTGCAAACATGAGTGAGTTCACGTAATTTGCCACTGCGCCCGGCCTCCGGGATTGGGAACGGATCGCGTTGTCCGACCGTTCGTCGCAACGTCTGTGTGTTCGGCGTGGCCGAATGCAGCCACGCAGTTGTAGATCCGCGTCGTCGGCCGTCGAGGGGTCGGTCGTCAACGCGGTCGGGGGTCCGCTGAGGACGTACTCAGCGCGCCGAGCACCAGGCGGAGCACTTTCACGGCACCGGCTTTGTCCAGCGGGTCGTTGCCGTTGCCGCACTTCGGTGACTGCACGCATGAGGGGCAGCCCTGCGGGCATTCACACGCCTCGATCGCATCGGCCGTCGCGCCCCACCACGTCTTCAGATTGCGGAATCCGCGGTCCGCGAAGCCGGCGCCGCCCGGATAGCCGTCGTAGACGAAGATCGACGGCAGACCGTCCACCGGGCCGACGGCCGTGGAAACCCCGCCGATGTCGCCCCGGTCGCAGCTGGCCACCAGTGGCAGCAGCCCGATCGAGGCGTGCTCGGCGGCGTGCAGACTCCCCGGCACTGACAGCGGGCCGATGCCGTTGTCCTGCAGGGCTTCCGGGGTGACGGTGCACATCACCGCCATGGTGTCCAGCGTGCTGGGTGGCATGTCCAGCTCCACGAAGTCGATGACCTCGCCGTCGATGCGGCGGCGTAGGTAGCCGACGACGGTGTTGGTCACCGATACCGGAACCAGGCCCACCGTGACCGGGCCGAACGTTGTGCGTTCCCCGGGCCCGGTGACGGATATGTCGGTGATTTCCCTGGCGAACGTGCTGTAGCCGGGGTCGGCGGCGTAGACGAACGCGACACCGTCCTCGAACGACAACGAGTCGACCAGGTACGTCTCGCCCTGATGCAGATACACCGCACCGGGGTGTAGCGAGGCTGCTGCCCGGCCCGCGCCGGTGCTGCCCAGCATCCGTCCCGTGTCGGCCTCCAGGATCGCGATCTGGCCGCCGCTGGAGCCGCGGATGTCGACCGCCGGGTGCGGGTCCACCCCGGGAGCGGGGAAGTAGCCGCTCGGGCGCTTGCGCAACAATCCGTCGTCGACCAGGGCCTCGGCCACCGCCTCGGCGTTCCACAGCCGGACCTCGGCCGCGGTGAGTGGCAACTCGGCCGCGGCACAGAGCAGTTGCGGGCCCAGCACGTGCGGATTCGTCGGGTCGATCACCACCCGCTCGATCGGCTTGTCCAACAATGCCGCCGGGTGGTGCACGAGGTAGGTGTCCAGCGGATCGTCTCGGGCGATCAGCACGATGAGCGCACCCTGGCCGCGCCGGCCGGACCGGCCTGCCTGCTGCCAGAACGAGGTGACGGTGCCGGGAAACCCCGCCATCACCACCGCATCCAGCCCGGCGATGTCGATGCCGAGTTCCAGGGCGTTGGTGGTGGCCAGCCCGCGCAGCCGGCCGTCGGTCAGCGCGTGTTCCAGCTCGCGCCGGTCCTCGGCGAGATACCCCGCGCGATAGGAGGCCACCTGTTCGGCCAGCTCCGGTGCGGTGTCCTCCAAGCGGGCGCGGGTTCCCAGCGCGGTGAGCTCGGCGCCGCGCCGGGACCGGACGAACGTCAGGGTGCGGGCGCCCTCGGTCATCAGATCGGCCATCACACGGGCGGCCTCGGCCCCGGCCGAACGCCGCACCGGCGCACCGTTCTCGCCGGTGAGGTCGTCCAGCAGGGCCGGCTCCCACAGGGCGATCGTGCGGGCACCCTGCGGGGAACCGTCCTCGGTCACCTCGGCGACCGTCTGGCCGATGAGCTCGGCGGCGGTTTCGGCCGGCGACGCCGTGGTGGCACTGGCGAAGATCACCGTCGGGCCGGCGCCATCAGGTGCGTATCGCGCACACAATCGCAGCAGCCGGCGCAGCACCATCGCCACGTTGGAGCCGAAGATGCCGCGGTAGTAATGACATTCGTCGACGACGACGTACTTCAGGTGGCGCAGGAACACTGCCCAGCGGGCATGGTTGCGCAGCAGCGACAGGTGGATCATGTCCGGGTTGGAGAAGATCCAACGTGACCGTTCCCGGGCGAACCGGCGCACCTCGGTCGCGCTGTCACCGTCATATGGGGCAGGTGCGACGTCGCGCAGTGCGGGCACGGTCTCGGTCAGCTGCTGCGCGGCGCGCAGCTGGTCGTGACCGAGCGCCTTCGTCGGCGACAGGTAGAGCACCCGGGCCTGACGGTCCTCGGCCAACGCCGACAGGATCGGCAGTTGGTAGGCCAGAGACTTGCCCGACGCGGTTCCGGTCGACACGACCACGTGGCATCCGGCATGGGCCAGCTCCGCGGCGGCCAGCTGATGCGACCACGGCGCGGTGATCCCGCGGTCGATCAACGCCCGAACAACCTCCGGATGGGCCCATTGCGGCCACTGTTGTGGTTTGCCCTGTCGCGGAGGGATATCCGCAACATGGCGTAGCGGATCTTCGCCGGCCGGGGTGCCGTCGACAGCGCAAGCTAGCAGCTCACGGCCGAAATCTGCCCCCTGATCCAGCACTGTTGGTCCTCCTCCGATCTACCCCGTCGACGTCGGCCCGGATTTGTAAACGAATTGTTCACCACGCGCCGGACGCCAAGACTGTCGCAGTCGACCCGAACATGGTTGACTGATCACGGTCGCAGCTTCTGTGTTTGTACTCGCACTCGCAGGATCGTCGTTGCGATCGCGGTTCCTGCGAGGGTTGTAGGTCGGGTCAGTTCCGGTCGACTCGCGCGTTGGTATGGCGGTCGGAACGGGCCCGGTACATCGGAAGTCGGTGGACCGCACCCGGTTGAAAGAGAAGGAAAGAACAAAAGATGCCACAGGGAACTGTGAAGTGGTTCAACGCGGAGAAGGGCTTCGGCTTCATTGCTCCGGAGGACGGCTCTGCCGACGTGTTTGTCCACTACACGGAAATCCAGGGCAGCGGATTCCGCACCCTGGAGGAGAACCAGAAGGTTGAGTTCGAGGTCGGCCAGAGCCCCAAGGGGCCGCAGGCCACGGGTGTTCGGGCCATCTGAGCCAAACAAACCCAACGAGACACCCCCGTGTGAGTCCACATCGGACACCGCGGGGGTGTTCTCGTTTTTGCGGCTCTCGCTGGCCTAGTGTCGATTTGTGAGTCAGCTGTCCTTCTTCTCGGCCGAGTCGGTGCCGCCCGCGGTGACCGACCTGACCGGGGTGCTCGCCGGCCCGGGTCAGGTGGTGCTGGCGAGCCAGGGCGGCCAACAGGTGGCCCGGATCTCGGTGGTCGTCGACGAGCTCTGGCGCGCCCAAGGCCTGGCCGAGATGATCAGCGACGCCGGTCTCGTCTCGGAAATCTCCCGGACCGACGAGAACAACCCGCTGGTGCGCACCGCGCTGGATCCGCAGTTGATGCTGATCGCGGGGGAGTGGACCAGGGGCGCGGTCAAGACGGTTCCGGCCGGATGGCTGCCCGGCGCCCGCGAGCTGCGGGCCTGGGCGCTGGCGGCGGGCACGTTCGAGGCCGACGACCGCTACCTGTTGGGGCTGGACCCACACGCCCCCGACACCCACCCGGTGCTGGCCGCGGCCATGATGCGGGTGGGGATCGCTCCGACCTTGATCGGGACCAGAGGCTCGCATCCGGCCCTGCGGGTCAGTGGGCGGCGACGCCTATCACGCCTGGTGGAGAACGTGGGGGAACCACCCGGGGATCCCGCGGCGTTGGCGCACTGGCCACGTATTTAATGGTGCACACGCGGAGAGCCGGTTTGCGTAGGCTCGCGCGTAATGCGAAATTGTCAGTTGCCGGGCGTGGCGCGGCAACTATAGAAGTGGAGCGTAGGCACAGTTGGCTGGCGATAGCGGCAGCGGTAGCAAGGGAAATGTCAGGCGACTCGTGATCGTGGAGTCGCCGACGAAAGCGCGCAAGATAGCCGGCTACCTGGGCTCCAATTACGTGGTCGAATCCTCCCGCGGGCACATTCGTGACCTGCCGCGCAACGCCGCTGACGTGCCGGCCAAGTACAAATCCGAGCCGTGGGCGCGCCTCGGGGTCAATGTCGACGACAACTTCGAACCGCTCTACATCGTCAGCCCCGACAAGAAGAGCACCGTCACCGAACTCAAAGACCTGCTGAAGGGCGTTGACGAGCTCTACCTCGCGACGGACGGTGACCGCGAGGGCGAGGCGATCGCCTGGCACCTGCTGGAGACCCTGAAGCCCAAGGTCCCGGTGCGGCGGATGGTGTTCCACGAGATCACCGAGCCGGCCATCCGGGCCGCCGCCGAAAACCCGCGTGACCTGGACATCGCGCTCGTCGACGCGCAGGAAACCCGCCGCATCCTGGACCGGCTGTACGGCTACGAAGTTTCGCCGGTGCTGTGGAAGAAGGTCGCGCCGAAGCTGTCGGCAGGCCGCGTGCAGTCGGTGGCCACCCGCATCATCGTGCAGCGCGAGCGGGAGCGCATGGCGTTCCGCAGCGCCGGGTACTGGGACGTCAGCGCCGAGCTGGACGCGTCGGTGTCCGACCCGCAGGCCACCCCGCCGCGGTTCACCGCCAAGCTCAACACCGTCGACGGCCGCCGGGTGGCCGCCGGTCGTGATTTCGACTCGCTGGGCCAGCTGAAGAAGCCTGACGAGGTGCTAGTGCTCGACGAGGCCAGCGCAGGTGCCCTGGCCGCCGGCCTGCGCGGCGCCCAGCTGGCCGTCAGCTCCGTCGAGCAGAAGCCGTACACCCGCCGTCCATACGCGCCGTTCATGACGTCGACGCTGCAGCAGGAAGCCGCCCGCAAGCTGCGGTTCTCCTCAGAGCGCACCATGAGCATCGCGCAGCGGCTGTACGAGAACGGCTACATCACCTACATGCGTACCGACTCGACGACGCTGTCCGATTCGGCCATCAACGCCGCCCGCAACCAGGCGCGTCAGCTCTACGGCGACGAGTACGTTCATCCGTCGCCGCGGCAGTACACCCGCAAGGTGAAGAACGCCCAGGAGGCGCACGAGGCCATCCGTCCCGCCGGTGACGTGTTCCAGACCCCGGGCCAGCTGCACGCTCAGCTCGACACCGACGAGTTCCGGCTCTACGAGCTGATCTGGCAGCGCACCGTGGCCTCGCAGATGGCCGATGCGCGCGGCACTACGCTGTCGCTGCGGATCGCCGGCACCGCGGCAGGCGGTGAGCAGGTCGTCTTCAACGCGTCCGGTCGCACCATCACGTTCCCGGGCTTCCTCAAGGCCTACGTCGAGAGCATCGACGAGCTGGCCGGCGGTGAGTCCGACGATGCCGAGAGTCGCCTGCCGAACCTGACCCAGGGGCAGCGCGTCGACGCCGCCGACCTGACCGCCGACGGCCACCAGACCAGTCCGCCGGCCCGCTACACCGAAGCCTCGCTGATCAAGGCCCTCGAAGAGCTCGGCATCGGTCGTCCGTCGACGTACAGCTCGATCATCAAGACCATCCAGGACCGCGGTTACGTCCAGAAGAAGGGCAGCGCCCTGGTGCCGTCCTGGGTCGCCTTCGCCGTGGTGGGCCTGCTGGAGCAGCACTTCGGCCGGCTGGTGGATTACGACTTCACCGCCGCCATGGAGGACGAGCTCGACGAGATCGCCAACGGACAGGAACAGCGCACCAACTGGCTGTCGAACTTCTACTTCGGCGGCGAGCACGGCGTCGAGGGCTCGATCGCCCGGTCCGGTGGCCTAAAGCACCTGGTCGGCGGCAATCTCGAAGGCATCGACGCGCGAGAAGTCAACTCCATCAAGCTCTTTGACGATGACGAGGGTCGAGCCATCGTGGTTCGGGTGGGCCGCAACGGGCCGTACCTGGAGCGCATGATCGCCGATCCGGACAATCCGGGTGAGCTGAAGCCGCAGCGGGCCAACCTCAAGGACGATCTGACTCCCGACGAGCTGACCCTGGAGATGGCCGAAAAGGCCTTCGCCACACCGCAAGAGGGTCGATCGCTGGGGGTCGACCCGGCTACCGGGCACGAAATCGTCGCCAAAGACGGCCGATTCGGTCCCTACGTCACCGAGATCCTCCCCGAACCGCCCGAGGATCCCGACGATGGCACAGCGGGGACGACGGCCAAAAAGGGCAAGAAGCCGACCGGTCCCAAGCCGCGCACCGGATCGCTCTTGCGCACAATGGATCTGGAAACGGTGACGCTCGACGACGCGCTCAAACTGCTGTCGTTGCCGCGCGTGGTCGGCGTCGACCCGTCGAACAACGAGGAGATCACCGCGCAGAATGGCCGTTACGGCCCATACCTCAAGCGCGGCACCGACTCTCGCTCGCTGGCCACCGAGGAACAGATGTTCACCATCACCCTCGACGAGGCGCTGAAGATCTACGCCGAGCCGAAACGCCGTGGGCGTCAGGCCGCCGCTGCCCCGCCGCTGCGTGAGCTGGGCACCGACCCGGCATCGGGCAAGCCGATGGTGATCAAGGACGGCCGGTTCGGTCCGTACGTCACCGACGGTGAGACCAACGCCAGCCTGCGCAAGGGCGACGACGTCGCCTCGATCACCGATGAGCGGGCCTCGGAACTGCTGGCCGATCGTCGGGCCCGTGGGCCGGTGAAGAAGGCCGCCAAGAAGGCTCCCGCCAAAAAGGCCGCTGCCAAGAAAACGGCGGCCAAGAAGGCCCCGGCGAAGAAGGCCGCGGCCAAGAAGGCCTGAGCCTTCTAGCCCGTCACGTCGCTTTCGGCTTCGCGCTCCAGATCCCGCGGCAGCACCAGGTTCATCGGGCGAGCCAGCTGGGTGGGCACCGTGCGTCCGCGCAGTTCCACGATCTCGCCGACGTCCCAGCTCAGCGCCTCGGCGTCGAGTGCGCCGCTGACCGCGATCGCCGAGGCCAGCACGTGGCCTTCCTCCAGCTTGGCGAGCTCGGTGAGGCGGGCGGCCTCGTTCACCGGGTCGCCGATCACGGTGTATTCGAAGCGGGCCTGAGCGCCGATGTGGCCGGCGATCGCGCGCCCGGCCGACACCCCGATACCGAACTCGATGTCGCTGCCCAGCACGCTGAGCAGCTCGTCATGCAGCTCGCGAGACGCGGCCAGCGCGCCGCCGGACGCGTCGGGATGCTCGATGGGGGCGCCGAAGATGGCCAGCGCCGCGTCGCCCTGGAACTTGTTGACGAACCCGCCGTGCCGGTTGACGGTGTCGACGATGACCCGGAAGAACTCGTTGAGCAGGTTCACCACATCGCCGGCCGGGATCGTCGACGCCAGATGCGTCGACCCCACCAGGTCCACGAACAGCACGGCGACGTCGCGTTCCTGCCCGCCGAGCTCGGTGCCGCGTTCCAGCGCGCGACGGGCCACGTCCTCACCCACGTACCGGCCGAACAGGTCACGCAAGCGTTGCCGCTCGGCCAGCTCACGCACCATGTCGTTGAAGCCGGCCTGCAGCAGGCCCAGCTCGCTGGCATCGTAAATCTGCATGTGTGCGTTGTAGTTGCCGCGCTGCACCTCGCCCAGCGCCCAGCGCAGCTGGCGCAGTGGGTCGGCGATCGACATCGCCACCAGCACCGTGCTGGACAGCCCGATCACCAGTGCGGCGATGGCCAGCAGCAGCAGCGGGGTGATCAGCCGGTCGGCAGACGCGGTCAGGATGGAGAATTTGCTGGCCACCAGCGCCAGCACGATGGCCAGTACGGGCACGCCGGTGGACAGCACCCAGGTCAGCACCTGGCGCAGGATCACCCCGGGCGCGCGGAAGTTCTCCGGAACCCCGCCGCGCAGCGCGGCCACCGCAACCGGTCGCAGCACGCGCTCGGACTGCAGGTAGCCGATGATCGCGGTGGCGGTCGCGCCGAGGGCGGTGGCCACCAGAACGACCGGAGCGGACTTGCTGGCCACCGGCCAGCTGGCCACGATGAACACGATTGAGCCCAGGAACCAGTTCGTGACGCTGATCAGGGTCCGGTAGAAGGGCATCTTCAGCGCCCGCACGCGGGCCAGTTCGGTGATGGCCGGGTCGGACTTGGACAGCAGGGTGTCGCGACGCTGCCAGCGGATCACCGGGATCAGCAGCCGCAAGGCCAGGTAGGCGCCGATGGTGAACGAGACGAACAGGTAGCCCAGGAAGATCGCCAGGTTCACCACGGGAAGGTCCTGGAGTTGGATGCGATCCTCGGGCGGCAGGCCGAAGCGCAGGAAGCCCAGAACGAACAGCGCGCCGATGATGTCGGCCTGCAGCATGCCCAGCGTGAACACCGGCCACGGGGTGCGCGCCACCCATCGCGCGAATGCACCGATTCGCGCGATGGGTATGGGCTCCGTGGTCACCCGTTAACCGTATCGGGCCGCGGGGACGTTCAGTGCCTGCTGTGACGTGGTTGTGTCGGCTTGACCACTACTGTTGGAGACGATGAGCGGGGTCTTTACGCGGCTGGTGGGCCAGCAAGCGGTGGAACAGGAGCTGGTGGCGGCCGCGTACGCCGCGCGGGGTGATTCGCCACACAGTGGCACCACCGTCGGGACCATGACACATGCCTGGCTGATCACCGGCCCGCCCGGGTCGGGACGTTCGGTGGCGGCGCTGTGCTTCGCGGCGGCCCTGCAGTGCACGTCAGACGGGACGCCGGGCTGCGGTGAATGCCGCGCGTGTACGACGACGATGGCCGGCACCCACGCCGATGTGCGCCGCATCGTGCCCGAGGGTCTGTCGATCGCGGTCAAGGAGATGCGTGAGATCGTCCAGATCGCCTCGCGGCGGCCCGGAACCGGGCGCTGGCAGATCGTGGTGATCGAGGACGCGGACCGGCTCACCGAAGGCGCCGCCAACGCGCTGCTGAAGGTGGTGGAGGAGCCGCCACCGTCGACGGTCTTCCTGCTGTGCGCGCCCTCGGTGGACCCGGAGGACATCGCGATCACGCTCCGGTCCCGCTGCCGGCACATCGCGCTGACCACGCCGTCGGTGGATGCCATCGCCGACGTGCTGATCTCCGGCGACGGGCTGCCCGAGGCTGATGCCCGCTGGGCCGCCTCGGTCAGCGGCGGGCACGTCGGCCGGGCCAGGCGACTGGCGACCGATCCCGAGGCCCGGGAGCGCCGCAAGCGCGCGCTGGGGTTGGCCCGGGACGCCGCGACACCGGCCCGGGCGTTCGCGGCCGCTGAGGAGATGGTCGCGGTTGCCGAGGCGGAGGCGCTGGCCTTGACGGCCGGACGCAACGAGACCGAGACCGAGGAGCTCAAGACGGCGCTGGGTGCCGGCGGCACCGGAAAAGGCACCGCGGCCACCACCCGCGGGACGGCCGGGGCGCTCAAGGAGCTGGAGCGACGGCAGAAATCCCGCCAGACCCGGGCCTCGCGTGACGCACTGGACCGGGCCCTGATCGACCTGGCCACCTACTTCCGCGATGCCCTGTTGGTGTCGTCGGGAGCTTCGTCGGTGACCGCCAACCACCCGGACATGGCCGAGAAAGTGCAGGCCATGGCTGACCACGTGCCCCCGGACCGGCTGCTGCGCTGCATCGAGGCGGTGCTGGAATGCCGCGAGGCGCTGGCGATCAACGTCAAACCCAAGTTCGCCGTCGATGCCATGGTCGCGACCATCGGGCAGGCGCTTCGAGGGTGAGTTGGGTCCTGGGCGGTGTCTGCCGTAAAGTGGTGCCGCCCGGTTCGCTGGGTACGCCACCCTAGCTCAGTCGGTAGAGCAATTCACTCGTAATGAATAGGTCAGGGGTTCGATTCCCCTGGGTGGCTCCACAAGTCTGTATGCCTCCTGGCGGATCGGCATGGCCTTGCGCATCGACGAGGACGGTCCGAGGGCAAACGTCCCGCAGGAGCGGCCCGCCGCGGTCCTCAGCGCCTCGCCCGACACCGTCGTGGGGCTCGCCGCTGGGGCGATCACGGTGGACGCGGCGCTCGCCGACGGAGACTTCCACGGTGACGTGCAGATTCTTCGTTCGGCGTTCCCGCCGGACCGAGCTGGTGTCAGGTAACCGGGCTGGTCGCCTCAGTTGGCATAGGCCTTCGTCAGGAACTCGTCGACCAAGGGAACCACCTCGTCAAGGTGGGTTTCCAGCAGCCAGTGCCCGCCGCCGAGCAGATGGATCGGCACGTCGGGCAGATCACGTCGATATGCCGCGGCAGATTTTTCCGGCATGTAGCCGTCGTGCGGTCCCCACACGATCAACGTCGGCGGCTGGTGCTGCCGCAGGTAGGACTGTTCTTCGGCGAACCAGCCCAGCGTGGTGGGTTGGTCCTCCAGCAGGCGGATCAGGTTGGCGATGCGCTCCGGTGTGCACATGAGTGACCAGTGCAGCGTCCACAGGTCGGGGCTGATCCGGTCGGCTATGCCGTCGGGAAGCTCACCGCGGAACTCAGTTTCGAAACCGTGCAGGGTCACGTGCTGGGCGATCCGGCGTCGTGCTTCAGGCCCCGGGTTACGCCACGATTCCTTGAGGAAGTCGTACTTCGGGCCGAAGGCGTCCTCGTAGATGTCACCGTTCTGAATAACAAGGCCCGCAACACGTTCCGGCCGGGCCAGAGCCAGTTGAAAACCGAACTGAGAGCCGTAATCGTGTAACCAGATCACGTAGCGGTCGAGGCGCATGGCGTCGACGAACGACTGGAGAAAGCGGCTGTAGGCGGCGAAGGTGTAGTCGAAGTCATCGGCTGAAGGTGTTGCGCTGTAACCGAATCCGGGTAGATCGGGCGCGATGAGCCGCCATCGGTCACCGAGGCGCGCCATGAGATCGCGATAAACGTAGGACGAGGCCGGGTAGCCGTGGGGGAGCAGCAGGACTGGGGCATTGCTGGGGCCGGCCGCACGGTAGAAGGTGTCGACGCCGTCGACGGTGGTTCGATGGTGGGTTACTGCGGTCACGAACCATCGAGTACCCGTTTCGCCATTTTCATCGCGATAGTCTCACCGCCATGGCACGGACCGTGGTGGGCGCGGCTCTCGTAGTGGCGGTTTCACTGGCGGCGCCGGTGGCGGCGGCCGATCCTGGACAGGTCCCTGACCTGAGCGGTTACACCGCGGTGGCTGTCCACGACTTCAACACGTATTACAACTACCCGACGACGAACGGCGCGCAGTTCGTCACCCCGGGCGGCTACCGATGCCGAATCACGTACACCGGCCGGGCCAATCCGCCCATGAAGCAAGCCTCGTGCTGGGGTGAGCTGCCTGGTACGTCGAACAACATGGTCAGCGTCTTCGCAGCTATGCAGCTCGACCCGGCGACCTTTGCCACCGTGGACCTGGCCGCCATGGAGAAGTACACGGACTACAAGGACCCGCGTGACCGCACGGTTGACCCGGCCGCCTACAAGCTGCTCCCCGCGGGCAGCAAGCTCAGTTACCCCGACAGCGCGACGTGCGCCGTCACCGAGGTGAGCACGGTGTGCGTGATGGGTGACCACGGCTTCGAGCTCTCGCCGAAGGGCAGTCGCGTCTTCTAGCCCTTCCCCAATGCCTGACGCGCCACGTTGCGTGCGGTATTCGCGGCGGGGAACCCCGCGTAGCCACTGGCGTGGTAAATGACCTCGGCGATCTCGTCCTCGGTGAGGCCGTTGCGGAGGCCGATCCTGACGTGCGACTCGAACTCATCGGTAGCCCGCAGCGCGATCAAGATGCCCATCGTGACCAGGCTGCGATCCCGCCGGCTCAGCCCTTCACGGCTCCACAACCGGCCGAAGACATTGTCGACGCCGATGGCCATCAGCTCGTCGCCGAATCTGCCGTCCGGCTCGACGGCGTCTGCCGGCAGATGCGGCACCATCTCCTGGAGGACCCGTAGACCTTGTTCACGTACGTCGTCAGTCATGCCTGCCAGCTTGGCATGCGGTTCATTCCCCAGTGGCAGTGATGACGACGACCGGTGCGCCCTCGGCAAGGAACGCTTTGGACTTGATCTTGGTGCTGGTGAATGCCGCGTCCAGCTGAGGACTGGAAAGGTAGCCGCTTCGCGGAAGCGAATCGTGCAACGACTCCCACACGTCGGGCTCGTTCGTAGTCGGAATCGGGTGGTACTTCGTCTTCAGATCCTCAGCGGTGGACGGCGTCAGCTCAACGATGCTGTCGATCCAATACAAAGACGGTCCAGGGACCTCGGGATCACCCATGTCTCCGCTGACCCACGAGGCGGCGACAGGCGACCCGAGCGCAGGGAAGCGCTTGGTCAACGGTTCCAGCTCATGCCGGACCGGGTTGGACGTGGTCTTGGCTGCGGGAGCGGTCACGGTTCTCTCCATCTGTTGTCCATCAAGTGAACTGGGGAAGCACGCTGAAAGCGCGACAGCGACCAACGTCAGTGGCAGGGCTAGAGCGCTAACCTTGCTCACCCCACGAGAATTCGTCACGGCAGCGTCACTCCTCCGGTGTTGCGGTTGTTGTCGGGCGGTCGCACGCCACCTGGACTGCCTCTGCCATCCACACGGTCCTCGCGTCCGGGATTGAATTGTGGTTGGCCACCCTGATCGGCGCTCGGCGCACTGCCCAATTCCCAGGTGACGGTTCGGGTGACTTCCCCGTGGGAGTCGAAAGGCCTGGCCCATCCCAGTTCCGTGAATCTGCCATTCTCATTGTCAGACGCGCCGGTGCCGATGTCCGACTGGCCCCGATTGAAGTTGTAGTGGTCCTCGGCGTGCACCGTCACAGTCATCGTGACTTTGTTTCCTTCGACCTTGACGTCCGCGCTGCTCCACTGTTGGTATCCGCCAACGGCTTTCTGCCAGTTTTCTGTGGTGGGGTAGTTCGTGGTCGGATTCGGATCGCCGGTCATCGAGAACGAGGTGTTGCCTGATCGGATCAATTCCTCGGCTCCGCGCTGTGCTCGACTGATCTGGTCATCGACGTTGGCGCGGATGCCTGGATCCTCGCGGTAGGCCTCCTCGTAATCGAATTCGATTGGCTTACCGTCGTTATCCCAATAATGCCGGTACATTTGCGTTGCGTCATCGAGGTCTCCGCGCAACAACCGACCACCTGCAAGCTTTGCCTCCCATTCGGCTCGCTTGAGGTAGTCCTGCAGACCGGGCTCAGCGGAGTTGTACTCGAAGTCTTCGTCCCAGTTGATGTCGGGTTTCGTCGGGGGGCCTATGACGAACTCTGGTCCGCCAGGTTCTCCCGGTTTCGATCCGGGCTCGCCTGGCTTGTCGTCAGGTTTCTTCTCGTCCTCGGGTTTGTCCTGCTGTGGATTGCCCTCTTCGCCCCGGCCGAACTTCTGATTCGTCAGTTCGTCGTACCCGTTCTTGATCCCACTGACGCGCAGGCCGATCGCGAGCATGTCCCGGTTGGCGTTCTGAACGGTGGTGTTGACCTGGCTGATGCCTTGGTTGGCGATCGGGATGAGTTTGTTCTCCCGGTCCTGTGCGCTGGTCGGCGGCAGTGACGCGACCATGCTGTCGACCCAGGACTTGGTGGCATCGAGTTGATTGCGCCCACTGGTGACGATGTTGGCGGCACTGGTGACCTCGGCGGCCATCTTCTTGTCGAGCTCGGCGAGCTTCTGGTACACGGCAGCATGTTCTTTGTTGGCCGCGGCGTAGGCCTCAGATCCGGTCCCTTGCCAGCGGTGGTCAGGCTGGGCGGACTCGACCATGCCCTTCATCTTCAGCAGTTGCGAGCTGCTGCCGTCGTAGTGGCTGCCGTCGGTGGGGGTGCCTTCCCCGAAGGTGGCCTTGGCTTTATTCCACGTCGAATAGAAGCCATCCAGCGCGCCCACAGAACGTCCCCCTCGGCAGGATCCCGACAGTCAAGACCTCAGTATCTCAGCCCCCGGACTACCTCGGTGCCAGGAATCCGACCGGCCCGGGGGAGATGCAGACCGAAAGCGCGGCGGTGTTCGCCTGCACGGAAATCGATTGCCCGGCCCCCGGGAGCCGCACGAAGACGCGGTTGAGCCCGGGCCGCACCGGCACCTTCACTTCGGGGCCCTCGGCGAGAGCCATGGTCAGTGAGCCGTCGCTGTTGGCCAGGTAGTTGATCTCGGCGGTCCAGTCCGCGGGCAACAGTGGTCCGTCCAGCGGCATGACGACGGGTTCGTCGGGTTGCACCAGGAATCCGCATTTGGGTGCCGGGCCCTCGACGATGGTGCGCACCCAGGTCACCTTGGCGTCGACGAGTTTTCCGGTCCGGTCGAACATCCGCAGATCGGTTGTCGCCGAAGCGAACTCGGGGCGCGGCGAGGCAAGCGCGAACATGTGGCTGGCCAAGTTCTCGGGCGCGGCCACCCGCTGCAGGATCAGCGGGTCGACCTCTTGGTCCAGTAGGGGAGCCGCGGCGGAGGTCGACGCCAGCGACGCGCGGGCATTGTTCAAGTACGCGGGCACCGGATTGTCCTGCCACACCTTCAAGAAGGTCCAGGACGAATACAGGCTGCTCACCACGAAAAGCGCTGCGACGCTGACGCATACGGCAGTGCGGGCCCGCGATGCCGAAAGCAGGTCAGAGGACGGACGGTTCGGCGCGCAGAACCCGACCGCTGCCAACAATGCCAGCACCACCACTAGATCCGGCAGGTAGCGCAGCGTCTGTGCCAGCTCCAATGCGGTGAACCGGGATGAGCGCATGAGGTAGATCGGGATCTGGCAGGCCACCGCATAACCCAGCGCCACCACCAGCACCGGCCAGATCCGCCGTTTGCGCACCAGCACCACTGCGACGGCACCAACAAGCACGACCCAGCCCAGCACCATCACCGACACAGGCGGGGTGGCCCACGGGGAGGCCGGCGCCCAGCGCTGCCATGACCACGGACCACCCACGAGGCCGGGCACGATGCCATGGGTGAAGGAGCGGCTCAGCAGATCCCAGGTCATCGCCAGGTCGAAGCTCCACCGCTTCTGGTCGACGACGAGCAGATACACCCCGATCCAGGCCACCAAGAGCGCCAGGCACCCGACCCACAGCCGCAGCCCCCGGCGCCACACCTCGGCCAAGCCAAACGTTCCGGTCACATATCCCAACAGGGCCACCACCGCGAACGCCACGAACGGGATCACCGCGGCCTTCTCGAAGAACAGCAGCCCACCCAGAAAGACGAGCACACCAACAGCCGCGTGCCGCGGCGATCCGGTTCGCACGTACAGCACAGCTTCACCGACCACCCAGGCCAGCGCGGCCTGCATCGGCAGCGTGTTCAGGCCGGCCGCCCACCAGGCGAACCCGGGCAACGCCAGTGGTGTGAACAACGCGAACGTCAGCGGCACGAGCAGCACCGGCCGCCAGCCCAGGATCACCCACAGCGCCCGCAGCAGCGCCAGGGATGCCAGCAGCTGCATCACCACCAGGCTCACCGCGGCCAGCACCCACGAGAACGGCGCCAGCCGGGTCACCGCGCCGGACACCAGGAACGCCGCGGGCATGACGTGACCGTCGTGATCGTCGAACAGGAAGGACGGCGAGAGCAGATCCTGGGTCCCGGCCCGGCCGATCAGGATCAGATCGTCCCAGTAGAAATAGCCCCCGAACGCGAGGATCGCCCGGACCACCAGATGCAGCGCGATCAGCGCAGCGGCGGTGCGGGCGACCTTGTTCACTCTTGCCGACTGTACGGATACAGCGGGGCCATAGTCGCCGTCGGTATGGTGAGGCCGTGCGAACACTGGTGACAGGAGCGGCAGGTTTCATCGGATCGACGCTGGTCGACCGGCTGCTGGCGGACGGGCACAGCGTCGTCGGGCTCGACGACCTCAGCTCAGGGCGGGCGGAGAACCTCAGCAGCGCCGAGAACAGCAAGGACTTCGAGTTCGTCAAGGCCGACATCGTCGATGCGGATCTGCTGGGCCTGCTGAAGGACACCCAGCCCGAGGTGATCTTCCACCTGGCGGCCCAGATCTCGGTGAAGCGTTCGGTGGACGATCCGCAGCTGGATTCCACGGTGAATGTGGTGGGCGTGGTCCGGTTGGCCGAGGCGGCGCGCCAGGCCGGTGTGCGCAAGGTGGTGCACACGTCCTCGGGTGGCTCGGTGTACGGCACCCCGCCTTCTTACCCGACGAGCGAGGACGTCCCGACCAATCCCGCATCGCCGTATGCGGCGAGCAAGGTGGCCGGCGAGGTCTACTTCAACATGTTCCGCAATCTGTACAACCTGGATTGCTCGCACATCGCCCCGGCCAATGTCTACGGCCCGCGTCAGGATCCGCACGGCGAGGCCGGCGTGGTGGCGATCTTCGCTCAGGCTCTGCTGGCCGGGCGGCCGACAAAGATCTTCGGTGACGGCACCGACACCAGGGACTACGTGTACGTCGACGATGTCGTCGACGCCTTCGTGAAGGCATCCGGAACGGACGGTGGCGGTCAACGCTTCAACGTGGGTACCGGGGTGGAGACCTCGACGCGTGAGATGCACACCGCGATCGCGCTGGCCGTCGGTGCCGCCGACGAGCCAGAGATGCACCCGCCCCGGCTCGGTGACCTGCGTCGTTCCCAGCTCGACATCAGCCGGGCCAGGGATGTGCTGGGCTGGCGGCCGCAGGTGGATCTGGCCGCGGGTATCCCCAAGACGGTCGAATTCTTCCGGAGTAATTCCCGCTGAAAGATTGTGAGTACTCACTTTCTGTTCTAGCGTTGCGTCATGTCCTACGACGTCATCGTTCGCAACGGCTTGTGGTTCGACGGCACCGGCGCCCCGCCGCAGGTCCGTACCCTGGGGATTCGCGACGGGGTAGTGGTCACGGTCTCGGCCACCCCGTTGGATGAGACCGACTGCCCGGATGTCATCAACGCTGGTGGCAAGTGGGTCCTGCCCGGCTTCGTCGACGTGCACACGCACTACGACGCCGAGGTTCTGCTCGATCCGGGGCTGCGCGAGTCGGTGCGGCACGGGGTGACCACGGTGCTGCTGGGTATGTGCTCGCTGTCGACGGTCTACGCCGACACCGAGGACGCGGCCGACCTGTTCAGCCGGGTCGAGGCGGTACCGCGCCAGTTCGTGCTGGGCGCCCTGGAGCAGCACAAGACGTGGTCGGGTCCGGCCGAGTATGTGAAGGCGATCGACGAGTTGCCCCTCGGGCCGAATATCGCCTCGCTGCTGGGTCATTCGGACCTGCGGGCCTCGGTGCTGGGACTGGACCGGGCGACCACCCGCGGGGTGACGCCGACCGACGCCGAACTGGAGGCCATGGCGGCCAAGCTCGACGAGGCCCTCGAAGCCGGCATGCTCGGTCTGTCCGGGATGGATGCGGCGATCGACAAGCTCGACGGGGACCGGTTCCGGTCCCGTGCCCTGCCGTCGACGTTCGCGACCTGGCGTGAGCGCCGTCGCCTGATCAAGGTGCTGCGCAAACGCGGGCGGATCCTGCAGAGCGCGCCGAATGTGGCCAAAGTCCATGAGGCACTGAACTTCTTCCTGGAGAGCAGCGGCATCTTCGGCCGCCGCCAGGGGGTGCGGATGAGCCTGCTGGTCTCGGCCGACGCCAAGTCCTCGCCCGCTGCCGTGCGGGTGCTGGGGCCCGGCGTCCGGTTGCTCAACCGAATCCTGGGCTCCAAGGTGCGTTTCCAGCATCTGCCCGTGCCGTTCGAATTGTATTCGGACGGAATCGATCTACCGGTGTTCGAGGAGTTCGGTGCGGGTACCGCGGCGCTGCATCTCAAGGATCAATTCGAACGCAACAAGCTGCTCGCCGACCCGGAGTACCGCCGCCGGTTCCGCAAGTCGTTCGACCGGCGCGTGCTCGGACCAACCCTGTGGCACCGCGACTTCCACGACGCCACGATCGTCGAATGCCCCGATAAGACGTTGATCGGCAAGAGCTTCGGGCAGATCGCCGACGAGCGTGGCATCCACCCGCTCGACGCCTTCCTCGACGTGCTCGTCGACAACGGCGAAAGAAATGTGCGATGGACCACCATCGTGGCCAACGACCGCCCCAAGTACCTGGACCGGCTGGCCACGGATTCCTCGGTGCACATGGGCTTCTCGGATGCCGGCGCGCACCTGCGCAACATGGCGTTCTACAACTTCCCGGTGAAGCTGCTCAAGCGGGTGCGTGACGCGCAGCTGGCGGGCCGGCCGTTCATGACCACCGAGCACGCCGTGCACCGGCTGACCGCCGAGGTGGCCGACTGGTTCGGGGTCTCGGCAGGCACACTGCGCCAAGGTGATCGGGCCGATTTCGTGGTGCTCGATCCGGCCGGTCTGAACGACTCGGTGGTGGCCTATCACGAGGAGTCGGTGCCGTTCTACGGCGGCCTCAGCCGCATGGTGAACCGCAACGACGACGCCGTCGTCGTCACCGCCGTGAACGGACAGGTGGTGTTCCGCAACGGCCAGTTCCGCGAGGGCTACGGCCAGTCGGTGAAATCGGGTCGCTACCTGCGCGCCGGCGCCGAGCACCTGGACCACACGCCGGTCTGAGATGGCCAGAACCCAGCAGCAGCGCCGCGAGGAAACCGTCGCCCGCCTACTCGACGCCGCCATCGACACCATCATCGAGGTCGGCTACGCCAAAGCCTCGGCGGCGGTGATCGCCAAGCGGGCCAAGGTTTCCGACGGCGCGCTGTTCCGGCACTTCCCGACGATGAGCGACTTCATGGCGGCCACGGCGCAAGAGGTGGCACGCCGTCAGCTGGAGTCCGGGAGCAAGCTGGTCGCGGAGATCCCCGCCGAGCAGCCGCCGCTACCGGCGGTGCTGACGATCCTGCGCGACATCGCGGGTAGTGACACCAACACCGTGTGGCACGAGCTCATGATGGCGGCCCGCACCGACGAAAAGCTCAGGGGCCCACTGCAGACCGTGCTCGCCGAGTACATCGACAACATCTACGAGACGGCCAAGAGTGCGCCCGGGGCCGATCAGATCCCCGAGGACGTCTTCGCGGTACTGCTGACCATCGTGATCAACACGTTCGACGGCGCGGCCATGGTGCGCCGGGTGCTGCCGCTGCCGGAACTCGAGGATGCCCGGATCGAAATGTTGGCGGCGTTGCTCAGCCGTTAGCTTCCGGTCAGCTCGGTGGCGTCGCTACCGTCCCAGAACGGCGAGAGCCCCGTCCAGGCCTGGGTGTCGCTGAAGGACAACAAGTTCCGCGCTGCCTCGGTCAACGGATGGTCCGCGCCGACGATGATCGTGCTGTCCGCGATCAGCCGTCGGGCCCGCTGACCGGCCGAGCCGAATTCGTGTCCGGCCCACAGGCACCAGGCGAGGTAGTAGCGCCACAGCAACGTCTGGTAGGCATCGTTGCCCGCGTCCCGGGCGCACCGCGACAGCGCCCTTTTCGCCGACAGAACGCATTCGAAGAAGTGAGCTCGGTCGGACTCTTCCTCGTCTGCGGCGTCAGTCGCCCTGGCCTCGGCGTCGGCGTCGGATTCCGGGTCGTCGCTCTGCTCTTCGAGTTCCAAGCTGTAGGCGATGTCGCGGGTCACTTCCAGCACGTCCTGCCACTCTGCGCGTGCCGCGTCCCGCTTTCCGACTGCCGACAGGGTCAATTGGTCTGCATCACCCCGCGCGCGGGTGAGATCCTCGGCGAGGACCTCCCATTCCGAGATGCGGTCCATCTGATTGTCGGCTGATTCCGGGGTCCACAGTGCTCGGGTGTACCGGGCCGTCAACGTGGTGGGAGCCTCGGGCCCGAGGGCCTTTTCCAGTATCGGGATCAGGTCGTCGAGGTCGGTGAGGGTATTCGCGGTGACCCCCATCGCCTCTCCGTGCCAGCTCACTTGTGCGAGTCGTGCCGCCAGGGTGTCGGGATGGTGCTCACCGAGGACGCGGATTCGGTGCCGGTGCACCACCAGCGCCTCCATGCTCGCCCCGTAGGGATCGCCGAGATCGCGACGGGCCAGCGCGGCCCCGTACGCTGCGGCCAGCGTCAGCGTGTGGCGTGCGCCGAGCACTCGAGTGTGGGCACCGCACAGGTGAACCCACCGCAGCAGCCGATCGGCCGGATCCGTTGCGCTGTCGTCGATTGCGGCCAGGTTGTGGCGTGCCCACAACGTATCGGGGTGCTCGGCACCGAGCACGCGCGCCATTGTCGGGAGCAGGTCACGCAAGTCTTCGACGGCCCCGGCGTCGCCGAGGTCGTGTCGCCAGCTGACCACCAGCCACGCCACCGCCAGTGAGTCCGGATGATCGTTGCCCAGGGTGGTGCGTCTGGCTTCGAGAACCTCGACGGCCTGGCGCAGCGCCCCCTGCAGATCGCCCGCGCTGTGGCGCGCGGCCGCCTCGGCCAGCAGCGCGTTCAGCGGCGCCGTGTCGTCGGCATCGACGGCTGCCTCATCACTCATCTTCTGCGGGGGCAGGCACTCGCGCGTTCTGCAGGGCGACGGACCGGGCCAGCCGGGCGTAGCGCAACTCGATGTCCTTGAAGCGCAGGTATGTCGACAGCGTGACGAACACGAACGCGATGATGAGTACATACTCCATCAGGTCCGTACCGCGTTTCACGCCAAGCCAATTCGCCAGGACCGTGGTGTCGT
Source organism: Mycolicibacterium porcinum (assembly GCA_001942045.1). Taxonomy (GTDB): domain Bacteria; phylum Actinomycetota; class Actinomycetes; order Mycobacteriales; family Mycobacteriaceae; genus Mycobacterium; species Mycobacterium porcinum_A. The sequence continues at coordinate 47,432 of MSTD01000031.1, forward strand.
CGGGCCGAAGAATGGCGTAGATGCCCGCGGCGACGAACAGCACGAAACCGACCTTGACCCACGCTTTGGACCGGGCGCTGCGTCGGGACCCCAGCAGGTAGGCCAACAGCGCCAGCACCGAGACGATCAGCAGAGCCTGAATCCAGTTCACCGGGACATCCTCCTGCGCAACAGCCCGTCGAAGACGATGTTGACGCCGTTGAGCAGCGGCTGTCCCTTCGACTTCGAATAGTCGGTGTAGAGAATCTCGACAGGTTCTTCGGCTACCCGCCAATGGTTTTCGGTGGCCAGTGCGATGAATTCGCCGGCGTGGCTCATGCCGTTCATGGTCAGGTTGAGCGCGTCGGCGACAGTCTTGTTGAACACCCGCAGCCCGTTGTGGGCGTCGGTCAGGCCGAGGCTGCGGCTCTGCGGGCTCAGAAACGCCGCGGCGCGCAGGATGATGCGCTTGAGTGGCGGCACGTGGGTGACGGTGCCGGCAAACCTGGTGCCCACCACCAGATCGACGTCGTCGGCATCGAGCCGATCGATCATCCGCACCACGTCTTTGACCTGATGCTGCCCATCGGCGTCGAAAGTGGCGAACACCCGCGCACCGGGCCGGCTGCGGGCGTACTCCACCCCGGTCTGGAGCGCGGCTCCCTGGCCCAGGTTCACCGGATGGGGGACCACGTGCGCGCCGGCGGCGAATGCCAGATCGGCGGTGTCGTCGCGACTGCCGTCGTCGACGCACACCACGTTAGGAAAAACCGAGCGCACGTCGGAGATGACGTCGCCGATGATGTTCGCCTCGTTGAAGGCGGGGATGACGATCCAAACGTCCTGAAAGCGCATGTCGATGGGCACCAAACTACACGGTCACTTGAGTGCCAGCTTGGCCAGCGCGCCCACGTGAACAGCAATTCCGACCAGCGGTCCGCACAGCAGCGCGATGATGGTGCGCTCCTCCAATCCGACCGGCAGCAACAGCAGCACCACCGCGGCAACCGTGGCGATGATCCAGCCCAGCGCATAGGCCCGGTGCAGCGCGGCCGCCACGGTCGCGGCGCCGGTCAGCGTGAGCATGGCGATGGCGACGGCGCCCGCTGTCAGCCAGGCCAGCAGGGCCCCGCCGGCCAGGTACTCCTCGCCGAACGCCACCCGCAGCAGCCACGGGCCGAGCAGTCCGGCCGCGGTGACGCCGACGGCGCCCAACACGGCTACCGCGGCGGCCGGGGCCAGCAGCGCCCGCAACCGCTTGTGGCGCTGGTCCACGAAGTGCGCGATCAGATTGCCCTGCATCGCGGTGAGCGGAACCAGCAGTGGCGCCCGGGTCAGGGTCACGGCCAGGATCACCACACCTCCGGCTGCGCCCAGGTCCCCCGACGTGGCCTTGAGCAGCACCGGGAAGCCCATCACCAGGATCGCGCTGGCCCCGGCCGCGGCGATCGAATGCGCGGCCCCGCGCAGGAACGTCGCCGGGCTGCCCGCGGTCAGCAGCCCGGCGGCCATCCGCGCCGCCGGGGCCGCGATCAGCATGATCAGCCAGGCCACCGCCCCGGCCACAGTGGCCCACAGGAACCCGGCCAGACCCCAGCCGAGCACGAACGTCGCCGCGGCGACCGCCACCCGGATGCCGGCGTCGGTCACCATCAGGGCCCCGTACTCGGTCCAGCGGTTCACCCCGGCGAGCATGCCGAGCAAGGTGGCGTGCAGGCAGAACCCGGCCAGCCCGATGCTGAGCAGCACCACGCTCAGCGCCCGCGACTCGGCGAACACGTGCGCACTCCACAGCGGTGAACTGGCGGCGATCACCAGGGCCGCGACGATGCCGACCAGGCCAGCGATCCGCATCGGATGGGTGGTGGGGGAACCGCTCAGATCGCGGTGTCGGGCCGACCGCACCTCGCGGGTGGCCTCCTGCAGCAGACCGTTGGCGGCCCCGGTCACCAGGCCGAACGCGCCCCAGAACACGCTAAAGATCGAGAAGCCCGCGGGCTCGAGGTCGCGGGCGGCGAGGTACAGCACGGCGTACCCGCACAGCGCGCTGACCGCCGTCGCCAGTCCGACGCGGGCGACGCTGCTGCGCGTGATCGGGCCCGGCGATGAGCCGCTTGCGCGAAGAGGATCAAAAGGTGCCGGTGCACCACCGCCATCGGTCACAGGTCCGGCAGCTCTTTCGAATACAGCCAGGCCTGCCACAGCGGCTGCAGCGGCTCGTCGGTGTAACCGGCGGCCAAGCCGGTGAAGTCGCCGGTGAAGGCGGTGCTGTGCCGGTAGCGGGCCGTCCAATCCCTCAGGAGCGCAAAGAAACTGTGGTCACCGATCAGGGTCCGCAGCGCGTGCAGGGTCAGCGCGCCGCGCTTGTAGACCCGGTCGTCGAACATGTCCTCTGGTCCGGGGTCGGACAGCAGCAGATCCTGGGGCTTGTCGCGCAGCTTTTCGTGGTAGTGCTCGGCCCACTCCGCAGCGGTGTGACCGCCGCTGTGTTCGGACCACAGCCATTCGGCGTAGCACGCGAATCCCTCGTGTAGCCAGATGTCGCGCCAGCGTCGCGCCGTCACGGAATTGCCGAACCACTGGTGTGCCAGTTCGTGGGCGATGAGCCGCTCGGCGCCGCGGTGCCCGTCGCAGTGGTTGGCCCCGAAGATCGAGATGCCTTGGGCTTCCAGCGGTATCTCGAGGTCGTCCTCGGTGACCACCACGGTGTACCCGCTGTCCAGCGGGTACGGGCCGAACAGCTTGATGAACAACTTCATCATCTGCGGTTGATCCGCGAAGTCGTGGTCGAAATTGCGCCGCAACCGGGCGGGCAGCACCGCATGCATCGGGACCGGCGTCTTGGTCAGTCGCTGGCTCTCGTACTGGCCGATCTGCAGGGTGATCAGATAGCTCGACGTGGGCTCGGCCTGCTCGTAGGTCCACACGGTGTGCCCGGCGCGGGCCTTGCGCGAGATCAGCTCGCCGTTGGCCAGTGCGTAGTACGGGCTGTCGGTGCTGATCTGGATCCGGTAGCTGGCCTTCGAGCTGGGATGGTCGTCGCACGGGAACCAGGAAGCCGCCCCGTTGGGCTGGCCGGCCACCAGGGCCCCGTTCGACAGTTCCTCGAAACCGACGTCACCCCAATAGGATTCGATGGGGCGCGGGGTGCCGTTGTAGCGGATGACGACGGTCATCGCCGCGCCCGCGGGCAGCGCCGAGGCCAGGGTGATCGCCAGCTTCCCGCCCGAACATCGGTACTGGGCCGGGCGGCGGCCGTTCACCGAGACCCGCGACACCGACAGGGCATCGGACAGGTCGAAGGTGAAGGTGCGCAGCGCGGCCAGGGTCACCGCGGTGATCGTGGCCGTTCCGGCCAGCCGGTTGATCGCCACCTTGTACTCGAGATCGAGTTCATAGCGCGACACCCGGTACCCGAAATTGCCGTTGCGCGGCAGGTACGGGTCGATCACGGGCGGGGGCACCAACTTCTTCGCAGCCTTCTTCGATCGCGTCACGCGGCGGGGTCTTCTGTCTTCTTGGCGGTCTTGTCGGCGGACTTCTCGGCGGAACGTTTCTTGCCAAACATGTTCCACGGTGCGATCGGGTTGCCCTGCCAGCGCGTCGACGGCGGTACTTCGTCGCCGCGCATCACCAGTGAGCCGGGCCCGACCGTGGCGCCGGCACCCAACCGGGCCGCGGGCAGCGCCACGCAGTGCGGACCCAGCGTCGAACCTTCTTCGAGCACAACGCTGTCCAGCCGCATGATCCGGTCGTGGAAGAGATGGGTCTGGACGACGCAGCCGCGGTTGACGGTGGCGGCGGTGTCCAGTGCCACCAGATCCGCTTCTGGCAGCCAGTAGGTTTCGCACCACACCCCACGGCCGATCGAGGCGCCCAGCCCGCGCAGCCACAGGTTCATCACCGGGGTGCCGCTGGCCGCCCGGGCGAACCAGGGTGCGGCCACGGTTTCGACGAACGTGTCCGACACCTCGTTGCGCCACACGAACGACGACCACAGCGGGTGTTCGACCGCGCGAATCCGGCCGACCACCAACCACTTCGCGATCACCGCGATGGCGCCGGCCACCGCGCCGGCGATCAGCAGGACCACGCCGCCGGTCAGTGCTGCCCACAGGAATCCGAACCGCATCGTCACGGCCTGCAGCGCGCCGAGCACCGCGATGCCGATGGCGAAGGTGACGATCACCGGGATCAAGCGGCAGGTCTCGACCGCCGAGCGCATGATCTTGAGCCGGAGCGACGGATGGAACGTGCGCAGCGCGTCGGCGGCGGTGGCGTTGCGGCGCAACCGGACCGGTGGGCTGCCCAGCCACGACGAGCCGGCTTTGGCCTTGTGCGGGGTGGCCGACAGCACCGCGACCAGACCGTCGTTGGGCACCTTGCGGCCGGGCTGCGTGATGCCGGAATTGCCGAGGAACGCGCGCTTGCCGATGGTGGCCTTGGCCACGTGGATCCAGCCGCCGCCCAGCTCGTAGGACGCCACCATGGTGTCGTCGGCCAGGAACGCGCCGTCTTGCACCTCGGTGAACTTCGGGGTGAACAGGGCTGTCGAGATCTCGGTGTCCTTGCCGACCTTCGCGCCGAGCAGCCGTAACCACCACGGGGTGAGCAGGCTGGCGTAGATCGGGAACAGGTAGTTGCGCGCGGCGTCCATCAGGCGCTCGGTCATCCACAGCTGCCAGCCCACCCGGCTGCGTACGGGGTGATAGCCCTCCGACAGCCGGATCGACAGGATGCGCACCCCGATCACGGTGAGTGCGGCGTAGATCAGCAGCGCGACCACGGCCGCCACCGGTGTCCACGCCAGCGCGGGCAGCAGGGCGTCGGCTGGTGCGGCAGTGCTGTGCACGCCCCAGACGATCACCGCCAGGCCCGCGGCCAGGGCCAGCAACGGCAGACCGGCGAGCAACAGCGAGGACACCCCGTACACCGCGACCCACACCGGGGCGCGGCCCGGCCGGTGATCGGGCCACGGGTGGCGGGCCTTGCCCGATTTCACCGCCGGCGAGCCCTTCCAGAACTGGCCGTTCTTGACCTTGCCGGTCACCGCCGATCCGGGGGCGACGTCGGCGTTCTTGCCGACGCTCGCCCCGGGGAGCAGCGTGGTGCGGGCACCGATGGTGGCGTCGTTGCCGATCGTCACCGGGCCGACATGAAAGAGGTCGCCGTCGATCCAGTGCCCGGTCAGGTCCACCTCGGGTTCGACCGACGCGCGGTGGCCGATCTTGAGCATGCCGGTGACCGGCGGCGCCGAATGCATGTCGACACCCTTGCCGACGGTGTTGCCCAGGGCGCGGGCGTAGTAGACCATCCACGGCGCACCGGCCAGGTTCTCCGCGCCGCTGGCCGCGGCCAGCCGCTCGGCGATCCAGACCCGCAGGTGAACCGGACCGCCGCGGCGATAGGTGCCGGGTTCAAGCCCGGACAGCAGCATCCGGGCGAACAGCACCGCGATGCCCATGCGGCCCAGCGGTGTGACGAACAGCACGAACCCGGCGAGCACCCACCACCAGCTGAGCGGGTGCGCCCATGACACCACCCCGGTCACGGCGGCCACGTTGTTCAGCAGCGCCAGCCAGACCACCCACTGCATTGCCGTGAGGGTGGCCAGCGGCAGCGACAACGCGACCTGCGCGGCCTGGGTGAGCAGCGGGGTGGGATTGACCTCGCGGGATTGGATCTGCGGCGGCGGCTTGAGCTCGTCGAGGTAGCCGGCCAGCGAGCCCAGCCGGGGGTGGTCGTACAGGTCGGCGACGGTCACCAGCGGGTAGCGCTGCCGCAGCGCGGCCACCAGTTGGGCGGCTGACAGTGAACCGCCTCCCAACGCGATGAAATCGGCCTCCGGACCCTCGACGGGGGTGCCGAGCACGTCGCGCCACAGTCCGGCCAGCCAGCCCATGGTGCCGTCGAGTTGCGGGGCGTCCTGATCGGCATCTCCGGGCGGTGGCCACGGCAGGGCGTTGCGGTCCACCTTGCCCGACGTGCGGGTCGGGAGTTCGTCGAGCAGCACCAGTCTGGGCACCAGGGCGGCCGGCAGTGATTCCGACAGTGCGGTGCGCGCGGCGGCCAGGTCGAATCCCGGGTCGGTGCTGGCGATGTAGCCGACGAGCAGTGGGGTGCCGCTGGCGGTCTTGCGGACCGCGGCCGCACCGCCGCTCACGCCGGGCAGGTGTACCAGCGCGTTATCCACCTCGCCCAGCTCGATGCGGCGGCCGCCGACCTTGACCTGGTCGTCGGCCCGGCCCTGGAAGTACAGGCCGTCGGCCTCCAGCCGCACCAGGTCGCCACTGCGGTAGGCCCGGTTCCAGCCCAGCGTCGGCATCGGGGCGTATTTCTCGGCGTCCTTCTCAGGGTCGAGGTAACGGGCCAGGCCCACGCCGCCGATCACGAGTTCGCCGACTTCGCCGATCGCCACCGGCAGGCTGTCCTTGTCCACCACCGCCAGGTCCCAGCCGGCCAGCGGCAGGCCGATGCTGACCGGGCCCTGGCCGTCGAGCTGTGCGGCGCAGGCCACGACGGTCGCTTCGGTGGGGCCGTAGGTGTTCCACACCTCGCGGCCGTCCACCGCGAGCCGGGCGGCGAGTTCCGGTGGGCAGGCCTCGCCGCCGAAGATCAACAGCCGCACGGCCTCCAATGCTTCGGCCGGCCACAGCGCGGCCAGCGTCGGCACCGTGGACACCACGGTGATATCCCGCGAGACCAGCCATGGGCCCAGGTCCATGCCGCTGCGTACCAGCGACCGTGGTGCCGGCACCAGGCAGGCGCCGTGCCGCCAGGCCAGCCACATCTCTTCGCACGACGCATCGAAGGCCACCGACAGCCCGGCCAGTACCCGGTCCCCGGGCCCAATTGGGTTGTCCTGCAAGAACATCCTGGCCTCGGCGTCGACGAAGGCCGCGGCGCTGCGGTGGGTGACGGCAACACCTTTCGGGGTGCCCGTCGAGCCCGAGGTGAAGATGATCCAGGCGTCGTCGCGTCCCAGCGGCGCGGCGGCGCGCCAGCCGCGCGACGAACCCGGTCCCCGGATCAGGCCCTGCTCGGTGATCACGCCGACCACGTTGGCCTCGCCGAACACCAGCTCGGCGCGTTCGTCGGGGTCGTCGGCGTCGACGGGGACGTAGGCCGCGCCGCAGGCCAGCACCGACAGGATCGCCACGTACAGGGCGTAGCTGCCCGAGGGCATCCGGATTCCGAGCTTGTCGCCGCGGCCGATACCGCGGGCCGCCAACCAGGCCACACTGTCGGAGACGTCGGCGATCAGCTCGGCGTAGGTGAGCTGGACGGTACCGTCGTCGAGCGCGGGAGCATCGGGAAACCGCCGCGCGGTGTCGTGCAGGATGTCGACGAGTGTGCGTGGCTCGGGTGCCAGAGGGGAGAGCACGTACTGCGGGGGAATCTCGTGCGCACCGTCGGCAGCTGTCACGAGTACAAACTACTAAGCCCGCGCCGCGACGGCTCGGCGGTCCGAGCGGCGTGCCGGTTCGATTTCGATTCGTGGGGTCCGTCAGGCAGACTGGTCGACGGAGGGGAGTATTCCTTCGCTGCGATGTCGTCATCACGTCGGTCGTCAAATGATCGATCGGTGTCGCGGGCCGGTGTGTGTCACCGGTGGAAGAGACCTCCGGCGCTTTGACGACCGGAGGATTTCTCGATGCAGGTAAGCCAGCTGGAATGGATCATCACCCTGGCGGTGACGATCGCCGTTCTGCTGTTCGACGTCGTCGTGATCGGGCGACGCCCCCACGAACCCAGCACCCGTGAGACCGCGACGGCGCTCTCGGTCTATATCGGCCTGGCCGTCGCGTTCGGCGTGTTCGTGTGGTTCTTCCACGGCAGCCAGTTCGGACTGGAGTTCTTCGCCGGGTGGCTCACCGAATACAGCCTGTCGGTGGACAACCTGTTCATCTTCTTGATCATCATGGCCAGCTTCAAGGTGCCGAGGATCTACCAGCAGCAGGCCCTGCTGGTCGGCATCATTCTGGCGCTGATCTTCCGCGGCATCTTCATCGCGCTCGGCGCGGTGGCCATCAACCAGTTCTCCTGGGTGTTCTACATCTTCGGCGCGTTCCTGGTGTACACCGCGATCAACCTGGTGCGGGACACCGACCACGACGACGACGGCGACAACGGTGTGGTGCGGTTCGCCCGCAAGCACCTGCGCACCACGGATCAGTGGGACGGCCTGAAGCTGTGGATCCACGAGAACGGGAAGCGGCTGATGACGCCGATGTTCCTGGTGATCGTCGCGCTCGGCACCACCGACCTGCTGTTCGCGCTGGACTCGATCCCGGCGATCTATGGGCTGACCCAGGAGCCCTACCTGGTGTTCACCGCCAACGTGTTCGCTCTGATGGGGCTGCGGCAGCTGTACTTCCTGCTCGGTGACCTGCTCAAGCGGCTGGTCTACCTGTCGCAGGGGTTGGCGTTCATCCTGGCGTTCATCGGCGTGAAGCTGGTGCTGCACGCGCTGCACGAGAACGAGCTGCCGTTCATCAACGGCGGCGAGCCGGTGCACGTCCCGGAGATCCCGACCCTGGCCAGCCTCGGTGTGATCGTGGTGACGCTGGCCATCACCACCGTCGCGAGCCTGTACAAGACCCGGGTGCGTGACGCGCGGTAGTCCCTTGGATTCCGGCTGAACGTAACTCTGTTCAGGTGCGGTATATGCACTTAACGTGGCCGGGGTGCGGATATTCGTGGCGGATGCCGAGTCCTGGACCGAGCTGACCGACGGTGACGAGCCGACGGCGCGAATCTCCGCGCCTGACCTGGCTCAGGCGCGCCGGATCCGGTCCGGGCTCAAGTCCGAGGACGACGCCGTCTCGGTGATCCTCGACGTCACGGTTGCGGTGGCCACAGAGTTCAGCTCCGCCTACCGCTCGGCGCGCAGATGGCTCGAGCTGGCCGGCCCCGAGGCGCAGGTGCGCTATGTCGGGACGGTTGACGGGCTGACCGGGTTGATCGCCGACATCGAGGCGGCCGAGGTGGCCGACGGCGTCACCCTTATCCCGGCCACGGCGGGCCAGGACGCGCGCGGGCTCGGGGCCGACGTGCTGCGCAGGCTGGAACTGCGCTCGGCCGCCAGGGCTTCCTAGCTCAGGGCCTCGTAGAACAGATTCATGTAGCGGCTGGTGCGGGCGGAGCCCTCGACCCCGGGCCCCATCTTGTTCATCACATAGGCAAACGTGGCCCGGTGATCGGGGTTGCACGTCTCCCACGAGCCACCCCAGCCGCCCCAGAAGCAGATCTTGCCGTCGGGGACGTAGGGGATGGTTTGGGGCTGAGGAAGACCGAATCCCAGACCCCAGCGCAGTGGGTGCCCGAGCAGGACGACGTCGGGCCCGTCGCAGCGCAGCTCGAAGATCGACTCGACGGTCTCGGGATGCAGCAGTTTGACGCCGTTCACCGTGCCGCCCAACGAGATTGCCGAGAGGATCCGGGCCAGCGAGCGCGCGTTGCCGTGGCCGTTGACGGCTCCGATGTCGGCAGCGCGCCACTCGGCGGTGTTGGCGACCGTCGGTGACGGTGCGCCCATCAACGTCTTGATCGCGGTTTCGGACAGTTGGTCCAACGGCAGGTCCATCTGTTCGTCGGGTGGGATGGTCTCGGCGATGCGGTGGCTGTCCTCGGGCCGGGCCCCGATCTGGAAGTCGGCGCCCAGCGGACCTGAGATCTCTTCACGGACAAACTCTTTGAGCGTTTTGCCGGTGACTCGTCGCAGCACCTCGCCGATCAGGTGGCCGTAGGTCAGGGCGTGGTAGCCCGATGCGGTGCCCGGTTCCCACCACGGCGGTTGGGCGGCCAGCGCCGCCGTCGACTTCTCCCAGTCGTAGCTGTCTTCGATGGTGAACGGCGGCTCCCAGCCGGACACTCCTGAGCTGTGGGTCAGCAGGTGGCGAAACTCGATGTCCTGCTTGCCGTTTACGCCGAACTCGGGCCAGGGCTCGGCCACCGGGGTGTCAGCGGCGATCAGGCCGCGGTCGATCAGCATCAACCCGGCCAGGGCGGTCACCGTCTTGGTGGATGACCACACGTTGACGATGGTGTCCTCGATCCACGGCTTGGTCCGCGCCGCGTCGGCGTATCCGCCCCACAGGTCGACGACGAGTTCACCGTCGATATCGATCGCGATGGCGGCGCCGGTTTCCGCTCCGCCGGCGAGCTCCTCTGCCAGCGCATCGCCGATGGCGCGAAAGCGGTCGTCGCAGTGGCCGTGTACAAGGTCGTCCATCGGCACATCATCGCCGGATCCGGCTGCCGCCGGGCGGGATTCACCGAACGGGTGTGACCAGCTGACCGGACTGCAGAAACCGGTCCAGGTTGGCCAGGACCAGTGCTTCCATGGCCGCCCGCGTTTCCACCGTGCCACTGGCGACGTGCGGTAGCAGCACCACGTTGTCCAGCTTCGTCAGCGCGGCGGGGACGTTCGGTTCGTCGGTGAAGACGTCCAGCCCGGCGCCGGCCAGCCGGCCGTGCACCAGCGCGTCGACGAGGGCGTCCTGGTCGATCACGCTGCCGCGGGCGATGTTGACCAGGTAGCCGTCGGAACCCAGCGCGGTGAGCACCTCCCGGTCGACGAGGTGACGGGTGCCCGCGCCGCCGGCCGCGGCGACCACGAGCACCTGGACCTGCCGGGCCAGCTCGACGGGGGAGTCGACGTACTGGTACGGGCTGTCGGGGATCTGCCTGCGGTTGTGGTAACTGATCGCACAGCCGAATGCGGTCAGCCGGGTGGCGATGGCCCCGCCGATCCGGCCGAGCCCGAGAATGCCCACGTGAGATCCCGAAACCTGATGTGTCAGTGGGTAATTCCCGTCCACCGCCCAGCGGCCCGCGCGCAGGTAGCGGTCGGCGGCCGAGAACCGGCGCATGGTGTCGATCAGCAGGCCCACTGCGGTGTCGGCCACACAGTCGTCGAGCACGTCGGGGGTGTTGCTGACGCCGATGCCGCGGGCGGCGGCCGCGTCGACGTCGATGTTGTCGTAACCGACCCCGAAGTTCACCACTGCCTTGAGGTTCGGCAGTGCCGCCATCAGGTTCGGGTCGACGCGGGTCACGCCCGAGACCACGACCGCGGTGATCTCGGCGGCGTGCTCGGCCAGAAACGCATCGCGGTCGTCGCCGTTGGGCAGGGTGTAGGCCTGGTAGTCGGTGCGCAGAGTTACCGCGAGCGACGGCTTCAGCGGGCCGATCTGCAGCACGCGGCGTGCGGAAATGGACATGACTTCCTCGGTCGGTGCACGTGGGGCAAATGAAATCGGTTCAGCTGCATCACGATACGTCACGATCCGGACAGCGACCGACTTCTGCCCGCGAGATCACTGTGAGTTAGGCGGCTACCAGTTGTAGTAGCCGCCCTCGGGACCGAGCATGCGTTCCAGCCGGGCCCGGTTGATGCGGGCCAACTCGTTGCGGACCACCTTGCGTTCGGTCTCGCGGTCGTTGTGCAGCCGGTCGACGAGGCCGGCCATGGCCCGGTGCGCGCAGCAGTCCTCCACGAACATCACGAAGCCGAAGCCGAACTGCTCGGCGTAGCGCTGGACCTCGGTGTTGAGCTGTGTCATCACCGCGGGATCGTCGTCCCACACCGAGCACTGTTCGCACACCGACTTCGGGCTGCGCGGCCGTGCCCCGATGTGCGGATAGGCCTGCAGCACGCGGTCGATGGAATCTTCGCCGAGGCTGAACAGCAGGGTGTCGGCCTGCCGGAACAGCGAGTCATGATCGGCAAACGGACGCCCACCGGCCAGGTCCGTGGCCAGCACCACGCTGTAGCAGCACTCGTACACGGCGTGCACCGCACGCCGCAGGGGCAGCGCGTTGTACGCCTCAAGTCCCATGCCCTGATGCATCAACACACAGCAATGATCGAAGCCTCAGAGCACAGCGGCGTTACCTCGTGTTACAGCGAGGCTAACTCTCAGGGATCAGTGCGAGGAGGTCTTGAACCGCTCGATCGAACGCTGCAACTCGGCCTCGGCCTCTTCACGGCCCACCCAGTCGGCGGTCTTGACGAACTTGCCCGGCTCCAGGTCCTTGTAGTGCACGAAGAAGTGCTTGATGGCGTCGAGCTCGAACTGCGACACGTCGCCGAGGTCCTGGATGTGGTCCCAGCGCGGATCCCCGGCGGGCACGCACAGCAACTTGTCGTCGCCGCCGGCCTCGTCGGTCATCTTGAACATCGCGACCGGGCGGGCCTCGACGATGCAGCCGGGGAACACCGACTCGGGCAGCAGCACGAGCGCGTCCAGCGGATCGCCGTCCTCGCCGAGGGTGTCCTCGAAGAACCCGTAGTCGGCGGGGTAGCCCATCGGGGTGTAGAGGTAGCGGTCGAGCTTGACCCGGCCGGTCTCATGGTCAACCTCGTACTTGTTGCGCGAACCCTTCGGGATCTCGATGACGACGTCGAACTTCACCGTCGCGGCTCCTTCGCATCTGCGGTCAGTCATGGGTCGTCGGGCGACGACGCGGGTCAACCCTAATAGAGCGATAGTCTGGCCTAAACGGGTGGCTCGTCCCCACCACCGGCAGAGCAGGAGAAATATGCGGCCCACACGGTGGCGGCAGTCCACCCATGTGGCGGTTGGCGTCGTGGTCCTGGTGCTGGTCGCTGCCGTCGTCGCGGTTGCTGCCGTGCTCACCGGGCACCGGTCCAGCGGCGCTGAGGCGGCCACGCCCGCGCCCCCGCCTGCGACCGCCAGCCCGGGGGTCGTCCCGGTGGACATGTCCGCGCCCACCCCGACCGTGAGTGGCCTGGCGGCCGCGCTGGGCCCGGCTCTGGCGAATCCCGATCTCGGTGAGGTGACCGGCCGGATCACCGACGCGGAGACCGGTGCCGAACTGTGGGAACAGAATTCCGGGGTGCCGATGCAGCCGGCGTCGGTCAACAAGGTGCTGACGACGGCGGCCGCACTGCTCACGCTGGACCGCAACGCCCGGCTGGCCACCACGGTCCTGGCCGTCGACTCCCAGCCGGGCCTGGTGGTGCTCAAGGGCGGTGGCGACACCACGCTGTCGGCGGCGCCCGACGACACCGATACCTGGTACAAGGGCGCGGCCCGGATCAGCGACCTGGCCGATCAGGTGCGTCGCAGCGGCATCACGGTCACCTCGGTCCGGGTGGACACCAGCGAGTACAGCGGCCCGACGATGGCGCCGGGCTGGGACCCGGCCGACATCGAGGGCGGGGACATCGCGCCGATGGAACCGGTGATGCTCGACGGTGGACGCATCCAGCCGACGACGGTGGAATCCCGGCGATCGACCACGCCGGCCCTCGATGCGGGACGGGCTCTGGCCGCCGCTCTCAAGGTGGATCCCGCGTCGGTGACGGTGCTGGCCAGCCCGGTCCCGGGCGGCAGGCAGATCGCCGCGGTGCAGTCCGCG
>MSTD01000031.1:60809-74229 GCA_001942045.1 Mycolicibacterium porcinum
GTCCGCGCCGCTGATCGAGCGGCTGCGCCAGATGATGAACGAATCCGACAATGTGATGGCCGAGTCGATCGCCCGCGAGGTCGCCGCCCAGCTGCACCGGCCGCAGAGTTTCGACGGTGGTGTCGACGCGGTGCTGAGCCAGCTCGAGGGCGTCGGCATCGACATGTCGGCGGCCAAGCTGGTCGATTCCAGCGGTCTGTCGACCGAAGACCGGTTGACCGCCCGGATTCTCGACGAGGTGGTCAACATCGCGGCGGGCAACACCGAACCGGCCATGCGGCCGCTGGTGGATCTGCTGCCCATCGCCGGCGGCAGCGGCACGCTGTCCAATCGCTACCTCGACACCGACGCCGGGCGTGACGCCGCGGGCTGGCTGCGGGCCAAGACCGGGTCGTTGACCGGCACCAACGCCCTGGCCGGCATCGTCACCGATGACAGCGGCCGGGTGCTGACGTTCGCGCTGATCTCAAACAACGCCGGGCCCACCGGGCGCACCGCGATCGACGAGCTGGCCGCGGTGCTGCGGTCGTGCGGGTGTGGCACGTGAACGATCGGGTCACCATGACCGCGGGCCGCGCGGTCGACTGGGATTTCGCCGCGACGGTCGGGGCGAAGCTGGCCCGGCCGGCCCCGGCGGCCAGTGATTACACCCGCACCCAGGTGATCGAGCAGCTCTCGGAGAGTTCGAAGGCGGCCGAGCTTCCGGTGCGTGAGGTGACGGGCCTGATCGAGGGCGCCGAGGTGCCCGAGGCCCGCGTGGTGGACCGTCCCGCCTGGATCCGGGCGGCCACCCGGTCGATGCGGGTGATGACCACCGGCGTTGCGCCGGGCGACGAAAGTGATACGCACAAGCCGGGTTTCATCACCGGGAGGGTGACCGGGGCGCAGACCGGCGCGGTGCTGGCGTTCATTTCTTCGGGCATTCTCGGTCAGTACGATCCGTTCGGTCCCGACGGCGGCGAGCTGCTGCTGGTGTATCCGAATGTCATCGCGGTGGAGCGCCAATTACGGGTTTCCCCAGCCGATTTCCGGCTGTGGGTGTGCCTGCACGAGGTCACTCACCGGGTGCAGTTCCGGGCCAATCCCTGGCTGGCCGACCACATGTCGCAGTCGCTGGCGGTGCTCACCCAAGACGCCGGCGAGGACGTCACCGAGGTGGTGGGACGGCTCGCGCAGTTCGTCCGCAGTCAGCGCAACGGATCGGCGCCGGACCCGAACTCGAGCGGAGTGCTCGGGCTGATGCGCGCCGTGCAGGCCGAGCCGCAGCGCCGCGCCCTCGATCAGTTGTTGGTGCTGGGCACGCTGCTGGAAGGGCACGCCGATCACGTGATGGATGCCGTCGGCCCGGCGGTGGTGCCCACGGTCTCGACCATCCGGCGTCGGTTCGACGAGCGCAGGCAGCGCAAGCAGCCGCCGCTGCAGCGGGTGGTCCGCGCACTGCTGGGTTTCGACGCCAAGATCAGCCAATACACCCGGGGCAAGGCGTTCGTCGACCACGTGGTCACCACGGTCGGGATGGCCGGCTTCAACACGATCTGGACCGGCCCCGACACCCTGCCGCAACCCGACGAGATCGACGAACCGCAACGATGGATCGAACGGGTGCTGTAGCCGCGCTGCGGCAGGCGGTCGAGGCCTCGGCCCGGGGCGTTGAAGGTTCGACGTGGTGCGTGGCCCTGTCGGGCGGCCCGGACTCCCTGGCACTGACCGCCGTCGCGGCCGGCCTGCGGCCCACGACCGCGCTGATCGTCGACCATCGGCTGCAGGCCGGGTCGGACACCGTCGCCGACGCCGCGCGCCGGCAGGCGATTTCTCTGGGATGTGTTGCGGCACAGGTTCTTTCGGTTGACGTCGGCCGTGCCGGCGGGCCGGAGGCCGCGGCGCGTCAGGCGCGCTACGCCGCACTCGACGGGGCCCGCGACGGCGCGTCGGTCCTGCTCGGTCACACGCTCGACGATCAGGCCGAGACCGTGCTGCTCGGGCTGGGCCGTGGATCGGGTGCCCGCTCGATCGCCGGGATGCGCCCCCATGATCCGCCGTGGCACCGGCCGCTGCTGGCGGTGCGTCGCACCCTGACGCACGCCGCCTGCGACGAACTCGGTCTCACGCCGTGGCAGGACCCGCACAATGCCGAGCCCCGGTTCACCCGGGTGCGGCTGCGCCACGAGGTGCTGCCGCTGCTGGAGGACGTACTGGGCGGCGGGGTGGCCGAGGCCCTGGCCCGCACCGCCACCGCGTTGCGCGAGGACACCGAGACGCTCGACGCGCTCGCCGCCGACGCGTTGGCCGGAGTACGCACCGAGTCCGGCGGTCTGGACGCCGGCCGGTTGGCCCCGTTGCCCGACGCGCTGCGGCGCCGGGTGATCCGGGCCTGGTTGCTGGACGGCGGCGCATGTGATCTGACCGACATCCAGATCCGCGGGGTCGACCGGCTCGTGACGGCCTGGCGCGGGCAGGGCGGTGTGGCCGTCGGGTCCGGGCTGCGCAAACAGCGGTTGTTCGCGGCGCGGCGCCGCGGCGTGCTCGTGATGCACACCGAACCCGTCTAGCGATCCGCGTTGGAAAGCGACCCACTCACATGGCACGCTGTTCGGGTGGCTGTCGACTCTGCCGAGCTGTACGCGGGAGACATCAAATCGGTGCTGTTGTCCGAGGAGCAGATCCGGACCCGCACCGTTGAACTCGCCGAGATGATCGCCGAGCAGTACCGAGACAACCTGGGTAACGACGACCTGCTGTTGGTCACCGTGCTCAAGGGCGCGGTCATGTTCGTCACCGATCTGGCCCGGACCATCCCGCTGCCCACGCAGTTGGAGTTCATGGCGGTCAGCTCGTACGGCTCGTCCACCTCGTCCTCGGGTGTGGTGCGCATCCTCAAAGACCTCGACCGCGACATCAACGACCGCGACGTGTTGATCGTCGAGGACATCATCGACTCCGGGCTCACCCTGTCGTGGTTGCTGCGCAACCTGGCCACCCGCCACCCCCGATCGCTGCGGGTCTGCACGCTGCTGCGCAAGCCCGAAGCCGTCAAGACCGAACTCGACGTCGCCTACGTGGGTTTCGACATCCCCAACGAGTTCGTCGTCGGGTACGGCCTGGACTTCGCCGAGCGCTACCGCGACCTGCCCTACATCGGCACCCTCGAACCAAAGGTGTACTCAGCCACCTGATCGGCGCAGAATTCGGGGATGAGCACAGCCCTTCGGATCTGCCCGTTCTGCGAGGCCACCTGCGGCCTGACCCTGACCATCTCGGACGGGCAGGTGACCGCTGCCCGCGGTGACCGCGACGACGTGTTCAGCGCGGGATTCATCTGTCCGAAGGGCGCCAGCTTCGCCGAACTCGACAACGACCCCGACCGGCTGACACAGCCGCTGGTCCGGCGCGACGGTGTGCTGACCGAAGCCACCTGGGATGAGGCGTACGCCGTCGTCACCGAGCGCCTCGGCGCGGTGATCGGCGAGCATGGTGGCGCCTCGGTCGGCGTCTATCTCGGCAACCCGAACGCGCACACCATCGCCGGCAGCCTGTACGCGCCGCTGATCATCCGGGGTCTGGGCACCCGGCAGGTGTTCAGCGCAAGCACGCTGGATCAGATGCCCAAGCACGTCGCACTGGGCCTGATGTTCGGCAGCCCGGTCGCCTTCACCGTGCCCGACCTGGACCGCACCGACTATCTGGTGATCATCGGTGCGAACCCGATGGTGTCCAACGGCAGCCTGGCCACCGCCGCCGATTTCCCGGGCAAGCTGCGAGCCTTGCGCAAGCGCGGCGGCACGCTCGTCGTCATAGACCCGGCCCGCACCCAGACGGCCAAACTCGCCGACCGGCATCTCGCGCCGCGGCCGGGCACTGACGCGGCGCTGCTGTTCGCAATCGTGCACGTGCTGTTCGACGAGGGCCTGGCCGATGTGGGCGAACTTGCCGAGCACGTCACCGGCATCGAGCAGGTTCGCGCGCTGGCCGACGAATTCTCACCCGAGGCCGTCGAGCAGGCCTGCGGCGTGACCGCCGCCGAGATCCGGGCACTGGCCCGCGAACTCGCGGCGGCCCCGACGGCGGCCGTCTACGGCCGGATCGGTACCTCCACGGTCGAGTTCGGCACCATCGGCAGCTGGCTCGTCGACGTGATCAACATCCTCACCGGCAATTTCGACCGTCCCGGCGGAGCGATGTTCGCGCTCGGCGCGACGGCCCCCGCGCCGCGCCCGCCGAAACCGGGACGCGGCTTCAAGACCGGGCGGTGGGCCAGCCGGGTCTCGGGCTACCCCGAGGCGCTCTCCGAACTGCCCGCCGCCGCGCTCGCTGAGGAGATCGACACCGCGGGAGAGGGCCAGATCAAGGCGATGATCACGATCGCGGGCAACCCGGTGCTCTCGGCGCCGGACGGCGACCGCCTCGACAAGGCGCTCGACAGCGTCGATTTCATGCTGAGCGTCGATCCCTACCTGAACGAGACCACCCGGCATGCCGACGTCATCCTGCCGCCGCCGCCACCGTCGCGCAGTGCGCACTTCGACGTCGCGCTGAACAACCTCGCGGTCCGCAACAACGTGCGGTACTCGTCGCCGGCCCTGCCGCTGGACGGTCGGCCCGACGAGCCCGAAATCCTGTCCCGGCTGGCCCTGATCCTCTACGGGGTCGGGGCCGCCGGGGATCCGGCGCTCGTCGACGCGCAGGTGATCGCGACGACGCTGGCGAAGGAGACCGCCGATCCGCATTCGCCGGTGGCGGGGCGGGACATCGACGAGCTCACCGCGATGCTGTATCCGGGTCCCGGCTATGAACGACGCCTCGACATGATGCTGCGGCTCGGACCCTACGGCGACGCGTTCGGCGCCAAGCCCGACGGGCTGACCCTGGAGCGGCTGAAGGCAAACCCGCATGGCATCGACCTCGGGCCACTGCGGTCGCGGATCCCCGAGATTCTCCGAACCCCAAGTGGGCGAATCGAACTCGCGCCGGAGCCGATCGTCGCGGACGTGGCGCGGCTGCGCGACGCGCTGGGCCGCACGGCCGGCGGGTTCCTGTTGATCGGCCGGCGCCATCTGCGGTCCAACAACAGCTGGATGCACAACCTCCCGGCGCTGTCGGGTGGCTCCAACCGGTGCACGCTGCAGATCCATCCCGACGACGCGGCCGATCTGGGGCTCACCGACATCGCGGTGATCAAGGGGCCCGGCGGTGAGCTGGTGGCACCCGTCGAGGTGGATGACGGCATGCGCCGTGGCGTGGTCTCGCTACCCCACGGCTGGGGTCACGACCGCGGCGGCACAGGTCAGCAACTCGCGGCCAGCCATCCCGGCGCGAACGTCAACCAGCTCAACGACGGAACGCATCTGGATCCGTTGTCGGGTACCGCGGTGCTCAACGGAATTCCCGTCGACATCGCGCCCGCGGGCTGAACCTTTGGAGTTGACTTTGAACTGACGCCGCACTTTTGCGGGTAGCGGTGTGCGTGGTGTCAAAGTCAACGTCGGTCAGGTCAGCTCCCAGACCACCGTCACCGAGAAGTCCACCGTCTGCTGACCGGGTTCCAGCGGCACGGCCTGCATCGCCGCCCGCGGCATCGGGGTGGGCGTGGGCGGCGTCGAGCCGCCGGACTGCTCGGATATCGAGATCACCTTGCCCAGTTGCAGTCCCGACAAGCCGGCGTATTGCTCGGCGCGGTTCTTGGCGTCGTCGAAAGCTCGCGCCCGGGCGTCCCGCACCAGATCCGAATCGTCCTCGATCGAGTAGTCGACCGAGTTGATCCGGGTGGCATCGCCGCCGGTGCTCGCGATCAGGGCCAGGGTCTGTGACGCCTTGGCGGTGTCGCGGATCTTGACCTTGATCGCATTGCTGGCCCGGTAACCCGTGATCGTGTTGTCGGTGAACTGCGGTTGCACGCTCACCTGCGTGGTGCTGATGTCCTTGCGGTCGACGCCTGATCCGACGAGCGCATCGATCACGGCCTGCTGACGCTGGCTGGACTGGTTGAGCGCACCCGAGACGTCGGGGGCGGTGAACTCCATCGCCACATCGGCGGTCAGGGTGTCCGGTACGCCCTGGACATGGCCTGATCCGACGACGGTCACCTGCCGGGCGCCGTCCGGTGCGCCCGCGGTCGGTCCTGACGTCGCATCACACGCGCTTGCGCTGACGGCGACCAAGCCCGCGGCAGCAACCCCGAGGACCCGCAACTTCGTATTCCCGGCGATCGGCATGCCCGAACCCTACCGGGACGTCAGAGCGTCTCCAGGAACTCCAGCAGCACGGTGTTGACCTCGTCGGGCCGTTCTTGCTGCAGCCAATGCCCGGCGCCGTCGATCAGCACCTCGCGGTAGTCCCCGGTGACCACGTGGTGCACCCGGTCGCGCGGGGTGAAGCCGAGCACCGGGTCGGCGGTGCCGGCCAGGAACAGCACTGGCGCCGTGATGGTCGGCGCCGGAGTGTTCTCCGTCAGTTCCCAGTTGCGGTCGAAGTTGCGGTACCAGTTCAGCGGCCCGGTGAAGCCGGTCTCGCCGAACGCCTCGACGTAATGCTCGAATTCGTCGGCGCTGATCCAATCCGGCAGCGGCGGTACCGGTCGTCCGGTCAATTCCTCGGGTGGCGCGCTGACTCCTTCCATCGTGACCATGCGCCGCATCGACTCCCGGACATCGGCGCCCAGTGCGGCGTCGGCCACACCGGGTTCCTGGAAATACAGGATGTAGAAGAAGTTGTCGCCGACGATGCGGCGCCAGATCTGCGTCGGCGGTCCGGACGCCCGAGGCACCGGCGGCACACTCAGCGCCGTCACGGCGCTGACGCGCTCGGGGAAGAACAACGGAAAGTTGGTCGCGACGGGCGAGCCCCAGTCGTGGCCGATGAGTATGGCGCGCTCGGCGCCGACATCATCGAGCAGTCCGGTGATGTCGGCCGTCAACTCCACGATGTTGTAGGCATCGATACCGTCGGGCCGCGACGAGCCGCCGTATCCGCGCTGGTCAGGGGCCAGTACGTGATAACCGGCGGCCGCGAGCACGGGGATCTGGTGACGCCACGAATAGGCCAGTTCGGGAAATCCGTGGGTCAGCACCACCACCGGATTTCCGGGCTCTCCGGCTTCGAGCACCTTCAACGTCACGCCATTGGTTTGGACGAACCGTTCAGTCGGTGTGAGCACGATCTCACCCAAGCACAGGCCCTTCGGCGCCGGTCAGATACCGTCGGGAACTGCCGGACGTTGGTCTAGCGGTAGCCTTGAATGTCTCAACTGCGCACGTTGGAAGGACCGGGCCGAACTCGGCCGAGTGATCGATGAACCGCAAAAATGTGATCCGTACGCTGACCGTGATCGCGGTCGTGCTGTTGCTGGGCTGGTCGTTTTTCTATTTCAGTGACGACACCCGTGGCTACAAACCCGTCGATACCTCGGTGGCGGTGGCGCAGATCAATGCCGACAACGTCAACAGCGCCCAGATCGACGACCGCGAACAGCAGCTGCGTCTCGATCTGAAGAGCGGCAAAGAAGAGACCGAGAACTCCGACAAGGTCATCACCAAATACCCGACTGGTTACGCGGTGAAGCTCGTCGACCAGCTCGACGCCAAGCACGTCAAGTTCGGCACCACGGTGAACCAGGGCAGCTTCCTCGGTTCGATGTTGATCTACATGCTGCCGCTGCTGTTGCTGGTCGGCCTGTTCGTGATGTTCTCCCGCATGCAGGGCGGCGGCCGGATGGGCTTCGGCTTCGGTAAGTCGAAGGCCAAGCAGCTGGGCAAGGACATGCCCAAGACCACGTTCGCCGACGTCGCCGGTGTCGACGAGGCGGTCGAAGAGCTCTACGAGATCAAGGACTTCCTGCAGAACCCCAGCCGGTATCAGGCGCTGGGCGCCAAGATCCCCCGCGGCGTGCTGCTCTACGGCCCGCCCGGAACCGGTAAGACCCTGCTGGCCCGCGCAGTGGCCGGCGAGGCAGGGGTTCCGTTCTTCACGATCTCCGGTTCGGACTTCGTCGAGATGTTCGTCGGTGTCGGCGCCTCCCGGGTGCGCGACATGTTCGAGCAGGCCAAGGCCAACAGCCCGTGCATCATCTTCGTCGACGAGATCGACGCCGTCGGCCGTCAGCGCGGCGCGGGCATGGGCGGCGGCCACGACGAGCGCGAGCAGACGCTGAACCAGCTGCTCGTCGAGATGGACGGCTTCGGCGACCGCCAGGGCGTCATCCTGATCGCGGCCACCAACCGGCCCGACATCCTCGACCCGGCGCTGCTGCGCCCGGGCCGCTTCGACCGCCAGATCCCGGTGTCCAACCCCGACCTGGCCGGCCGTCGCGCCGTGCTCAAAGTGCACTCGGCGGGCAAGCCGATCGCCCCCGACGCCGACCTGGACGGGCTGGCCAAGCGCACCGTCGGCATGTCCGGCGCCGATCTGGCCAACGTCATCAACGAGGCCGCGCTGCTCACCGCGCGCGAGAACGGCACCGTGATCACCGGTGCGGCCCTGGAAGAGGCCGTCGACCGGGTCGTCGGCGGTCCGCGCCGCAAGGGCCGCATCATCAGCGAGCAGGAAAAGAAGATCACCGCGTACCACGAGGGTGGACACACCCTGGCCGCGTGGGCGATGCCCGACATCGAGCCGATCTACAAGGTCACCATCCTGGCCCGCGGACGCACCGGCGGCCACGCCGTCGCGGTGCCCGAGGACGACAAGGGTCTGATGACCCGCTCGGAGATGATCGCCCGCCTGGTGTTCGCGATGGGCGGCCGTGCCGCCGAGGAGCTGGTGTTCCGCGAGCCCACCACGGGTGCGGTGTCCGACATCGAGCAGGCCACCAAGATCGCCCGCGCCATGGTCACCGAGTACGGCATGAGCTCCAAGCTGGGTGCGGTGCGCTACGGCACGGAACACGGCGACCCGTTCCTGGGCCGCACCATGGGCACCCAGGCCGACTTCGGCCACGAGGTGGCCCGCGACATCGACGACGAGGTGCGCAAGCTGATCGAGGCTGCGCACACCGAGGCGTGGGAGATCCTCACCGAATACCGTGATGTGCTGGACACTTTGGCCGGTGAGCTCCTGGAGAAGGAGACGCTGCACCGGGCCGAGCTGGAGGCCATCTTCGGTGACGTGAAGAAGCGTCCCCGGCTGACCATGTTCGACGACTTCGGTGGCCGGGTGCCGTCGGACAAGCCGCCGATCAAGACGCCGGGCGAGATCGCGATCGAGCGTGGCGAGCCGTGGCCGCCGCCGGTGCCCGAGCCCGCGTTCAAGGCTGCCATCGCCGCCGCCAGCCGGGAGGCAGCTGAGCGGGCCAAGGAGACCAACGGCGCCGGGACCAACGGCGCACCGCCGAACGGCACGAACCAGAACGGCTCGACCCAGCCCGACTACGGTGCACCGGCCGGTTGGCACGCCCCGGGCTGGCCGCCGGCTCCGTCGCAGCCGGGATACCAGCCGTCGCAGCCCGGTTACCAGCCGCCCCAGCAACAGCAGGGTTACTGGTACCCGCCGCCGCACCCGTCGGGATGGCAGCAGCCCCAGCCGTACCCGTACCAGCCGTATCCTCATCCCGGTCAGCCGAATCCGAATGAGGAGGCGGGCCAGGACGGTGGTCCTGAGCGGGCCGACCGGCCCAACCCGCCGGCCCACGGCTGATCGGAAGAACGGAGGCTTCGATGTCGCAGTCGCTGCGCGAGCATCACAACAACACCGATACGGCCACGCGGGTGTTCGACCAACCGCGGGCCGAGGCGGCAGTGCGTGAGCTGCTGATCGCCATCGGTGAGGACCCGGATCGTCAGGGTCTGTTGGACACCCCTGCTCGGGTGGCGCGTGCGTACAAAGAGCTGATGGCCGGTCTCTACACCGACCCGGATGCGGTGCTCAACACCACCTTTGACGAGGAGCACGACGAGCTCGTGCTGGTCAAGGAGATTCCGCTGTACTCCACCTGCGAGCACCACCTGGTGTCGTTCCACGGGGTGGCCCACGTCGGGTACATCCCCGGGGTGGACGGCCGGGTCACCGGGTTGTCGAAGATCGCCCGGCTAGTCGACCTGTACTCGAAGCGCCCGCAGGTCCAGGAACGCCTGACCGCCCAGATCGCCGACGCGCTGATGCGCAAGCTCGATCCGCGCGGGGCCATCGTGGTGATCGAGGCCGAGCACCTCTGCATGGCGATGCGCGGTGTCCGCAAGCCCGGTGCGGTCACCACCACCTCGGCGGTGCGCGGACAGTTCAAGACCGACAAGGCATCCCGGGCCGAGGCGCTGGAACTTATCCTGCGGAAGTGAACCCCACCCCGGTGCAGGTCATGGGAGTTGTGAACGTCACCGACGATTCCTTCTCCGATGGCGGCAAGTTCATCGACCGCGACCGCGCCGTCGAACACGGGCTGGCGCTTGCCGCCGCGGGGGCCGCGATCATCGATGTCGGCGGCGAATCGACGCGTCCCGGGGCGGTGCGGGTCGACCCCGCGGTGGAGGCGGCCCGCGTCGCGCCGGTGATCGAAGCGCTTGCCGCCCAAGGGATCACGGTCAGCATCGACACCATGCACGCCGATGTGGCGAAGGTGGCTCTGGAGAACGGCGCGCAGATCGTCAACGACGTGTCCGGTGGTCTGGCCGACCCGAACATGGCGCCACTGCTCGCCGAGGCGAAGGTGCCGTGGATCCTGATGCACTGGCGTTCGGTCAGTGCCGAGCATCCCCATCGCGCACCGGGTTACGGCGACGTGGTGGCCGAGGTCCGGGCCGAACTGCTCGGCGCGGTCGACGCGGCGGTCGCCGCGGGGGTCGACGCGCAGCGGTTGATCATCGACCCGGGCCTGGGATTCGCCAAGACCGCCCAGGACAATTGGGCGCTGCTGCATGCGCTGCCCGAATTCGTCGGCACCGGGATCCCGGTGTTGGTGGGGGCGTCCCGCAAACGTTTCCTGGGTACGTTGCTGGCCGGCGCCGACGGGACTCCGCGGCCGCCGGACGGTCGAGAGACCGCGACCGCGGCGATCTCGCTGCTGGCCGCCCAGCACGGGGCCTGGGGTGTTCGGGTGCACGATGTGGTGGCCTCCGTCGACGCGCTCGCGGTGCTGGAAGCCTGGGAATCTGGAGGACCGGTTGGCTGATCGAATTGAGTTGCGCGGCTTGCGAGTTCGGGGGAATCACGGGGTATTCGACCATGAGCGCCGTGACGGTCAGGAGTTCGTCGTCGACATCACGGCCTGGGTGGACCTGCGCCGGGCCGCGGCGAGCGACGACCTGGCCGACACGCTCGATTACGGCGCGCTGGCCCAGCGGGCGGCCGACATCGTCGCGGGCCCGCCGCGCAAATTGATCGAGACCGTCTCGGCCGAGATCGCCGACGCCATCATGGTCGACGAGCGCCTCCACGCCGTCGAGGTCGTCGTCCACAAGCCGAGTGCACCCATCCCGCTGACGTTCGACGATGTCGCGGTGGTGGCCCGGCGGTCCCGACGGGGGAACAGCCAGTGACTTCCACCGTGCTCTCGATCGGGTCGAACATCGGCGACCGGTTGGCCCGGTTGCAGTCGGTGGTCGACGGCCTCGGGACCGCCGTTCGCGCGGTGTCGCCGGTATTCGAGACGGACGCCTGGGGCGGCGTCGAACAAAGTCCGTTCCTCAACGCGGTGCTCATCGCCGAGGATCCGGGTCTCGACTGCCACGGCTGGCTGCGGCGCGGCCAACAGCTCGAGCAGGCGGCCGACCGGGTCCGAGAACAGAAGTGGGGTCCGCGCACCCTCGACGTCGACCTGGTCACCTGCCACGACGGTGATGCCGAAGTGGTGTCCCGCGACGACGACCTGACGTTGCCGCATCCGCTGGCCCACCTGCGCGCTTTCGTCCTGATCCCATGGCTGGCCGTGGATCCGGATGCCACCCTGACGGTGGTCGGCCGGTCCCGACGGGTTGCGCACCTGCTGGAGGAGATCGACCCCGCCGAACGGGCCGGGGTCCGGCCCACCGATCTGACACTGGATTTCGGCTCGGAACCGGTGGCGCGCTGATGGGTCCGACCCGCAAGCGTGACCTGGCCGGCGCGGTCGCCGTGGTCGCAATCGTCGGCTACGTGCTGGTCGGGGTGCTCTACCGGTGGTTCCCGCCGCTCACGATCTGGACCGGGCTCTCCCTGTTGGCGGTCGCGCTGATCGAGGCGGGTTGGGCGTTCTACGTGCGGGCCAAGATCAACGACGGGCAGATCGGGGTCGGTGCCGGTCGGCTGCATCCGCTGACCGTGGCCAGGTCGGTCGTGATCGCCAAGGCCTCGGCCTGGGTCGGCGCGATTGTGGCGGGCTGGTGGATCGGGGTGCTGGTGTATCTGCTGCCCCGGCGCGGCGAACTGCGGGTAGCGGGAGAGGACACTCCCGGTGCGGCGGTGGCCGCGATCAGTGCCCTGGCGCTGATCGTCGCCGCGGTGTGGTTGCAACACTGCTGCAAGTCGCCCGAGGAACCGCCGGACAACGGCGATGCCGCGACCGAGTGAACGATTTCCACCAGGCCGGTGGCCGAATCGCCGCAGCGGTCACCAGGCTGGATGGCTCGTGACGGGTACAGTCGGCGCATGACCGTTCTGCCCCGCGGTGGTCGGCCACGGCGCGGCGGCCGAAGGCCAGGCTGGCTGCTCCTGACGGTATTGCTGGTGCTCGCCATTCTGGCCAGTTCCGCATTGGTGTTCACCGATCGCGTCGAGTTGCTGAAGCTCGCCGTCATCCTGGCCCTGTGGGCCGCCGTCGTGGCGGCCTTCGTCTCCGTCATCTACCGACGCCAGAGCGACCTGGACCAGGCCAAGGCGCGGGATCTGAAATTCGTCTACGACCTGCAACTAGACCGGGAGATCTCGGCGCGGCGGGAGTACGAGCTGACCGTCGAAACCCAGCTGCGCCGCGAGCTGGCCTCGGAGCTGCGCGCCCAGGCCGCCGACGAGGTCGCCGCGCTGCGTTCCGAGCTGGCCGCATTGCGGGCGAATCTGGAGATCCTGTTCGACACCGACCTGGTGCACCGGCCGGCCATCGAGACCGACAAGAGCGCCCCGCGCACGGCAGGCCGGGTCACCGCCAGCCGGCTGGACGTGCCGCCGGTCGAGGTCACCGACACCGACATCCGATCGTCGCGGACCGAGGAAAGCCCGATCATCGACGTCCCGGCCGAGCCGCATCCGCCGGAGAACGACTGGACGGCGACCTCGGGCGGTGCCCATCGCCTGCCGTCGCGGCCGGTTCCCGCCGGTGAACCGCCCCGTCGTCGCCGACGCCAGCAGGAGTCCGCACGGCAGCAGGAGCCCGCACGCCAGCCGGAGGCCCCGCGCCCGCCGGAGCCCAAGCCCCAGCCGCGGCCCGAGCCGCAGCCCGTGTCCCGGCCCGAGCCGCAGCCCGTGTCCCGGCCCGAGCCGCAGCCGGCGCCCCGTCCGGAACCGCAACCCGCGCCGCGGCCTGAGC
>MSTD01000032.1:0-36625 GCA_001942045.1 Mycolicibacterium porcinum
CCACCACAACCGAAGGTTTCAGACAATCGATCTACACAGAAAACTTGACACGCTCCCCGCCCAGCCGGGTCCGGGTCCGCATCTGCAGGCCGTGCCGCGCGCAGACGTCGTCGAGTTCGCCGGGATTCACCAACCGGAACGGTGACCGGTCGAGCCGGTGGATCGCCGTCGCCATCGGAGTGCGGGTCAGGTCGTAGCCGGTGAACACGCCACCCGGCCGCAACACCCGGGCGATCTCGGCGATCGCCTTCTCCCACTCCACGATGTGGTGCAGCATCAGGCAACTGAGCACCGAGTCGAAGGAGTCGTCGGCGAACGGCAGGTCGGTGGCGTCGGCCCCGCGCACCGTCACATCCGGGAATCTCTGCAGACGCCGGGCCGCGGTGCGCACCATGGCCGGGTCGAAGTCCGTCGCGGTGATAGCCAGCTCCGGGTTCGCCTGCCGCAGTCGAACTGCGATATCGCCACTGCCCGAGCCGATTTCGAGCACATCGTGGCCCAGCCGATCGACCGGGATGCTGCCGAGCACTGCCTGCCCGGTTCCCGTTCGCCACAGCGCCGTCTTGCAGAAGGCGCGCTCGACCTGTGACATTGCCGGCATGTGAGCTCCTGTCGTGGTGGGGTTCCAGGATCGCGCGGTGCCCCGGCTCAGCGCTTGAATGGATCCGTCCGGTTCAGCTCAATGCCCGTGCCACGGCGCTGGGGGCGATGCCGGTCAGCTCACGGCACACCCGGGTGGCGTGCGGTCCGTCGGCGAAACCGGCCAGATGCGCCGCATCGGTGATCGACGCTCCCGCACCGAGATGCTCGAGCGCGGCCAGCAGGCGCGTCCACCGTGCCATCGCGCCGAACGACGCCCCGGTCTGTTTACGGAAAAGCCGGCCCAGGTGGTCCGCCGACATCGCCACCTCGCCGGCGACCGACCCCAGATCGGTGCGCCTCGGGACCCGGGCGGTGACGAGTTCGATCGCCGCTCGCACCTGCGGGTGCACCGCCGCCGGCGCGCGATCGGCCCGCCCGAGCAGCCCGTCGATGACCATGTCCGCCGCACCGGCCAGATCCTCAGCTCGCACCGCGCCGGTCACCGCCGCAACCAGTGAATCGACATCGTCGATCGCCCACAGGCCGCGATGGTGGCCGTGCGACTCGATCACGGCGTTGAGCGTTGTCGCAGTGGATGTTTCAGCACCCAGATACACCGACAGCGCCGCACTGGCACCGCCAGGCCGCATCGCATGCCGGGTGCCGCCGGCCACCGCCGCGACGGAGCAGCGCTGTTCGGTGCCGTCGCCGGCCACCAGCACCAATGGACCATCGATCCCGACCGCGAGCTGCACCGCGGGATGGTGGTGCACCTCGATGTCGCCGAACGAACCCACCACCGCCGTCATGCCGGGCCTGGTGAGCCAGCTGCCGCCCATACCGCAGGCTATCGCGCCGACGGCGGCCCGCGCTTGTACGGATCCGTCGTACCTGGCGCGCAGCGGCGGACACCACGTAATTTGGGTTCATGACGACCGACGGTCCCAAGCTGCAACTGACCGATGACGAGTGGCGCGAGAAGCTGAGCCCCGAGGAGTTCGCGGTGCTGCGCCGGGCCGGCACCGAACGGCCCTTCACCGGCGAGTACACCGACACCAAGACCGAAGGCGTGTACGAGTGCCGGGCCTGCGGCGCCGAGTTGTTCCGCAGTACCGAGAAGTTCGAATCCCATTGCGGGTGGCCGTCGTTCTTCGATCCGGCCGATTCGGCCGCGGTGATCCTGCGGCCGGATACCTCACTCGGCATGCGCCGCGTCGAAGTGCTGTGCGCCAACTGCCACAGCCATCTGGGCCACGTGTTCGAAGGTGAGGGCTACCCCACCCCGACCGATCAGCGGTACTGCATCAACTCCATCTCACTGAAGCTGGTGCCCAAGACCGCCTGAGGCCGGGCGTCAGTCGGCGCGGGTGGCGTGCACCTCCCAGAACGGCATGTGCACCCGGCCGTCGACCAGCCACGGTTCGATCACGCGCAACCGCTCCAGCAACGGGCCCATCTGGTCAGCCATGTCGGGGTCGCGCGCGGCCATCGTCTCGAAGGCCTCGACGCTGACATTGCCCTGATACGTGGTGGTGCCGAGATAGGTGATCTCCCAGCCGGCGTCCGGGAGCACCTCGCGGAAATCCTCAGCGGTCATCGAACGCGGCATCTTGAAGCCGTTGACGTTGTGCTCACCGAACTCGTACATGTACAGCCGCGCACCGGGTTTCGTGGCCCGGTGCAGTGCCCGCACATACGACTTCTGCAGTTCGGGCTCGCCGGTGAAGACGTGGTAGAACGCGGTGTCGACGACGGTGTCGAACGTCCCCTCCAGCCCGTCGAGCTTCGTGGCGTCGGCCACCCGGAAATCCACCGACACGCCGGCCTTCCGCGCGTTCTGCCGAGCCCGCTCGATCGCGGCGGGTGAAGCGTCGATACCTGTGGCCGACAATCCTTTTGACGCGTAGTGGATGGCGTGGTGGCCGGGCCCTGTGCCGGGATCGAGCACCTCACCCTTGACGGCGCCCAGCGCGACGAGCTGCTGCACGACCGGCTGCGGCCCACCGATGTCCCACGGGGTCGCGGCCGGCAGTCCGTGCGATGTCCGCTCGTCGCGGTACATCTCTTCGAACCGATCGGATTCTTGCGGAGCAGTCATGCCCGCGAGGGTAGACCCGCTAACTAAAATCCCTGGTCAGGGCAGCTTGGCGACCAGATCCTCGACGCTGACCCGCGGACCGGTGAAGAACGGCGTCTCCTCGCGGGTGTGGCGACGGGCGTCGGTGGCCCGCAGATCGCGCATCAGGTCGACGATGCGGTGCAGCTCGGGTGCCTCGAAGGCCAGGATCCACTCGTAGTCGCCCAGGGCGAACGCGGGCACCGTGTTGGCCCGCACGTCCTTGTAGCCGCGGGCGGCCATGCCGTGCTCGGACAGCATGCGACGACGCTCCTCGTCGGGCAACAGGTACCACTCGTAGGACCGGACGAACGGGTACACGCAGATGTAGTTGCCCGGGTCCTCGCCGGCCAGGAACGCCGGGATGTGGCTCTTGTTGAACTCGGCCGGACGGTGCAGCGCCACGCTGCTCCACACCGGGTCGCTGATCCGGCCCAACGCAGTGGTGCGGCGGAAGTCCGAGTAGGTCGCCTGCAGCGCCTCGACGGTCGCGGCGTGGGTCCACACCATGAAGTCGGCGTCGGCCCGCAGACCGGCGACGTCGTACAGGCCGCGCACGACCACGCCACGCTCTTCCTGAGTCTTGAAGAACGCCGCGGCTTCTTCGGTGATCTGGGTGCGTTCCTCGCCGAGCTCCCCCGGGCTCACCGCGAACACCGAGAACATCAGGTAGCGGATCGTGGAGTTGAGTTCGTCGTAGTCGAGCTTGGCCATACGCCTATCGTGCCACGCCGCTGTACACCAGTTCCGCGGCCGCCCGGGTGGCGGTGCCCACACACGCCGGCACCCCGATCCCGTCCAGATAACCGCCCGCCACCGCGAGCGTCGGCGGCAGCCCCGCACGCAGTTCGGCGACCAGATCTAGGTGGCCGGGGCCGTACTGCGGCATCGCGTCGATCCACCGGTGCACATGGCTGTCCACCGGCTCCACCGCCACCCCGAACAGCGCGTTCAGATCGCGCGCCGCCCAGGCCAGCAGGTCGTCATCGCCGGTGTTTGCAGCCATATCGTCGCCGTAGCGGCCGAAAGACAACCGAACCATCTCGACGTTGCCGCGCCGGCCCCACTTGCGCGAGGACATCGTGATCGCCTTGGCGTTGAGCCGTTCCCCCGCGGCCACCAGCACCCCGGACTGCTGAGGCAACGGCGTGCCGCCCGGCAGCGCCAGGGCCACCACCGCCGCCGAGGCCACCCGGATCCGCCGGGCCGCCGCCGCCGTGCGCGGGGCGATGTGTTCGATGAGCGACGGCAGGTGCGGGGCCGGGACCGCCAGCATCACCGCGTCGGCGTACCAACTCGCGCCCTCGTCGTCGAGCACCGACCAGCCCTGTCCACGGCGGTCCACCCGCACCGCGGCGACCTGCGCCCACCGCACATCGGCGCGCCGACGCAGCTCCTCCAGCAGCACCGTGTAGCCACCGTCGACGGCACCGAACACCGGCGCGTCCGACGGTGGCGGCAGCGCCTCACGCACCGCGTCGGTAAGGCTGCGAGCCCCGCGATCCAGGGCGGCCGCCAGCGACGGCACCGCCGAACGCAACCCGATCGTCGCCGAGGATCCGGCGTACACACCGGTGAGCAGCGGGTCCACGGACCTGGTCACCACCTGTGGACCGAACCGGTCACCGACAAGCTCGGCGACCGCCGGATCGGCGCCGCGGTTCCACCGCAGCGGCCGGTTGCGCTCGTCGAGGATGCGCGCCACCGTCTCGTCGTCGACCAGCCCGAGCAGGGACGACGCCTGGGCCGGTATGCCCTGCAGGGTGCCCTGCGGCAGCTGATGTAGCCGGGCACCGCTGTAGATCAGCGGCCGGGTGCCGACGGGGCTGATCTGACGACCGGCCAGACCCAGCTCGGCGAGCAGATCCGACATCTCGGGCCGGCGGACGATGAATGCCTCGGCCCCGACATCGAACGGTTGCCCGCCGACCCGCTCGGTGCGCAGCACCCCGCCGAGCCGGTCAGCCGGGTCGAGCAGCGTGATCTGAGCCCGCGGCCCGGCCGCGAGCCGCAACCGGTACGCCGCGACGAGGCCTGAAATGCCGCCGCCGACAACGCAATAGGTGGCACTCACAGCGAGTGCACCAGCGTCACCGCCTCGGTGATGATGCCGGGATCGGTCGCCGGCAGCACACCGTGGCCCAGATTGAAGACGTGACCGGCCGCCCCGGCCGCCACCGCCGCGCGCCCGTCCTCCACCACCCGTCGCACCGCCGCCTCGGCCACCGGCCAACCCGCGAGCAGCACGACCGGATCGAGGTTGCCCTGCAGCGCGGTCCCGGGTTTGACCCGCGCCGCGGCATCGACCAGAGAGGTGCGCCAGTCCACCCCGACCATGGTGGCCGGTGCCGGGCCCAGCGCCTCGGACATCGCCCCCAACAACTCGGCGGTGCCGACCCCGAAATGCGTCATCGGCACACCCGCCCCGGCCAGGGCGGCGAACACCCGCGTCGTATGCGGCAGCACGTAGGTGCGGTAATCGGCCAGCGACAGCGTCCCGGCCCAGGAATCGAACACCTGCAGGGCGTCCACCCCGGCGTCGACCTGGGCCTGCAGGAATGCGATGGTCAGATCGGTCAGCGCACTCATCAGGGCGTGCCAGGTGGCGCTCTCCCCGAGCATCATCGCCTTGGTGCGCTCATGGTGGCGGCTGGGGCCGCCCTCCACCAGATAGGACGCCAGCGTGAACGGCGCGCCGGCGAAGCCGATCAGCGGCACGTCGCCCAACTCCTGCACCAGCATCGAGACGGCCTCGGTGACCGGTGAAACCTGGGCCGGTTCAAGTGGTTTCATGCCCTCGACATCGGTGACCGACCGGATCGGGTGTTCGATGACCGGCCCCACGTCGGGAACGATGTCCAGACCGATCCCGGCGGCCTTCAGCGGCACCACGATGTCGGAGAACAGGATCGCCGCGTCGACGCCGTGCCTGCGTACCGGTTGCAGCGTGATCTCGCAGACCAGTTCGGGGTCGAAGCAGGCCTCCAGCATCCGGTGCTGGGCACGCAGCGCGCGATACTCCGGCAACGAGCGGCCGGCCTGCCGCATGAACCACACCGGCACACGGTGGGGGGTGCGGCCGCTCGCGGCGGCGAGATACGGGGAATCGGGCAGCTCCCGGCGGGTATTCATCGGCTCCTATGGTGCCATGTGCCCGCGGGCGCAGACCGTTGCCGGTTCGTGACGCCCCCATACGGCGCGCCTGCGTCCTGTCCTGACAGTATCCGCTAGCGTCAAACGCCGTGACCTCTGCCGAACCGGCCCAGTTCCGGACGGCGGTGGCGGCGATGAATGCCACCACCGTGCGGCCCGAAATCGAACTGGGTCCGATACGCCCGCCACAGCGGTTGGCGCCTTACAGCTACGCGCTGGGCGCCGAGGTCCGACATCCCGACGTGGCGGTCGTCCCGGAGCGTTCCGAGGGTGACGCATTCGGCCGGCTGATTTTGCTGCACGACCCCGACGGAGCCGAAGCCTGGGACGGCACCATGCGGCTGGTCGCCTACATCCAGGCCGACCTGGATTCCAGTGAGGCCGTCGACCCGCTGCTGCCCGAGGTGGCCTGGAGCTGGCTCGTGGACGCCCTGGAGTCACGCGCCGAGCACGTCACCGCACTCGGCGGCACCGTCACCGCCACCACCTCGGTGCGCTACGGTGACATATCCGGCCCACCGCGGGCACACCAGCTCGAGCTGCGTGCCTCCTGGACCGCGACCGATCTGGAGTTGGGACCGCATGTGGAGGCATTCTGTGAAGTGCTTGAGCACGCCGCAGGGTTGCCCCCGGCAGGTGTGACCGACCTGAGTTCCCGTACCCGCGCTTGAAATGATCGACGAAGACCCAGACTCTGCCGAGCCCGACGAGGCCGAAGCAACCCCACTGCTGCACCCCGCCGAAGGGGTGCCCGAAGTCTGTGTCACATCCGGTGAAATATCTTCCGCAGCAACATCTCTCGCCAAAGGCAGTGGGCCTTTCGCGATCGACGCCGAACGTGCGTCCGGCTTCCGCTACTCCAACCGCGCATACCTGGTGCAGATCCGCCGCGCCGGTTCGGGAACGGCCCTGATCGACCCGGTCAACCACGGCGGCTCCCCCATCGATGCGATGGCGCCGGTGGCCGAAGCCCTGGCCACCGATGAATGGGTGCTGCATGCCGCCGACCAGGACCTGCCGTGCCTGGCCGAGATCGGCCTGCGCCCGGGCAAGCTCTACGACACCGAGCTGGCAGGCCGCCTGGCCGGCTTCGAACGGGTCAACCTGGCCGCCATGGTGCAACGGTTACTCGGCCTGCAGTTGATGAAGGGACACGGTGCGGCCGACTGGTCCAAGCGGCCGCTGCCGCCGGAATGGCTCAACTACGCCGCCCTGGATGTCGAGGTGCTGTTGGAACTGCGCGACGCCATCGCCGCAGTCCTCGAAGAGCAGGGTAAAACCGACTGGGCCACACAAGAATTCGAGTATCTGCGTACCTACGTGGCACAGCCCACCCGGCGTGACCGCTGGCGGCGCACCTCCGGCATCCACAAGGTCCGCAACCCGCAGGCACTTGCCGCCGTGCGCGAGCTGTGGACCACCCGCGACACCATCGCCCGCGGCCGCGACATCGCACCGGGGCGCATCCTGCCCGACTCGGCGATCATCAACGCCGCCACCGCCGATCCCAAGACCGTCGACGAGCTCATCGCGCTGCCGGTCTTCGGAGGTTCGAAACAGCGCAAGAGCGCGAAGGTGTGGCTGGACGCGCTGAACCGGGCGAGGGAGAGCACCGAGCCGGTTGAGGCCAACGAGGCCCAGAGCGGCCCGCCCCCGGCGGCCCGTTGGGCCAGGCGCAAGCCGGAAGCCGCCGCGCGCCTCGAAGCCGCGCGCGCCGGCCTGGCCGAACTGTCGGAGCGCGTGTCCGTGCCTGCCGAGAACCTGATCACCCCCGAGGTGGTGCGCCGGCTGTGCTGGGACTGGCATCCCGTCGGCGATGTGGCCACCGCGGTGTCGGAGTTCCTCGTCGAGGCCAACGTCCGGCCCTGGCAGCGGGAGCTGACGGTGCCGGTGCTGACCAAGGCGCTCAGTTCCGCTGCGTGACGCTCACCCGCTCACCCGGTCGATGTGGGCCAGGAAATGCGTCAGCACCGCCTGCGGATCCTCGATCTGCGGCCAGTGTGCGATGTCGTCGGAGAGCATCACCACGTCGGGATCGGGAATCACCTCGAGATAGCGCTTCGCCATGTGCCGCCCCGAGTTCGGGTCCGACGGCCCGTCGATCAGCCGCATCGGCACCGTGGTCTCCCGCATCGCCCGCACCCACCGGTTCCGGTGCGTGTAGCGGTCGTTGACGAACCGGCCGACCTTGTGGACCACCCGCTTACCGTCGTTGTACTCCAGGATCTGGTGGAACTTCTCCATGAGCGCCGGCGACGGCTTGGTGTTCACCCCGAACATCTCGTTGATGGTCGGCTCCACGAGCCGGCGCGACAACCTACTGCCTTGCAACGGACTCATGATGTCGCCCAACGGCGTTCGTGACATCGCCTTCTGCAGCAGCCGCGGCGTGTAGGCCTCGTTGAACAAGCCGCCGTTGAGCCAGGTGATCGATTCGATGTTCAGCGCGCCGTAGGCCCGGTCACCGAATTCGTGGCGGGCCAACAATTCCTGGCCGACCGAGTCGCCCAGATCGTGGGCCAGCACGTGGGCGGTGCCGACCCCGAGGTGAGCCAGCAGCGCCTCGTGCATGTCGGCGTGGTCGGGCACCGAGTAACCGTAGGCCACGGGTTTGTCCGAGAAACCCATTCCGATCATGTCCGGCGCGATGACGGTGAACCGCTCGGTTAGTGTGGGCCAGATCAGCGCCCAGTCCCAGGAGCTGAACGGATAGCCGTGGATCAGAAGGAGATTCGGCCCGCTGCCCTCGACCCGGTAGAAGATGTCGAAGCCCAGGTAGTCGAAGAACTGCCCGGCGTCCTTCCAGCTCTGCAGTTCGGCGTCCATGTCGGCAGCTTAGGCGCTAATCGACCCGGTGCGTGACTTCCTGCTCACCCACCGGCGCACCGATCGCGGCGATCCAGCCGGTGATCTGACGGGCGATGTGCTGGTCGGTCAGGCCGACCTCGGCCAGTACCTCGCCACGGGAGGCGTGTTCCTGGAAGACCTGCGGCACACCGAGATCCCGGCACGGCACATCGATCTCCGCGTGACGCAACGCCGCGGAGACCGACGAGCCGATCCCGCCGTGCACGCCGTTGTCCTCGACGGTGACCACCAGCTTGTGACCACGGGCCAGCTCGCCGATGGTCTCCGGGACCGGGAGAACCCAGCGCGGATCCACCACCGTCACGCCGATGCCCTGATCGCGCAACCGCTCCGCGACCGCGAGGGCCATGGTCGCGAACGAGCCCACCGCGACCAGCAGCACGTCGTCGGTCAGACCGGAGGCCGGGACGGCGAGCACATCGATACCACCGCGCCGCTCGACCGCCGGAATGTCTTCGCCCACATCCCCTCTGGGGAACCGCAGGGCTGTCGGGCCGTCGTTGACCGCCAACGCCTCGCCCAGTTCCTCGCGCAGTCGCGCACCGTCGCGCGGAGCCGCGACCCGGATGCCCGGCACGACACCCAAGATCGAAAGGTCCCAGACCCCGTTGTGGCTGGCCCCGTCCGGGCCGGTGACACCGGCCCGGTCCAGCACCATGGTGACGGGCAGCTTGTGCAGCGCGACGTCCATCATCAGCTGGTCGAACGCCCGGTTGAGGAACGTGGAGTAGATCGCCACCACCGGATGCAGGCCACCCATGGCCAGGCCGGCCGCGGAGGTCATGGCGTGCTGCTCGGCGATGCCGACGTCAAAGAACCTGTCGGGGAACCGATCCCGGAATGCACTCAGACCCGTGGAGCCGGGCATCGCCGCGGTGATCGCCACGAGATCCCGGCGTTTTCCGCCGATCTTGATCAGCTCGTCGGAGAACACCGACGTCCAACCGGGACCCGAGGCCTTCGTCGGCAGCCCCGTCTCCGGGTCGATCACACCGCACTGATGCATCAGCTCGGCTTCGTCGTTCTCGGCATGCGCGTAGCCCATCCCCTTGCGGGTCACCACGTGCACGATCACCGGGGCCTTGAAGCCGCGGGCGTGGCGCAGCGCATTCTCGACCGCATGCTCGTCATGGCCGTCGATCGGACCGACGTACTTAATTCCCAGATCGGTGAACATCACCTGCGGGGCCACCGCATCCTTGATGCCGGCCTTGATGCTGTGCATGCACTGATAGCAGAACTCGCCGACGACGGGCAGCCCGCGCACGGCCTTGCGGCCCTCTTCCAGGATGCGTTCGTAGGCCGGCTGCAGCCGCAGCCCGGCGAGGTGGTCGGCGAACCCGCCGATCGTAGGGGCGTAGCTGCGGCCGTTGTCGTTGACGACGATGACCACCGGGCGACCACCCGTGGCGATGTTGTTCAGGGCCTCCCAGCACATGCCGCCGGTCAGCGCGCCGTCACCGACTACCGCCACCACATGGCGATTGCGGTGCCCTGTCAGCTCGAAGGCCTTGGACAGACCGTCGGCGTAGGACAGCGCCGTGCTGGCGTGGCTGGACTCCACCCAGTCGTGCTCGCTCTCGCTGCGCGACGGGTACCCCGACAGGCCGTCCTTGCTCCGCAGGGTGTCGAAGTCCTGTGCACGGCCGGTCAGCATCTTGTGCACGTAGGCCTGATGGCCGGTGTCGAAGATGATCGGATCGTGCGGCGAATCGAACACGCGATGCAGCGCCAGGGTGAGTTCGACGACACCCAGATTGGGGCCAAGATGTCCACCGGTTGCAGCGACCTTGTGGATCAGGAACTGACGGATTTCCTGTGCCAAATCAGTCAACTGGGACTGTGACAGGTGCTGTAGATCAGCGGGACCGCGGACCTGTTCAAGCATTCCGCCAGTGTACGCACGCAGCCTGCGTCAGTCCTGCCGAGGCTGATAGACATCGGGCACACCGTCGTGGTCGGCGTCGATGGTCTCCAGCTGGTGGATCCGGCGATATGCGGCGTTGCGCGACACCAGGACCACCGACGCCAGCAGGCCCGCCACCACCGATCCGGTGACCACCGCGAT
This sequence comes from Mycolicibacterium porcinum, assembly GCA_001942045.1. Lineage (GTDB taxonomy): Bacteria > Actinomycetota > Actinomycetes > Mycobacteriales > Mycobacteriaceae > Mycobacterium > Mycobacterium porcinum_A. The sequence continues at coordinate 10,788 of MSTD01000032.1, forward strand.
CTTCACGTCATCGTCAGCAACGCTGGCGTGTCCGAAGGCCAGTTCACCGATGAGCAGCGACACCGTGAAACCGATCCCGGCCAGCATCGCGACACCGAGCACATCCCGCCAGGCGAGATCCTCGTCCAGGCTGGCGTGGGTGAAGCGGGCCAGCAAATACGTGGTTCCCAGGACGCCGATGGGTTTTCCGAGCACCAGACCGGCGATCACGCCGATGGTCACCGGGTGCGACAACGCGTTGGCGAAGCCCGACCAGCCGCCGACCGTCACACCGGCGGCGAAGAACGCGAACACCGGCACCGCGAACCCCGCCGACAGCGGCCGGACCAGGTGTTCGAAGTGCTCGGCCGAGGCGTGGCGGCCCAACACCGGAACGGTGAAACCGAGCACCACGCCGGCCACGGTGGCGTGCACGCCGCTGGCGTGCACGAGCCCCCAGGCCAGCACGGCCGGCGGCAGCAGAATCCACCACTGGCGCGCCCCCCGCTGCACCGCGACCGCATACAGTCCGATCGGGATCAGGGCCGCCGCCAGGGGCCCGAGCGCCACGTGGTCGGTGAAGAAGACCGCGATCACCGTGATGGCCAACAGATCGTCGACCACGGCCAACGTCAGCAGGAAGATCCGCAGCGCCGCGGGCAGATGGGTGGAAACCACGGCCAGAACGGCCAGGGCGAAAGCGATGTCCGTCGCGATCGGCACCGCCCACCCGTCGATGTTCTCGGGATGGCCGGAGAACAGGTTGATGCCGACGAAGATCGCCGCCGGCACCACCATGCCGCCCACCGCCGCCGCGATGGGCAGCGCAGCACGGGCCGGATCACGCAGATCCCCCGCGACGAATTCTCGCTTGAGCTCCACACCCACGACGAAGAAGAAGATCGCCAGCAGTCCGTCGGCGGCCCAGGCCGACAGGCTCAGGTTCAGATGCAGCGACTGGGGGCCGACGACGAACTCCGAGAGCCGGTGATAGCCACCCGACCATGGCGAATTCGCCCAGACCAGCGCCGCACCCGCGGCGGCCAGCAGCAGAGCCCCGCCGACCGTCTCGGTGCGCAGCAGCTCGGAGACCCGCTGCCATTCCGGCCACGACCCCCGGGCGAGCAGGCGTCGGCTGGTGGGTTGACGGCGATCGCTCATCGGGCTCCTGAAGTCAGCATGCATCGAACGCCGACCAGACTTCCCGGCACACCTGCGGACAACGCTAACAGGTGAGGCGTCCGAGCAAATGCCGACGAAGTCCGTGGCAGCGCCGCAAACCGGCGACAAAACTCCGGCCCCCATGGTTACGTAAGGTGTAGGCGAAGTCGATTACTCCGGGGTGCGGGTTGAGTCCATTCGATCACTACTATGCGCGTACCGCCCTGCTCGCTGCGCAGGGCAAGCGCACCCGGATGCAGCGCCTCGTCGGCGTGACCATCGTCGGGTTGAGCCTGGTGCCGCTGCTGTTGCTGGTCAGCCCGAAAGGTCCGCACGGCGCCCTCCAGTACGTGGCCGTGGCGGTCAGCATCGGCGGGCTGACCCTGGCGCAATGGTGGTGGCGGCGGCAGTGGCCCAGCCGCACCCAGTCGTGGACCGTCGTGGCCATCGGGACGGCCTGCATCGCGGCCACCTGCATCCTGCTCGTGGACCCGGTCGTCGGCCTCATGGGCTCCAGTTCGTTGAGCCTGATCACCGCCTATACCGCCTTCCTGCACAGTCGCCGGATACTGCACCTCACCTGGTTGGCTTCCGGGGCCGTGGTGGCCTTCCTCGGTGTGCGGGTGGCCCTCACCGACGTCTGGCTGGGTGTGGTCGGCACGCTGGTGGCGGTCCTGGTGATCCTGAGCACCTCGGCGTTGTGCCGGATGGCCGTCGAGTTGATCGAACCCGACCGCGTCCAGCACCCGAGCGAGATCGACCCGCTGACCGGCCTGCTCAACCGCGAGGCGTTCGACATGCACACCGCCACGATGCTCGGATCCCACAGCCGCCACGACGATCAGTACCTGGTGGTCGTGGCCGTCGGCATCGACGACATGGCACTGCTCAGCGACATGGACGGCAGCCACAGCACGCTGCACGCCCGCGTGGCCGTGGCCCAGGCGATCCGCGAGACCGTGCGGCACAAGGTGCCGCTGGCCCACGTGTCCGACAGCGAGTTCCTGATCGCCGATGTGTTCAAGACCAACGACCCCTCACCGCTGGTCAACCGGATCCGCATGGCACTGACCACCACGCCCATGCGCCTGACCGCCAGCATCGGCACGGCCTGCAGCCAGTTGCGCCCGCTCACCGAACTGCCCACCCAGCAGATCGTCGACGCCCTCGTGGCACTGGCCGACACCGCGATGAACCAGTCCCGGGCCGAAGGCGGCAACCGGGCCACATACGCCCACTTCCCCACCCCGACCATGGGTCCCGACACGCAGGAGTGAGTGGGCCCCGCACCGGGTCAGCGGGTCAGCACCGCGACGCACTCCACGTGGTGGGTGAGCGGGAAGGAATCGAACACCCGCAGATCCTCCACCGCATACCCGTGCCGCCGGTACAGCCCGATGTCGCGCGCGAATGATGCTGCCTCACAACCGATGTGGATGACCCGCGGCACCTCGGTCGCGGCCAGAGCCTCGATCACCTCCCGGCCGGCACCGGTGCGGGGCGGGTCGAGGACGGCGACGTCGGGGCGTCCCGATTCGGCGGACAGCGCGCGTCGCACCGAGTCGGTCACCACCGAGACCCAGGGCAGGTCGGCCAGCGCGCTCCGGGCCGCACGGGATGCCCCGCGCGAGGTGTCGACGGTCAGCACACGTCCGTCCGGCCCGACCTGCTCGGCCAGCGCCGCGGCGAACACCCCGGCACCGCCGTACAGATCCCACGCTGTCATGCCCGGCCGCAGCCCCGACCAGTCGGCCACCAGCGCGCTGTAGAGGTCGGCGGCATCGCGGTGGGCCTGCCAGAACGCGGTCACCGGCAGCAGCCACTGCCGTCCGCCGACACGTTGCACCGCCTCGTAATCACCCTCGATGACGCGTGTGGTGTTTTTCGGGCCGGATGCCCGGCCACCCTTGCGGGCGGGCGCCTTCGGACCCGATTGCACGACGTGCCTGCGACCGTCGGAATCCAGGACCGCATGCACGTGCGCGCCCGGCGTCCAGCGCATCTCGGCCAGGCCGTCGGTCAGCTCGCCGGGCAGCTGTCCGCAACCGAGGTCGGTGACCAGCTCGGCGCTGTGGTAGCGGTGCAGTCCGGCCCTGCCGTCGGCCGTGGTGTCGAGCCGCACGCGGGTCCGCCAGCCGAGGACGTCGCCGGCACCGACCGGTTCGGCCACCGCGGTCTCCTCGTCACGCCAGGTGAATCCGCCCAGCCGGGACAGCTGGTTTGCCACCACCGAACCCTTGAGCCGCCGCGCCGCGGCCGGCTCGGCGAACGCCAGATCGCAGCATCCGGCACCGTCCACGCCGGCGATCGAGCACAGCGAGGCCACCCGGTCCGGCGAAGCCTCGATCACCTCGACAACCTCGGCGTGCCAATACGATCCGCGTTCGTCGAACACGTTCACCCGCACGGTCTCGCCGGGCAGGGCGTACCGGACGAACACCACGCGCCCGTCGTGCCGGGCCACGCAACTGCCACCGTTGGCGGCAGGCCCGGTGGTCAGTGTCAGTTCCGTCATTCCAGGAATCCCCTGCGCGCGTCACCCGGGGTGGCGCGCGGTTGCAGCGCCTTCAACCGCTCCGACGAATTCAGCTGCCACGGAACCGATGTGACCATCACGTTGGGCATGAACAGCAGCCGGCCCTTGAGCCGCAACGCACTCTGGTTGTGCAGCACCTGCTCCCACCAGTGCCCCACCACATATTCGGGGATGAACACCGTCACCACGGTGCGCGGTGATTCCTTGGTCACCCGCTTGACGTAATCCAGTACCGGGCGGGTGATTTCACGATAGGGCGAGGCGATCACCTTCAGCGGCACGCTGATGTCGCTGTCCTCCCACTGGTGCACCAGCGCACGCGTCTCGGCGTCGTCGACGCTGACCGTGATCGCCTCGAGCACATCCGGCCGGGTGGCGCGCGCGTAGGCCAGCGCCCGCTTGGTCGGCAGGTGCAGCTTCGACACCAGCACCACCGCGTGGTTGCGGCTCGGCAACACCATGTCGCCCGCGTCCTCGTCCTCCTTCTCGAGTTCCCGGGCCACGGTGTCGTAATGCTTGTGGATCATCTTCATGATCACGAACAGGGCACCCATCGCCAGGATGGCGATCCAGGCGCCGGCGGCGAACTTGGTCACCACCACGACCACCAGGACCGTGCCGGTGGCCGTCAGGCCGACCGCGTTGATGACCCGCGACCGCATCATGTGCCGCCGCACCGCCGGATCGGTTTCGGTGCGCAACAACCGCGTCCAGTGCCGGACCATGCCGATCTGGCTGAGCGTGAACGACACGAACACACCCACGATGTAGAGCTGGATCAGCGCCGTCACCTCGGCGCGGAACGCCACCACGAAGGCGATCGCGGCGAACGCGAGAAACAGGATGCCGTTGGAGAATGCCAACCGGTCCCCGCGGGTGTGCAGCTGGCGCGGCAGGAACCGGTCCTGGGCCAGGATCGACCCGAGCACCGGAAATCCGTTGAACGCGGTGTTGGCCGCCAGCACCAGGATCAGCGCGGTCACGCCGGCGATCAGATACAGACCGACCGGGAAGTTGTGGAACACCGCGTCGGCGAGCTGCGCGATCAATGTCTTCTGGTGGTAGTCGGGCGGCGCACCGATCAACTGCTCCTGCGGCCGTTCGGCGATCTGCACCCCCGTCGCCTTGGACAGCAGGATGATCCCCATGAACAGCGTGACCGAGATCACCCCGAGCAACAGCAAGGTGGTCGCCGCGTTGCGCGACTTTGGTTTCCGGAACGCCGGTACGCCGTTGCTGATCGCCTCGACACCGGTCAGCGCTGCCGAACCCGAGGAGAACGCCCGCGCCACCAGGAACACCAGAGCGAAGCCGAGCACCTCGCCGTGTTCGGGGTGCATCTCGAAACCGGCGGATTCGGCGCGCAGCGGGTGATCCAGAACGTAGATCTGGAACAGACCCCAGCCCAGCATGATGTACATGCCGATCATGAACGCGTAGGTGGGAATCGCGAACGCGGTACCCGATTCCCGCAACCCGCGCAGGTTCATCGAAGCCAGCAGCAGGATCGCCACCACCGCGAAAAGCACCTTGTGCTGTGCGACGAACGGCACCGCCGAGCCGATGTTCGACATGGCAGACGACATCGACACCGCAACTGTCAGCACATAATCCACCATCAGCGCGCTGGCGACGGTGAGCCCCGCGGTGGGCCCGAGGTTCGTGGTGACGACCTCGTAATCGCCGCCGCCGGACGGATAGGCGTGCACATTCTGCCGGTAGCTCGCGATCACGATGAGCATCACCGCTGCCACGGCCAGGCCGATCCACGGCGTCAGCGAGTAGGCAGTCAGCCCGGCTACCGATAGCACCAGAAAGATTTCCTCCGGTGCGTAGGCCACCGACGACAAGGCGTCGGAGGCGAACACCGGCAGGGCTATCCGTTTGGGCAGGAGGGTGTGAGAGAGCTTGTCGCTGCGGAACGGCCGCCCCAGTACCAACCGGCGCGTCGCCGTCGAAAGCTTGGACACGAGAGCCAAGACTAAGCCCGAACACGAAAAGTCGTCACAAAGCTGTAGCGTTCGAGGGCACGGACAGCGCAATAGCGCGTTTTCTGCCACCGGAAAGGACCGTCGGGTGCGTGTAGTCGTCATGGGGTGCGGCCGAGTCGGCGCCTCCCTCGCAGACAGCCTGGCCCGGATCGGCCACGAAGTGGCGGTCATCGACCGCGACAGCACCGCGTTCCACCGGCTGTCGCCGGAATTCGCCGGCGAACGTGTGCTCGGGATGGGCTTCGACCGCGACGTGCTGCTGCGCGCCGGAATCGAGGAGGCCGGCGCATTCGCCGCGGTGTCCTCGGGCGACAACTCCAACATCATCTCGGCACGGGTGGCCCGCGAAACGTTCGGTGTCGAGCGCGTGGTGGCCCGCATCTACGACGCCAAGCGCGCCGCGGTCTACGAGCGCCTCGGTATCCCCACCGTGGCCACGGTGCCGTGGACCACCGACCGTCTGCTCAACGTGCTGACCCGGGAGACCGAGACCACCAAGTGGCGGGATCCGTCGGGCAATGTGGGCGTGGCCGAACTTCCGCTGCACCAAGATTGGGCCGGGCACCTGGTCACCGACCTGGAAGCGGCAACCGGCGGCCGGGTGGCCTTCATGATCCGGTTCGGCAACGGTTACCTGCCCGAACCGAAGACCGTGATCCAGGCCGGCGATCAGGTGTACGTGGCCGCGGTGTCCGGGCACATCGCCGAGGCGCTGGCCATCGCGGCGCTGCCGCCGAGCGAGGACTTGGAGTCGCACTGATGAAGGTTGCCATCGCCGGGGCCGGCGCCGTCGGCCGCTCCATCGCCCGCGAGCTGCTCGACAGCAATCACGACGTGACCCTGCTGGAGCGCAATCCCGACCATATCGACGTCGACGCCATCCCCGCCGCCCACTGGCGGCTGGGTGATGCCTGCGAGATCACCATGCTGGAATCGGTCAAGCTCGAAGAATTCGACGTGGTGATCGCCGCGACCGGTGACGACAAGGTCAACGTCGTGGTCAGCCTGCTGGCCAAGACCGAATTCGCGGTGCCCCGGGTGGTGGCCCGCGTCAACGATCCCCGCAACGAGTGGCTGTTCGACGAGAACTGGGGGGTGGACGTGGCGGTGTCGACACCGCGCATGCTGGCCTCATTGGTCGAAGAAGCGGTGGCGGTCGGCGACCTGGTGCGTCTGATGGAGTTCCGCAAGGGACAGGCCAACCTGGTCGAGATCACCCTGCCGGACGACACTCCGTGGGGTGGGCGGCCCGTCAAGCGCCTCGACCTGCCCCGTGACACCGCGCTGGTGACGATCCTGCGCGGAGCCAGGGTGATCGTGCCGGAATCCGACGAACCCCTCGAAGGGGGCGACGAACTGTTGTTCGTGGCCGTCACCGAGTCCGAGGACGAACTGCGGGAGCTGCTGCTGAACCCGGCGCCGCGCTAGCCTGGCGCTCCGCGCTCAGCCGGGGCTCGGTGCGCCGTCCTGGGCGTGTACGGCGCGCTGCGCGGCCCGGATGGCCAGATAGGTCACCAACGCCGCGACCGCGGTCAGCGGCCAGCCCATCGCGATGCGTGCGAAGCCCAGCCAGCCCGTCTGGTCCGAGTCGTAGAGATACTGCTGCACCAGGAACCGCGACGCGAACACCGCGACCCAGGTGAGCGTGGCGACATCGAACGCCAGCACCGCCTTACGGACGTCGCGCCAGGCACGGTCGTGCGTGTTGACCCAGCCCCAGATATAGCCGACCACCGGGCGACGGATCACGACCGAGACCCCGAACAAGACGGCGTACAACAGCGAGCTCCAGATGCCAAGCAGGAAATAGCCTTTCGACTCCCCCACCAGATATGCGATCAGGGCGCTGACGCCGACGGCGAAGAATCCCGACACCGCGGGCTGAACGGATTCCCGGCGGATCAACCGCCAGATCAAGATGAGTGTCGCCACGCCGAGTGCGGCGGCGATCGCGGGCATCAGCCCGAACGCGGTGGAAACCGGGACGAACACCACCACCGGCAGCGACGAATAGATCAGCCCGCTGACGCCGCCCATCTGCTCCAGCACGGCACGGCCACCACCATGGGCAGGCGTCGGCGCCGGATCACTCTCAGGGGCGTGAGGTGTGTCGCCTGTGTCGTTTTCGGCCTGACTCACTTCTGGATTTCGTAGCGGGGGTTGTAAATCGCCTTGGCGCCGTTCTCCAGCTTGCCGACCCGGCCGTGCACCCGCAGGGTGCAGCCGGACTCGATACCGGGAATGCGGCGCTGCCCGAGCCACACCAACAACACCGTGTCGGTACCGTCGAACAGCTCGGCTTTGATGCCGCCGGAACACCCCTTGCCGTTACATTCGACGCTGCGCAGCGTGCCGACCATCGTCACTTCCTGGCCGCGCTGGGCGTCGATCGCCTTGAGCGCGCCGGTATTGGCGGCCTCGTCGCTGAGCTCTTCGACATCAAGCTGTTCGGGGTCTTCCGTCAGGCGTCGCGTAAGCCGGCGCAGATACCCTTCGGCCGTAGCCATGGCCTCTCCTGACCTTCTGCAGATCCACTGTGAATCCGCCCAACCAACGCCACGGTAGACCTCTTGCACGGGGAATGCCACGTGGGGTGCGGGTCGGCACGCCGACGATTTGACGGGGCAGGCACGATCATGTGATGAGCGTCATCCTGCGCGGTGTCCCAACCGTTTTGCTGCCCGGTACCGGGTCCGACGACAACTACGTCTACCGGGCGTTTTCGGGTGCGCTGCACGCCGCGGACGCACTGGTGGTGACCCCGCCGCCGACTCCGGACCGGCTGGTCGAGGGCTACCTGCATGCGCTCGACGACGCGGCCCGCTCCGGACCGATCGCGGTCGGCGGGGTGTCGATCGGTGCGGTCGTGGCACTGCGGTGGGCGTTGGATCATCCCGGCCGGACCGTTGCCGTGCTCGCCGCGCTGCCGCCCTGGACCGGTTCCTCCCAGCACGCCCCGGCCGCGCTGCTGGCGCGGCAGTCCGCGGAGCTGTTGCGCCGGGACGGGCTGGCGGCCACGGTCGCGCAGATGCGTGCCTCCAGCCCGCCGTGGCTGGCCGACGAATTGGCCCGCTCCTGGGTGGGCCAGTGGCCCACCCTGCCCGAGGCGATGGAGGAGGCCGCCGGTTACCGCGCCCCGGGCAGTGCCGAACTCGAACAACTCGGGGTGCCCATGGGCGTCGCGGTGGCCACCGACGACCCCGTGCACCCGGCCGAAGTCGGATACGAATGGGTGGCCGCGGCGCCGCAGGCGGCGTTGCGGTCGGTGACGCTGGAACAGATGGGTATCGACACCGGGGTGCTGGGCGTCGCGTGCCTGGCGGCGCTGCAGGAGGCCGCCAGCGACACCGTGGCGGGTTGAGCGGTACTACCCGCCGGTGATGGTGCGCAACTGCTGCATCGCCGAGCCCTGCTCACTGCGGCGCGCCACCGGCTCGGCCGGTGGCTGATCCTGCGGCAGATTCTGTGCGGCGGCAGCGAGCTGCTGGGCGGCCTGCTGCATCGCGGCCTGCTGCGCCGCGGCGCGAAGCTGGGCAGCCATCGGTTCGGGCAGCTGCACCTGCAGCGGCGTGCGCACCGGCATCGGCGTGTCACCGCGACGAATCACGCTGTCGGCCAACGACGCCCGCGCCTCTTCGGCCAGTGCATCGATGGTCTCCGGGGCACCGTTGACCACACAGCGCACCATCCAGCGGTAGCCGTCCACACCGATGAAGCGGACGACACCACCGTTGCCCGTGCCGACCACCTCGCGGCCCCACGGGCCGTCCTGGATGTTCACCGAACTGGCGTCCTTGCGCAGTGATTCGGCGAGCTCGCCGGCCACCTCGCGCCACAGCCCGGCGCTCTTGGGCGCGGCGTAGGCGGCGATGGTGAACCGCCCGTTCGGAGTCACCACCCATACCGCGCTGGGCGCGCCGGCCTCGTTGAGCTCGACCTGGACCTGACCGCCGTCGGGCATCGGGATCAGGACCGAGCCGAGGTCGAGCCGGCCCTGCGCGGCCACCTCGGGATCGTCGAAGTCCTCGATGTCGAACGGGCCGTCGTCGGAGCCCTCGTCGAAGTCGTCGGCCTCCTCGACCGGGGCCGGTTGATCGACAACCTGGTCATCGTCGTTCTGAGGAGCCGAGTCGTTGCTCTTGCGCTTTCCGAATGCCATCACAAACTCGCATGTCCGCCGGAGGAACCGTGGCCACCATCGCCACGGGAGGTGTCAGCCAGGCCCGCCTCGTCGAACGAGGTCACCTCGACCAATTCGGGCAGTTCTACCCGCTGCACCAACAATTGGGCAATCCGGTCACCGCGACTGATCACGATCGGTGTCTCGGGATCGAGGTTGATCAGCGAAATCTTGATCTCGCCGCGATAACCGGCGTCTATCGTGCCCGGGCTGTTGACGATCGAAAGACCCACGCGGGCAGCCAGACCCGAGCGCGGGTGGATCAGCCCCACCATTCCGTGCGGAATGGCCACGGCGATGCCGGTCGGCACGAGTTCGCGTTGCCCGGGGGCCAGCTCGACATCGCGCGCGCTGTAGAGGTCTACGCCCGCGTCCCCATCGTGCGCCCGGCTGGGCATCGGTAGTTCGCGGTCCAATCGGACGACCGCCAGAGAGGTGGACACGACGTCACAGATTACTCTGAGCCGCGTGTCAGACACGCGCGCAACCACCCAAAGCGTTCAGTACCGCGAACGTTTGTGGGTGCCTTGGTGGTGGTCACTGCCGGCTGCGGTGCTGGCAGGAGTGATCGCATTCGAGATCGGCCTGGCCGCGCCGGCCATTCCGGCGTGGTTGCCTTACGTACTGCTGTTCGGCGTGGCGGCAGCCGTGTTGATGTGGTTCAGCAAGACGGAATTGAAGGTGGTGCGCGACAGCGCCGGCGACACCGAGTTGTGGGTCGGTGACGCACACCTGCCGACGAGCGTCATCTCCCGGACCGCCGAGGTGCCACGGTCAGCCAAGTCGGCCGCGCTGGGCCGTCAGCTCGATCCCGCTGCCTTCGTCGTCCACCGCGCCTGGGTCGGCCCGATGGTGCTGGTAGTGCTCGACGATCCGGATGACCCCACCCCGTACTGGCTCATCAGTTCGCGTCATCCGGATCGCGTCCTCGCCGCGATCCGCGGCTGAGCCGCGAAATCGCAGCTCTTGTGACCGAGCCGCCGTCAGGCGGCGCAGTCCGTGCAGATCATCACGCCGTTCTTCTCGCTCGCCAGCCGGCTCCGGTGATGCACCAGGAAGCAGCTGGAGCAGGTGAACTCGTCCGCCTGCTTCGGGACCACCCGTACCGACAGTTCCTCGCCGGACAGGTCTGCGCCCGGCAGCTCGAACGACTCGGCCGATTCTGATTCATCGACATCCACCACGGCGGACTGCGCCTCGTTGCGCCGCGCCTTGAGCTCCTCGAGCGAATCCTCGGAAACCTCGTCTGCTTCGGAACGTCGTGGAGCGTCGTAGTCGGTTGCCATCGTCTGTGTCCCCTCCCTTACCTTGCAGCAGAGCTTTGTACCAGCGTCGAACGCATTCCCCAAATGATTCGTGCCCGTATTGCCACACGTTTCAGTGTGATTTACATCACACTACCGTCTGAGCACTGGTGCGTCAGCGAACACGTTTGCCCTTAGAGTGCACATGTGGTCGCGCAAATCACCGATGGCACTGCCTTCGACCGGCACGGTCGACCGTTCCGTCGGCGCAGTTTCGTTCCCGGCATCGTCCTCTTCGCCGTACTTGCCGTAGTGACGATGATCGTCTGGATCATCGCGCTCAATCAGCCAACCGACGTGCACGAGGCCACGGTGTGCAACAACCCGCCGCCCGCCACCGATCCGGCCGCCCCCAAGCTCGGCGAACAGGTGGCCAACTCGGCCATGACCGAAGTCACACCGGCACCGCTGGCCGAGACCAGGATCCGGGTGCTCAACGCCAGCGGGCAGGGCGGCCAGGCCGGCGAGGTGGCCGGGGCACTGCGCGATCTGGGCTTCGCCCAACCCGAGGCGGCGAACGACCCGATCTACTCCACCACCCGGCTGGAATGCCAGGGCCAGATCCGGTTCGGCCCGTCCGGTCGTACCGCCGCCGCGGCGGTGTGGCTGGTGGCCCCGTGCATGGAGCTGTTCCAGGACGAAAGGCCGGACGCCACAGTCGATCTGGCGCTGGGCACCGAGTTCAACGAGCTCGCCAGCAACGACGACATCAAGGCCGTGCTGGCCAGCCTGCGGCCCGACGCCACCGCGCCGTCGGATTCCGCGCTGCTGTCAAAGATCCATACCGGCACCTGCTAGCGCGCCGTGTAGGGCGTCGGAGATTCCCGGCGCCGACGCGGCCACGTACTCGGCACCGGCAGCGGTAGGCAACCACACCGTCGCACCCGCCTCGGCGGCGATCAGCGCCGCGGCGGCCCAGTCCCAGACCTGGACCCCCTCTTCGTAGTACGCGTCCAACCGGCCCGCGGCGACCATGCACAGATCCAGCGCGCACGAGCCGATGCGACGGATGTCGCGCACCGCGGGCAGTATCTGAGCCAGCACTCCGGCCTGCCGCGCGCGCCGGCCGGGTTCGTAGGCGAACCCGGTGCCCAGCAGCGCCATCGACAGATCGTCGACGCCGCTGCAGCGCAACACGGTCCGAACCCCATCGCGCACCATCTCGGCACCGTGGCCCAGGGCAGCCGAGTACACCTCACCGGCAGGCACATTCGCCACGGCGCCGGCCACCGACCGCCCGTCGTACTGCGCGGCTACCGACACGGCATACGCCGGTATGCCGTAGACGAAGTTGACCGTGCCGTCGATCGGGTCCAGCACCCAGCTCAGTCCCTGCCGGCCGTCCTGCCGGCCGCCCTCCTCCTCCCCCAGGATCGCTTCCGACGGCCGCAACACCGCCAGCCGCTCACGCAGCCATCGCTCGGTTTCGGTGTCGACGATCGTGACGGGGTCGGTCGGGGTGCTCTTGGATCGGACGGCGCCGGCGGCCGCTGCGCCACCCGAGCTGAACACCTCGGCGCGCCGGCGGGCCACGAAGTCGGCGGCTTCGGTGGCCAGCTGCTCGGCCACGATCCGTAGGGCGGGAGCATCGAAACTGTTGTCGGTCACGGCCCTATCGCAACATCTTCGGCCCGAAAAGTCGCTTCGCGGTCGACCACCCGCGGGTGCGATGTTCAACGACTAGGGTGGGGACGCGCCTTGGTTTGTCCCTCGCCCTGTCCGACAGCCTGCTCACCGCCTGTCCCACAAAGGAGCACCCATGACCGCACCCGATGCACCCGCGGCAGATCCGGTTCCCGCCGTCGAAGCCCAACGCCGCGGATTCGGCGTCGACGTCGGCGGCAGCGGGATCAAGGGCGGCATCGTCGACCTCGACACCGGGCAGCTCATCGGCGAGCGGTTCAAGCTCGACACGCCGCAGCCGTCCACTCCGGAATCGGTCGCGAAGACAGTCGCTGCGGTGGTGGCCGAGTTCGGCTGGACGGGCAATGTGGGCGTCACCTACCCGGGCGTCGTCACCGACGGCATCGTGCGCACCGCGGCCAACGTCGACAAGGGGTGGATCGGCGTGAACGCCTCGGAGGTGATCAGCACCGCACTCGGCGGACAGCCGGTACGGGTGCTCAACGACGCCGACGCGGCGGGACTGGCCGAGGAACGCTACGGGGCGGGCAAGGACAACTCCGGCGTGGTGGTGCTGCTGACCTTCGGCACCGGCATCGGTTCCGCGGTGATCCACAACGGTGTTTTGTTGCCCAACACCGAATTTGGTCACCTGGAAGTGGACGGCAAGGAGGCCGAACACCGCGCCGCGTCCTCGGTGAAGGAACGCAAGGACTGGAGCTACGCCCGGTGGAGCGAAGAGGTGAACAAAGTTCTGGTGACGATCGAGAACGCGATCTGGCCGGATCTCTTCATCGCCGGTGGCGGCATCAGCCGCAAGTCCGACAAGTGGCTGCCACTGCTCAAGATCCGCACCCCGATCGTCCCGGCGGCGTTGCTCAACACCGCCGGCATCGTCGGCGCAGCCATGGCCGGTCAGGACCTGGGCCCCGCCGGCACAGCAGCTACCGCCGGGTAACTTTGCCGCTTCGGTCACCTCACGTGCCGAAATTTGCCGCTCGGCACGGTGAACACCCACACTGTCGTTACAATGGTCCTCGGCGGCCGCCTACCGAATAGCGGTGAATATCCCAGCCGATAAGAACGCCAACATTCGATAGCAGACGCTTTCGGTGGAGTATGCCCATGCCCGCCGAGAAATTTCGTGAGACCGAAAGGGTGTACGTGGCAGCGACAAAGGCAAGCCCGGCGACCGACGAGCCGGTGAAGCGCACCGCTACCAAGACTCCCGCCAAGAAGGCCCCGGCCAAGCGGGCAGCGAAGAGCACCGCGGCCAAGGCCGAGGGCGGCACCGCCACCAAGCGCGCTCCCGCCAAGAAGGCGCCCGCCAAGAAGGCCACCAAGGCCGCGGCGAGCAAGCCCGAAGACGTCAACGACGATCTCGAGACCACCGACGACCTGGAAGCCGGTCCCGGCGACGAGCTCGACGTCGAGGACACCGACCTGGAGCTCGACGACCTCGACACGGACGACGAAGTCGAGGAGTCGGCCGACGACGAGGACGACGAGGACGAGGCCGAGGAAGGCAAGGACGCCAAGGCGGCCGCACCGGCTTCGGGCAAGGCGGCCAAGGCCGACGAGGAGCATCCCGAGCCGTCCGAGAAGGACAAGGCCTCCGGCGACTTCGTGTGGGACGAGGAAGAGTCCGAGGCCCTGCGGCAGGCCCGCAAGGACGCCGAGCTGACGGCCTCGGCCGACTCGGTCCGCGCCTACCTGAAGCAGATCGGCAAGGTCGCCCTGCTGAACGCGGAGGAAGAGGTCGAGCTCGCCAAGCGCATCGAGGCCGGGCTGTTCGCCACCCAGAAGATGGCGGAGTTCGCCGAGAAGGGCGAAAAGCTCACCACCCAGGTGCGGCGCGACTACCAGTGGATCTGCCGCGACGGCGACCGCGCGAAAAACCATCTGCTGGAAGCCAACCTGCGTCTGGTGGTGTCGCTCGCCAAGCGCTACACCGGCCGCGGCATGGCGTTCCTGGACCTCATCCAGGAAGGCAACCTGGGCCTGATCCGCGCGGTCGAGAAGTTCGACTACACCAAGGGCTACAAGTTCTCCACCTACGCCACCTGGTGGATCCGCCAGGCCATCACCCGCGCCATGGCCGACCAGGCCCGCACCATCCGTATCCCGGTGCACATGGTCGAGGTGATCAACAAGCTCGGCCGGATCCAGCGCGAGCTGCTGCAGGACCTGGGCCGCGAGCCCACGCCCGAAGAGCTGGCCAAGGAAATGGACATCACGCCGGAGAAGGTGCTGGAGATCCAGCAGTACGCGCGTGAACCCATCTCGCTGGACCAGACCATCGGCGACGAGGGCGACAGCCAGCTCGGTGACTTCATCGAGGACTCCGAGGCCGTGGTGGCCGTCGACGCCGTGTCCTTCACCCTGCTGCAGGATCAGCTGCAGTCGGTGCTGGAGACGCTGTCCGAGCGCGAGGCCGGCGTGGTCCGGCTGCGGTTCGGCCTGACCGACGGCCAGCCGCGCACACTGGACGAGATCGGCCAGGTCTACGGCGTGACCCGCGAGCGCATCCGCCAGATCGAGTCCAAGACCATGAGCAAGCTGCGCCACCCGTCGCGCTCGCAGGTGCTGCGCGACTACCTGGACTAGTCGGCACCAACCCGCTTCACAACGAGATTGGCCCCCTCCGTCGGACGGAGGGGGCCAATGTCTTACTGCGTTGTTCAGCTGTCCGAATCGGCGGACGCCTTCTCGGAACTTGCCGGGTCGCGCGAAGTGCTTGGCGCGCCCACGCTCTCGGACACCTTCTTGGCGGCACCGGTGAGGCTGCCGACCGAAGACTTCACCGTCGACCTGAGCTGATCGGCGGCGTCGGACACCGCGGACCGGACCTGCTCGCCGGTGCGCTTGGCGTCGGCGAAGGCCTTTCCGGGCCTGACCATGTTGCCCGCGGTCAGGTCGGTGGCACCGTTACCCCGCACGGCGGAGGTCGCCTTCGGGGTCGCGCTGTCGCGATCGGTCCCGGCCGCGGCCTGCGTTTCCTTCGGGTCCGGCACCGCAGTGTTCAACGGCTTCAGCATGCTCGTGGCCGAAGTCGTGTCCGGGGCAACGCTCTTGACCGTGTCGGACACCTTGTCGGTGAGCTCCGAGACCGGATCGGTCTCTGGGTTGCCCGCCTTCTCGAAGACCTTGCCGACCCGCTTGATGACCTCGGCGTTGATGGCCCGGTTGAACTTGGCCATCGACAACGACGCATCGGCCACGCTGCGATTGATCGCGGTGGCGACCTGGATCAGATCCCCCGTGGCGAACGAGTCCATGGCCTGCTTCATGGCGGCTTCGAGCTGGCGGCTCAGTGTCCGCACCTGCAATCCGACCTCATGCCCGAAGGTCGGCTCGGGGCTGAACCGCTGGCCGTTCCAGTCCACCAGCGTCCAGCCGTCCTCGGGGTTGCCCTCGATGACGACATAGTCGGTGTTGCCCAGGGCATGCTGGCTCAGCAGCATGCCCTTCTCCGCCAGCGTGAGGTTCTTGGCGTTCATCATGGTCCAGAACATGATGGTGCCGCCGTGGGAGAACACGATGACGTTGCGATCGCCCTTGTCGTACATGGTCTTCAACGCACCCTCGACACGCGCGTCGAACTCGTTGCCGTCGATCGAACCCGGGATGCGGGCGTCGAGCTGACCGGCGAATGCCCACGCGATCGGCGCCTTGAGGTAACCGCCCATCGCACCGCTCTCGGGCGTGCCCTCGTAGTCGCCCGCCTCGATCTCCTGCAGACCGGGCAGCACCTGGATCGGCAGACCGAGATAGGCCGACATCGGTTCTGCGGTCTGCTGGGTTCGGATCATCTGCGATGCATAGATGGCGTCGTAGTTGTTGTCCCCCAGCTTGTCGACCACCGCCTGGGCCTGCTCGCGGCCCAGCGGAGTGAGCGACGGACCGGGCGTCGAGGTGTCGATGTTCCCCGATGTGTTGCCCGCGGACTGTCCGTGCCGCACGAACGTGACCCGCATGTTCTCGGCGGCCCACGCGGGCAGCACGGACATCACGAAGAAGCCGAAGGCAGTGAGCACGATGCCCAGGCCTCTCCATGTCGTTCTCGAACGACGACGCACTGCGGGTACGGCGCCGTTGTCGAACTTGCTATGTCGGTCCATTTCCTCTCCATCTATCAGGTTGTCGAGCCGCGGTGACCACGACTCGGATCTGCCCGGTCGAATACGGCTGCACCACTGCGGATTTCGCCGGTGTGTCATCCGCCTCACTACGCCGGGCCATGTGATCGTGCGCACTCATGTCAGTCCAGGGAGCGGCAGTCTCGCTCAGCGGTACAAGAGTTTGAGCGCTGTGGTATAGCGGGGTTCGGCCCCCGATCGCACTGGCCCAGAACCGGATTGCGTCGATCCCGCTGCGCGGAACATGCGGACCGGCGCCGGCACCGATGTGATTTGGTGAGAGTGAGGAGGCGGAATTGAAAGTCGATCCCGAGATCGCGGCACTACTGCCCGTACTGAATACCGGTTTCCCCGCTGTCGAGACGATGAGTGGCGCCGAGGCCAGGGCCGCCGTGCGGTCCCGGTACCGGCCGCCCGAGCAGCCCCAGCCGATCGGATCGGTCGAGGATGTCGTCATTCCCGGCGACGTGCCGGTACGGATCTACCGTCCGGCAACGGATCTGACCGGACCGGTGCCGATCGTGGTGTTCGCCCATGGCGGCGGGTTCGTGTTCTGCGACCTCGACACGCACGACGACCTCTGCCGGTCACTGTCCAACGGTGTCGGAGCGATGGTGGTGTCCGTGGACTACCGCCTGGCGCCGGAGTCACGCTGGCCGGCAGCCGCCGACGACGTCTTTGCCGCCTTGTGCTGGGTGGCGAACCGGGCCGATGAACTCGGCGGTGACGCGTCGAAGATCGTCGTCGCCGGCGACAGTGCCGGCGGCAACCTCGCCGCCGTCACCGCGATTCTCGCCCGCGATCGGGGCGGCCCGCAGATCGCGTGTCAGGCACTGCTGTATCCGGTGATCGCCGCCGACTTCGACACCGACTCCTACCGCCGTTTCGAAACCGGGTTCTACAACACCCGTGCCGCCATGGCGTGGTACTGGGAGCAATACGTCCCGGACGCCGGCGACCGCAGCCATCCCCACGCCTCGCCACTGCACGCGGATGTGTCCGGACTGCCACCGGCAGTGGTGGTCACCGCAGGTTTCGACCCGCTGCACTCCGAGGGCGCAAGCTATGCCGAAACGCTTGCCGCCCAAGGTGTTCAAGTGGTGCACCGGGATTACCCCGGCGCCATCCACGGGTTCATGACCATGCCGACGCTGACCCTGGCCGACACCGCCAGACGGCAGGTGTGCGCCGACATCCGCGCAATGCTGGACCACGACGGCTGATCCGCCCAGGCCGGCGGCGGAAAGCCGCCGGCCCTGCTGGGGCCGCTAGCCGGTCAGATCCTGGTGGATGTCGAAGCCCTTGTAGCCGGCCGCGGCCACGTCGGCGATGATCTCGCCGTACACGCCGAACCCGCCGACGAACGGCATGAACACCCGCGGCTTGCCCGGGATGTTCGCCCCGAGGTACCACGAATTCGCCTGCGGCATCAGTGTTTGAGCAGCGCGACGGCTGCATTCGGCCACCCACTCGGTGGCGGCGTCCTCGCGGGCCTCGATCGCCGGAGCGCCCTGGGCGTCGAGATAGGCGATCGCATCGGCCACCCAGTTCAGGTGCAACTCCGAGTGCAGCACCATGTTGGCCAGCACCGAAGGGGCGCCGGGACCGGCGATGTTGAACAGGTTCGGGAAGCCCGGCACACCGAGGCCGAGGTAGGTGATCGGCCCTTCGGCCCACGCCTCGTTGAGGGTCCGGCCGGCGCGGCCAACCACATTGAGCTTCTGAACCGAGCCGGTCATCGCGTCGAATCCGGTGGCCAGCACCAGTGCGTCGAGATCGTAGTGCGCCGCGGTGGTCTCGATGCCGGAGGGATCGATCCGTTCGATCGGTGTGGCCCGCAGATTCACCAACGAGACGTTGTCCCGGTTGAAGGTCTGGAAGTAGTTGTCGTCGGTGCAGATTCGCTTGGCCCCGATCGGGTGGTCCTTCGGGATCAGCACGTCGGCCACCGCGGGATCGTCGATCACGGCCCGCACCTTCTGCTCCCAGAACAGCCGCGCGGTGTCGTTGGCCTCGATGGTGAGCAGTTGGTCCGGGAAGGCCTTGGAGAACAGCACGCCGCCCAGTTCCCAGCGCCGCTCGTAGGTCTGCTGCAGCTCCTCGGCGGAGACCTCCAACGCCGACTTGGGGTGCGGCTGGTGCGGTGAGCCGCCGCCGCTGAGCATCGAGAGCCTGCGCCGCTCGGCGTAGCCGGCCTTCTGCGCCGCCCGCGTCTCGTCGTCGAGCGGAACGTTGCCGGCCGGCACGCTGTAGTTGGGGGTGCGCTGGAAGACGTAGAGTTGCGCGGCTTCCTTGGCGATGCACGGGATCGCCTGGATGCCAGAGGATCCGGTACCGATCACCCCGACCCGCTTACCGCTGAAATCAACGCCCTCGTGCGGCCAGTGGGCGGTGTGGTAGACCTCGCCGGCGAACGAATCGAGCCCCTCGATCGCCGGAATGTTCGCGTTCGACAGCGGACCGACCGCCAGGATGCAGAAGCGCGCGGACACCGCGTCGCCGCGTTCGGTGCGGACCTCCCAGCGCAGCGTCTTCTCGTCCAAGACCATGTCGGTCACACGGGTCTCGAAGGAAATGTCCCGGCGCAGGTCGAACCGATCGGCCACGTGATTGAGGTAGGCCAGGATCTCGGGCTGGGTGGCGTACTTCTCGGTCCAGTTCCACTCCTGCTCAAGGTCGGGGTCGAACGAGTAGGAGTAGTCGACACTCTCGACGTCGCACCGGGCTCCCGGATAGCGGTTCCAGTACCAGACGCCGCCCACGCCGGCCGCGGCCTCGAACACCCGCACCGAAAGGCCTTGCCCGCGAAGGCGATGCAGTGCGTACAGCCCGGCAAAACCGGCCCCCACCACAACGACATCCACCTCCGCGGTGGATGTTTCGGCGGTACCTGACGGAGCTGGCTGGGCTGTCACTGTGTTGCCTTTCGCTTCGAGATTCGGCTTGTCACGTTACGAACCGGAGTGTGAGGCGGACAGCACTTGTCTCACTCACCGGTACTGGGACCGGGCGCGGTGGCAGCAAAACGCCGGCCCGGCGCGGCGCCGTCGCCGTCAACCACAATCGGAGTCTCGCTGACCGGGAATTTTGCACCCGTTCGGCCCCTGAACCTCGATAGTTCAGGCATCCACATCCGGGTGGTCAGCGAACGGGGGTAAGCAGTGAAGCGGTTGTCGGGCATGGATGCCATGTTCCTGTCGATGGAGGGCACCGAGTGGCCGCAACACACGCTGGGGTTGATGATCCTCGATCCTTCCGGGGCACCGGGATTCGACTACGAACACCTGCGCGATCACCTGGACCGGCGACTGCCGTACCTGCCGCAGTTCCGGCGCCGGATCCAACAGGTTCCGCTGCAACTCGACCGGCCGGTCTGGGTCGACGACCCGGCGTTCAAGCTGGATTACCACATCCACCGTGCCGCGCTGCCGGCTCCGGGCGGCACCCGCGAGCTGGCCGACCTGGTCGGGGAGATCCTGGCCCGCCAGCTCGACCGCAACCAGCCGCTCTGGGAGAGCTGGTTCGTCGAAGGTCTGGACGGCGGGCGCGTGGCCTACATCGCCAAGACCCATCACTCGATGGTCGACGGAGTGTCCGGCGCGGGCCTGTCTTCGGTGCTGTGCGATGTCACCCCCGACGCCGACCGGCCCGTGGTGGACCTGCCCGAGGACGGCGAACAACCACGGCACTCCGCTGTCGAGCTGTTCGCGAAGGGCACGTTCGCGGCCGCCGCGTCCCCGCCGAAGATCGCCCGGTATCTCGGTCAGACCGTCCGGACCGCGGTGACCACCATCGGTCACCTCCGGCGTGACAATCCCCCGCCGCGGCCGATGAGCGCGCCGAAGACGAGCTTCAACGGCGCGCTGAGTTCGCACCGCAGCTTCGCCTACACCTCGCTGCCGCTGTCCGATGTCAAGCACGCCAAGAACAGCTTCGGTGTGAAGGTCAACGACGTGATCCTGTGTGTCGTGTCGGGAGCGCTACGCAGTTACCTGACGAAACGCGATGCGCTGCCGGAAAGCTCGATCCTGGCGACCGTGCCGATGTCGACGCGCGACGCCGGCGACGACGAGCCCGGCAATTTCGTGCACGCCATGGTCGCGACCCTCTGCACCGACGTAGCGGATCCGGTCGAGCGGCTGTCGGCCATCCACAACGGAATGAACAGCGCCAAAGCACTCGCCGAGGACCTGCAGGCGCAGCAGGGCGTCGGCCTGACCGACTTCACCCCGCCGCTGCTGCTGAACTTGCTGTTCAAAGGATTTCGGGCAGCGGGGCTCGAGGACAAGCTGCCACTGGCCAGCAACCTCATCGTCTCCAACGTGCCCGGCCCGCCCGTCCAGCTCTACATGGCAGGCGCCCGCATCGAGCACATCGTCCCGGTCGGCCCGTTGACCGTCGGGATGGGCATCAATGTCACGGTGTTCAGCTACGGCGAATTCGTCGACGTCGGCGTTCAGGCCGATCCGGACCTGGTCGAGGATCCATGGGAGCTACTCGAGGGCGCGACGGCCGAACTCGAGCGGCTGATGTCCGCCGCCGGCTGAGCGGCTGCCCAGTCCGTTCCCGCTGAATGAGACTTTCCGCCACGCCCTCCGGGCGGCGGCGAATATCGTTGAGTTCAAACCCCGACGGCGTTGCGGCCGAGATCGCCGCTGACTCCGCCGGTGACTCACGGTGAAAGGAAGTTGTTGGGATGCAAGCAGTTTCGGATAGCTTGTCAGACGTCGTCGCGATCGTCACCGGCGGCGCCCGCGGCCTCGGCGCCTCGTTCGCGCAGCACATCGTCGCGCGTGGCGGCAAGGTGGTGATCTCCGACGTACTCGACGACGAGGGCGCCGCGCTGGCCGCCGAGCTCGGCGACAACGCCCGCTACGTCCACCTCGACGTGACCGACGCGGCGCAGTGGAAATCCGCGGTCGAGCTGACGCTGGCGGAGTTCGGCAAGCTGAACGGCCTGGTCAACAACGCGGGCATCTCGACCGGGCAGTTCATCGAGCACGAGCCGCTGGACCACTTCCGCACCGTGCTCGAGATCAACCTGGTCGGCGTGTTCAACGGCCTTCAGGCGGCCATCGCCCCGATGCGCGCGGCGGGTGGGGGTTCGATCGTCAACATCTCGTCGGCCGCCGGGCTGATGGGCCTGGCGCTGACCGCCGGGTACGGCGCGTCCAAGTGGGGCGTGCGCGGCCTGAGCAAGATCGCCGCGGTGGAGCTGGGCACCGACCGCATCCGGGTGAACTCGGTGCATCCCGGCATGACCTACACGCCGATGACCGCCCAGATCGGCATCGAACCGGGCGAGGGCAAGTACCCCAACACCCCGATGGGCCGGGTCGGCGAGGCCGACGAGATCGCCGGCGCAGTGTGTTACCTGCTGTCCGGCGACTCCACCTACGTCACCGGCGCGGAGATCGCCGTCGACGGCGGCTGGACCACCGGTCCGACCGTGAAATACGTGATGGGACAGTGATCGTCATGAAACGACTTGAGGGACGCCGGATCCTGGTGACCGGCGCGGGATCCGGGATCGGACAGGCCACCGCACTGCGACTGCTCGACGAAGGCGCCGCGGTGGTGGGCGCCGACATCTCGGCCGAAGGCCTGGAGACCACCGGCCAGAGCGCGCAGGAGGCCGGCACCGCCGACCGCTTCACCGCGCTGACGATGAACATCGGCGACGAGGCATCGGTGGTGGCCGGCGCACGCAGCGCGGTCGAGACGCTCGGCGGCCTCGACTCGGTGGTGAACGCGGCGGGCATGCTGCGCGCGGTGCACACCCACGAGATGAGCCTGCAGGAGTGGAACCAGATCATCACGGTCAACCTCACCGGGACATTCCTGGTGATCCGCGAGACGCTGCCGGCCCTACTGGAGAACCCGCAGAGCGCGATCGTGAACTTCAGTTCGACGTCGGCGGCGTTCGCGCATCCGTACATGGCGGCCTACGCGGCGAGCAAGGGCGGTATTCAGGCGATGACCCATGCGCTGGCCCTGGAGTACGGCAAGCAGGGCCTGCGGGCCGTCAGTGTGGCGCCGGGCAGTATCAAATCCGGAATCACCGATGCCACACCGGGACTCGTACCCGCCGACGCCGACTGGTCGTTGTTCGCCAAGCTGTCACCCATCATGCCGACCAACCTCGACTCGGGTGGCGCCGGGATGGGCGCGCCGTCCGCGGTCGCGGGCGTGATCGCGATGCTGGTATCCGACGACGGCGCCTTCATCAGCGGCACCGAGATCCGGATCGACGGCGGAACGCACGCCTGATCACCGGCAACGAAACGGTGGGCGGCGCAGACAATCAGCGCCGCCCACCGTTTTCCGTCGGTTAGGGGGCCACGGCCCTCGACTCGCCGACCACCGTCGCCAGCCCGACGTGGGCATCCCGCCACCACCGCTGCACCGGGCTGGTCCGGCGCAGCGCGTCAACGCTTGAGTGACAGACGATCTCATCGATCGCCCGCACCGCCCGGCGGGCGGCGGCGATCTGATCCCGGCGCGCACGCGCCCGCATACCGGGATCGATCGGTCCGTCCAGCACGCGGTTGAAGGACGCCGTGAGCGTGTCGAGCAGCGCCAGCCGCGAAGCCCGGATCTCGGCGGCCGCGTGTTCGGAGAGCGGATCCTCGGCGTCTGCTGACCCGACATGGTGAGCCAGGGCGCCTTCGGCCATGCCGATCACCGCCGCGGTGATGCCCAGCGGCGCAATGGTGCTCAGCGGGATGTGGTAGATCGGGTTGCGCAGACCGGCGTGTCCTGCCGCGGTGCCGTCGACGATGCTGTTGTGGTTCAGCAGACGATGCCCGGGAATGAACACGTCGTCGATCGTGATGCTCTTGCTTCCGGTGCCGATCAACCCGATCGCATCCCAGGAATCCTCGACGATGCTCAGATCCGACCGCGGCACAAGCGAATAGCCGAGTCCGTCGGTGTCGCCGGCGCCGACCACGCGGGCCCCCACGACAACCCACTCGCAGTGGTCGATCGCGGCGACCGAGCGCCACTCGCCGGACAGCCGGTAGCCGCCGTCGACGGGCAGGAGCACTCCGGCCGGCGTGTGCGCCGAGGCGATCCAGACGTCGGAGTCGGCCTCCCACACCTCGTCGCGCAGACGCCGGTCCGCCGAGGCCAACGCCCACGGCGGCACACCAACCGAACCGGCGACCCATCCCGCTGCCCCGTCGAGCCGGGCGATTTCGAGAACAGCCTCGGCGAAATCGCCGGGATGGGTCTCGATGCCGCCGAACTCCGCGGGCTGCAGCATGTGCATCACCCCGGACTCACGCAGCGCGTCGACCGTCCGGCTGTCGAGCCGGCCCAGCGTCTCGTTGACGGGCCCGAGTGCCTTGATCCGATCGGCATTCTCATAGATGCCGTCCAGAACGTCCCTGGTCATTTCAACACCACGCATCCGAAACTCCCTTGTCGCGCGTATCGCGTGCTGACCACCATGGTCAGGTACGTCACCCAAGTGCTTGCGGCAGCATCCCGCTGAGTGAGATCGTGGATGACCCACCGTTCGACGTCCTAGGGGGCGCACGTGCCGGCTTCCACCAGCAACGCGACATCACGGCCGCGCGCCGACCAACGTGACACGGCCGTGTCGATGGTGGATCGCGTTGCCTTGATCCTCAACGTCTTCGACGAACCCGGCAAGCACCTGCGACTGGACCAGATCGCGGGCCGCACCGGGCTGCCGCGCTCCTCGGTGCACCGGATTCTCAAACAGCTGCACAGCGCCGGGCTCCTGCAACACCGTCCTGACGGCTATGCGCTGGCCGCCTCCCCGCTGCCGGTGACCAGGATGGTCGACCATTCGCAGCTGCGCAGCGTGGCATCGCCGACCCTGTCCCGCCTGCACGCCGATACCGGGCTCGTGGTGCACCTGGGGGTGCTCTTCGGCGGTGACGTGGTCTACCTGGACAAGGTGGCCGGACGTAACAGCGCCGTGGTGCCCACCCGCGTCGCGGGGCACTCGCCCGCGCATGCCAGTGCCCTGGGAAAGACCATGCTGGCCCAGCTGCCCGCCGAGGAGGTGGACGCGGTGCTGGGCCCGCGGCTGACCCGGTCCACCCGGTCCACCATCAGCGATCTGGAAACCCTGCACCGCGAACTGGCCCGGATCCGGTCCCGGCACGGGCTCGCCTATGACAACGAGGAACTCGCGATCGGACTGACCAGCGTGGCGGCCCCGCTGCGGTCGGCCGACGGTGAGGTGGCGGGCCTGTCGCTGACCGGTGCGGTGCCGTTGCACCGCTTGCAGCGCACCGCCCCGTTCGTGATCCGGGCGGCCCGGCACATCTCGCAACAGCTGGGCTCCCGCGAAACCGGCGCACGGGATTCCGCATCGATTGCCCCGTCGCACGCACAGGCCACCGACAACCTGTTGTCCCGGGTGCTGCGCACCCTGACCTCCGACGCCTGGGTCTGACCGGCTACCAGAGGATTTCGTCGACCTCCATGCCGAACGAGTGGCGGCCGACGAGCGCCAGCACCTGCTCCACATTGCTGGCGACGTGCGTCTGCGCGGTCTTCACGTCACGCCACACCCGTTCCACCAGGAGGTCCTCGGCGGCACGGCCCTCCGAGTGAGCGATGAACGTCCGGATCGCCGCGACAGCGCGTTCGGAGGCCAGCACCTGATCCCGGCGCGACCGCAGCACCAGATCGGGGTCTGGGGTCAGGCCGGCCCGCACGCAGTCCATGAGATCGCCGAGGTTGCGCTTGATCTGGACGACCGACAGCTCAAGATCGCTGCACGCCATGGCCACCGGATCGACCGGCGACGTGGAGCGGGGCCGCAACGCCGAGAGGATGTTCTCGGCGGCGCCGAGCAGCGGAGCCGTGCCGGTGTGGGTGTACATCGTCGGCTGCGGCAATCGGTACAGCGGCGCGAGCCTGCCGAGCTGCTCACCGCTGACC
>MSTD01000032.1:36635-73262 GCA_001942045.1 Mycolicibacterium porcinum
GCTGACCCAGCCGAACGTGCGGTACCGCGGCACCACCGCCCCCGAGACGACGACGTCGTGCGCACCGATGCCGCGTAACCCCACGCTGTTCCAGCTCGCTTCCACGACATAGTCGGCTTGGGGCACCAGGGCCACCAGGAAGTCCTGGGCGGCGCCATCCTCACCGACGAGCACCGCGGCGGCCATGAGCCACGACGAGTGCAGGATTCCGGTGCACCGACTCCACCGGCCTGACAGCCGGAAGTCGTCCCCGACCCGTTCGAGACGGCCGGTCGGGGCATACGACTCACAGAGCAGGGTCCGCGGATCCCGCCCCCACACATCGCGCTGGGCCCGTTCGTCGAACAGCGACAGGTGCCAGGTGTTGGCCCCCAGCCACCCGGCCAGCCAGCCGGTGGAGGTGCAGGCCGCGGACAGGTCGCGGGTGACGGCCAGGTACTCGGCGGGATCGGCCTCGATCCCGCCGAACGCCTTGGGTTGCAGCATCGCAAAGAAACCCGCGTCGTGCAGGCCGCTGATCACCGAGGGGTCGACGGCTCCGGTGTGATCGACATCGGCAGCGGCTGCGGCGATCGCCGGTAGTGCCTGGCGCACCGCGGCGCGCACATTCTGCGTCATCAGTGCCGCCCTATCCTGCCCGTCGGGTATGTCACCATCGTGGATACCATTCGTCGCCCCTCTCAGGAGGTCATATGGCCGAGTCGCCCCGTGCACCCGGCGTCGATCCCGGCGTCTCGACCACTGAATCGATTGTCGTCCTGCGCGATTCGGGGTCGTGCCGGTTGCTGCAGCCCGTCCGTCACGGCGGCCGCGCGACGTCCCGATCGGCCTCGGAGGCAGTCGATTTCGTCGCCGCGGTGGCTGACCTCGCCGAGCGCGACGGGTCGGACGGCTGGTTGGCCGCCGCGGTCAACACCGCGGCGTACCTGGTGACGAGCCTGGGTGACGGGGCTGCCGAACAGGTATGGGGAGCCGACGCTGGCGCGCTGGTCACCACCGGTGGGGAGCCGGCAGGCTCGTTGACCGCCGACCGCGGGCACTTTCGGCTGACCGGCCACTGGGAAGCGGTGACCGGTGCCCTGTTCGCCGACTGGCTGCTGTTGAGCGCCCTGGAAGGCGATGCGGCCAGGTACGTTCTGCTCCGCCGCGGGGTCGCGCACGTCGCCCGACCGGCCGGCCCGCGCGGTCTGGACTCGGCCGGAATCGGCGACGTGACAGTCTCCGATCTGGTCGTCGACGCACAGGCCGTGTTTCCGGTTCCGGACGACAACTCGTGTGACACAGGCGATTTCGACGATCCCCCGCCTCCATACCCGGTGCTCGTGGGCGCCGGGCAGGCCGCTGCCGTCATCGGCGCCGCTGCCGGGGTGTGGCAGGCCCACGTCGGCCAGGTCCGCCAGCGACTGGCCACCTCGTACGGCAGTGAGGACACCACCGAGCTGACGTCGTCGGCGGTACTGGTGGCCAAGGCGGAATCGGACATCGACGCCGCGCGGCTGCAACTGACCACGGCGCTGGGCTCCGATGTCCCCACCGCCGCGGCGGCCCTGTGCCAGGCCGTCACCCGCGCCCGCGGCGCCGCCGACCAACTCCTGGGCAGCGGCAACCGCCACGCACTCGATGCGACGGATCCGGTGGCGCGCCTGTGGTTCGACGTCCTAGCCGGATACCGCCTGACGATCCGGCGCGTCCAGTAGCGCGCCGCCGGATGAACCTGCCCGCGCCGCCAGCTCCGCCAGAACCCCGGGAACCCGGTCGGCGATGGCGTACGGGTCCGACACCTGATCGCCACAGGTGAGCACGCAGATCGCCATCTCGTCGCGGTAGCTCCACCCGGTGAAGTTCAACCCCATCGGGAACACGATCGGCCCCGACGAGATGAGCTGTTCGATCGGTGCCCCACCCCAGTACAGCGTGTTCTGCGGGCCGCGCATGTTGGAGGCGATCAGGCTGAACATCGGGCGCCGCTTCATCTTGGCGCCGAGGATCGGCAGCACCCGCGAGTACAACCAGAACAGCGGCCAGTACTCCATCCAGTCGTGCTGCAGCCAGGCATCACGCTCGGCCTGCACCTCGCGCGCGGTGCGGGTGGCCGAGGCGATCGCCGCCAGCCGCTCCACCGGATCGGCGATGTGCGTGGCGAGGTCGACGTTCCAGCGCGCCACCTTGTTGCCCCACTCGGCCTCGGTTTCCTCCGGGCGCATCGAGACGGGCACCACCGCGGTCATGCTCTCGTCGCTCAGCTTCCCGTTCTCGGCCAGGTAGTCCCGCAACGCGCCACCGCAGATGGTGAGGAAGACGTCGTTGATGGTGACGCCGAAAGCCTTTGACACCCGCTTGATCTCCGTGACGTCACAGCGCCGGTACGCGAACCTGCGGCTGGCCGAGAACGGTTCGTTGAACGGCATGGCCGGTGCGGCGAAGGCTTCCGCGTAACCCGGCTTCCCGGCCTTCTGCCTGCGCCGGATCACTCCGGTGACCGCGACGGTGCGGGCGATGATGCTCGGGAATCGGGCCAGCGCCGCGATCTGGTGGCGCAGCACCAGCGGCCACCAGATCCACGGTGCCGGGCGCCGCTCGTTCGGCAACGGCGTCGAGGCCGGCTGCGGCAGCGGGGTCTGCGGGTCAGAGCTGTACAGGGTTTCCAGCAGTCGCAGCGATGCGGTTCCGTCCGCGACGGCATGGTGGATCTTGAGCACCAGGGCGATCCGGCCGTCGGCCAACCCCTCGACGAACCACAGTTGCCAGGCCGGCCGGTCGCGGTCCAGCCCGACTTCGAAGATCTCGCCGATCGTCGCGGCGAGCTGCTCGTCGCCGCCGGGTGCGGGCGCGGTGGTCCGCTGCAGGTGATACTGAATGTCGATCTGTGGTCGCGAAACCCACCACGGGCGACCGAAACCCACCCGCGGGGACAACAACTGCCACTGCAGGGGCTCGACATCGTCGACCCATCCCTGCACCGCGGACTTGAGCCGGTCGAATGTGAGCGGCTCGGTCATCTGGCTCGGGTCGAGCACGACGGCCTTCATCGTGTGCTGCGGTTGGACCGAGCTTTCCCACGCCAGGAAGCTGTTGTCCTCACCCTTCAAACGCCGCATTTTCACCCTCGCTTGTCCTCACCGCCGTCACGGCTTGTGTCTGTGGCTGCCATCACTCTTAACCAACCGTGTGTCCCAGTAGACAAGCTGTCCCGCCCAGCGAGACTGCCCGCCCCGTAGCCTGCTCGGCGGCACCTACGGTTTGCGCCATGAAGCGAGCCATTCCGCGCCCTGCCGGCCTCGTCGCCAGGGCCAACCGGTTACGGGTGATCGCCCGCAGCATCGCCGTGCTGCGCGAGTCGGGATTGTCCGGTGGAGCCGCCGACGGCATCCGGCAGGCCAAACTGGTCCGCCAGTTCGGCGGCTTCGCGGCGGTCATCGAGAGCGCCGCCACCCGCGACCCCAACGCCATCGCCGTCACCGACGAATGGGGCGACGTGACGTACGCCCAGCTCAACGACCGGGTCAACGCCCTCGCCCGGGCCTGGAACTCCCGGGGAATCGGAGCGGGCTCGGTCATCGCGGCGCTGTGCCGGGATCACCGCGGACTGGTCACCATCCTGGCCGCGGCCGGCAAGGTCGGGGCGCAGCTGTTGCTGATGAACACCGGCTTCGCCAAACCACAGCTGGCCGATGTCGCGGCCCGCGAAAAGGTGAACGTGCTGATCTACGACGAGGAGTTCACCGACCTCGTCAGCGCCATCGATCCGGGCGTGCGGCGCTTCCTGGCATGGACCGACGAGCGCTCGAGCGCCGACGTCGAGGGCTCACTGGAGGGCCTGATCGCCGCCACCTCGCCGGCCCCGGTGGCCGCACCGGCCAAGCCCGGCGGCATGACGCTGCTGACCAGCGGCACCACCGGCACGCCCAAGGGCGCCCCGCGCGGCAAGACCTCTCCCCTGTTCTCGGCGCAGCTGCTGGACCGGGTTCCGCGCCGCCGCGGGCAGACCTGCATGTTGGCCGCGCCGATGTTCCACGGCACCGGCCTCGGCCAGGCGGTGCTGTCGCTGGCCCTGGGCAACCGCCTGGTGCTGCGCCGCAAGTTCAACCCCGAGGAAACGCTGCGCGCGGTCCAGAACCACGCCTGTGACGTGCTGGTCGTCGTCCCCACGATGCTGCAGCGAATCCTGGCCCTGCCCAAGGAAATTCGCGAGAAGTACGACACCTCGTCACTCAAGATCATCTTCGTCTCCGGTTCGGCCATGCCGCCCGACCTGGTCAAGCGCACCCTCGCCGAGTTCGGTCCGGTGCTCTACAACCTCTACGGCTCAACCGAACTCGCGGTCATGACGGTCGCGATGCCCGAGGACCTGCTGCACGATCCGCGCACCGCGGGGCGCGCCCCGGTCGGATGCTCGGTGCGCCTGTACGACGATGCGGGCCGCGAGATCACCGAACCGGGCGTGATCGGACGGGTTTTCGCCGGCAGCGACGTGAGCTTCGCCGGTTACACCGACGGCCGCACCAAAGAGTCGATCGACGGACTGCAGAGCAGCGGCGACGTCGGCCACTTCGACGACACCGGCAGGCTCTACATCGACGGCCGTGACGACGACATGGTGATCTGCGGCGGCGAGAACGTCTACCCGCTGGAGGTCGAGAACCTGATCACCAGCCATCCCGAGGTCGACGAGGTCGCGGTGATCGGCGTCAGCGACGACGATTTCGGTCAACGACTCAATGCCTACGTGGTCCTGGTCGACGGCGCCACCCTGGCTGCCGACGACATCAAGGAGTACGTGCGGGCGAACCTGGCCCGGTACAAGATCCCCCGCGACGTCGAGTTCCTGCCGAAGCTGCCCCGCAACGCCACCGGCAAGGTGCTGCGCGGCGAGCTGACCGGAGGGGCCAAGTGAGCGATTCGGACACCATGAAGCGTGAGGTCGCCGGCCGGATGGGCGACGCATTCGCCCCGATCGTCGACGGCGTCCTCGAACCGATCGCCGCCGCGGCCGAGGTCCGGGCCCGGCTTAAGGCCAGCCGCCGACCGGCCAAGCCCGTGCCGGTCGGCAACGTCGAGGACCGTACGATCCCGGGGCCCGCCGGTGAGATTCCGGTGCGGATCTACCAGCCCCTCGATGCCGGTGCCGCGCTGCCGATCGTCGTCTACTTCCATGGTGGCGGGTTCGTGCTGTGCGACCTCGACTCGCACGATTCCTGCTGTCGTCGACTCGCCAACGGCATTGGTGCCATTGTGGTTTCGGTCGACTACCGGCTGGCGCCCGAACATCCGTATCCCGCCGCGGTCGAGGACGCCTGGGCGGCAACCGAATGGGTAGCCGCTCACGCGGGCGAGCTCGGCGGCGACCCGGCCCGGCTGGTGGTCGCGGGCGACAGCGCGGGCGGCAACCTGGCGGCCGTGGTCGCGATGACGGCGCGGGACCGCAGCGGTCCGCCGATCGCGTTCCAGGTGCTGATCTACCCGGTGGTCGACCAGCGCCGCAAGTCGTCGCTGTCCAGCCCGCACACCAAGAGTGGGGTACTGACCGCCGAGCACATGCAGTGGTTCACCGCGCAGTACCTCGGTGACAGCGGCGCCCAGGCCGAGGTGTCGGCATCGCCGATTCTCGGTGACATGACCGGGCTTCCGGATGGGCACGTGCTGACCGGAGCCCTCGATCCGCTGTGCGAGGAGGGTGAGGAATACGCCCGCATGCTGGCAGCCGGCGGCGCGAACGTCAGCGTCCGGCGTTACGAGCGCGGATTCCACGGATTCTTCAACCTCGCCGACCATCTCCCCGCTGCCGCCGAGGCCACCGATGACGTGTGCGCCGTCGCCCGCGACGCGCTGAATTGCACGACCACACCTGTTACCCACTGAAAGGCAACCCATGAAGCTGAGGAATTCCCGCGCTCTGGTCACCGGCGCGAGCCGCGGCCTGGGCAAGAGCATCGCCGAGGTGCTGGCCGCACGCGGCGTCGAGGTCGCCGTGGTGGCGCGCGACGCCGAGTCCCTCAACCTGCTCGCCAAGCAACTCAAAGGCAAGGCCTACCCGACCGACCTGGGTGACCCGGAAGCGGTCGAGGGACTGGTCGATCGCGTCGAAGC
The DNA here is from genome assembly GCA_001942045.1 of Mycolicibacterium porcinum. Classification (GTDB taxonomy): domain Bacteria; phylum Actinomycetota; class Actinomycetes; order Mycobacteriales; family Mycobacteriaceae; genus Mycobacterium; species Mycobacterium porcinum_A. Next base: position 42,723 of record MSTD01000032.1, read on the forward strand.
CGACGGCCCGATCGACATCGTGATCAACAACGCCGGCATCGACCACGTCGGCCGGTTCCACCAGGTCAGCCCCGAGCAGATCCGCAACCTGCTGCAGGTCAACCTGGCGGCTCCGATGGAGATCTGCCGTCAGGTGATCCCGCGGATGGTGCAGCGCGGGCGCGGCCACATCGTCAACGTGTCGTCGATGGGCGCCATCTCGCAGGGGCCCGGGCTGACCCTGTACGGCACCTCGAAGGCGGGGCTGAGCCACTTCACCGCGGGCATCCGAGGTGAATTGCGGGGCAAGCCGATCGGCACCACGCTCGTGCAGATCGGCGAGGTCAAGACCGACATGATCGACCACATCCGCGCCTTCGGTCCGGCGCGGCGCACCATCGAGCGGTCCATCCGGTGGCGGATGATCCCGCGCGAGTCGCTGGAGCCGGTGGATGTTTCGGTGGCCATCGCCGAAGCCATCGAACGCAACCGTCGCCATGTCATCCTGCCGCGCAGCATCGTCCCGATGGCCAAGTTCACCGAGTTCCCGCGCCGCATCTCCGAACTCATGCTGACCGGCATCGACCAGGACAACGACTGATGGCGGGCGTCGACCTGGCCGGCAAGGTCGCGATCCTGACCGGCGCCGCCCGCGGGCAGGGTGAAGCCGAAGCACGGTTGTTCGCCGCACTCGGCGCCAAGGTGGTGCTGACCGATGTGCTCGTCGAGGAAGGTGAACGGGTGGCCGCATCCATCGGCCCGGCCGCCCGCTTCGTCCGCCTCGACGTCGGCAGCGAAACCGATTGGCGCACCACGATCGACACCGCGATCGCCGAGTTCGGTCGCATCGACGTGCTGGTCAACAACGCGGCCATCTGCAAGGTGGTGCCGCTGGCAGAGCAGGACGTCGACGGGTTCGAGCAGATGCTGCGGGTCAATCTGATCGGCGCGTTTCTCGGCATGCAGGCCGTCACCGAACCGATGAAGGCGGTCGGCGGCGGATCGATCGTGAACATCTCATCGCAGGCCGGGGTGCAGGGCCTGGCCGGGTACACCGCCTACGGCGCCTCCAAGTGGGGCCTGCGTGGTATGTCGAAGGTGGCGGCAATCGAGCTGGGCCCGTTGGGCATTCGAGTCAACACGGTCTATCCCGGCATGATCGACACGCCGATGATCGCCCATCTCGAGGTGGAACGCGGACTCGGCGGCCATCCGGGTGCCCCGCTCACCCGGGTCGGCACCCCCGAAGAGGTCGCCGAGGTCGTCGCATTCCTCGCCTCGGATGCGTCGTCGTACATCACCGGCGCGGATCTGACCGTCGACGGCGGCGCCAGCGCCGGCCGGATTCCGGTGACGCCGGTCCACACCGGCTGAGCCCCCGCGAGAGAATTCCGGTGTCCGACAATCGGCGTTCTGACTGCGTGACCGTCGGCCGGCGGCTCACGCTGGCACCTCACGTCGCCATCGACGAAGCGGTCCTGGCCGTGATCCGCAACCGGCGGCCCACGGCATCCGCCAACCCCGGGGCCGACCGGACCGCCGCCGAGATGGCTGACACCGCAGCGTTTTTCGAGCAGAACGGTTGGGTGGCGGCGCCGGCGACCTACCATCGCACCCCGCCGCCGCTGCGCGATTCCGGCCTGCTCGAGCTACGCACCCGGACCGGGCCGCTGCGTCATGAGACCATGACGTTCGCGTCGGAATTCACGCCCCGCGCGGGTGAGCCCGGCGCGGCCCGGTGGCCCGGGAATGACTGCAACGACACGGTGTTCGTCCGGTTGCTGCGCCAGCGCGATCCCCGGGCTCCGTGGGTGGTGTGCCTCCACGGGTTCGGCATGGGTTCATCCCGGTTCGATCTCGCCGTGCTGTGGGCGACGTATCTGCATTCCACGTTGGGATTCAACGTCGCGGTGCCGGTGGCACCGTTACACGGCCCGAGGCGCACCGAGGACGACGACCAGCTGCTGTCCCTGGACCTGACGGCGATGCTGCACGGAATCACCCAGGCGCTCTGGGACGTCCGGCGTCTCGTCAGCTGGATCCGGTCCACCACCGACTCCCCCGTCGGGGTGTATGGATTGTCGCTCGGCGGATTCCTGGCCACGATACTGGCCGGCCTGGAACCGCTGGACGCGGTCGTCGCGGCGCTCCCGTTCGTCGATGTGCTCGGGTTGATGGAACACCACGGGCCACCCGCCGACTACCACTCGCTGTTGCGTTCGGCGGACGCCCGCAACACATTCCGGGTGGCATCCCCGCTGTCGGTACCGGCGGTGGTGCCGGCCGATCGCCTGGCGATGTTCGCCGCGCGCGGCGACCGGCTCATCCCCGTCGACCAATCCCGCGCACTGCACCGCGCCTGGCAGGACGGCGAGGTTCAGTGGACCAACAGCGGCCACGTCGGGTTCACCTGGTCCAGACAGGCGCGGGGGCTGGTGGGCCGGCGGTTGCACACCGCATTGGTCGCGGAGCGCTGACACCGGCCCACCCCCACTCACTGCTCCGGCAACACCAGGATCTTGACGTGCGCCTCGGGGTCACGGAGCGACTCGAACGCGTCGCCCAGACCGTCCAGGCCGACCCGGCCCGTGATGATCGCCTCGGCGTCGATCTCGCCGGCCGCCAGCCGCGCCAGCACCTTCTCGTAGGCCTGGTCGTACGGCCCGTGCCCGAAGTTGATCGCGATCTGCCGCATCTGCGCGACCACCGGGATGATGGTCTCCTCGGCGAACGGCGAGGCCACCACCTGGATGCGCGAACCCCACGGCAGGGTGTGGGTCAGCGTGTTCAGCGTGCCGACGCGCCCGCTGCACTCGTACGCGATCAGGAGGCCGCCACCCGTCCTGCCGCTGCCCAGCAGCTCGTTGTAGACGGCGATCGGATCCTGCTCGTTGGGGTCGACGACGATGTCGGCGCCCATCTTGGCAGCGAGCTCACGGCGTTTGGGTGACGGCTCCGAGGCGATCACGGTGTGCGCGCCGGCCGCCTTCGCGGCCAGGATCGTGCCCAGGCCGATCGATCCGCACCCGATCACCAATGCCGTGTCCGCGGGCGTCAGCCCGGACTGCTGCATGTGCATCTCGCCGACGTGCAGCGGCTCGGCCAGGGCGGCATGCTCGAGTGACAGGCCGTCGGGCACGTGCCGGACCCAGAAGGCGTCGACGACGATGAATTCGCCGAAGGCCCCGTGGTACTGGTTGGAATAGCCGATGATCGTCGGCAGCCCGGTGCCCTGTTCGGTGGTGATGCCGAGCCCGGTGACCCGGTCGCCCTCGGTGAAACCCTCGACGCCCGGGCCGGTTTCGACGACGGTGCCGGCCCACTCGTGCCCCAGCACCACCGGCCGGGTGGCATCGAACACCGCGAACGGGTAACCCGCGCCGGCAGCCACCTCGACGAACCGGCACGGATCCTTCGACATGCTCAGGTCACTGCCGCAGATACCGCAGACCGCGACCTTGATGCGCAGCTGACCGGGTCCGGTGGCCGGCGGCTCGGTGACGTCGGCGACGGTGAACCGACCGTCGAAGTACTCGGCGGCGCGCATCACGCCCCCTGTCCGGCGAGCTGCTCGGCAGGCTGGCCGTAGTAGTCGGTGTGCGCCTTGGTGATTGCGCCGATGAGGCCGCCCAGCAGGTACTGGCTGTTGTCCTCGGCGAACTTCAGGCTGGCCTGCCGGCCCACGTTGCGCTTCTTGAAGTGCGGGACGACCTCCGAGGCGAACAGCTCGTAGCTGCGCTTGGTGTCCTCCCAGCTCGCCATGTCCACATGCATGATCAGCAGCGTGCCGAAACCGCCGGTCTTCTCGATCAGCCGCTCGATCTGAGCGATCGCATCCTCAGGGGTGCCGATGATGACCTGACCGAACTCGCCCAGGTTGTCCGTGCGCCACTGGTTGATGATGCCTTCTGGCGTCTGCGCCCAGTCGGGGTTGATGCCCTGCTGCCGGTTGACGTATTCGGCGATGGCGTGGATCCGGCGGCTGACGGCGCGCTCGGCCTCGGCCCGGGTCTCGGCGATGAACATCGGGTTGACCAGGCGCCAGGTGGAGCGGTCGGCCTCGTGCCCATGTTCGGCCGAGACCTTCTCGTACACACCCCAGTTGCGGTCGAGCACGTCGAATCCGGTCGGCGAACTCGCGGCCAGCGACAGCAGCGACAGCCCGTGCGTGCCGGCGAGCACCGACCCGTTCGGCGAGATGGTCGAGGCGGTCGCCACCTCGATGCCCGCCGGGTCGTAGGTGGGCAGCTGGGCGCGGGCGTCGCGCAGGGTGAACCAGTCGGTCTCCATGTCGACGACCTCGCCACGCAGCAGGCGCAGTACCGCCTCCAGTGCCTCGCCCTGCATGCGCCGCTGGTCGACGGGGTTGATCCCCATCATGTGCGCGTCCAGCGGGATCTTGCCCGGCCCGGTGCCCACGATCAGCCGGCCGCGCGTCTGCAGATCGAGTTGGGTGATGCGGTCCGCGGTGACCAGCGGATGGTGGTAGGGCAACGACATCACGCCGGTGCCGAACCGGATGCGCTCGGTCCGCTCGGCCGCTGCCGCGATGAACATGTCCGGCGCGGGGACGATTTCGGACCCGGTCGAGTGGTGTTCACCCATCCACGCCTCGTCGAATCCGAGGTGGTCGAGGTGCTCCATCAGGTCGATGTCACGCCGCAGCTGCAGTGCCGGGTCGGCGTTGAGGGGGTGATAGGGCGCCAGGAACGCCCCGAACTTGATCGAACTCGAATTCCACATGCCCGGGACGTTATCTGGATCGCATGATTGGATCAAGTGATCCAGAAATTTGGCCGCGAAAGCTCCCGCTGGATAGGACGGATCGGTCAGGAACCGAGCAGGCGCTCGACCCCGCCGACGACGAAACACACCAGGTCGTCGTAGAAGTCGCGCAGTTCGGTCTCGTCCAGCCGGCTGCCGTTGCGGCGCCATTCGTCGGCCCGGCTCAGCGCCTGGATGAAGTTCATGATCGAGATGGCCCAGCGCAGTTCCAGACGCGCCGGGTCGGAGTCGGGGAAGGCCCGCTGCACCTGGGTGAACAGTTCGTCGGGCAGGCGCTGCTCGGTGTCCAGCAGCACCAGATTGTTCTCCTGCGAGATCTGCGCGATGATCTTGATCCAGCGCATGCCCCGGACCCGGTGCCGCAGTAGCAGTTTCAGATAGGGCTCGGTGACCGCGCGGACCAGGGCGTCGGCGCTCGGCGCGACCGGATCGGCAGCGAGCACCGCCACGTTGGCCGCGATCTCGTCGCGCACCGGCGCACCGATGTCGGTGAGCACCGCCCGCAGCAGGTCATCCTTGGATCCGAAGTGGTAGTGCACCGAGGCCGCGCCGAGGCCCGCGGCGGCATTGACCGCCCGCACCGACACCGCATCCACCCCCTGGGCGGCGAACAGTCGTTCGGCAGCCTTCACCAGGCGCAGCCGGGTGGCCGCGCCCTGCCGATTCTGGACTCCGCCGGACACCCGACGAGCATGGCACGCGCCGCGCCGCGCCGACCGCTGAGCTGCGAGCTAACCCGACGGCGTGTCGCCGACCAGCGGCGCAAACCGGCCCTGAGCGTCAGGCGGGTACTCCGTGGTGGTCAGCACGGCGTCAACCGGCAACGGACCGTACAGATGCGGGAACAGCATCGCCTCGGGGTCCGTAGGAACTCCCGGCTCCCAGCGCACCGGATCGGTCAGCTTCTCCGGATCGATGTGCAGCAGTACCAGGTCGTCACGCCCCGAGTACAGCCGGTTGGCCGGCAGATGCACCTGCTCGGGAGCCGAGAGGTGGACGAAGCCCTGCGTGCGCAGCGAGTCGGGACGAAGTTCACCGCCGCGCTGGGCCACCTGCCACTCCTCGACGCCGCACAGGTGAACCAGGACACGCGGTGACGGATGCATACCGTCAGCTTGCCGGGCCAGCAACACGGCGGCCAAGTGAGACACGACACACCGGTGAACCCTTGGGGAACAAGGCCGGAATCCAAAACGTCTGACAGAGTAGACATACGCAATCGAGGCGCCTTTGCCGAGATGCGCAGAGCAGAAGACGGAGGAGCCATGAACGCAACTCTGACAAGCCCGGAGCTAACCAGAGCCGATCGCTGCGATCGTTGCGGTGCGGCCGCACGCGTACGCGCGAAGCTGCCCTCAGGAGCCGAGTTGCTCTTCTGCCAGCACCACGCCAATGAGCACGAAGCCAAGCTGGTCGAGCTGGCCGCTGTGCTGGAGACCAGCACGGCAGACGCCTGATCGCCAACCTCCGACACCACCCGCCTGGGCAGGAGCACGTTTCGTCAGTAATGCTTGACTGGTCATGACTGGCCAGCCACTTCCAGTACCACCATCACGCCACCACATCTGGCACATCACTCGACGCACATTGTCGAAGAGCTGGGACGACTCCATCTTCTCGGAGTCGGCACAGGCGGCGTTCTGGTGCGCGTTGTCACTGCCTCCCCTACTTCTGGGGATGCTCGGCAGCCTGGCCTACATCGCACCGTTGTTCGGGCCGGACACCCTGCCGACGATCCAGGATCAGTTGATCAACGCGGCGAACAGCTTCTTCTCCCCCAACGTCGTCAACGAGATCATCGAACCGACGATCCGCGACATTGTCAGGGGCGCCCGCGGCGAGGTGGTGTCGGTGGGTTTCGTGATCTCGTTGTGGGCCGGGTCCTCGGCGGTGTCGGCCTTCGTGGACTCGATCGTCGAGGCCCACGATCAGACACCGCTTCGGCATCCGGTGCGGCAGCGCTTCTACGCGCTGGGCCTGTACGTGATCATGCTGATCTCCGCGATCGGCATGGCGCCGCTGCTGGCACTCGGGCCGCGGGCCGTCTCCGAGCACATCCCGGACAGCTGGGACAACGTGCTGCGCTACGGCTACTACCCGGCGCTGTTTTTGGCGGTGTTCGTCGGCGTGACCATCCTGTACCGGGTGTCACTGCCGGCACCGATCCCGACGCACCGCCTGATGCTCGGCGCGGTGCTGGCCACGGTGGTGTTCCTGGTCGCCACGTTCGGGCTGCGGATCTACCTGACCTGGATCACCAGCACCGGCTACACCTACGGTGCGCTGGCCACACCGATCGCGTTCTTGTTGTTCGCGTTCTTCCTGGGTTTCGCCATCATGCTGGGCGCCGAACTCAATGCGGCCATTCAAGAGGAGTGGCCCGCGGCGGACACCCATGCCAGGAGACTGCGGGAATGGCTGGAGGTCAAAGCCCTCAACGGCGGGGCCCAGGCACCGGAAACCCGGGTGCCCGAGCCGGCCGAACCGCCGGTAGTACCGCCTACTTCTTGAGCTGCTCGTAGATCTTCTTGCAGTCCGGGCACACCGGAGAGCCCGGCTTGGGTGACTTCGTCACGGGGAAAACCTCGCCGCACAGCGCGACCACATGCGTGCCCATGACGGCACTTTCGGCGATCTTGTCCTTCTTGACGTAATGGAAGAACTTGGGGCTGTCGTCGTCGGTCCCGTCGTCGACGCGTTCGTCGGTGTCCGGGCGCTCGATGGTCTGGGTCTGCATGGTCTTATTGTGCTCCTCACGTCCGCGGGCTTCATTGTGCCTGGGTGCGGGCCGTAGGGAAATCCACCTGCCGCCGCCGGCACCGGGTGTGGAACAGTAGAGGTATGAAACAAAGCCACGAGCTGAGTTTCGACGACGATTTCGGCGACGATTTCGGCAAGGAAGCCCGCCCGGTTCTCATCACCAAAGCCGCACCCGCTTACGAAGTGCAGCATCGCCAGCGCGTCCGCAAATACCTGACGTTGATGGCCTTTCGCATCCCGGCGCTCATCCTCGCGGCCGTCGCCTACAACATCTGGCAGAACGGGCTCATCTCGCTCGCGATCATCCTGGTGTCGATCCCGCTGCCTTGGATGGCGGTCCTGATCGCCAACGATCGTCCCCCGCGTAGCGCCGAGGAGCCTCGGCGCTACGCCGGACGCGGCGAACGGATTCCACTGTTCCCCACCGCGGAGCGGCCGGCGTTACAGAAGGACCCGAACGTGGCACCGCAACGGGACACCGCAGCATCCGACGGCGATGCTCCCAGCTGAGCGGCTTCTTTAGCCTTTCTTAGGACATTCTCAGGTCGGTCCGGAAAAACTGCAGCTCAACGGGTATGAATCCGGAGATCGGCGGGAACTCTCATGACGTCTACGACGTTGTAGATCATGACAGTTCGAGCCGATCAGGAGGCCGTCATGGCAAATGCCACCACAAGCCGCGTCGACAGTGATCTGGACGCCCAGAGCCCTGCCGCCGACCTCGTGCGCGTGTATCTGAACGGCATCGGCAAAACGGCGTTGCTCAACGCCGCCGATGAAGTAGAGCTCGCCAAGCGCATCGAGGCAGGCTTGTACGCCCAGCATGTGCTGGACACCAAGAAGCGCCTCGGGGAGAACCGCAAACGCGATCTGGCCACCGTCGTCCGCGATGGCGAGGCAGCTCGCCGGCATCTGCTGGAGGCCAATCTCCGCCTGGTGGTGTCGCTGGCCAAGCGCTACACCGGCCGCGGCATGCCGCTGCTGGATCTGATCCAGGAAGGCAACCTGGGCCTGATCCGTGCGATGGAGAAGTTCGACTACACCAAGGGCTTCAAGTTCTCCACATATGCCACGTGGTGGATCCGCCAGGCCATCACCCGAGGGATGGCAGACCAGAGCCGCACCATCCGGCTCCCCGTCCACCTGGTCGAGCAGGTCAACAAACTGGCCCGGATCAAGCGTGAGATGCACCAGAACCTGGGCCGCGAGGCCACCGACGAGGAACTGGCCGAGGAGTCGGGTATCCCCGTCGAGAAGATCAACGACCTGCTGGAGCACAGCCGCGATCCGGTGAGCCTGGACATGCCGGTCGGCACCGACGAGGAAGCCCCCCTGGGCGACTTCATCGAAGACTCGGAGGCGATGTCGGCCGAGAACGCCGTCATCTCCGAGCTGCTGCACACCGACATCCGCCACGTGCTGGCCACGCTCGACGAGCGCGAACAGCAGGTGATCCGGCTGCGGTTCGGCCTCGACGACGGCCAGCCCCGCACCCTGGACCAGATCGGCAAGTTGTTCGGTCTGTCCCGCGAGCGGGTCCGCCAGATCGAGCGTGAGGTGATGGCCAAACTCCGCAACGGCGAGCGCGCCGATCGGCTCCGCTCGTACGCCAGCTAGCCCTCCTGACGATGTGCCCCGCCGGTTCGCCGGCGGGGCACATCGCATATCCGGCTGCTTCCGGGATCATGGCCTGGAGTTTTCCGCCTCGGTGTGACCTGCCCGACGCCCCGATGTTGCGCCGCAGTTCAAACGCCGGAAACGGTAGACTGTGCGATGACGTTTGGGCTGGGAAGGCGCGCATGAACGATCTGGTCGACACCACCGAGATGTACCTGCGGACGATCTACGACCTCGAGGAAGAGGGCGTGGTGCCGCTGCGTGCCCGCATTGCCGAACGGCTTGACCAAAGTGGTCCGACCGTCAGCCAGACGGTGTCGCGCATGGAGCGCGACGGCCTGCTGCACGTCGCCGGTGACCGCCACCTGGAACTGACCGACAAGGGCCGCGCCCTCGCGGTCGCCGTGATGCGCAAGCACCGGTTGGCCGAGCGACTGCTGGTCGATGTGATCGGGTTGCCGTGGGAGGACGTCCACGCCGAGGCATGCCGCTGGGAACACGTGATGAGCGAAGACGTGGAGCGGCGTCTGGTCCAGGTGCTCGACAACCCCACCACCTCGCCGTTCGGCAACCCCATCCCGGGCCTGTCGGACCTCGGTGTCGGCGCGGCGGGCGTCGACGATGTCAGCCTGGTCCGGCTCACCGAACTCCCGGTCGGGTTGCCGGTTGCCGTGGTGGTGCGTCAGCTCACCGAGCATGTTCAGGGCGACACCGAACTCATCGGCCGGCTCAAGGACGCCGGTGTGGTGCCGAACGCGAGGGTCACCGTCGAGGCCAACGACCACGGTGGCGTGATGATCGTGATCCCCGGGCACGAGCAGGTGGAGCTGCCCCATCACATGGCGCACGCGGTCCGCGTCGAGAAGGTCTAGCCACCGTCAACCGGCCCGGCGCCCCCACGGCCTGCGCCGCGGCAGCTGCACGCCGAGCTGATCAGCCAACCGGTAGCCGGTGACGGCCAGCTCCCGGATCCGTTCCGGGTGCATCCCCGATTGCAAAGCGGTGTCGAGCATGCCGGCCATCCGGTGTGTCGGCCGCGCCTGCAATGCGGCATCCAGCGAAACCCCGGCCAGCGGACCGTCACCGCGGGTGTATGCCGAAAAAGCCAGCAGGACAAGTGCTTCCACCCGCCACGGGTCGGGCAGGTTGCGCGCCAACAGCGCCCATAGGGCTTCGGCCTGCTCCGAGCACTCCCCCACCGCCAGCGCGTAGAGCGTGTCGCGGACTCGCGGGTCGGCCAGGGCGACGGCCAGCCGGGTCAATTCGGCCCGGGTGGGCGCGGTGCCCTCGGCCAGCTGCAGCGCCGCCGTCATCGCGGCCTCGACGTCCTCGCGCACCTCGGCATCGGCCCGGGTATCCGGGCACCCGGGCCGCTGCGCCTCGAGCGCCAACCGCCGCTTCATCGAGTCGGCGGCGACCGGATCGGGCTGGATCACCTGGAGCAGTTCGTCACGGCTGGCATAGAGCCGCCGACCGTCCAGCACCGCAGCTGCCGCCAGCGGCGACGCCCCCGGATCGTCCACCCACCCCTGTTCGCCGCAGCCGTCGGCGCAGTGCCAGAAGCCGCCGGCCGCCACCTTGTCCACCACGTGGGCGGCGTAGAGCTCGATGCCGTCGGCAGCGAGCGTGTCGTCCAGCACCGCCGCCAGGTCGCGGTAGCGGTCGTCGCACACGCTGCAGTCCCTACTGTGGTCGTCCACCACCACCGCGATCACCGCGTCGGCGCCCGCGGTGGCGGCGAGGCCGGACAGGTGCGCGATGCGCTCGGTCATGTCGTCGGCGAGATCGGCGCGCAAGACGCAGCCCAACGCGCCTCGGTCGACGGTGACCAGGACGAGGCTGTGGTGCGGGACGAATCCGAGCACCGCGGGCAGCGCGGCGATCAGCGCACCGGGACGGTTGAGGTGGAAGTCGAATCCTGACGGGGATGGCGATGGTGTTGTCATGGCCCGACCGTGCCAACCGGCGCCGTCACGAACTGGCGCCCGGACCGCCGCGCGGCGGTGGCTGGGGATGGATTCTGCGCTGGGGATAACCCGAGGCATTTGTTCATCCGGTATTCGGCCTCGCCGACATGCGAGACACCGGCAACCGGCGTAAACAGTTTTCCCATGGGTTCGATGCAGGAGTACGACCTCGTCGTCATCGGTTCGGGTCCCGGCGGTCAACGCGCCGCCATCGCCGCAGCGAAGCTCGGCAAGTCCGTCGCGGTGATCGAGCGCGGCATGATGCTCGGCGGCGTGTGCGTCAACACCGGCACCATCCCGTCCAAGACGCTGCGCGAGGCGGTGGTCTACCTGACCGGCATGAGCCAGCGCGAGCTCTACGGCGCCAGCTACCGCGTCAAGGACAAGATCACCCCCGCCGATCTCCTGGCGCGCACCCAACACGTCATCGGCAAGGAGATCGACGTCGTGCGCTCACAGCTGATGCGCAACCGCATCGAGCTCTACACCGGACACGGCCGGTTCGCCGACGAGCACACGATCATCGTGGAGGACCCCAACCGTGCCGAATTGGTCACCGTCCGTGGCCGTTTCATCGTCATCGCCACCGGGACCAAACCCGCCCGGCCGGCCGGCGTGACGTTCGACGAGGCGCGCGTGCTCGACTCCGACGGCATCCTCAACCTGGCGACCCTGCCCACTTCGATGGTGGTGGTCGGCGCCGGCGTCATCGGCATCGAATACGCCTCGATGTTCGCGGCGCTCGGCACCAAGGTCACCGTCGTCGAGAAGCGCGACGACATGCTGGAGTTCTGCGATCCCGAGATCATCGAGTCCCTGCGCTTCCACCTACGCGACCTCGCGGTGACGTTCCGGTTCGGCGAAGAGGTGACCGCCGTCGACATCGGCACCTCGGGCACCGTGACCACCCTGGCCAGCGGTAAGCAGATCCCGGCCGAGACCGTGATGTATTCGGCTGGGCGCCAAGGCCAGACCGATCACCTCGACCTGGCCAACGCGGGCCTGGAAGCCGACGCCCGCGGCCGGATCTACGTCGACGACGACTTCACCACCAAGGTGGACCACATCTACGCGGTGGGCGACGTCATCGGATTCCCGGCGCTGGCGGCCACGTCCATGGAACAGGGCCGGTTGGCCGCCTACCACGCCTTCGGCGAACCCACCAAGGCGATGATGAGCCTGCAGCCCATCGGCATCTACTCGATCCCCGAGGTGTCGTTCGTCGGCGCCACCGAAGTCGAGCTGACCAAGGACTCCATCCCCTACGAGGTCGGCGTGTCCCGGTACCGCGAACTGGCTCGCGGCCAGATCGCCGGGGACTCCTACGGGATGCTCAAACTCCTCGTGTCGACCGAGGATCTACGGGTGCTGGGGGTGCACATCTTCGGCACCAATGCGACCGAGATGGTCCACATCGGGCAGGCCGTGATGGGGTGCGGCGGCACCGTCGAATACCTCGTCGACGCGGTGTTCAACTATCCGACGTTCTCCGAGGCGTACAAGGTCGCGGCGCTGGATGTGATGAACAAGCTGCGCGCGCTCAACCAGTTCCGCTTCTAGCAGTCGGATTCGAGGGCCGCGGGCGCCGCGTCGCCCGGTCCGCCCGCCTCGGCACGCGCCAGCAACCGGCCGATCCGGTCGTCGAACCGTGGCGAGTAGGACAGGTCGTCGTCGCATCCGCCGCCGTCGAGCCCACCGACCAGCCCGGTCACCGTCGATCCAGAAACCCACGGGGCGCCGCTGAAACCGTCGGTCAGGCCCCCACAGGCCAGCGACGGGAACCCCTGCGGCGACCAGGTCGTCGCGCCCCGACAGGCCAGCGGGCTCCCTCCCTCACCCATCGGGTATCCCGTCACCGTCACCGGGCTCCCCTGTGCCGGCGCCGACCCCAGGGTCAGTCCGCCGCCGGCAGCTGCCAGCAGGCTCGGCCCGGACCCGCCGGTGACCCGCACGATCGCGTAGTCGGCCTGCGGATCCTGCTCGGCGAGCCAGCGCGGGTCCAGGTACGCCGCATCGACGTGCCAGGTATCACCACCGCCCTCGCCGAAGCCGGGAACGAAACTGGTGTCGACACCGTCGAGCAGGCAGTGCGCCGCCGTCAGGATCAGGTCTCCAGACGTGCTGGCCAGGACCGATCCGCTGCAGGTGTGTGTCGTGGTGTCACCGAGGAACAGTGCCCCCACCCGCCGGTCCGGCATCACGGTCTCCGCCCCGGCCTGCGACAACGGGCTGGCCACGACCGGTGGGCTGGTCGGCGGGACCGCCGTGGGGCCGGCCGGCCTCGCGCCCGCGGTCCGGGTGACCGGCCCGGTGCATGCCGCGGCCACAGCGGTCATCGTCGCCGCTGCAACTGTGAGCTTCACCATCCGGGTCACCTGCATCATCACGATTTTGCCTGATCGCAGGGATTACCGCCGGAATGCCGACCCCACCCCGGCGCGTTCGCACGCACAAGCGGGGCCGAACAACCCGTAGCCCGGGTATGCGAGACACTAGATGGCACGGTGGTAGGCCGTCACAGCGTCCTACCGCAGCGAGGAGACGAAGCGAGATGACCGACAGCAGCGACACCCCCGACCAGCACTACCAGCCCGATCAGAGCGGCATGTACGAGCTTGAGTTCCCGGCTCCCCAGCTGTCCTCGTCCGACGGCCGCGGTCCGGTGCTGATCCACGCCCTGGAGGGGTTCTCCGACGCCGGACATGCGATCCGGCTCGCCGCCGAGCACCTCAAGAACACCCTCGACACCGAGCTGGTGGCGTCCTTCGCCATCGACGAGCTGCTCGACTACCGGTCCCGCAGGCCGCTGATGACGTTCAAGACCGACCACTTCACCAGCTACGAGGAACCCGAGCTGAACCTGTACGCACTGCACGACGGGGTGGGCACCCCGTTCCTGCTGCTGGCCGGGCTGGAACCCGACCTGCGGTGGGAGCGCTTCATCACCGCGGTGCGGCTGCTCTCCGAGCAGCTCGGGGTGCGCCGGGTGATCGGACTGGGCACCATCCCGATGGCGGTGCCGCACACCCGTCCGGTGATGCTGACCGCGCACGCCAACGACAAGGAGCTGATCGCCGACCACACCCCCTGGGTCGGCGAAGTGCAGGTCCCGGCGAGCGTGTCCAACCTGCTCGAGTTCCGTATGGCCCAGCATGGCCACGAGGTGGTGGGCTACACCGTGCACGTCCCGCATTACCTGGCCCAGACGGCGTATCCGCCCGCCGCCGAGGCGCTGCTGGCTGAGGTGGCCCGGACCGGTTCGCTACAACTGCCGCTGGAGAAACTTTCCGAGGCCGGCGCCGAGGTGTACAGCAAGATCAACGAGCAGGTAGAGGCCAGTGCCGAGGTCGCCCAAGTGGTGAGCGGGTTGGAGCGCCAGTACGATGCGTTCGTTGCCGCACAGGAGAATCGGTCCCTGCTGGCAAACGACGAGGAACTGCCCAGCGGTGACGAGTTGGGCGCTGAGTTCGAACGGTTCCTCGCCCAGCAGACCGGTGACAAGAACAAGGACGACAGGTACCGGGACGGACGGGATGGATTCGGCGACGGATTCCCGAACGGCGACACCGACTCCTAGTAGCCCGATGACGGGCCGAGAGCGAGGTTGACCAGCATGACCGAGCGCAAACCCCACCTGCGGACCGTTCGCGAGCTCACCCCGACACTCGAATACCGCACGATCCACGGATACCGCCGGGCCTTCCGGGTGGCCGGATCCGGGCCGGCGATCCTGCTGATCCACGGCATCGGCGACAACTCCACCACCTGGCACACCGTGCAATCCGCGCTGGCGCAGCGGTTCACGGTGATCGCCCCCGATCTGCTCGGCCACGGCAGTTCCGACAAACCGCGGGCGGATTACTCGGTGGCCGCCTACGCCAACGGCATGCGCGACCTGCTCAGCGTGCTCGACATCGACCGGGTGACCGTGATCGGGCACTCGCTGGGCGGTGGTGTGGCGATGCAGTTCGCCTACCAGTTCCCGCAGTTGGTGGACCGCCTCATCCTCGTCGGTGCCGGCGGCGTCACCAAGGACGTCAACATGGCGTTGCGGATCGCGTCCCTGCCGATGGGCAGCGAAGCGCTGGCCCTGCTGCGCCTGCCCCTGGTGCTGCCGGCACTGCAACTGGTCGGCCGGGCCGCGGGCCCGGTGTTGGGCTCAACCGGTCTGGGACACGACATCCCGGACATGTTGCGCATCCTGGCCGATCTGCCGGAGCCGACGGCATCGTCGGCGTTCGCCCGGACCCTGCGTGCCGTGGTGGACTGGCGGGGCCAGGTCGTCACCATGCTGGACCGCTGTTACTTGACCGAATCCGTTCCCGTGCAACTGATTTGGGGCGACTCCGACTCGGTGATCCCCGTCAGCCACGCCCGGATGGCCCACGCCGCGATGCCCGGTTCCCAGTTGGAGATCTTCAAGGGATCCGGGCATTTCCCTTTCCACGACGATCCCGATCGCTTCGTCGAGGTGGTCGAACGCTTCATCGACACAACCGAACCGTCGGTCTACGACCAGGATCGGCTCCGGAGCCTGCTGCGTAGCGGGCGGACCGAAGCCACGATCAGCGGGCCGTTCGATACCCAGATCGCGGTGCTCGACGCGATGGACGCCGACGAGCGCAGCGCCACCTGACCTTCGGCCCCGCAAGGTTGCCGGAGCGGACCGCCCGGATGGCGTGGGCCGCGACGTAGCATCGATCTATGGCCATCGACGTCACTGTGTTGCGGGTGTTCACCGACTCCGAGGGCAAATACGGCAATCCGCTGGGGGTGGTCGACAACAGCACCGTCGCGCCGGGCGACCGGCAGCGGATCGCCACCGAATTGGGTTACAGCGAAACCATATTCATCGATCTACCGCAGCCCGGCGGCAATTCGGCAGGCGTGCACATCTTCACCCCGGTCGCCGAACTGCCTTTCGCCGGGCACCCGACGGTCGGCGCGTCATGGTGGCTGCGCGAACGCGGGCTGCCGGTCCACACCCTCCGGGTGCCTGCCGGGATTCTCCAGGTCGAGTACGACGAAGATCGCGCCGTCGTCAATGCGCGTTCGGAATGGGCACCGGAGTTCGCCATCTACGACCTGTCCTCGGTCGACGAGGTGCTCGCCGCCGAGCCCGAGGATTACGACGATGCCTATCTGTGGGCCTGGATGGATGAGGCGAACGGCACGCTGCGATCCCGGTCCTTCGCCTCGCACCTGGGGATTCCCGAAGACGAGGCCACGGGAGCAGCGGCGGTCCGGATGACCGACTATCTCAGCCGCGATCTGACCATCATCCAGGGCAAGGGCTCGGTGATCGAGACCCGCTGGAGCCCTGAGGGCTGGGTTCGGCTGGCCGGCCGCGTCGTCAACGACGGCACCACCCGATTGGACTGAGCCTCGAACTACGCCTCGGCGCGGTGGGCCCGCAGCGCCTCGATCTCGCGTTCGAAGTCTTCTGCTGACGAGAACGAGCGGTACACCGAGGCGAACCTCAGATAGGCGACCTCGTCCAGCTCGCGGAGCGGCCCCAGGATCGCCAACCCGACCTCATGGCTGGGTATCTCCGGCGTACCGAGCCCGCGCACGGCGTCCTCGACCTTCTGCGCCAGCACATTGAGGGCATCGTCATCGACCTGCCTGCCCTGACAGGACCGACGTACCCCGCGGATGACCTTCTCCCGACTGAACGGTTCGGTCACCCCGCTACGCTTCACCACGGCCAACACGGCCGTCTCGACGGTGGTGAATCGGCGTCCGCACTCCGGGCAGGAGCGCCGGCGCCGGATCGCCTGCCCCTCGTCCGTCTCGCGGGAATCGACCACACGCGAATCAGGGTGACGGCAGAACGGACAGTGCATTACCGCTCCTTCGTCATGCCGCCGGACAACTAGCTCGAGCGCCCTTGAGCGTACCCGCGTTGCCCGCGGCAGACTCACCGCCGGGTCCAGTGGGGTGTAGACGCTCACGCCGACGCCGGCCAGTGTGACTGGCAGCCAGGACGATTCAGCGGTCATCGCGCTGCTCAGCCAACCGGCGCGAGCAGCGTCTGGCCCGCGTCGACGGCCGCGGTGTCGAGCTGGTTGAGATCACGGATCTGTTCGACGACCCGGGCCACGGGCGCGTCCGGGGCGACCCGCCGGGCCACCTGCTGCAGCGTTTCACCCGACTTCACTTGCACCACCGCCAGTTCGGTAGGCGTGGGCGTCTCGGTCCCGACGACACCGCCGAGTTGGGCCACCAACCCCAGCCACACGGTGATGCCTGCGGCGACCAATGCCAACAAGACCGTGGTCAGCGGCGTGATGGGGCGGCTGCGGTGGGATGCCCGCGACATCAGCACTCCGGTACCGCGGTAGCGGACCGAACCGGCGGACGGCCGCGACGGCGCCGGCCGCTGGACCCGGCGCAACGGCCTGGGCGCACCGGCACCGAACTGCGCGCGGGGCGACTGCGAGTGCGACCGCGGAGTGGCCCGAACAACGCGGGAGCGGCTGTCGGCGGGGATATCGATGATCGCCATCTGTCTGCCTTTCGGTGAGATCTTTTCGCTCTTGTGTTCGAACGATAGTCGCTCACGTGTTCGATGGATAGAACATGTGATCGAACTGTTGCCAAACGATAGAACAGGGCACCGACAAGTCCGGTCCGTCGAGTTCATCTGCGGACACGCCCGCAACACGCGTCGAACACATGTTTGATTAATGTTCGACCAGCGACTACATTCGGCCACATGAGCGACGACCGCAGCAGGGACGGCAGCACCGACACCCCGGCCGGATCGGACGGCGCGGGCCCACGCCGGGCCGAGGGCGGCCTCACCGACCGACAACGGACGATTCTCGATGTCATCCGGGCGTCGGTGACCAGCCGCGGCTACCCGCCCAGCATCCGCGAGATCGGCGACGCGGTCGGCTTGACCTCGACGTCATCGGTGGCCCATCAGTTGCGCACCTTGGAGCGCAAGGGCTACCTGCGGCGTGATCCCAACCGACCGCGCGCGGTCGACGTGCGCGGCGCCGACGACCCGGCGACCGCGGTGGTCTCGACCGACGTGGTCGGCTCCGATGCGCTGCCCGAGCCGACGTTCGTCCCGGTGCTCGGGCGGATCGCCGCGGGCGGGCCCATCCTGGCCGAGCAGGCCGTCGAGGATGTGTTCCCGCTCCCCCGTGAACTGGTCGGCGAAGGCTCGCTGTTCCTGCTCAAAGTCGTTGGGGACTCAATGGTCGACGCGGCCATCTGCGACGGCGACTGGGTGGTGGTGCGCCAGCAGAGCGTGGCCGACAACGGGGACATCGTGGCGGCCATGATCGACGGTGAAGCCACCGTCAAGACGTTCAAGCGGACCCGCGGTCAGGTGTGGCTCATGCCGCACAATCCGGCATACGACCCGATCCCGGGCAACGACGCCGCGGTGCTCGGCAAGGTCGTCACCGTGATCCGCAAGATCTGACGGACCCACGCCGGACCCGGCCCGAATCGGAAGCGGCCGGGCCCTACCGATTCAGCTTCAGTCGGTTCGCACGAATCCGTTGGTGCGAGCGAATTCCTCACTGGCGAACCAGATCTCGGCCACCGCATCGTCGTACTCGGCGCTGTCGGGTGCCCAATACCGGCCGGACTTTGTGTCGGCCTTGATCGGGTACCCCTCCGGTGCACGGTTCGGGTCGTCCAAAGGTAGGTGGATCGCTGTGGCGCTGGGGATCTCGTCGAGTTCGATGGCGGCATGGCGGCCGCTGTGGGACTCGGTGCCGTATGCCTCGGCCTCGGTGATCACCCGGGTCGGCGCAGTGTCGGCGTTGTCCAGATCGCTCGGCACAGCCTGACCGCTCGGCACTGCCAGGCCGCTCGGCACTGCCAGGCCGCTCAGCGGCGCGAAACCTCGCCCCTCCCGCGCGCTTCCCGCCGAACCTGCGAACGCCGTGGTGTCGGCCGCGTCGTCCGCGAGTTCCGCTTCGATCTCACCCTCGGTGTCGTCACCCTCGGCGACTTCCTCGAAATCCGCATCGATCGGCGCGTCGAGATCCTCGTCCTGTTCGAAGTCGTCGTCGTCGAAGTCGTCCTCTTCGAAATCGTCGTCGTCGAAATCGTCATCGTCTTTATAGTCGTAGTCGTCGTAGCCCTGTCCGGACTCCGGGCCGGCCAGTCGCGCGGAATCTTCCGGCGGCTCGTCGTCCTCGTCCGGCGATCCGTAGCCGCCGGACGGCCTGTGGGGCGCCGCCCACTGGCTGACCGGGATCGCGGTATCGGTGGGACCGTCGTACGGCGACGCCACACCGCTTGCCGAATCCTCACCGGCCCCGGCGAATCGCGCCGTCGTGGCCTCGCCCGCACTATATGCACTGCCGGCCGCGTAGCTCGCCGTCTCGGCACTGTGGTCGTCGGCGCGCTCGTCGTCGTATCCCCGCGATTCGTAGCGCGCGTCGTCGTAGCGGCCGTCGTCGTAGCGCGTTTCGCCGGCCCCACCGTCGTAGTCGTCGTCGAACGGATCGTGGTCGAAGTCGTCATCGCCACCGCCCCTGCGGCGGTGCCACAGGGCCGCGCCCACGATCAGACCGGCGAGCAGCAGCACCGGGACGACGGCGATCAGCCACCACCAACTCCAGTGCCAGGAGAACGGCTTCTTGGTGTCCGCTGCCGGCGACTGCGGGCCACCGGCGTGGGGTTGCTCGACGCCCGGAATCTGCAGTCCGCTCAACTCGGAGGCGAGTTTCGACGGCTCGGTGGTGAATTTGTTGGCGTCGCGGTCCCAGGAGATCGCTCCCCCGCTGAACCGCTGCGTGATGACGGAGCCGTCCTCGGTCTGGTCGGCCATCGGAGCGCCCAGTGCACCCTTGGCTCCGCCGAGCTTGTCCCAGGCCGCCTTCATGGCACCCCGGACGATCACCGCGCCGTAGTCGGGAGTCCAGAAGATGACGGGGTTGTCGGCGGCAGCGAAGGTGCTGATCCGACTGTTCGGGCCCAGCCCGCCCTCGGACTCGCTGGCGGTCGGGAAGCCCAGATCGCCTTCTGGACCGCCGACGCTTTCGTACTTCTCCAGCAGTTGCCCGGTGATCGCGTTGGCCCCGGTAGTCGGGCTGTAGAAGATCTTGCCGCCGGCGTAGTTCTGGCCCAATCCGCCGTCACCGATCGGGTACTGGTCGCCGTCCTTGGCTCCCAGCGGACCCATCGGCCCGCCTGCCTCCCGGCGAGCCGCGGCAATCGCCGCGGCCGGATCCGACGGAACGTCCAGGCCGGCCAGTTGACCGGCCAGGTCCGGCGGGACGGTGGTGAACGCGTTGGTCTTGCGGTTCCAGGAGATCTCACCGCCGGTGAACTTCTGGGAGATCACGTCGCCGTCGAACGACTCGTCGTCGGACGGAACACCCAGCACTCCGGCGGAGCCGCCGAGCTTGTCCCACGCCGCGTTGATGGCGCCCCGGACCACTCGGGCACCCGTGGCCGGGGTCCAGAAGATGACAGGGTTGTCAGGCGCGCTCAACGTTGAGTTGCGGCTGTCGGGGGCCCGCCCGGCACCCTCGTCGATGGTGGGGAATCCCAGATCCCCGTCGGCCGCACCGCCCAGCGACTCGTACTTGTCCAGAATCGCGCCCTGCATGAAATGAGCGCCGGTGGCCGGGGTGAAGAACATCTTGCCGCCGGCGAAGTTCTGCGCGAACCCCGAACCCACCGCGTAGACACCGCCCTGGCGGGGCCCCAGCGGGCCGCCGTCACCGCCGCTGGCCTCCCAGGCGGCGGTCACCGCCGCATCGGCATCCGATTCCGGGGTGGCCGACGCCACCGCCGGAACCGTCAAAGCAGCGACCACGAGTGCGAGCAGGCCGACCGCCAACCGCCACACGGCCGCGTTCAGCCTCGCTCCAGGCCTAGTCATGCGCTCTCCCCGCTCGTTCGGCAAAGTTTCCTCAGAAATGTCCCGCCCCGACAACTTTGCTTCAGCACGTGACGATAACCAAGGAACGTGGCCGATCATGACCAAAAAAGCCCCAATATCTGGGTCTCGCGACCCAGATTTGGGCTTCTCGGGCGTGATATCGGCTGGATCCGGGGGTCGATCGGTCCGCTAGACCCCCAGACTGCGGCCGATGATCTCCTTCATGATCTCGGTCGTACCGCCGTAGATGGTCTGCACCCGCGCATCCAGATAGGCGCGCGCAACCGGGTACTCCCGCATGTAGCCGTAGCCGCCGTGCAGCTGTAGGCAGCGGTCGATGAGCTCGACCTGCTTCTCGGTCGAGTACCACTTGGCCATCGCGGCCTGCTCCACGGTGAGTTTCTCGTCGAGGTGCAACCGGATGAACTCGTCGACCATCATCCGCACCACGGTGGCCTCGGTCGCCAGTTCGGCCAGCAGGAACCGGCTGTTCTGGAAGCTGCCGATGGGCTTGCCGAACGCCTTGCGCTCCTTGGTGTACTGCACCGTCTGCTCCAGCACGGCCTCCATCGCGGCGGCGGCCATGATGGCGATCGAGATGCGTTCCTGCGGCAGGTTCTGCATCAGGTAGACGAATCCCTGGCCTTCCTCGCCGAGCAGGTTCTCGACGGGCACCTTCACGTCGGTGAACGACAGTTCCGCGGTGTCCTGGGCGTCCAGGCCGATCTTGTCGAGGTGCCTGCCGCGCTCGAAGCCCTCCATACCGCGCTCCACCACCAACAGGGAGAAGCCCAGGGCGCCCTTCTCGGGGTCGGTCTGCGCGACGACGATCACGAGGTCGGAGTTGATGCCGTTGGTGATGAAGGTCTTCGACCCGTTGAGCACGTAGTGGTCGCCGTCGCGCACCGCGCGGGTCTTGATGCCCTGCAGGTCGCTGCCGGTACCGGGTTCGGTCATTGCGATCGCCGTGATCAATTCACCGGTGCAGAACTTGGGCAGCCAGCGCTGCTTCTGCTCCTCGTTGGCCAGCCGCAGCAGATAGGGCGCGACGACGTCGTTGTGCAGGCTGAAGCCGATGCCGCTGTACCGGCCGGCCACCGTTTCCTCGCAGACGATCGTGTTGTACCGGAAGTCGTCGTTGCCGCCGCCGCCGTACTCCTCGGGCACGGCCATGCCGAGAAATCCCTGCTTGCCCGCCTCGAGCCAGACTCCGCGATCGACGATCTTGTCCTTCTCCCACTGGTCGTGGAACGGCGCGACATGCTTGTCGAGGAACGCCCGGTACGACTCGCGGAACAGCTCGTGCTCCGGCTCGAACAACGTGCGGTCGTACTTCACAGCACTGCCCATGGTGTGACCTCCGGTACTGGTTACGGATTTGGGGCCAACCTATACCAACCGGGTGGTTGGTCAGCCCCGGGGAGGGGGCGCACCGCCCGTAAACTCGGGCCATGCCCCAGTCCCCCGCGAGCCTCGCGCACTGGGGCGCCTTCACCGCCGACGTCGCCGACGGTGACATCGCCGCCGTCACCCCGCGGGCCGGCGACGCCGATCCCTCCCCCTTGCTCGGCAATCTTCCGGGTTCGATCCGGCACCGCTCCCGTATCGCCGGGCCCGCGGTCCGGCGCGGCTGGCTGCGCGACGGCCCCGGCTCCAGTGCCGAGCGGGGTGCCGACGAGTACGTGGCGGTGTCCTGGGACGAGCTCACCGAATTGCTCGCCGACGAGTTGCGCCGGGTCGTCGACACCCACGGCAACGAGGCGATCTACGGCGGGTCCTACGGCTGGGCCAGCGCCGGACGGTTCCACCACGCCCAGAGTCAGGTGCACCGGTTCCTGAAGATGCTCGGCGGCTACACCTCGTCCCGCCACTCCTACAGCCTCGGCGCGACCGGCGTGATCATGCCCCGGGTGGTCGGCACCCACGACGATCTGTTCAAGCGGTCCACCGACTGGGACGTGATCGCCGAACACACCGACCTGCTGGTGTGTTTCGGCGGTGTCGCGCTGAAGAATACCGGCATCAATCACGGCGGTACCACGGCACATCCGGCCCGCGACGCGCTGCGCCGGTTGCGTGACCGTGGCGGACGGATTGTGTCGATCAGCCCGCTGCGCGACGACGTCGACGGCGCCTGCCGGTGGCTGGCCCCGGTGCCGGGTACCGACGTGGCGGTGATGCTCGCGCTGGCCTACGTGCTGGCCACCGAGGGGCTGGCCGATCTCGACTTCCTCGACACGTACTGCACCGGGTATCAGCGGTTCGAGCGGTACCTGCTGGGCCGCGACGACGGAGTGGCCAAGACCCCGCAGTGGGCCGCGGCGCTCAGCGGCCTGCCGGCCGAGGACCTGACCGGCCTGGCCCGGCGGATGGCCACCTCGCGCACCCTGGTCACCGTCAGCTGGTCGCTACAGCGGACCCGGCACGGCGAGCAGGCACCATGGATGGGGCTGACCCTGGCGGCGATGCTGGGCCAGATCGGCGTTCCAGGAGGAGGTTTCGGGCACGGGTACGGTTCGATGAACGAGCCTGGCCTCCCACCGCTGCGCTGCAGCCTGCCGGTCCTGCCACAGGGGCCCAACCCGGTGCAGACGTTCATCCCCGTCGCGGCCGTCACCGACATGTTGCTGCATCCGGGGCAGCCGTTCGACTACAACGGTCTGCGGCTGACCTACCCCGACATCAAGTGCGTGTACTGGGCCGGCGGCAAT
The DNA here is from genome assembly GCA_001942045.1 of Mycolicibacterium porcinum. GTDB lineage: Bacteria > Actinomycetota > Actinomycetes > Mycobacteriales > Mycobacteriaceae > Mycobacterium > Mycobacterium porcinum_A. Next base: position 66,401 of record MSTD01000032.1, read on the forward strand.
CCGTTCCATCACCACCAGAACATTCCCCGGTTGCGCCGGGCCCTGTCCCGAGTCGACACGATCGTGGTGCACGACCCGTACTGGACGGCAATGGCCAAGCATGCCGACATCGTGGTGCCCTCGACCACTGCCTATGAGCGCGAGGACTACTCGGGGTCGCGCAACGACCCGCTGCTGGTGGCGATGCCGGCACTGGCGCCGCCGTATGCCGACTCTCGCGACGACTACACCACGTTCTCGGCGCTGGCCGAGCAGCTCGGGTTCGGCCAGCGGTTCACCGAGGGCCGCACGCCGCGGCAGTGGCTGGTCCACATGTATGAAAAGTGGTCTGCCGGGCTGGATTTCGAGGTGCCCGAGTTCGGCGAATTCTGGGCCGCCGGAAGCGTGCGGCTGCCCACCGAACCGGGGCTGACGCTGCTCGCCGACTTCCGGGCCGACCCGATCGGGCGCCCGCTGGCCACCCCGAGCGGGCGCATCGAGATCTTCTCCGCCGAGATCGACCGATTCGGCTATGACGACTGCGCCGGCCATCCGCGGTGGTATGAGCCGACGGAGTGGCTCGGCGGAGAACGGGCCCGCACGTATCCGTTGCACCTGCTGGCCAACCAGCCCGCGACCCGCCTGCACAGCCAACTCGACGGCGGCGCCACCAGCCAGGCATCCAAAATCCAAGGGCGTGAACCGATCCGGATGCATCCCGACGATGCCGCAGCGCGGGGGCTGTCCGATGGCGACGTGGTGCGGGTGTTCAATGACCGCGGGGCATGTCTGGCCGGCGTGGTGATCGACGACCGCCTGCGCCCGGCGGTGGTGCAACTGTCGACCGGGGCCTGGTTCGATCCGGCCGATCCGGCCGACCCTGATTCGATGTGCGTGCACGGCAATCCCAACGTGCTCACCGAGGACATCGGCACCTCTTCGCTGGCCCGCGGTTGCACCGGTGCGCACGTCCTGGTGCAGGTGGAGAAGTTCGACGGCGCGCTGCCCCCGGTGCGGGCACACGAGCCACCGGTGCTCCGGCAACGCTGAAACCGTTGGGCGGTCACAACTTCGGCCGTTTGCCCGGTGGCGGTTGCGTGCCGGTGCAAAGATCCCTTCAGCGCTGACGGCGGCGTCAGCAGAAGGAGATGCTGGCCGATGCGATTCTCACCCCGTACTGCTGCCAGGTCCCTGCTGGTCGCCGCGGTCGCGGTGTCCGGCTCAGCCGCGATCGGCGTCACCACGACGCTCACCGCCGAGGTGGTGCTCAGTGCGACGGTGCTGGTAGTTCCGGGTACCGGCACCCCGAACCCGGCGTCGTCGCAGAACTACGAGGATCACGCGGTCCAGTACTACGTGGCACCCGGCAGCACCTGCACCGACGTGACGTGCGTCGGCGTTCCCTACATCGCCCAGTTCTGGCCGTTCCCGTTCGCGGGGTGGGGCGGGCTCGAGGGCGCCAAGTGGAACGTCTCGGTGCAGAGCGGCGTCTCGAGCCTGGCCACCGCCTACGGGGCACAGCTGACCCCGCCCGGCCCTGGTCAGGAGCAGGACTACAACCCGGACCACGAGGTCGTGATCTTCGGTTACTCGCAGGGCGCCACCGTCGCCGGCATCTACAAGCGCGATCTCGCGTATCTCAACAACCCAAGCGACCCCACGTTGCCCAGCAACGTCTCATTCGTCTTGATCGGCAACCCGAACCGGCCCAACGGCGGCTTGTTCGAGCGTCTCGCCGCGCTGGGCACCGTGCCCATCCTCGATGCGACATTCGGCAATCCGACGCCCACCGACACCGCGCCCGACGGGGTGATCAACACCGATGACATCGCGCTGCAGTACGACGGCGTCGCCGACGCACCGTCCTGGGTGCTGAACCCGTTGGCTCTGGCCAATGCGCTCGCCGGGTTCGAATACGTGCACGGCACCTACCTCGCCCCGAAAGGCAGTGACGAGGCCGGCGCGACGCCGTACGGCTACACGCCCGAGCAGGTGCAGGCCGCGGTCGCGAACGCCCAGGCGAACTGCTCGGAGGCCACCCACTGCCAAGAGCACGGCGACACCCGCTACATCACGCTCCCGGCGAAATACCTGCCGATCATGCAGCCGCTGATCGACCTCGGCGCGGCGACCGGCACGTCCGCCGTGGTGATACCGCTGGTCGATCTGGTGTCACCGGCGATGCAGACGTTGATCGAAACCGGCTATGACCGTGGCGATTACGGCAATCCGACGCCATTCCAGCTGCTGCCCCGGGTCAACCCGGTGAAGCTGGTCGGCGACCTGATCAACGACATTCCCGAGGGAATTGAGGCGGCACGCAACCCCGGCCTCGACCCACTGCCGGGTTGGTCCGACCCGACCGAATCTGCAGACACGGCCAAAACGCCAGACACCGTGAAGGTTTCGGCCACCGCCGCCGAGGCGCCCGAAACTCCCGAGCTTTCCGAAGCGCCAAAGCTCAAGGTGCTCAAGGCGAACCCGTTGATCAAGACGACCACCGAGGTGGAGGACACACCGCCCACCGCGAGCAAAGGTCCCAAACTGCGCGCCGGCGACGCCCACCCGGTGCGTGAGGTGGCGAAGTCGCTCCGCAGCACCGTGCGTAAGGCGCTCGGCGGACGGGACACCGGCAAGGGCGACACCGGTAAAGACACGGCCAACCCGGCCGGGGGCTCCGCGAAGAAGCCCGCGGCCTGACCTCCGAGCCGAAAGGCGCTCAGAAGGTGGCGAACTCGCTCAGGCTGGCGGCCAGCGCCATGGGTACCCGCGCCTTGATCCGGGTGCCGTCGGCGGTGTGTTCGGTGGCGTCCACCCGGCCTTCGGCGTGCACTCGCGCCACCAGTTCGCCGCGGTCGTAGGGAATCGTCACATCTACCGTCGCGTCGGTCGGCGGGATCATCTCCGCCATCCGGGCCCGTAGCCGGTCCAGCCCGTCGCCGGTGTGCGCCGAGACGAACACCGCGTCGGGCAGCGCGCGCCGCAGCGTGGCCAGTCCGAGGTCGGAGGCGGCGTCGATCTTGTTGACCACCAACAGCTCCGGCGGCGGGGCGATGTCGTATTCGGCGACGACATCGTTGACCACCTGGCGGACCGCATTGATCTGTGCCAGCGGGTGGTCGTCAGATCCGTCCACCACGTGCACCAGCAGGTCGGCGTCGACCACTTCTTCCAGGGTGGACCGGAACGCCTCGACCAGCTGGGTGGGCAGGTGCCGGACGAAGCCGACGGTATCGGTCAGCACGAAGGGGCGTCCGTCGTCGAATTCCCCACGGCGCGTGGTGGGTTCGAGCGTGGCGAACAGGGCGTTCTCCACCAGCACACCGGCGCCGGTCAGGGCGTTGAGCAAGCTGGACTTGCCGGCGTTGGTGTAACCGACGATGGCCACCGAGGCGGCGTCCGACGACAGCCGCCGGCTGCGCTGGGTGTCGCGGATCTTCTTCATGTCGCGAATCTCGCGGCGCAGCTTGGCCATCCGCTCACGAATGCGGCGACGATCGGTTTCGATCTTGGTCTCGCCGGGTCCGCGGGTGCCCACGCCCCCGCCGGCCCCGCCGGCGCGACCGCCGGCCTGACGCGACATCGACTCACCCCAGCCCCGCAACCTGGGCAGCATGTACTCCATCTGGGCCAGCGAGACCTGCGCCTTGCCCTCCCGGCTGGTGGCGTGCTGGGCGAAGATGTCCAAGATCAGCGCGGTGCGGTCGATGACCTTGACCTTGACCACTTTCTCCAGCGAGTTGAGCTGTGCGGGTGAGAGTTCACCGTCGCAGATCACGGTGTCGGCGCCGGTGGCCAGCACGATCTCACGCAGCTCCTGGGCTTTGCCCGAGCCGATGTAGGTGGACGGGTCGGGCTTGTCGCGGCGCTGGATGAGCCCCTCGAGCACTTCCGAGCCCGCGGTCTCGGCCAGCGCCGCCAGCTCGGTCAGGCTGGCGTCGGCGTCGGCCGCGCTGCCCTCGGTCCACACGCCGACCAGGACCACGCGCTCCAGCCGCAGCTGGCGGTATTCGACCTCGGTGACGTCGGTGAGCTCGGTGGACAGCCCGGCGACGCGGCGCAACGAGGCGCGGTCTTCGAGGGCCAGCTCACCGGTGCTGGGGGTGACGGGATGTTCTGGATGAGTCATATGTACTTACAGGTTGTCATGTGCATCGGGCCGCGCGCACCCCAATTACCCGTGGACAGCGGTCCACCACTGCTCGGCCAGCTCGCCGCGGGCGACCAGCACCGACGGCCCCCGCAGGTAGCTGGTGGACTCGGTGATCGTCACGGTGACCTCCCCGCCCCGGATGCGGACGCGCAACGTCCCGGTGTCCGCGCCCTGGTGGGCCAGGGCCGCCAGGGTGGCCGCGACGGTGCCGGTGCCGCAGGACCGGGTCTCGCCGACGCCGCGCTCGTGCACCCGCATGGACACCGCGCCATCGGCCGGGACGGTGAGGACCTCGACGTTGACGCCGTCGGGGAACAGCTGCTGGTCGAAGGTCACCGGCGCACCGACATCGAGGGCCGCCAGCTCGCTCTCGGTCAGCCCGACACAGGCCAGGTGCGGATTGCCCACGTCGACGGCGACACCGCTGACGCTGCGGCCACCGACCACCGCGGTTCCGGTGCCGAACCGGTTGGCCTTGCCCATCTCGACGGTGACATCGGCGGTGGTGTCGTCGACGCTGTGCAGCACCACCGGGCGCGGCCCGGCCAGCGAGCCCACCACGAACTCATCGGCGGATTCCAGGCCGGAGGCGCGCAAGTAATGCGCGAACACCCGGACCCCGTTGCCGCACATCTGCGCGATCGAGCCGTCGGCGTTGCGGTAGTCCATGTACCAGTCGGAGGCCGCGACCCCGTCGGGCAGACGGTCGAACACACCGGCGGCCTGCGCGGCGCCCGCGGTTGTCACCCGCAGCACGCCGTCGGCGCCCAGGCCGCGGCGGCGGTCGCACAGCGCGGCCACAGCGGCCGGCGTCAGCGACAGCGCGGCGTCGAGGTCGGGCAGCACCACGAAATCGTTCTGGGTGCCATGTCCCTTCGCGAAAGGGATCGAGCCGAAGATCACCTGATCAGGATACGTGCCGCCAGGCCCGCAGCGCGTCGTGCACCAGTCCGTCGGCGGCACCGTCCAGCCACACCACCCGATGGTCGCGCCGGAACCACGAGCGCTGCCGGCGCACATAGCGGCGGGTACCGATGAACGTCGGTTCCCGCGCCGCGCTCCCGTCTCCCCCGGCGTCCAGGTCAGCCAGCACCTGCGCGTAGCCGAGCGCCCGCTCCGCGGTCACCCCCTCGCGCAGCCCCCGGCCGATCAGGGTCCGCACCTCGTCCACCAGGCCGTCGGCGAACATCAGGTCGGTACGTTGTTCCAGACGTTCATCGAGAATGGTTGTCTCCCAATCCAATCCGATGATCGCGGTGTCCCAGCGGGGGGTGCCGATGGTCGGCGCGGAGGCGGCGAACGGCCGGCCGGTGAGCTCCACGACCTCCAGTGCCCGCACGATCCGCCGGCCGTCGGTCGGCAGGATCGACGCACCCGCGGCCGGATCGACCCGGGTCAGCTCGGCGTGCAACGCGGCGACCCCCACCTCGGTCAGCCTGTCCTCCCACCTGGCCCGCACCGCCGGATCGGTCGCCGGGAACGTCCATTCGTCGAGCAGCGACTGGATGTAGAGCATCGAGCCGCCCACGATCACGGGCACCGCGCCCCGGGCCGCAATGGCCTCCACATCGGCCGCGGCGTCCTGCTGATAGCGGGCCACCGTGGCGGTCTCGGTGACCTCGAGGACATCGAGCTGGTGGTGTGGGATGCCGCGCCGCTCGGCGACGGGCAGCTTGGCGGTGCCGATGTCCATGCCGCGGTAGAGCTGCATCGCGTCGGCGTTCACGATCTCGCCGCCCAATTCTTCGGCGATCGCCAGCGCCAGGGCCGATTTGCCGGTGCCGGTCGGGCCGATGACCGCGATGGGCCGGGTCATGGCAGCCATTCGCCGACGAAGTAGCCGACGCCGTAGGGTGCGCCGCGGTACCGCTCGCGGGCGCTGCCGGGTGCGGGCCAGGTCAGCCCGGCCAGCACCTGAAATGCCACCCGGCCGAGCACGGGCTCGGGCAGTTCGGCCAGCGCCGCGACGTCTCCGGTGGCCAACGCGTCATCCAGGTCCTGCTGTGTGGCCACCGAGTCCGGCAGGTAACCGCCCGGGGCTGCCGGCGTGAGGGTGTGCAGGCCGTCGGCGACGATCAGCACACCGACCGGGTCCGGGGTCTCGTCGACCCGGGAGCGCAGCGTCCGGCCCAGCCCCACCGCGGCCTCGGTCTGGTGCGATGCGGCGTAGGCGTGCACCTCGACACCGGCCTCGGGCGCGGCCTGGCCCCGGATCCACCCCGCGACCAGGGCACACAGCGGCAGTTCGGCCGGCTCACCCACCGGTCGCGGACCGAGTGCCACCGGGACGTCGACGCCGTAGCCGGCAAAAGTCCCGACGCAGTCAGATCCGAACACCGCGTCGCGAGGGCCGACGCCGACAGCCAGCCAGTGCGGCGGTAGCGCCGCTGCTGCGGCAAGCGCGGCGGCGCGCAATCCAGCCACCTCGGCCGCGGCCGCACCCACGAGTTCGGGCACGAGAACCGGGGTTGCGGGGACGATCGCTATGGCGCTCAGCACGTCACCAAACTAGTTTGTCGGGGCATTGCGCCTAAAGCCATGGGCACGGCACAGCACGACCTGCTTGAATAGCGGACACAGCGACAGCATCAGGCGCCGCGTCGCGCGGTAGATGCACGGGCAACCGTGCGGAGTACGAGGAGCGGATATGACAACCAGTGAGCCAGGCGAAGCCACCCCCCAGCAGACTTCCGGGCCCACGCCGAGCTGACCCGGGTCGATCCGGCCGCG